>NZ_BMMU01000012.1 GCF_014646095.1 Streptomyces lacrimifluminis | reverse complement strand
GCCTCGTGCGTTGCGCACACCATCGGCGTCACCCGATCAGTGGCCACTCTGAAACGGCTCACTGTCAGCGACGGTTTCCGCGAGGGTTGTTCGGGCGTGCAGCTGTTCCAACGTGCGGGCGGGCGATCCGGGTATCGGCGTAACGAGGATCCGGTGCAGGTCCAGGAGCCGTTTTGCGTCCTGGTACCGGATGGACAGGTTGGTGCGCTTGACGCCGAGTAGTTGGGCCAGGAACGTCATGGTCACCGCTCTGCGGCGGCGCAGGATGGCTGCCAGGAGCCGGTGGGTGTGGTCCACGCTGCTGGTCTGGGGGTGGCAATAGCTGCGCGGGCGGTGGAAGCGTCGCTGGAATGCTGCCTCGGCCAAGGCGTCCCAGAAAGGCTCCGAGACCGCCACCAAATACTCGAAGGCGGTTCGGGACATGCCGGTCAGGGCCGGATCCGTGAGCATCGCGGTCAGGGCCGGGTCGGTCCGGTGTGTCGTGGCCGGCGCGTCTGGCGCTCGCGGTGGAACGGGAGACAGTGTGTAGTTCCAGTCACCGTGGAAGGTGTTGGGTGTGATCGGAAGGGCGTGAAACTAGGCGGATGTGACGCTGATGCCGAGGTCGTAGCTGCCTGTGTCCAGTTCGGCCCCGACGGTCAGGCCGGTCTTGGTTGTCGTGGCGGCGATGGTCTCAAGGACGACCTGGTAGCTGGTCAGCGGCCGTCCCCGCCAGTTCGCGGTGATGTGACAGAACATCCGGTGGTGAAGTAGGCCCGAAGCGCGGTCTCGTCTTTCGAGCGAGCCGTTTCTTCGGGCCTCTTCCCGCACCCGGCGTGCCACTCTCATGGCACCGGGCGCTCCACAAGTCCCGTCTCACTGCCCCTGTTGATCTTCATCTGGTGGTCGGCCAGGGGGAAGGTATGACCGTTCCCCGGTATCGGTAGCGCGTCGTGCGTACCTTGCCGGGATCGAACAGTGTCCGTTCCTCCCCTGCTGGCCACCATCCGCCGCCGCAGTAAAGACGGCGGAGATCCTTCCTGTTGATCCGGAGGTGTTTGCGACGCAGCCACTTCATGACCTGGCTCCACGTGTACGAGCTCAGGTACTGGAAGGTTGCGCTGGACACCCCGGGGCGGAAGTACATGCACCAGCCGAACAGCATCCGGTTGATCTGGATGAGCAGTTCGTCCAGTGGCAGGCCGGTGGCCGTTCTGCGGCGTACCGCCTTGACCTTGCCCATCGCGGCCGTCAGGGCCTTGCGCGAGGGGTAGGTGTAGACGTAGCTGCGACTGGATCCGCGCTGGCGGTGGCGCTGGATGCGCCACCCGAGGAAGTCCAGTCCCTCGTCGATGTGGGTGATCAGGGTCTTCTCCACGGACAGGCGCAAGCCCATCGTGGACAACACCTCCGCGATCTCCTCGCGCAGAGCTTCGGCGTCGTCCTTGGTGCCCTTGATCATTAGGCACCAGTCGTCCGCGTACCGGGCAAGCCGGTAGTTGGGGAGACCTTGACGAAGCCGCTTGGTCCGCGCCCAAGGCGTAGACCTCGGGCCTCCCGGAGACTGGGCGATGTGCTCGTCCAGGACCGACAGCGCCACGTTGCTCATCAACGGCGAGAGAATCGAACCCTGTGGGGTACCGGCGGTGGTCTCTCGAAGTACCCGGTCCTCACCGAGGATTCCCGACTTCAAGAACGCCTTCACCAAGGTCAGGACACGTTTGTCTCCGACGCGCTTGCGCACCCGGTCTATCAGAGCGGAGTGTGAAATCTCGTCGAAGCAGGCTTTGATATCGCCCTCCACGATCCACTCATACGACTTGGACGTGAAGAACCGCACCTCGGCCACCGCGTCATGAGCCCGGCGGTTCGGACGGAACCCGTAGGAACACGGCAGGAAATCCGCCTCGAAAATCGGCTCCAGCACCAGCTTCAAGGATGCCTGCACCACCCGGTCCGCGATCGTGGCGATCCCCAGTCGGCGCAACTTGCCGCCCGCCTTGGGGATCATCCGCTCCCGCACCGGCAGCGGACGGAAACTACGGTCCTTGATGCTCTCCCGCAGTCCGCCGAGGAACTCCCCGACGCCCGTCCGCTCCGCGATGAACGCCGCGGTGCGGCCATCCACCCCGGCGGTTTTCGCACCTTTGTTACCCCGCACCCGATCCCACGCGACCAGCAGGAACGCGGGATCGGTACAGAGGTTGAACAGGTCATCGAACCTGCGATGAGGATCATCACGGGCCCAACGGTGCAGCTTGGTCTGGATCTCCAGTACCCGTCGCTCCGCCACATACGTGACGGCCTCAAGTTCGTCGGTATTCACCGGCGAAAACCTCCTGGTCTTCCAGCACTTCGGCCACTGACTTGCTGGCCCCCTTCGCCATGTGCGCGCCATTAACGCGCTCGGACTACTACGGGGCCTCCGCCACGTACGGGAGCCATCAGCCGACAACGGGCCTGCCCACCGGCTGACTGGATATCAGCCGGGAAAGGCGGTTCCAGCACGCTTCCCACGTTCACCACTTTCCGGTCGACGAGCGAGCCGCCCAGCTCTACCCCGACAGCATCGCCACGCCTACGCCGCAGGCATTCAACGTGGCCTCCTCACCGGCATAGAGAGACCGGCTTCGAAGTCGCCGCCCGACAGGCGGCGTGCGCTGCACCCGGCCCATATCCTCCAGATTGGAGCCGGTGGAACACTTACGGGACGTCAGGCACTGGTTCCTCTCGTACGGCGTCTCGTCTTGCTTGCCGGACCCGCGCCGTCTGGAAGTACCGACGCGCTCCGTCGTTGTCAGGGCTGCTCCTACCTCCCCGTGCGTCTCCACGGATCGGCTGCCCTCAGCTTCACCGGACTGCTGCGACAGTCCGGCGGCAGAGGTCTTTCACCTCTGCCCGGTAACAGTGGCGCCTCGTGGCGCACCTCTATCTTGTTCCACTTCGAAGTCCCCGGCGGTAGGTGACAGACCGTGATCTCTAGGCCGCTCTCTCGTGCGAAGGCGGCAAGGTTGCTTTTCCAGGTCCAGCGGCGGGGGTCGTTGGAGCCGCCGGAGTCGGCGGTGATCAGGAGCCTGCCGGCATTCGGGTGGTCCGCCCGTCCGTGGTGCTGCCACCAGCGTCGGATGGACTCCACCGCGAACTCGGCAGTGTCGTGGTCGGTGCCGACGTTGACCCATCCGCTGTTGTTGGCAATGTCGTAGATCCCGTAGGGGATCGCCATGGGCTGCTCGTTGGTGGTGAACGTGTGGCAGTCCACCTTGATCGCGTTCTTGCCCGGACGCCATGTTCGACCGGGCCGGTCTCGGTTGCCGAGCCATTCCTTGGCCTTGGTGTCGACGCTGATCACCGGCTGGGCGTCGTTGAGGAACGCGGCGGCGGTGGCATTCAGGTGGGTGAACTGGGCATCGCGGTCCGGATGGCTGATGCCCTCTGTTGTCTTCGCGGTTCCCTGCAGGCTGTAGCCCAGGGTGTGCAGCAGGTGTCCGACGGTTGAAGCGCTGACCGGGTGGCCCTGTGCGATGAGGGTCGAGGCCAGGGCCCGTAACGACAGCGTGGTCCACCGCAACGGGGAGACGGGGTCGCCTCTGGTGTGCGGCTCGATCAGCGACTCCAGCGCGGGCAGCAGGCCAGGATCGGTGTCTGTCAGCCGCTTGCGGCCCGCACCTGGAGCCCGGACCCGCAGGGTCGGTGAGGAGCAACCGGCTAACTCGGCCATACCTCGCGCGATGGTTGCAGTGCTGGTGCCGGAGGCGGCGGCGACCCGGACGATCCCGCCACGGCCGAGGGCCGTCGCCTCACTGGCCAGGTACAACCGACGGCGGCGCTCATCGAAGTGCGGCAGGATCTGATCGAACTTGGTCCGCAGAGCACCAGCGGCAACGCGGCCTGACAGACACGGGGTCATGTCTCAGACTCCCACCAACGCCCCTCTCCCGAGCACTTATTGAAATACGGGCCCCGGCGGTTCCGGAGTACTGCCGTTGGACTCCGGCGGAGGTAGTGCCCTTCTTCAGGAACCCAGTGTCGTCGATGATCAGTACCCCGTCGGGGCGGCCGAGGTGTTCGGCGATGTAGGTCTGCAGGTCGTCGCGGATGTCGTCGGGGTTCCAGCGGGCTCGGGAGAGCAGGTGCTGCAGTCCGTCCGGGGTGGCGTGGCCGGCGTGTTCGGCAAGTTGGTGAGGTCGGACCGGGGCGCCCTGCCGTCGTTGCCGTCGGTGGGTTTCCCCGGCCCGCCTCCCGAACCGGACGTGCCCGATTTCCAGGCATCCGGCTCTCCACAAGTCCTCTCAGACGGCCGCTGCCGTCGTGGTCCCGTTGGGCCAGGGCGAGGGGATCTTGTTGCCGCGGTAGAGGTAGCGGTGGGTCCGCACCTTCGCGCACTTGAACAAGGTCACCTCGTCGTCGGCGGGCCACCATCGGCCCGCGCTGTAGCGGCGGCGCAGGTTCTTCCAGTTGGACCGGCGGTGTTTGCGCCGCAGCCATCCGAAGACCTGGCGCCAGGTGAAGGCCGACAGGTATTGGAAGGTCGCGGACGACACCCCGTGCCGGAAGTACGCCGTCCAGCCCCGCAGCACCGGGTTGAGCTGGTGCAGCACGACTGCCAGCGGCAGGTTCGTGTCCTGTCGGCACAGCGTCTTGACCTTCTCCTTGACGGCTTGGAGGGCCTTCTTGGAGGGGTAGAGGTAGACGTAGTGCTTCTGGGTCCCGCGTTTGCGGTGACGCTGGAGGCGCCACCCCAGGAAGTCCAGCCCCTCGTCGATATGGGTGATGGCTGTCTTCTCCACCGACAGACGCAGTCCCATCGGTGCGAGTACTTCCGCCGCCTGGGTGCGTATGTCCTCAGCCTGCTCACGGGTCCCGGTCACGGCGATCAGAAAATCGTCCGCATACCGGAAGAGCCGGTAGTTGGCGAGGTTCTGGCGACGTCGCCGGGCCCGCTGGCCCTGCGTGAAGTTCGGCCCGCCCGGACTGGCCGCGATGAACTTATCGAGAACAGACAGGGCGATGTTGGCCAGCAGCGGCGAGAGGATCCCGCCCTGCGGAGTGCCGGTGTCGGTGTCCCTGGACTGGCCGCCCTCGCTGAGGATGCCCGCCTTCAAGAACGCCTTCACCAGGTCAAGAACGCGCCGGTCCCCGACTCGGCGGCGCACCCGGCCCATCAGAGCCGTGTGGTCGATCGAGTCGAAACACGCCTCGATATCCCCCTCCACCATCCACTCATAAGAGCTCTTGGCGAAGTGGTGTGCCTCGGCGAGCGCGTCATGAGCCCGGCGTCTGGGGCATCGGCTCCAGCACCAGCTTCAGGGATGCCTGGACCACCCGGTCCCGCACGGTGGGGATCCCCAGCCGACGGCGCTTGGCCGTCCCCGGCTTGGGGATCATCCGTTCCCGCACGGGAAGCGGGCGGAAACCACGGTCCTTCAGATCGGACCGCACCTCGTTGAGGAAGACCTCAACCCCTTGCCCGTCCTCTACGGAGCGAGCGGTCTGCCCGTCCACTCCGGCCGAGCGGGCGCCCCTGTTTCTCCTCACCCGATCCCACGCGATGAGCAAGAACGCGGGATCGACAACGAGATTGAACAGGTCATCAAACCGGCGATCACGATCGTCGGTCGCCCAACAGTGCAGCTTGGTCTGCATCTCCAGTACCCGGCGCTCGGCCTTGAGCAGCGCGAACTCCAGCGCGTCGGTATTCACCAGCGGCCTCCCGGCATTGCAGCATCCTCCCTGCCGACTTGCTGGCCCCCTTCGCCATGCACGGAGCTTTCCTCCGCTCGGACTACTACGGGGCCTCCGCCCCACCTGCGGCCCTCAGCCGGCAACGGGCCTGCCCTCGATCTCCGGACCGGATGCCCAGAAAGCGGGGGCGACCGCAGGCGGTTCCCACGTTCACCATGTGCCGATCGGCCAGGTCGGCGTCCCGCTACTACCCCGGCAGCATCACCACGCCTACGCCGCAGACCTTCAGCGTGGCCTCCCCACCGGCAGTTGGAGACCGGCTTCGGAGTTGACCACCCCTGTCGAAGCGAGCGGTCACGCACTGCACCCCGGGCCCATATCCGCCAGATTTGAGCCCGGTGCAAGACTTACGGGGCTTTACACGGATTCCTCTTCGTACGCCTTCTGGCCTTGCTTGCCGAACCCGACGCGTCTGGCAGTACCGCGCCGTCCCGGCGTTGTCAGGGCTGCTTTCCATCCTCACCGGCGTTCCCCGGCTCAGACTGCCCTCAGCTTCTACCCGGCCGCTGCGACGGCCCGGCGGCAGAGGTCTCACACCTCCACTCGGTCACACAGCGCCTCGTGGCGCACCCAGCTGTTCTTGCGGGCCACTGGGGCGAGCAGTGCGCGCACGTAGTCCCGCATGCGGCGGCGTGGTTCGACGCGGCCGAAGTGGTGCCCGATGGTGGTGAAGAGGTGGTCCAGGTCGCGGTCCCAGGTCTCGGCTGCCTGTTCGGTGATCACGACCCGAGGCTTCCCAGGCCCGGGGCGACCTTGCCGTCGTGGGCACTCCTTCGAGGGGCGTGTGGGCAGAAGCCGTCCGTGACGACTTCCCGCCCGCTACACTCCCACCGCTCGACGTTTCCCCAGGTCAAGCTACGAAATCCTGCTGGAGTATTAGCCACCGCGATGAACGATCGCGGCGAGGTGGTGGGCAGCAGCGCAGTCGCCGACGGCGGCTTCCACGGCTTCGTCTGGCGCCGCGGCAAGATGAAGGATCTCGGCGCGTTCCACCCGCTCGACATCAACAACAAGGGCCATATGGTCGGCAGGGTCGACGGCGAGAACACCGCCTACCTCTGGCGGGCCGGCAAGCTGATCAACCTCCGCACGCTGGGCGGCCCGTCCAGCTTCCCCACCGCCATGAACGACAAGGGCCAGGTCGTCGGCTTGAGCACGACCAAGGCCGGCGGCAGGAAGGCCTTCCTGTGGTCCAAGGACGCATGCGCAAGCTCCCGCTGGACGACGCCTCGGGCATCAACAACCGCGGCCAGGTCTCCGGCGGCAGGCTGCACGGCGCCACCGGGTTCCACGCCTCCCGGTGGCACAAGGGCAAGGTCACCGACCTGAGCGCCCGTGCGTTCGACCGCAGCAACACCTACGGCATCAACAACCGGGGCTGGACCATCGGCTGGACGCTCTCCGCCGACCGCTCCGAACGCGGCACGCTCTGGCGCAAGCGCAAACTGACCGACCTGGGCACCCTGAGCGGCTCGACCACCCGGCTCGTGGCGATCAACGACAGGAACCAGATCCTGGCCGAGTCACAGCTCGCCAACGGCCAGGTCCACCCGGCCCTGTGGCAGCGAGGCCGCTGGACCGACCTCGCCGCCAAGGGCATCACCACCGAAGGCGAGGTCGTCGACATCAACGACCACGGCACGATCGCCGCCTCCATCCGCCCCGTCTTCGGCATCTCCCACGCCGTCCTCTACCGCAAGACCCGCTGACGGCGGCTCGGCTACGAGAATCGATCCCAGCCCGAAGTCTTCGGGGCGAGCGGGTTCCGATAGGGGAGGTCGACGACGCGGACGTTGACGTGGTCGACCCACGGCCACTTGAAATAGCCGGAGTTCACGCCGTGTGTCACGCCGGCTTCTCCCACCGCGGCACCGAGACCAATACCTAGGGAAGCCTGTGCGTACGAGGCGAGCTCGCCGTCGAAGCTGCGCTCCACACCTGCCGCCAGGGTGCCCCCGCCGCCGAGGTGGCCGCCGAGGGACGCCTGGGCGTATGTGCCGCTTCCACCGTTGATCTGGTCCGCGGAGCCACTGTTGTACATGAGACCGATGTCCGCGGCGGCGAAGGCGCCTTCCGTGCCGAATTGCTTCACACCGGCGTTGAAGGTGAAGCCGTTGGAGTCCATCGAGAGGCAGGCGTTGGCCCCGGCACCGTAACCGGCGGCAATCGCCACCGATGGACAGATGGACGTCGAGCCCTTGGCGTCGGAGTTGTTCAAATCCTCCGTGACGATAGGCCGATCGAATTGTACGGGCTCGGCGGGCTTGGACTTGGACTCTGGCTTGGACGTGGGCTTCGCCTTGGGCTTGACGTAGCGCGGGTTGATGTCCCTCGGATCAAAGAGGTTCGGCTTCCTGGGCTTGTTGAGAATACAGCCAAAGCTGCCGAAAGGCGGGCACCGTCGTTTCCATACCCTCATCGAGGCCTTGTAGATGGCCATCTTCCAGTTGTAGTAGCCCATGGTCTTGGCGGCCGAACGGCTCGGTGCGGCATCGCTGCCATCGAGATCGATGAAGTACTTCAGACCATCCGGGTCGGTCATGGTGGTGGGGTTGTTGATGGCGTAGGCGTACGCGTTGAGCTGCTGCGGATCCTTGGGATCCAGAACGGGGTCGACGGAGAGGAAGCGGCCGAGGTTCGGGTCGTATTGGCGGACGCCGAGCTGGGTGAGGCCCGAGGGCAGTTCGGTGCCGCCGACGAAGCCGCGGGAGCCCGTCCAGGCGGGCTGGGTGCCGCGAGGGTTGCCGAAGGGGTCGCTGCGGCGCAGGGCCGTCGCGGAGTCGGCGGCGTTGACGATGACCCCGTCCGTGCCGTGGTGGTCGGGGCTGAGCCACTTGAGCCCGCCGGCATCGCGGACGGCGATCGTGCGACCCGAGAAAGTGTAGTGGCGGGTGCTGGCGGATCGGCGGGTGGTCTTGTCGTAGCGGATCTCGTCGCCGCCGAAATAGACGGTGGTGGCGCCGGTGTCCGTGCTGGCGATCAGGCCCTGATCGGCGTCGTAGCTGTTCGTGGTCGTGACCGAGCCCGAGGTAATGGTCTCGAGCTTGCCTTGCGGGCTCCAGGTCAGGGTCTGGGTCCCCGATGGCCCGGGCCGGGTGGTCATGTTGCCGGTCTCGTCGTAGTCGTAGGCGCCCGCGGCGGTCACCGCGGTCCCGCCTGCGGTGATCGAGGAAACCGTGTTGGGCTGTTCCTCGTCGTCGTCCGGGTAGTTGTAGCGGCTGGTGGTGGCCGTCGCGGCGGCTCCCGAGCCAACGCCGTGCTGGGTCGCGGAGAGCCGGTTGCCGACGGCGTCGTAGGTGTAGCTCGTCCAGTACGGCGCCGGTCCGCCGCCGCTGTTGCCCGGCGAGCCACAGGTGGCGGCGGTGGTGGTCCAGGCGTCGCTGAGGCGCCGGAGCCCGTCGTAGGTGAAGCACTGCACGTCGGCGGTGCCGATCTCCGGCCGGTCGGCGACCGAGGTGACGTTGCCCGCCTTGTCGTAGCTGTAGTTCAGATCCTGCACGCTGCCCGGCTGGCCGCCCTGACGCTGGACGACAGCCCGGTCGAGCCACCGGGTGCCCTGCTTGTAGTAGAAGGTCTGTGCGACCTGCTGGGCTGTCTGGCCTGATGCCGGTAGGTCACCGAACTGGATCTGGGACAGTTCGCCGAATTCCGAGTAGGCGGTGTCGTACACGTACTTGAAGCCGCTGTTGGCCTTCATCTCGAAGGGAAGGCCAAGGCTGTCGTAGCCGTAGGTGAGGGTCTCCTCTGCGACACCGGGCAATGCGGGCAGGGTGACAGTAGCCGGGCTGCCGTCGACCTTGTACGTCGACTTGGTGGTAAGGCTGATGTTCAGCGGGGACAGGCTGGAGGGCAAGGTGAGCGTCTTGCCGGTGGGTCGGTAGGCGGCGTCATATCCGGTGATCGCCGTTGTGTATTTCTCGGTGCCGACATAGCGAGTCGACGAGGTGAGCTGTCCCTTGAAGAGGGTGTCGTATGTCCAGTTCGCCAGCACCTTCGGGCCGTTGGCCGTCTCAAGGCGTTCCTCGATCTTGCGGCCGAGAGCGTCGTGCCGGTAGCCGAGGGTTTTGCCACGTGCGTCCTTCGTCGAGGTGAGCTGCCCGGCGTCATCGTAGGTCTTGGTGCTCTGGCCCTTGTCCGGGTCGGAGATGCCCACCTGCCGGCCGAGCAGGTCATAGGTGTAGCGCCACGTGCTGCCCGCGGCATCCGTGATCGTTTCGATCTCGCCAGTGTTGGTGTAGGTGTAGCGGGTCTTGTTGTGGTCGCCGGTCGGAGTGGCCGCGGCATAGAACTGGCGCTGCTCGCTGAGCTGGCCTCTGGCATCGGTGTAGGTGGTGACCGGCGTGCCGCCCTCAGGCGGAGTCGTCTCGGTGCGGTCGCCGAAGTACGCCGTCGTCGTCTTGTGGAGCTCGGTGCCGAGGGAGTGCACGGCCGTCACGGTGGGTCGCTCTGCCCCGTCGAAGGTCGTACGGGTCATAGCGGGCACCTTGGTGTCATCAACGCCTGCGAGCGTGGTGCCAGGTGTTCCGGTGTCGGCGTAGGGTCCGTTGGCCTGGACAGCCAGCCCGCGGGAGTCGTACAGCGTGTCGGTGAGCACTCGCAACGGCCCCTGACCGGCTGGCCCGGGTCCCACCGCCTGCTTCTGGCGAGAGCGCAGGAAGCCGTCGAACAACTCGTAGCCCGTCTGGGTGTTGCCGTTCGGCTTGAGGACCTCCGTGGACACCCAGCTCGGCCCGTCGGGGCGGACTCCGTAGGCGTAGCGGGTGTTCGGGCTGTCGCCGCTGTCCTTGCTGCGGCCGGGCTTCCACACTCCCACCAGCCGGCCCAGCGCGTCGTACGTCAGATCCGTGCGCCGGCCATTGGGATCGGCGACCTTCACCGGCCGGCCCAGCACAGGGTCGAGCGTGGTCGTCGTGACATGGTCGTCCGACAGGTTGGCCACGTCCATCGGGTTGGTCGCCGTCGTGGACGTCGGCAGACCGGTCTGCGGCGAGTAGCTGGTGGTGGTCTTGCGGTTCAGCGGGTCGACGGCTTCCAGAACCCGGCCGTAGCCGTCGAAGGTGGACCTGGTCTTGGGGATGTAAGTGGCCTCGCCGTCGACGTACGCCTTGAGCTCCTCGACCTTCGTCGCGTCACCGGCCGTCGGTGCCGCTCCGAGGGCGCCGCCGTCATAGTACGTACGGTTATGGGAAACGGCGTCGCGGGGGTACGAAGGCGTGGTGCCGCAGGCGACGGCGTCGGTCCACTCCTCCGACACCAGCTCGAGCTGCCACGACGTCTCGTTGCGGGCGTAGCGGGTGGTGACGCACCGATTGTCGGTCGCCACGTCGACATCGCCGAGGTCGTTCACCTCGACAGGCAGGCCCTCGGCGTTGTACTTGGTGGTGACCTCGGTGGTGCGCAGGCCTCCGGGCTTCAGGGTCGTCCGGGTGGTCGTCTTCTCGACCTCGACGACATGGGACTTCAGCGTGCCGTGGATGGCCGTCGGATCGCGCTTCAACGGATCGTTGATCACGCTGGAGACCACCGGCCCCCCAGCCCCCTCGTAGGTGATCTGCTCGCGCTGGAAGCCGGACAGCTGGTCATCGTCGGGCCAGGTCGCACCCTGGGAGTCGGTGATCGGGTCGCCGCCCATTCCGCGGAAGTACTGGTGCAGCGTCGACGACTGCGTGACCTTCGTCGGGTCTCCGCTCAGGACGCGCACCTTCTCGTAGCCGCGGTATTGGCTCCACGTCCGGCGCGCGGCCGGGACCAGCGGGTTGTCGTCGTACTTCCAGGCGGTACCGCCGACGTACTCGTAGCTGGTCGTCTCGGTCTGCTGCCCGCCGACCCGGTCCTGGAGCGCGACCGACTGGACGCGGTACTTGTTCATCCAGTCGTTGCGCTGGATGTCGCCGTCCGGTGTCCAGATCGCGGGGAAGCAGCGCTTGGTGTTGCCCTGCGCGGCCGGGGGCGAGGTCGGCGAGCAGTCGGTGCCGTCGTAGTAGACCGAGACGGTGCCGCCGGACTCGTTGTTGATCTGGTTGATCCGCCACTTGTTCATCGGCAGCAGGCCGTCGGTGTCGGAGTTCAGCCGGTTCGGCAGCTGAGTCCCGCTGAAGGTGACCTTCGGCAGCTCGATGGCCTGGCCGACGATGTTGTCCCCGGACGCGAGCCCGGTGTGGGTGATGCCGTGCAGCCACAGCGACGGCGTGGTGTTGTCGGTGTTGGGCGGGTAGCTGTGCTCGAACGTCCACCGGTCGACGTCCTTGTAGGCGCTGCCGTTCCACACCTGCGTGGTGATGGTGGAAAGCCGCTTGGTCGACCAGAACGTCGGGGAGAACTTCGTCCCGCAGTTCTGCCCGTCTGCGCACGCCTGGTCGGACGGAACGTCCGGGCCGCCGCGCTCGGCGTGGTCCAGGACCACCTGGGCGGCCGGATGCTCCCCGTTTCTTCCGCCGTACTCGATGCGGTCCAGGATCCCGCCGCGGACGTACCGGGTCGTCTTCGCCCCGCTGAGGTTGCGACCGTAGTTGTTCGTCTCCGGCGTGTACGAGTACGTGATCGTGTTGCCGTGGGTGTCGATGACCTTGTCCAGGTTCCACCGGTAGGCCTGGTCGCACCACGACGCGTCGAACGTGGCCTGCTTACACGGCTCGCCGTCCTCGTTGCCGAACACCGGCACCGCCCACGCCGACGTCTTGGTCTGGCCGAAGAAATACTGGGTGCCATCGGTCGTGGTGAGCTTCCAGTGCTCGCCGACTCCCTCGCTGCCGCCCTTGTCGCCGTTGTCCACCCCGGTCAGCCGCTCGATCCGGCTCCCGTCGTCCTTCTCCGGCCGCCACCTGTTGCCGCCTGCGTACACGAGCCGCGAGGAGCGCCCGTCAAGGCTCAGCGACGCGTTGTCGGTCTCCCAGCACAGGTCCCCGGTCTTCTTGAGCGGGTCGGTGATGTCGTCGGCGCAGCCCATGTAGGAGCGCTCGATCGAGCCCGGCCACATGTCCCAGCCCAGGCCCATCGCCGAGGCCTGGTTGTTCGTCGCGGCCGTCTGGCCGTCCACGGACCCGGAGGAGTACGACAGCGACAGGTCCGGCTCCAGGCCGCCGGGGGCGGCGGGCACCTTCAGCGGATACGAGTAGGTGAAGTCGCCGGACTGCGTCGACACCGCCCACGAACCCGAGGGCGACAGCGACGTCGCCTTGTAGTCGCCCGTCTCCCCGTTCGGGGCGGCGGTGAGCGCGAAGGTCGAACCCGCCCTGGCCACCGTCACGTCCGCGGTCGCCGTCCCGGCCTCGACGTCGTTGGTCGTCGTCAGGACCTTCCCCGCCGACCCGTTGTTGGGGACCTCGACCAGGCGCAGCCGGGCCGCCCAGTCACCGCCATAGGCGTGCCGGAAGGACGAGTAGTCGACGGTCAGGGACACCTTGCCGGGTTCGGTCTTCCCGTCGGTACGGCTCAGCTTCAGCATGAGCCCGTCGACGCTCCGCCTCTTCGCGCTTGGGTGATCGATCATCTCCACCTGGACCGTGGGTGGTGTGGCCGACTTCCCGGCACCGCCCAGCAAGACCGATCCGCTGGCGGCACCGACCCATACCGGTAGCGCCTTGGCCCGGACCCGCCGCGCCCCGAATTGGGTCGCCGCCGCCGGTGGCGTCACCTCCGCCTTCCACGCGGCGGGCCACGACGCAGCCGGCTTCCACTTGGCCACGGCCTCGGCCACCTTGTCGGGCGGCGGTGCCTTGACGGGCACCTTGGCGGTGTCCACCAGGTGCGCGCGGTCCGGCTTGATCGGCGGCCAGCTCTCGTCCGCGCCCGCAGGCGACTGGATGCCCGCGACCAGCCCGACCACCAGGGTCACTGCGGTACCCGAAGCTATGAAACGACGCATGATCATGGCGACTTCCTCAGGTCCGTCAGGGGCGGGTGATCACGTAGCCGAGCGGGCGGCCGAAGTCGGCGCTCCCCTCGCAGAACGGGTCGAGGGACTCGAACCACTCGGCGCCCTCGCTGCGGCATGCGTACAGCTGTTGGCTCTCCATGCCGTCGGGTGGCTCAGACCACAGGTGGCCGCTGGGCCAGGCACCCATGTCGTTCTGGCCTTCGCATGCGACGTCCGTGGACACGAACTCGTCGAACACGTCGGAGCGGCTGTCCTCACACAGCTTCAGCTGCGGTGGGCCGCCTTCGATGCTCCGTAGCGACACGTAGCCCAGCACCTTCTCGGTCTTATAGCCGGATGGCAGGAATTGCGCGTGCGCGCTGGTCCAGCGCTCCCCGTCCGGCCCGCGATAGCGGATGAGCGGCGTGAGCGTTCGTACGTATCCGAAAAGGAACTCGGTACGCACCTTGTCCGGCGTGCTCTCACAGGCGTCGCTATGGGACAGGTAGTGGTCCCCGCTTGCAATCACCACGCACCGGTAGACCGGCAATGTGGGAACGCCCTCGGGCGGGTTTATGTAAACCCGCCCTGCGGTGCCGAGAACCTCATATCCTGCGCAGTTGGCCGCGTGGTCGAGGAAGAACCCTCCGCCATAGCGGCAGGAGTAGACCGGCCGGGTGTCCGGCGCGCCCTCCGGTGCGCTGAACCCGCGCGTGCCCTCGAAGTAGTACCCCGGCGGCACCGGACCAGGGCCGGTGTAGCGCCTGCCGTCATGCCCGGCGAACTGCCCGAAGGCGCCCGCGAAGGCCGACGGGGGCTGCGGCTCCGTCTGGGCGCTGAGCTCGGCGATCTCCCGGTCCGCCAGCACGCCGTTATAGACGTGGACCTCGTCGATCGATCCCATCCAGTTCCCCGCCGGCTGGCCGTTCCACCTCCCCCGGCCGATGACCAGCGGGCCCGTCACGTTCGAGTTCTGCGTGCCGACCGCCTTGGTCCCGGCCAAGTGCCCGTTGACGTAGATGCGGATCTCGCCCGTCTGCGCGTCATGAACGGCGGCGATCGCCACCCACTCCCCCTGGACCGGCACCGTCCCGGACCCGGCAGCGTCCACCGACAGCGGGGTCGGGTTGGTCTGGTCCGGTGCGGTGACCAGGTGGAAGGACCACTTGTGGTCGCTGCCGACCTTGCGGCGCTGGAGGAAGAACCCGCTGTGCTGGCCGCCGTCCTGGCTCACCACGGTGCGCGCCGTGTCGTCCAGCACATCGGGTCTGACCCGCGCGGCGACCGTGAAGCTGGTGTCGGTGCGCGCCACCACCGGCTGGGCGGTCAGCCCGGCACCGGTCCCGTCCGCGAACCGCACCGCCCCGCCGCCGACCTTGCCCGTGACCCAGCTCGCGTTGCTCAGGCCGACGGTGCGGTAGTTCCCCGAGGCGTCGCCCGCGCTGCCGCCCGAGCCTTCGTCCAGCGGGTAGTACGCCTCCTCGACCGGCGTCCCGGCCAGGCGATCGACCTCGCTGCGCGGCGTGTCCTCCCCCGGATCGAGGAAGGTCAGGTCGCTGAGCGCCCGGTCATAGATCTGCACCTCGTCGATGTCGCCGGCCCAGTTGTCCCCGAAGGTCCCCCGCCATTTACCGCGGCCGATCTGGACCGAGCTGGATTCCCACGGTGTAGTCACCACGGCGGTGACGTTGTATTGGCGTAGACCGTTGACGTACAGGGTCATCGTTTGGGTGGGGACGTCGTAGACGCCCGCGAGATGGGTCCACACGCCGACTTGGGCGACCTTGAGCGATGTCACGGTGATCAGCTCGGCGTCGTCGGTGGCCTTGGACGCCATCCGGAAGCCGAAGCGGTTGACCTCGCCGATGTACCCCAGCGAGAACGCGGACATCCGGTCGCCCACCTGGGAGACCGCGGTACGGGTGACACCGTTCGCCTGGTCCAGCTTCACCCATGCCGACACCGAGAAGCTCCCGTTCGTGGCCACCGCGGGCCCACCGCCGGGCGCGACATAGGAGTCGCTGGCGCCGGTGAAGTGCAGCGCGTCCCCAGCCCGGCCCTTGGTCCAGCGTGTGGGCCCGAGGGCCACGGTGCCGTTGTGACCGCCCATCGGGTCGGTCACGCCGGCATCGGTCCAGCGACCGTCCAGCGCCCACTGCGCCACTGGGCTCGCGCCCTTCGCCACCTTCAGCGTATGGCGCTCGCAGTCCGAGCTCACATTGCCGGCCCGGTCGACGGCCGTCACCCAGATGTCCCAGTCCGCCGCCTTCATCGGCGTCACCTTGAACGAGGCCTCACCACCCAGATCTTCCGCGGGCACGCTGCGGGTCGTACGGCATTGGCTGCCGCCCTGTGCCAGGCCGTACCGGAACTCGACCACATCGGGGTCATTGGCCTTGACCGTGAACTCGGCCGGCGCACCCACGGTCGACTCGGAGGGCGGCGTGGCCGACGGCCTCCCGGGCTTTTCGTTGTCGATGTCGAGCTGGCACATCCCGGTGCCTGTCTGCGGCCCGAACAGGCTGGGACCCCAGTTGTCGCCGGCCCGTGCCCGCCATGAGAGCTGGAACCCGTGCTGGAAGGTCCCCTGCGGGATGACGTCGGTGAACTCCGAACCATTGACCAGCGGCCCAGGGGCGTTCGGCGGCTCGTGCATGGATCCATGCCGGGTCCACCGCTCGAACCGCATCCACAGGTTGTCGTCGTCCCGGTCGGTGCCGGTCGCCCGCAAGATGATCGGCCCGGACGCGTTGCTGGCATAGTCCGGGTTGTTCACATCCGTGCTGCACGGACGCGAGAAGCTCCCCGCCGACCAGGAGAAGTTCTTCGGCACGTCGGGCGGCCAGTTGTAGTGCACCAGCAGCGAGTACGCGTCGAACTTCTTCCAGCTGTAGTCCTCGGTCTCATCCTCGGCGATCAGCGCGAACGCGACGTGGGTCGCGCCCTGGCCGTTGGAATACCGCACCTGGTCGCCGACGCCCCAGCCGATATTCGCCGGCCCGCATGCTCCGCCCGGCTCGTAGCCGTGCATCTCCCTGCGGGTCCCGCCGATGGGAGCCGGAAATTCCTTCTGCGAGTTACGCCAGGTGAGGTCGGAGCCGAACGGGTTGGCATGGACCAGGCTCACCCCGAATCTCCTGCTGCCCCCGCCACAGGCCGGGGCGTACACCTCGTGCGCGTTGAACTCCGCACCGGACAACCCGTTCGGGGTCACGACCTGCGCGCCGTGCAGGCCTCTGATGTCGAACTGCACAAACGTACGAGCCGCGCCGATGCCGTTGCACGTACCGCTGGCGAGCCAACATTTGCCGACCTTGCCGAGGTTCTGCCCGCCGAATCTGCCGGGCGGCTCGACGTCCCCGCCGCCGTGCCAGAACGAGGAGTCCAGCTTTCCCGAGAAGACCTTGGCCCAGCCGCCGAAGGGGACCCACCAGTCCGGGTCGATCGACACCGGGAACTTGGTGTCCGGGGCCGTGAGCAGTTTCCGGTCCGGGATGACGGTGATCGCGTTCTTGGCCATCTCGAAACGGCCGACCGCCTCGTTCGAGGCCGCGTCCCACATCGCGGGAGCCGGCGAGGAAAAGACGGTCTTCCCCTTGGCGTCGACGAGCTCGGAGCCACCGCCCTTGCCCGCCTTCAAGGTGAGCCCGCTCGTCTGCACGCCGAACCGCACCTTGCGCAGCTCCGGGTTCTTCGCGGCCGCGCGCGTCTTGACGACCAGCACCTCGCTGAAGCCCGCCGACCCCGCGGTGAGCTTGAGGTCGACGCCCGGCATCACTTCCGGATACGTGGCGGTGTCGCCCTTGAGGACCGGTGCCGGCAACGGGTCCGGCCAGCCCAGCGCCACCTGCTTCCCGCCCTGGCCGAGCCGTACCAAAGGCTCCTGACCACCCTTGGAGAAGGCCAGCGACACCGCCGCGGCACGCGGGGCGACCGAACCGTCCGGCCGCCGCACCAGGGTGGTGTCGATCGCCACCCACTTGCCGTCTTGGCGCGCCCGGACCGGGCCAGGGTGCAGCACTGCGGTGAAGTGGCCCTTGGGGTCGGCGTAGACCTCCATCGTCTCGGTGCGCTTCGCCGTCACCTCGACCCGCTTCCCGGACGCGCGGGCCTGGGTTAAGGCCGTGCGCTCGGCCGGAGTGGGGGCCGAGCTGGTGGGCGAAACGGGCGGCGGTGCTGCCGCGTCAGCAGCCCTCTGCCTGGTCAGGCCACCCGCGCCCAGCCCTGTGAGCAGGACCGAAAGCCCCACCATGACAGCAACGACACCCCGGTACCGCGATCTTGCCATCACCCACCGCCCTCGCCCTGCCCCACCGGCGTCCACGATCGGGAGAAGGATGGCATCGGCGGATCGCGACCACCAGAGGGCGATCAGATTGGCCGGAATCCTGGGATGCCTGTCCCGATTGAGCGGGTAACCGGTCGATCATCCGGTTCTGCGCAGCCGCAGGGTCATGACCTGGAAGGGACGCAGCGAGACGGGGATCCGGCCCTCGGCGTCGATCGGCACGGGCTCGCCGGGCAGTGGCCGTTCGAGCAGGTCCGTGGCCGTCGCGGCGGCCACCGGGAACGAGGTCCGCAAGCGCGTGTCCGCCCGGCCGCTGAGCGACTCGTACGTCGTACGATCACGTCGCCGGACCGGTCGTCGGCGAGCTTGACCGTCTCGATCGACGCGGTGTTCCCCCCGATGCTCACCAGCGGTGCCGGGGGCGCGTCGGAACTGCCGGTGGCGACCCGGAGAGGCATGTTCAGCGCATAGCCGCCGGCCACGGCTGCGCCGGGCAGCAGCGTGTAGGTCATCCGGTGGCGCCCCTGGTCGGCCTCGGGGTCGGGACTGCGCGGCGCGCGCACGAGGCTGAGCCGTACGGTCGTTGTCGTCCCGCCGTCCGGACGGGTCGTACGGGTGACGTCATGCCCATAGATGGAGTCGTTGAGCAGTGCCACGCCATAGTCCGGTTCGGCGAGGTGAACCCAGCGATGGCAGGCGGTCTCGAACCGGGCCATGTCCCAGCTGGTGTTGGTGTGCGTCGGCCGGAAGACGTGGCCGAACTGGATCTCTGCGGCCGACCGGTCCGCGTGCACGTCGAGCGGGAACGCCGCCTTGAGGATCTTCTCGCGCTCATGCCAGTCGATCTCGCTCTCGATCCGTACCCAACCCCCCTTTGAATAAGCTCCCAGCTGTAGATCGTGCTCTTCATGGGGGCGGCCGGCCTGCTGCTGTAGTGGCAGGCTCGGGCCCGGGCTTGATGGCGTCGGCGCCATGCGGACCAGCGGAGCCGGTGTCCGGTTGCGTGGAGGGGCTGGGCAACGAGCGTAGTGAACAGGTGTTGGATCTCGTTGCAGGCCAGCTGGATCAGGCCGTCCGGGGCTGGAGTATTAACCACCCATCTCTTCGAGCCTCTGCTGATCTTGGTAGAGCTTGGCAACAAGCAGCTCGCGCGGGTCGGCAATCGGGTAGCGCATTTTCCGATCACGCTTGCTGAACGCGCGGCTCACGGGGTATCCGAGCCAGCGGTCGATACGAGTTGCCTCGATGGGCGCTTTCGGTCCACTGGTCAAGAAGATAAGGAACGGTGGGAACGAGACGGCCCAGAACTCGGTGCTGCTCGCGCCCTGGCCGGTGAGGCTGACGGACACGGATAGCACGCCGTTTCGGAAGTAGCACAGGCCGGAGCCAGCGAGCGCCAGGTGCAACGCGAACGGTTCGATCGACGTCGGCTCGTCGGAGTGGTAGGCAGCGGCCAACTGCGGCTGTGTGTCCAGCAGGTAGCGCGTGTCCTGTACGGCCAGCATCATGCCGAGCACCTGACGAACGATCTTGCCGGGATTCAAGTTCGTGATGTGCTCTGACCCGAGCTTTGTTCCGTGCTCCATCGGCAGCGTGAAGGCACCGCCTTCTCGGGCGGCGATGAAGAACAGGTCGTTGTGTGGCTGACCACTGGAATGGTGGAACGCCGCAGCGGCTTCCCGGAGGTGGCCGATGGTGTCATCGCGCCAGAGCGCGTACGCCTCCGGCAGACCCCGGTGGCTGGCCTTGTTGTTGTCAGCCCTGCAGAGCGACGGAATCGTGTGGCCCGCCTCGAAGCTCCGAAGTACCGTCAGCGCTCCGTCTTGCTCGTTGTACACGGTGATGGGTGACCGGTTGCCCGCGACTCTTGGCGGAAGGTGCTCCTCGGTCATCGGCCCGTGGTTGCCGCAGTGTCGGCACCAGTCGAAAATCGTCACCAGATGAGGCTACTAGTGCTCCGGCTGTAGGTCGTGGTCTTGCTGGTCGAGGCCGGTCCGAGAACGGGCGCGGCCACCGGTGATCATCGGTGTGCGAAGACAGAGGATCAGGCGGTGGCCGTAGGGTGCATCGTAGATCCTGTCCGCTGGCAGGACATGTTCGAGGCCCTGATGCCACATCCCGGGAGGTCCGCCAGGGTGGAACCACGACGCCGGGCACGGGAGTTGGTGCTGGCGTTGCTGTCGGATACCTGCCGCGCTGATCAGGCGACATCCTGTACCAGACGCCCCCGGTGAGCCTGCAGCTCGGACCGACCGCCGGGGCCTCGATCGCCTCCGCGATCAACACGTCCTTGTCCGCGTTGCAGCCGTTCTTGTCGTCGTCCTTCCAGTGCAGGTACAGCTCGCGCTTGTACCCCTCGCGGATCTCATCGGCGACGGGCAGGGAGGCGATGCCCTCCATGAGGGTCAGCTCGTCGGCATGGGCGGGTGTCGGAGCGAGGGTGGCGAAGGCGAGGGCGGCGGCGACCAGGCCGCGGCGTAGGTTCATGATCGCGAAAAGTGTCTGGCGGTCACAGGACGTAGATGGCTACCTTCGTCCCGGTCGTTCACTTGGGAGAGTGGCAGAAGCCGCCGAAGGTAGAAGCCCTGGTCATCCTGGAGGAGAGGCGACCGTCCGGGTGTTTTGCAGAACTGAAACGCCGGGCCCCCGTGCGCTGTCTGGACGCCGTGCGCCATGATGGGAGACGGCCCAAAGAATCAGAGCATCACCCTTCGAACAGTCGGGGCCATAAGTAGAAGGACACAAAATGCCCGCAATAACGCCTGAGCAGAGGGATCTGCTGGCGATCTGCGCCCTCCGCGTCGGAAGTAAATCCGTCGACTGGAACCTGATCGCCCGGACCTGCCAGTCGCCCGAAGCGCTCCAGGTCGTCCTCGGGGGCGACATCCCTGAAGACTCCGCTGTCGCTCGCAAGAACCTCACCCTTCTGCGGGAGGCGCTTCCTGTGATCGAGGATGCCCGCGCACGCGTCGCCGATGAGCTGGAGGCAGCCGAGAAGGCTGGCGCCCGCCTCGTGACGGTGCTCGACGCTGGCTATCCGGCCAACCTGCGCCTCGTGCCCAACCTGCCCCCCTTCCTGTTCCACCTCGGCGACCTCGAAGAGCGCGACGCTCGCTCGGCCGCCATCGTCGGCACGCGCAACGCGAGTGAGGACGGGATGCGCCGCGCCGCCCGCATGGCGCGGCTCCTGGTCGACGAGGACGTGGTGATCTTCAGCGGCTTGGCCAAGGGGATCGACACCGCCGCCCACACGGCCACACTCGACACCGGCGGCCGGACCGTCGCTGTCATGGGAACCGGCATCGCCGCGAAGATCTACCCTGCCCAGAACAAGGGACTGGCTGCCCGCATCGTTGATGAGGGCGGAGCCCTGGTCTCGCAGTTCTGGCCCACGTCAGGGCCAGCCACCTGGACCTTTCCGCGTCGCAACGTCGTCACCTCCGGCTCGACGATGGGCAGTGTCGTCATCGAAGCGTCCTCGACCTCCGGCGCCAAGATGCAGGCCCGCATTGCCCACGAGCACGGCAAGCAGGTCTTCCTGATCAAGTCCCTCGCGACGAAGGAGCCGTGGGCGGCGAAGATGGTCGCGGAAGGGAAGGCGGTGGAGGTCGCTGAGCTCGATGACGTCCTCTCGCGCCTCGGCAATGCCAAGCGAGTACAGCAGGCCGCGCAACTGCGCCTCCAGCTCGCGCTGGCGGGCCTGTGACCCACCAGTCTGATCTTCCGAAGCGACTCGTCTTCCCGCAGTGCCGTCGGTGCGCCTACCGATTCACCGGGACGACGCAGGTGTGCGCGGAATGCGCGGCATCGGCCGTTCGCCCGCTTGCCGAGCACCACTGTGCGGTATGCGGCCAGACGCTGGCCGTGCCGGGAGCGAAGTGCTGGAACAAGATCTGCGGCTGGGACGCGGACACCCGCTTCTTCACGCGCGTGGATGCTCTGGCGCTCTACGCCTTCCCTCTCGAACAGACGATCAAGGAGTACAAGTACGCCCTCCAAGACGGGTCGCAGGGTTGGGGAGTCATCTTCGGGCGGCTGATCGTCGGGTACCTCGAAGCGAACCAGAGTATGTTCGCCGACATCGACCTCATCCTCGGCAACCCCACCGCGCCTGGCCGTGCTCCGCTCCAGCACATCGAGATGATGATGAGGGCGGCCCACGCGGAGGATGGACTGGACCGCTGGCCACTCGCCGACCCTGACAGCCCTGTCCTGGTCAAGACACGGGAGACCGCGAAGTCGGCCGGCAAGGGTTGGTACGAAAAGATGGATGCCGCCCGCGAGCATGCCGCGGCGCTCGGGCTCCGTCAGAGCGTCGAGGGCAAGCGCATCCTGCTTGTCGACGACGTCTTCACCACCGGCTCCCAGTTCCACACCGTCGGCAAGTTCCTGCGGGAGGCCGGCAAGGCGAAGGAAGTACGAGGACTGGTCCTCGCTCGCGTTCCAGGCTGACGACTGCGGAGCCCGCCCCATGTACCCGAGAGAGTACCCGGGGCGGGGTTCCACTGTTGTCCAGCGGGTCATTGGGGCGGTTTGGGGGCCGTAGCGATCCATACGGCGGCGGTCTCAGCGAATGCCTTGCGGTACCGGCCCAGGTCCCCGAGGACTTCGCCGTGCCGGTCCCGCAGGTGCCGGCGCGTCTCTCGCCGGTTGCCGCCTTCGATCACCGGCGACCTCACCATCGCCACCCGCCTCCTTGCCGACGGACGCGCCCACATCGCTATCCAGTACACGGACGCAGACGAGTGGTACACCCTCACCGGCAGCCCAGTCCCGGCGCCGCCGCAGAGCCTGGCCGCCCTCCATGAAGAGATCCTGGAACGGGTCCGCCGCGGTAGCGGCGCCGAAGCACCACGCTGATCCTGTGGCACGTGGCGTCCCCTTGCAGTGGGACTCCGGTCCGGCGACAGCGGGTCGGCTCGAGGCCTTCCTGGAGGCAGAGAGTCGGCCGCATGCGCTAAACTTGATCTTGAGCTGGTCGCCGCAACTCGGGTCGGCTGGTTGTGCGTTGGTGGTCCAAGGAAAGACGTCCCGCTTCCTGCGGGGAAATGCAGGTGCAAGGCCTGCCCGGCGCTCGATACACGTAGGGCCCGTCCGTACACCGGACGGGCCCTACGTGTTGCCCGGCGTCAGAACCCGGGCGGCTGCGATTTCGCTGTTCCGGCGTGCGACGCGCCGACGGGTGTGGCACCGTGGCGGTCAGTGCGGCCCGCCGTTTTCCCCCGAATCGGCGGGCCGTCCGCGTTCTGCAGGCCCGGCCGGGTTGTCCACAAGCCCTCTTGTAAGTGGCGGACGAGCTGGCCTGCTGCAGCCGGTCGCCGACGTCTGCGTGGAGACGACATTGCGGGCAGGTGAGATCGGAGCACCGATCTAAATCCGCGAGGGGTCCTGGGGTTCAAGATCGAGAATGGTTCGGGCCTTGTCGGCGGCACGACCGTAGAACAAGCTCGCCAGCTGCGAAGAACCGTTGCCGACTTGGAAGAACGCATACACCAGGGCAACACTCTCACCCAGCCGCTCGATCGCGATGTAACCGTTGACGAGCACCCCTTGGTGCCTGGCGTCCATGCGCACCGCGGTCGAATCCGGGCCCCCGAAATGGATTGGTGTCAGCGAGAGCGTGATCGTTTGTTCAGTGGATTCGAGGCTGATGGAGTCACAGGACTCGAGAGCTTGCTCGGCTTGCGCGTAGTCGGCGTCGAGAGCGCCGGGCGGCTCCGCCGTCAGCGCTTCGTACACAGCAACCAGGCCGTTCCGACTCCGGAACGTCACCACGGCCTGGGGTGTGCCTGAGGAGGTGCCACCGTCTCCGTTCAGCCACCGCGCCAAGGGCTGGCAGCCTGTGTATCGGCTGTCCTTCTCTCCCTCGGACGGTGACGGGGTAGGGGTTGCCTTCTGCATGGCTGGTCCCAGTTCATCCGCTTTCAGTAGCGCCGAGTGCAGTTGCTTACTCGTAGGAAGCCCCATCGTGGGCGCTGGCGAGGCAGCTACCAGGGCTGATGCACGGTCCTTGGCCCCTGCCTGATTGGATGAAGCAGACGCGCCGACGGAACAGCCGCCGACGAGGGTCACTACAGCGACGCACACCGTAGTTATAGCCGTCCGAGTAGTGCGAGCACTCCTCATTGCGCCTCCCGTGACCTTGAAGGGTCGGCCAGCGGACTAACGGACGGGGCCTCGCAGGCCGTCAGCTACACGAGCACCGAGCACCCGATCGCAGACTCCTACCGATACCCTTTACTGGCTGTTTCGTTGGTCGGCATAGTCAGGGCAGAAGACCTTCACCGCAGCTTCGAGGACGATCCCTGCTTCGCGTGGGTCCAGTGAATGGTCATAGAACTCGATCGTGCCTCTGGCCAGTTCCGGGTTGCTCGGCAGGAACTCGACAGCGTCAGTGCACACCTGGGTCCAAGCTGTGCTAGGTCTACATCCGAGTTGACCGACAGGACACTGTTCTCGCGCAAGATGGCGAGGAACTCCGCGACCTGCTTCTCCTTGACGCTCTGCGTCTTGTCTTGAGCGGTCGCCCGCATGGGCGACTCACCGCTGTCGCCGCCGCAGGCCGAGACAGCGGCACCCAGGATGAGTACGAGGACAGCCACACTGCCGCCAAAGGATCTCACCATCGGTGTCTTCCTTTACGAGCACGGAACCCGGTGTAACTATTGTCCGCCTGCCCCGGGCGGCCAGCATTCGCTACGAGCTGCCGTCCTTTGCCAGATGGTACGCCGCCGCACGGCACCCCGCTCGGACGGCAGGCCGGGGCGGTGGCCCGCGAGCGAATCAGCTTGCCGCATCATCACAGCGGCCCCTTCCACACCCCGCCAGCGTGAGCATGGCCACGGCAGCAGTCGCTGCGGCCCTGGCCCTCGGCCTGGTCGAGGAGTTCCGGCCGCTGATCGTCGACCATCTCGTCATCGGCCTGTGTACGTCGGGAAAGATCGGCCCCGCCGGTTTCACGACGGACGAGACCGGAGGGAAGGGGTGCCGCATGGACCGCGACACGCTGCGGACCTTCCTGGCCGCGTACGAGCGGCGCATGCTGACCGCGGCCCACCATCCCTCGGCCGGCCGCTGCGTCTCCTACCGGAAGGCGCTGACGGTGCGGGCCCGCCACCTCGCTGACGTCATCACCGACCGGACTCCGGCCTACACACCCATCGGCTGGAGGTGAGCACACATGCCGGACACCCTGCTGGTCAGCTACGACATCGCCGACGACGACCGGAGAGGCGAGATCTCCGATCTCCTGGCCGCCCCAGGGGGCGCGGGTCCAGTACAGCATCTTCGAGGTCACGCTCCCGACGAAGAAGGCGGTCCAGCAACTTCGCGGCACCCTCCGCAAACTGATCGACCGCGACGAGGACCAGATCCGCATCTACCCGCTCCCCGTGTCAACGCTCAACGAACTGATCATCCTCGGCAACAGACGTCTCGAAGAACGCGCTGACTTCTGGATCGTGTGAAGGGAGACGCGATGCCCCACCCTTCACTCCACAGCTTGACCCCCGTAACCGCCCCGAGCGAGAGCACCTCCGAAGCAGAGATTCCCGCGCGACCCGTTGCCGCAGGTCACCAACGAGATCCACGTCGACGTGACGTACGTCACCGACTCCTGAGGGTGATGGCGCGCTGCCCTGCGCATCGGGCACAATCACCACAGGCCAGGAGCCCTCTCCAGGAGGAAGGGTTCCGCCGGAGCTAAAGCCCGTAGGGCGTAGAAACTCGAAGTCAGCGACGTACACACAGCCGATACGCTGGAGTTCCGCCGGAGCCAAAGCCCGTAGGGCATAGAAACTTCAGTCCGCCGCGGATACCGTGCTCGTTGTCCCCGGGTTCCGCAGGAACTGAAGCCCGTAGGGCATAGAAACGGGTCGGGGGGTGAAGACCCACAAAGCTCAGGCTAAGGTTCCGCCGGAGCCGAAGCCCGTAGGGCATAGAAACTCTAGAGGACGTCGCGACGCGTGGTGATGCCCGAGTGTTCCGCCGGAGCCAAAGCCCGTAGGGCATAGAAACTTGTCTGCTGCGCCGTGGAGTTGGTCTTAGGCAGCCTCCATTCCTCAAAAACTGAAGCCCCTAGGGCATGGAAACGGCATTGCCGAGGACCTTCTTGAACATGTCCCACGGTTCCGCAGGGCTTGAAGCCCGTAGGGCATGGAAACGCGTTGTTCAGGTAGACCTGGTACTGACGGTTGAGCAAGAATTCCGCAGGAGCCGAAGCCCGTAGGGCATAGAAACGGACAGACCACTGAGGAGCGTGATGGCGTCCTCGAGTTTCGCCGGAGCCAAAGCCCGTAGGGCATAGAAACGAGATCGGGCCGGTGACCGGCGCGAAGCCCTGCTCGGTTCCGCCGGTGCCAAAGCCCTTAGGGCATAGAAACGGGTCTCACTACAGGCCTTGTAATTCTGCGACCCTGAGGTTCCGCCGGGGGTAAATCCCGTAGGGCATAGAAACTGGCACGATTCCCTGCTTGGGGGTGCAACCCGCACGGCGTTCCGTCGGATTTAGACGGTGTCCTATGTGGTGAGGCGGACGAACCGCTTGTAGCAGCAGATGGCTGCGGCGAGACCGAGAAAGGCCAGGTAGTTACGGGGATTGCGTTCGTAGCGGGGGCTGAGTCTGCGGTAGCCGGACAGCCACGAGATGGTTCGTTCGATCACCCAACGGCGGCGGCCCAACCGTTCGCTGGACTCGATGCCTTTGCGGGCGATGTGCACGCCGATGCGCCTGCCGCGTAACCATTTGCGCAGGTGGGGGATGTCGTAAGCCTTGTCGGCGTGTAGTCGCTGGGGCTTGAAGTAGCGGCCATTGTGGGGGTCGTGTCTCGTTTGGTGACCCTCGACCATGGGCTTCAGGCCTTCGCTGTCGTGGACGTTGGCGGCGGAGACGCCGACGACCAGGGGCAGTCCGTTCGCGTCCGACAGGATGTGCATCTTGGAGCCCGGCTTGCCTCGGTCCACGGGGCTCGGACCTGTGTGTTCGCCCCCTTTTTAGCCCTTACGTGGGCGGAGTCGAGGACGACGGGGGAGACATCAACGAGGTCCGCATCGTCGAGTCGGTGCAGGACTGTTTCGTGTAGCCGGCCCCAGACGCCGGCCCGCGACCAGATCATGAACCGGCGGTGGGCCGTCGACTTCGATATACCAAAGCATGGCGGCAGAGCCCGCCAGGCGCAGCCGCTGACCAGCATGTAGATGATCGCTGCGAATAGCGTCTCATCAGTCGTGTTCTGGGTCCCGCCGCCCTGCGGCCGCACCCGATCCTCCGGAATCAACGGCCTGGCGAGTTCCCACAAGCCGTCTGGAACAATCCAACTCCACGTACCCCGCCCCATGGAGAGACCAACGAATGATCACCACATAGGACACCGTCTAATGAAGGCAGCGGGGCGGTGACCAGCACGGCAGTACCGTCAGCCGGGGTGCTGTCGTCTGGAGCGAGGGCGGCAGTGGCGGAGGTGATCTGCCGTTGGAGGCCGGGCCGCCCACGCAGAACTCGGTCCGCTCGCCGAACCCCTGCTGTGCGGTGTCGTGGGCGACGACCTGGGCGTGGGCGTGGCAGTCCTTGATGAGGGCGGCGAGCTCCAGGAGCGCGAACACGTCGTGCCGCATCACCGTCAACTCGGGTCCGCCGGCCTCGCGGTTCACCACGAGCAGCGACTCGGAGTTGTCCGGCAGTCCGAAGAAGGCCTGCTTACGGCGGAGTTTGCGCTTCCACAGATAGGTGCGGGCCAGCCAGCCGAGGGCTGCGCTGATACCGGCCGCGACCACACCGAGGACGATATTGCGCACATCGTCAGTCATGGGCGCGCATGCTAGCGGTCGACCGCAACGGTGTTCGAGGGGCCCTTACGGGACCGCTGGGATGAAGTTACGCTGCGCGGACGGTCGTTGACTGGAGGTATTGATGCGTCGCCCTGTCGCGCGGAGTCTGGCGGTCCTGGCGGTTTCGGCAACAGTGGTTTCGGTGGGGGCGGCTGCGCCGCCTTCCGGAGCCATGTCCGCGGACCCGGCGCCGAGGAAGGTCCCGGTCGCCGTTGGCTACGGCGGTGCCGTGGCGAGCGTGGACGCGGATGCCTCGGCCGTCGGGATCGAGATCCTGCGCAAGGGCGGCAACGCGGTGGACGCCGCCGTCGCCACGGCCGCCGCGCTCGGGGTCACGGAGCCCTACTCCAACGGCATCGGCGGAGGCGGCTACTTCGTCTACTACGACGCCAAGTCCCGAACGGTGCGGACGATCGACGGCCGCGAGACGGCGCCCCTGACGGCCGACTCGGGCCTGTTCCTGGAGAACGGGCAGCCGATCGCCTTCGCCGACGCCGTCACCAGCGGACTGGGCGTCGGAACCCCGGGCACGCCCGCCACCTGGCAGGCGGCGCTGGACAGTTGGGGCACCAAGCGCCTCGGGACGCTGCTGAAGCCGGCGGAGCGGCTGGCTCGCGACGGCTTCACGGTGGACGACACGTTCCGCTCGCAGACCGCGTCGAACGAGGCACGGTTCAGGAACTTCCCGGACACGGCGAAGCTGTTCCTGCCGGGCGGCGCGCTGCCGGTGGTCGGGTCGACGTTCAAGAACCCCGATCTGGCCCGTACGTACGAGGAGTTGGCCCGCAAGGGCGTCGGCGCCCTCTACCGGGGCAAGCTGGCACGGGACATCGTCGACACGGTCAACAAGCCGCCGGTGGACCCGGGTTCGGGCTACAACGCGCGTCCCGGCGAGCTGTCGCTGAAGGACCTGGCGGCGTACAGGGCGAAGCGACAGGCGCCCACGAAGACGTCGTACCGTGGCCTGGGTGTCTACTCCATGGCACCCTCCTCGTCGGGCGGCACGACGGTCGGTGAGGCGCTCAACATCCTTGAGAGGACGGACCTTTCGAAGGCGAGCGAGGTCCGGTTCCTGCACCGCTACATCGAGGCGAGCCGGATCGCCTTCGCGGACCGCGGGCGCTGGGTGGGCGATCCGGCCTTCGAGGACGTACCGACGAAGGAGCTGCTGTCGCAGTCGTACGCCGACTCGCGGGAGTGCCTCATCAAGGACGACGCGGTGCTGACGAGCCCGGTCGCGCCCGGCGACCCGCGCAACCCGGCGGCCTGCACGAGCACCGGCATCGCGGCGCCGACGACCTACGAGGGCGAGAACACGACGCATCTGACGGTGGCCGACAAGTGGGGCAACGTCGTGTCCTACACGCTGACCATCGAGCAGACCGGCGGCAGCGGCATCACGGTCCCGGGCCGTGGTTTCCTCCTGAACAACGAGCTGACGGACTTCTCCTTCGCGCCGGCCAACCCGGCCGTCCACGACCCGAACCTGCCGGGGCCGGGCAAGCGTCCGCGCTCGTCGATGTCCCCGACGATCGTCCTGGACGCTCAGGGCAAGCCGGTGGTGGCTCTTGGCTCACCCGGCGGCGCGAGCATCATCACGACCGTCCTGCAGACCCTGACGGGCTTCCTCGACCGAGGGCTCCCGTTGGTCGACGCGATCGCCGCGCCGCGCGCGAGCCAGCGCAACCAGACGACCACCGAGCTCGAACCCGGGCTGTGGAACGGCGAGTCGAGGGCTGGGCTGGAGGCGATCGGCCACGGTTTCCGGCTCAACCCCGAGATCGGCGCGGCGACCGGCGTGCAACGACTGCCGAACGGCAAGTGGGTGGCGGCGGCGGAGACGGTACGGCGGGGTGGCGGGTCGGCCATGGTGGTGCGGCCGACGTCATGAGTCACGCGGGAGCGGGCGGCGGCACGGTGTCCGAGGCCGTCCGCCCGTCCCCGTAACGGCTGACTATCGCCGCGGGCCAGGTGTACTCGATCTCCGCCAGCGTGAAGCCCGCGGCCGTCGGCGAATTCCAGGGGGCGTTCCGCCGTACGGACGCCGCCCGCGCGCTCGTGGAACGGGATCGCGCGGGCGTTGCCGCGCAGCACCTCCAGGCGGATGCCCCGGCCGTGGTGCAGCAGGGCGCGGCCGACGCCGGTGCCGACGTGACCCGGCCGGGCGTGCAGGTTGTCCACGTGCACCCGGCCGTCCGGGGCCGCGTCCAGATGGACGAAGCCGCGCAGCTCGCCGTCCTGCTCGGCGAGCAGCGGACACCGGTCGTCGGACAGCGCCGCCGCCGACCCGCCACTTCGCGAGGTTCTCCGCCGCCAACGCACCGTCCAGATACGCGGCGGGCATGAGCGCCGCGTACGCGCTGCGTCAACTGGCCGTGTGCAGGTCCGTGATGCTCTCCGCGTCGGCGGAAGTGCCGTTTCCGATGAGCATGGAGCCGAAGGCTACGCCCGGCTCGTGTGTGCCTCCTGCCGGGCTGTGAGCACCCGTGGCCCCGACTCCGTGATCGCCACCGTGTGTTCCGCGTGGGCCGCGCGGGAGCCGTCGTTCGTGCGGAGGGTCCAGCCGTCCGGGGCCTCGTGGTAGCCGTCCTTGCCGCCGCCGATCAGCATCGGCTCGATCGCCAGCACCAGACCGTGGCGCAGCGGCATGCCCCGGCCGGGGCGGCCCTCGTTGGGGACCGGGGGATCCTCGTGCATACGGCGGCCGATGCCGTGGCCGCCGAAGCCCTCCGGGATGCCGTAGCCCGCCGTTCGGCACACCTTGCCGATCGCGTGCGCGATGTCGCCGATGCGGTTGCCGACGACCGCCGCCGCGATGCCCGCCGCGAGGGCCAGCTCGGCGGTCTCGATGAGCCGTATGTCGGCGGGGCGAGGTTCGCCCACGATGAAGCTGATCGCCGAGTCGCCCGCCCAGCCGCCGAGTTGGGCACCGAAGTCGATGGAGACGAGGTCGCCGTCGCGCAGCCGGTAGCCGTCCGGGATGCCGTGCACGATCGCGTCGTTCACCGAGGCGCAGATCACCGCCGGGAACGGGGTGGGCGCGAAGGAGGGACGGTAGCCGAGGAAGGGGGAGGTCGCCCCGGCCGCGCGCAGTACCTCGTGCGCCACCTCGTCCAGCTCCAGCAGGGACACGCCCACGTCAGCGGCTTCCCGGACGGCGGTCAGAGCTCTGCCGACCACCTGGCCCGCCTCGTACATGGCATCGATCTCCGCGTCTGTCTTGAGTTCCACCATGCCAATTACTATACCGGTATTAGAATGGTGACATGGTACGCACTCCTCTCACCCCCGAAGAGCGTGAACGCGGCGAGCGGCTCGGCCGGTTGCTGCGTGAGGCGCGTGGTGGCCGCAGCATGGCGGAGATCGCGGCCCGCGCCGGTATCTCGCCCGAGACCCTCCGTAAAATCGAGACCGGGCGGGCGCCGACCCCGGCCTTCTTCACGGTCGCGGCGCTTGCCCGGGTCCTTGGACTGTCCATGGACGAACTGGTCGGGCGGTGCGAGCCCTTGGCCCCGGTCGCGGCGTAGGCCGCGGGGGACGGTTCCGGCCATTGTGCCGGTTACTCACGTCACGTTCCGCTGGGCGCGCGGTACTCTGCGTCCGGTCCGAAAACCCTTCGTAGTCCATCCGTAACACGGTTGGTGTTTTCTACGGGCGGAGAACTCCGGTCGGGCATGGGGTGGACGTCATGGCGGTGGAACAACTCCCGGGGCAGGTGCGGGAGTTCGCGGGGTATCTGAACGGCCTGCTGGCTCGCCTCGATCAGGGCGCGGGCTGGTGCGGCGTGTTCTGGCAGCGCGACCCCGACGGTATGCGCGCCTGCCTGGATGGGTACGAAGTGCCGCCCTGGGACGTCGTGGAGGCGCTCCTCCAGGATCTCGCCGCCGGGTACGGCTCGGGCGCCGTCACCCCGGAGGCCGAGCGGGCGCGTGCCCTGCACCAGGCATCGCTCGCCGCGTTCGACTCCCGCCCGGGCGCCCGTGACACCCTCGGGGACCGGCTCGACGTGATGCTCCGGGAACAGAAGTACGCCGCCGAACGGCTCGCCGAGCTGGGGCGGTCGCTCGGGTCCGCCGCCAGCCACGAGGAGGCCGAAAGTCTCCGCCTGGACCTCGCCTGGGCCCGCGACGACCATGAACGTGCCTCCGCGCGCTGCGTCGAACTCCGTTACCGCCTCGACCAGTTGGCCCGCTGGACGGTGAGCCGAGCGCCCTTCCGGCGCCTCGACCGCGACGACGAGGCAGACGTCTTCGCCAACCGCGTCCACAACGCCCCGCACCTCGCCGACGCACCCGACGGCGACCCTCTGACCCTGCCGAGACAACGCACCGACACCGAGGACACGGCCGACCGGTACGACGACGAGCGCGACGCCCGCAGGCAGCGAACGGACAGCCGTCCGGCCGCCGGATACGGGAACGGGTCGGGCTCTCGCCGAAAGGCCCCGGACGACCCCGCCCCGGCCCGCTACGGAGACGACCGGGACGCGGGCCGCCAAGGCTCCGGCGACCGGACGGCCGTCTGGCGCGAAGGCACCGGTCGCTCCGACCGCACGGACGACCGCGACGCCGCCCGCCCCACCGCCTACGGAGACGGCCGCGGTCCCGGCCGTGAGGACGCCGACGGCGAGGCGTCCGCCTGGCACGCGGGCAGCCGCCGCTCCGGCCGGACGGACGACCGCGATGCCGCCTACGGAGACGATCGCGGCCCCGGCCGCCACAGTCCCGACGACGAGGCGTCCGCCTGGCGGGACGGCGCCCATCAGCCCGACGCCCCCAGCACCCCGGAACCCTCGGCCGAGCGCGCGGCCCCGCGGCTCCCCACCGACTGGTACGAGCCCCCCGCCGCCGGCCCCGACCCCGAGCCCGCCCCCGCGGACCCCCGCCCCGCCCCCAAGCAGCGCTCCAAGCGCCGTGCCCGTGGCGGTGCCCGGTTCGCAGGGATGATGGACGACGCGGACACCGGCGCCACGCCCGTCGTCGACCCCACACCCGTACCGCCCGTGCCGGGGCCCGCCGCCCCGAGCCGCCGTACCCCGCGGGGGGCCCGGTTCGCCGGGGCCGCCGCCAGGTCCGCGGCAGCCGTGCCCGTGCGGGAGGCGCTGGACGACGACGCACGGCACGACACCATCGACGCCGTCCGCAACCTCGTACGACTGCGCGGCGAGGGACGCAGCGGCGAGGCGCACGCGCTGCTCGTCGAGGCCTCCCACTGGCCCGCCGCCCGTTTTCCGCTGCTCGCCGCCGAGCTGAACCGCGCGGGGCTCGGTGCCGACTGGGCCACCCTGCTCTGGGAGGCCGCGTCCCTGCCGGCCGACCGGCTGGTCGCCGCCGCAGACGCGCTTGTCGCGGCGGGACGGGAGACCGACGGCCGGCAGATCCTCCGGCAGGGCATCGTGCGGCCCGCCCAGGAGGTGGGCGAGGCGGTGCTCCGGCTCGCCGAGGAGGGCAAACAGCGCGAGGTACGTGCGCTGCTCGACGCGTACGTCCGGGTCCGCACCCCCGAGGAGGCCGTCCGCAGTGTCGCCGCCGACCCCCAGCGCCTCGTACCGCTGCTCCTGGAGGCGGCCCGGGGTGCCTCCGAGGACCGGTACTGGGATCTGGTGCACGCCCTGCGCGTCGCAGGGCACAGCGCGTAACCCGACCGGCTGTGACTCGCCCACCGGGGTGTGAAACGTGATCGACTCCGCGGGTTAACGGCGATGGTCTTGGCAAGGCTCCTCCGGAGGCTTACTTTCGAGCCCCTACGACCTTCGTCTACGGGCGTAGAGGCTCTCTGACGTCCAGCCGAAGGAGCAGGTCATGGCCAACGTCGTACGTGCCGCTCTGGTCCAGGCCACCTGGACCGGCGACACCGAGTCCATGGTCGCCAAACACGTGGAGCACGCCCGGGAGGCCGCCCGGCAGGGCGCCGAGGTCATCGGATTCCAGGAAGTCTTCAACGCCCCGTACTTCTGCCAGGTCCAGGAGCCCGAGCACTACCGCTGGGCCGAGCCCGTGCCCGACGGGCCGACCGTCACCCGTATGCGGGAGCTGGCGCGCGAGACCGGCATGGTCATCGTCGTCCCCGTGTTCGAGATCGAGCAGTCCGGGTTCTACTACAACACCGCGGCCGTGATCGACGCCGACGGGACCTACCTCGGCAAGTACCGCAAGCACCACATCCCGCAGGTCAAGGGGTTCTGGGAGAAGTACTACTTCAAACCCGGAAACCTCGGCTGGCCCGTCTTCGAGACGGCCGTGGGAAAGATCGGCGTGTACATCTGCTACGACCGGCACTTCCCGGAGGGCTGGCGTCAGCTCGGCCTGAACGGCGCGCAGCTCGTCTACAACCCGTCCGCGACGCACCGGGGCCTCTCCTCCCACCTGTGGCAGCTGGAGCAGCCCGCGGCGGCCGTCGCCAACGAGTACTTCGTCGCCGCGATCAACCGGGTCGGCCAGGAGGAGTACGGGGACAACGACTTCTACGGCACCTCGTACTTCGTGAACCCGCGCGGCCAGTTCGTCGGCGAGGTCGCGAGCGACAAGGACGAGGAACTCGTCGTCCGCGACCTTGATTTCGATCTCATCGAGGAAGTCCGGCAGCAGTGGGCCTTCTACCGGGACCGGCGGCCGGACGCGTACGAAGGGCTGGTGCAGCCGTGAGCGATCTGTACGGGCGTCACAAGGCGGTTCTGCCGGACTGGCTCGCCCTCTACTACCAGGACCCGCTCGAGATCACCCACGGCGAGGGCCGGTACGTCTGGGACGCTGACGGGAAGCGGTACCTCGACTTCTTCGGCGGCATCCTCACCACGATGACCGCGCACGCGCTGCCCGAGATCACCAAGGCGGTGAGCGAACAGGCCGGGCGGATCATCCACTCGTCCACGCTGTACCTCAACCGGCCGATGGTCGAACTCGCCGAGCGCGTCGCCCAGTTGTCCGGCATCCCGGACGCGCGTGTCTTCTTCACCACCTCCGGGACGGAGGCCAATGACACGGCACTCCTCCTCGCCACCTCCTACCGGCGCAGCAACCAGATCCTGGCCATGCGCAACAGCTACCACGGCCGCTCCTTCAGCACGGTCGGCATCACCGGCAACAAGGGCTGGTCCCCGACCTCCCTGTCCCCGCTCCAGACCCTGTACGTCCACGGTGGCGTCCGCACCCGTGGTCCGTACGCCGATCTGAGCGACGACGAGTTCATCGCCGCCTGCGTCGCCGACCTGGAGGACCTGCTCGGACACGTTCGCCCGCCCGCTGCCCTGATCGCCGAGCCCATCCAGGGCGTCGGCGGTTTCACCTCACCGCCCGACGGGCTGTACGCGGCCTTCCGCCGAGTGCTCAAGGAACGCGGCATCCTGTGGATCGCCGACGAGGTGCAGACCGGCTGGGGCCGCACCGGCGAGCACTTCTGGGGCTGGCAGGCGCACGCGGAGGACGGTCCGCCGGACATCGTCACCTTCGCCAAGGGCATCGGCAACGGCATGTCCATCGGCGGGGTCGTGGCCCGCGCCGAGATCATGAACTGCCTTGACTCCCACTCCATCTCGACCTTCGGCGGCACCCAGATCACCATGGCGGCCGGCCTCGCCAACCTCACCTACCTCCTGGAACACGACCTCCAGGGCAACGCCCGGCGCGTCGGCGGACTCCTCATCGAACGGCTGAGGGGAGTCGCCGCGCAGCTGCCGGGCGTACGGGAGGTCCGTGGGCGCGGGTTGATGATCGGCGTCGAGCTGGTGAAGCCGGGTACCGACACCGCCGACCCGGATACCGCCGCCGCCGTGCTGGAGGCGGCCCGGGAGGAGGGGCTGCTGCTCGGCAAGGGCGGCGGCCACAACACCAGCGCGCTGCGCATCGCACCGCCACTGTCCCTCACCGTCGCGGAGGCCGAGGAGGGCGCCGCGATCCTCGAACGTGCTCTGAGGAGCTGCGTCCAGTAACACCACAGCCAGAGAGACGGCCCCATGCTTACGACCACCACCTTGGAACCCGCCCTGTCGGTCCGTCAGGTCCTCGGCCTGGAACGGGTGCTCGCCGGGGAGCCCGAGGTGGTGGCCGGCGCCGGCCAGCTCGACCGGGCCGTGCGCTGGGTGCACGTCGCCGAGGCCGCCGACGTCGGCGTGATGCTCAGCGGCGGCGAGATGGTGCTCACGACCGGGGTGCTGCTCGCGGGGGACGAAGAGGCCCAGGTCGAGTACATCCGGTCGCTGCACCGGGCGGAGGCCGCCGCCGTCGTGCTCGGGCTCGGCCGCGCCTTCCCCGCGCCGCCGGACGTGATGCGGCGGGCGGCCGAGCGGTGCGGGCTGCCGATGGTGGTGCTCCACCGTCCCTTCCCCTTCGCCGAGTTGACGGAAGAGGTCCAGTCCCGGCTCGTACGGCGGAAGTTCGCCGCCGTGAGCCTGTCCGAGGCCGTACGGACCGCTCTCACCGGGCTCATCACCTCCGGCGCCCCGCTGCAGAGCCTCCTCGACGAGGTCGCCTCCCACAGTGCCTGTCCCGTCGTCGTCACCAACCTCGCCCATCGGGTCCTCGCCACGTCGGGGGAGCGGTCGGCCGTCGACGACGTGCTGCGCGACTGGGAGCGCATCTCCCGGCAGGCCGGTGGCAGCGAGGGCGACGGCTGGATCCGGGCCGAGCTGGGCGGGCGCGGGGAACGCTGGGGGCGGATCGTACTGTGCGGGTATCGCGGTGACGCCGCGACCGGACGGCTGCTCGCGGACCGGGCCGCCGAGGCGCTCGTCCTGCACCGCATGCTCGGGGGGTCCGTGCGCACCTGGGAGGAGCAGTCCGCGCAGAGTCTGCTGACGGACCTGGTGAGCGGAGTCGTACCGGCCCGGCAACTGCTTCCGCGGGCGCGGGCGGCCGGGCTGCCCGTCAACCGGCGGACGTTCGTGCCGCTCGTCGTACGGGACGGTGATCCCGCCGAACTCGACCGCGTACTGCGGCTGTTGGGGCTGCCGGGGCTGGTCGCGGAGCTCGCCGGCGACGCTACCGCCGTCCTGCTGAGCCTGGCCCGGGACCAGGACGCCAAGGCGCTGGCCGCGCACTTCGCGCTCCGGCTGCGCACCGAGACCGGCGGGAGCCGGACCGTCGTGGCCGCCGCCGAGGCGCTCGGCTCGTGGGACGACGTACCCACCGGACTGCGCGAGGCGCTGCACGTCGCCGCGGCCGTCGCGGACACCCCGGCGGGACAGGAGCTGCCGGTGCTGGTGCACCTGCGGGACGTACGGCTGCGCGGCCTTGTCCGGCTGCTGCGGGACGATCCGCAGGTGCAGGCGTTCGCGGAGCGGGAGCTGGACGGGCTGCTGTGCGGGGCCGAGGGCGAGTCCGAGCTGCTGCCCGTACTGCGGACCTATCTCGCCACGGGGCGCAACAAATCACGTACCGCGCAACTGCACCACGTTTCGCGGCCCGCCCTCTACCGGCGGCTGGAGGCGATAGAGACGCGGCTCGGGCTCGATCTGGACGACTTCGAGCAGGCCGCCTCCGTGCACATCGCGCTTCTCGCGCACGACGCTCAGCAAGGCAGATGACCGCACGCTCCAGCGCACCGTCTTACCGCTCCGAAACATCCAGGGACCAGGGAAAACAGTGGTGAAACATGGGCCGACGGCAGGGTGACACCGTGGAACGCCAGACGTCCGCAGGCGTGACACCGTGCAACTCAAACCCGCTCTCCGGGCTTCCTAGGCTCGCCCTACACCGAGTGACCGGAGGTCCCGATGAGCAGGGTGATTCGCGCCGCCATTTTCCAGACCGCCTGGACGGGCGACAAGGAGTCGATGATCCAGGTCCACGAGCAGGCGGTCCGCGACGCCGCGGCCCAGGGTGCTCAAGTCATGTGCTTCCAGGAGCTGTTCTACGGCCCCTACTTCTGCCAGGTCCAGGACAAGGCGTTCTACGAGTACGCCGAGCAGATCCCGGACGGCCCGATCGTCAAGCGCTTCCAGGCGCTCGCCAGGGAACTGGGCATCGTCCTCGTCCTGCCGATGTACGAGGAGGAGCAGCCCGGCGTCCTCTACAACACGGCCGCCGTGATCGACGCCGACGGCTCGTACCTCGGGAAGTACCGCAAGCACCACATCCCGCAGGTCAACGGCTTCTGGGAGAAGTTCTACTTCCGCCCGGGCAACGCAGGCTGGCCGGTCTTCGAGACCGCCGTGGGCAAGATCGGCGTCTACATCTGCTACGACCGGCACTTCCCGGAGGGCTGGCGTGCGCTGGGCCTCGAAGGCGCCGAGATCGTCTTCAACCCGTCGGCGACCTCGCGCGGCCTGTCCGCCTATCTGTGGCAGTTGGAGCAGCCGGCTGCGGCCGTCGCCAACGAGTACTTCGTCGGCGCGATCAACCGGGTCGGCGTCGAGGAACTCGGCGACAACGACTTCTACGGGACCTCGTACTTCGTGGACCCGGAGGCACAGTTCGTCGGCGAGGTGGCGAGCGACAAGGAGACCGAACTCGTCGTCCGCGACCTGGACCTGGCCAAGCTGCGCGAGGTCCGCGACCGCTGGCAGTTCTTCCGCGACCGCCGCCCGGACGCGTACGGCCCCCTGACGGCACCGTAATAAGCAGACGGCCACACCCGCGCCCCTTTCAGGGGCGCGGGGCGGCGTCCATCAGCGGCTCCGCCGCGGGGCGTGACCAGCCACATACAACGGGCACCTTGCAGACAACCGAACGGAGCGTGAACCCATGGGCGGCCGTACTCTCATCCGTGGCGGACTAGTCATCACCGCGTCCGACGAGATCCACGCCGATGTCCTCATCGAGGACGGCAGAATCGCCGCCCTCGCCACCAGCGGAAGCGTAACCGCCGAGGCCTGGACGGCCGAGCGGACCATGGACGCCACCGGTAAGTACGTCATCCCCGGCGGTGTCGACGCGCACACCCACATGGAACTGCCGTTCGGCGGTACGGCCGCCTCGGACACCTTCGAGACCGGCACCCGGGCCGCCGCCTGGGGCGGTACGACCACGATCATCGACTTCGCCGTGCAGAGCGTCGGCCAGTCGCTGCGCGACGGCCTCGACACCTGGAACGCCAAGGCCGACGGCAACTGCGCCATCGACTACGGCTTCCACATGATCGTCTCCGACGTGAACCAGGACACGCTCAAGGAGATGGACCTGCTGGTCGAGGAGGGCGTCACCTCCTTCAAGCAGTTCATGGCCTACCCGGGCGTCTTCTACAGCGACGACGGCCAGATCCTGCGCGCCATGCAGCGCTCCGCCGAGAACGGCGGCCTGATCATGATGCACGCCGAGAACGGCATCGCGATCGACGTCCTCGTCGAACAGGCGCTCGCCCGGGGCGAGACCGACCCCCGCTACCACGGCGAGGTCCGCAAGGCCCTCCTCGAAGCCGAGGCCACGCACCGCGCCATCAAGCTCGCGCAGGTCGCCGGCGCACCCCTGTACGTCGTCCACGTCTCGGCGCAGGAGGCGGTCGCCGAGCTGGCACGGGCACGCGACGAGGGGCTCAACGTCTTCGGTGAGACCTGCCCGCAGTATCTGTTCCTGTCCACCGACAACCTCGCCGAGCCGGACTTCGAGGGCGCGAAGTACGTGTGCAGCACGCCGCTTCGGCCCAAGGACCACCAGGCCGCGCTGTGGCGGGGCCTGCGGACCAACGACCTCCAGGTGGTGTCGACGGACCACTGCCCGTTCTGCTTCGAGGGGCAGAAGGAGCTGGGGCGCGGCGACTTCTCGAAGATCCCCAACGGGCTCCCCGGCGTCGAGAACCGCATGGACCTCCTCCACCAGGCCGTCGTCGACGGGCACATCAGCCGCCGTCGCTGGATCGAGATCGCCTGCGCCACCCCGGCCCGGATGTTCGGCCTCTACCCGAAGAAGGGCACCATCGCCCCGGGCGCCGACGCCGACGTCGTCATCTACGACCCGCGGGCCGAGCAGACCGTCTCCGCCGAGACGCACCACATGAACGTCGACTACTCGGCGTACGAGGGCAAGCGGATCACCGGCCGCGTCGAGACCGTCCTGTCCCGGGGCGAACTCGTCATCACCGAGCGGGAGTTCACCGGGCGCGCGGGTCACGGCGTCTACACCCCCCGCTCCACCTGTCAGTACCTCAACTAGGAGCAGCGCTCATGGACTTCGGCCTCGTCCTGCAGACCGACCCGCCGGCCTCGCGTGTCATCGAGCTGATGCAGCGCGCCGAGGGCAACGGCTTCACGTACGGCTGGACCTTCGACTCCGCCGTGCTGTGGCAGGAACCGTTCGTGATCTACAGTCAGATCCTTTCCAGCACCGAGAAGTTGACGGTCGGACCGATGGTCACCAACCCGGGCACCCGTACCTGGGAGGTCACCGCCTCCACCTTCGCCACCCTCAACGACATGTTCGGCAACCGCACGGTGTGCGGCATCGGCCGCGGCGACTCCGCGATGCGCGTCGCCGGCCGTACGCCCAACACCCTGGCCCGGATCAGCGGCGCGATGAAGGTCATCCGCTCGCTGGGCCGGGGCGACGAGGCCGACCTAGGCGGTACGGTGATCAAGTTCCCGTGGGTGAAGCCGGGCGCCGAACTCCCCGTCTGGATGGCCGCGTACGGCCCCAAGGCGCTCAAGATGACCGGTGAGGAGGCCGACGGGTTCATCCTCCAGCTCTCCGACCTCTATCTGACCGAGTACATGGTCAAGACGGTCAAGGACGCCGCTGTCGCCGCCGGACGTGACCCGTCCGAGGTGAAGATCTGCGTCGCCGCCCCCGCGTACATCACCGAGGACGACTCGCCCGAGGCGCTCGCCCACGCCCGCGACCAGTGCCGCTGGTTCGGGGGGATGGTCGGCAACCACGTCGCCGACCTCGTGTCGAAGTACGGCGAGCACTCCGCCGCCGTACCCGAGGAACTCACCGACTACATCAAGGCCCGCGAGGGCTACGACTACTCCCACCACGGACGGGCCGACAACCCCGACACCCAGTTCGTGCCCGACGAGATCGTCGACCGGTTCTGTGTCATCGGTACCCCCGCGATGCACATCGAGAAGCTCAACAAGCTGCGTGAGCTCGGCGTCGACCAGTTCGCCGTCTACGACATGCACGACGCCCAGGAAGCCGTCATCGACGCCTACGGGTCGACGGTGATCCCGGCCGTCAACGCCTGACGACGTACGCAGGCTGCTGTGTTACGTCCCCACCATCTCCCTCTCCCCGGCGTTCAGGTTGCCGGGGGGAGGGTCAGGACACCTCCGGGTGTCCTGTGCGCGTCCCCCAACGCGCCGCCCGCACGGCCTTTCCCGACCCATCTCATTGATTGGCCTGCCCATGACCGACACCGCTCCCACGGCCATACCGCCGTCCTCCCAACTCACCCTCCCCGACGGCCGGGTGGAGATCTCCCCCGACGCGCCCGTTCCCAGCGGGCCGTACGCCAACGAGGACCTGCTGCCGGTTCCGGTCGAGAAGCGCACCTGGAACACGTACAACTTCTCGGCTCTCTGGGTGGGCATGGCCCACAACACGGCCTCCTGGACCCTCGCTTCGGGTCTGATCGCCGTGGGCATGGACTGGAAGCAGGCCGTGCTCACGATCGCCCTGGCGAACGTGATCGTGCTGGTCCCGATGCTCCTCACCGGGCACGCAGGGCCCAAGTACGGCATCCCCTTCCCGGTCTTCGCCCGCGCGTCCTTCGGGGTGCGCGGCGCCAACCTCCCCGCTGTCGTACGGGCGTTGGTGGCGTGCGGCTGGTTCGGCATCCAGACCTGGATCGGCGGCGAGGCGATCTACTTCCTCGCCGGGAAGCTGATCGGCAACGGCTGGAGCGACGCCGGGAAGATCGGCGGCTACGCCTGGACCATGTGGCTGTCCTTCGCCATCTTCTGGGCGATCCAGGTCGCCATCATCTACCGGGGCATGGAGACGATCCGCCGCTTCGAGAACTGGGCCGCGCCCTTCGTGCTCGTCGGCGCCGGCGCGATGCTGTGGTGGATGGCAGACAAGGCCGGCGGCTTCGGTCCGCTGCTCGACCAGCCCTCCAAGCTGGGCTACGGCGCGGACTTCTGGAAGATCTTCGCGCCCGCCCTCATGGGCATGATCGGCTTCTGGTCCACGCTGTCCCTGAACATCCCGGACTTCACCCGCTACGGCAAGAGCCAGAAGGCCCAGACGTGGGGGCAGGCGCTCGGCCTGCCGACCACGATGACCCTGTTCGCGTTCCTGTCCGTCATGGTCACCTCGGGGTCGCAGGCCGTGTACGGCGAGGCCATCTGGGACCCGGTACAGCTCGCCGCCAAGACCGACAACGTCTTCGGGCTGCTGTTCGCCCTGGTCACCGTGCTGGTGGCGACCCTGTCCGTGAACGTCGCGGCCAACCTGGTCTCCCCGGCCTTCGACTTCTCCAACATCGCGCCCCGGAAGATCAGCTTCCGGGCCGGCGCGCTCGCCACCTGTGTACTCGGCGTCCTGATCTTCCCGTGGAAGCTGTACTCCGACCCGCAGGGCTACATCTTCACCTGGCTCGGCCTGGTCGGCGGGCTCCTCGGCACGGTCGCCGGCATCCTCATCGCCGACTACTGGATCCTGCGCCGAGGCAAGCTCGACCTCGCCGACCTGTACCGGGCGGGCGGACGCTACTGGTACGACAACGGCTGGAACTGGCGGGCGGTCGTCGCCTTCCTGGTCGGCGGCGTGCTGGCCGTCGGCGGTGCCAATTTCGCGCCGCTGGTCGACGGGCGGCCCATCCCGGCACTGTCCTCACTGGCGGACTACGGCTGGGCCGTGGGCCTGGGCACGTCGATGGTGCTCTACCTGGCGCTGATGCTGGCGACCGGGAAGGGGCGGGACGAGGTGAAGGAGACGACCACGGTATGACCCTGTGACTCGCCCCGGAGGGCGGCCGGTTCTACCGGCTGCCCTCCAGGGCTGCCACCGCGTCCCGGGCGGCCTTGATGGCGCCCTTGTTGATCACATCCGTGCTGGGTGCCTTCTTCGACTCGAAGTCGCTGCCGTTGTACGTGATCACCACCAGCGCGTTCGACGCGCGGACCAGGACCACACCCTCGCGGGTCTGCTGCTTGTCCTCGGTGGTCAGGTTCACGACGGAGTAGGCGGCGTCCCCGAGGCCCGGCACCTCCCCGCCGCCGCTCTTCTCCGTCAGGCGGTCCTTGTACGTCTTCTCCGCCGCCGCGTCCGTGTCGGACAGCTCGAACGACACGTCGAGCCAGCGGTAGTCGTACCCCTTGAGCGCGTTCCAGGAGCAGGTGCGGCGCGCATCCGTGTCCGTCGACGGGATCTCCTTGCCGGCCGCCTTGGCGCCCGGGACAAGGGACTTGACCGTCCCCGGGTTGATGGCCGAGCAGGGTGCGGGCGCGGCGGTGAAGGTCTTCGTGGCCGCCGAGGTCGAGGGTGCGGTGGGTGATGCGGACGCGCCCGTGGTGGCCGCCTTCTGATTGTCGGTGGGCGCCGTGGTGAGCGGGCCCGAGGACAGCGCCCAGCCGGCTGTGGCGAGCACGGCGACGGGCGCCAGGCGGGCGGTGAGTGCGAGCGGCAGAGGAAGGCTCAAGGCGCACTTCTCGTGGGGGACGGTGCGGAGGGGGTCCGCACTCCGGACGGGACGCCAGTGTCACATGACTGCCTGTGGGGGCGGAAGTAAGAACTCGCTCCGTGGCGGTGCGATGACTGCCACCCATGGCCGGCCGCCCGTACTGTCCGTCGGAATGCGCAAATCGGCGCCCATAGTGCTCAATTCACTTTTAGTGACATGGAACAAGACGAAATTCCCATAGATGGCGAAGTGGACGACGGTACCGGCCGAGTGAGAGGTCGGAGACCAAGGGTGAGAGGTGAGCCGACGCGGGCGGTGTACCGGCGACGCGGTGAGGGGTACGTACGATCATCGGATCGTGTGCCGCAGTGAGGGAGTCGCCCGTGTTCACCACCCGACCCACGCTCCAGGGCACCTTCGGGATGGTGTCCTCCACGCACTGGCTTGCCTCGCAGTCGGCGATGGCCGTCCTGGAGGACGGCGGCAACGCGTACGACGCCGCCGTCGCCGCGGGCTTCGTCCTGCACGTCGTCGAACCGCACCTCAACGGGCCCGCCGGTGAGGTGCCGATCATCCTCGCCCCGGTCGGCGGCGAGGTGCGGGTGCTGTGCGGGCAGGGTGTCGCACCCGCCGGGGCCACGGTCGCGCACTACAGGGGACTCGGTCTGGATCTCGTCCCTGGCACCGGGCCCCTCGCCGCCGCCGTGCCCGGTGCCTTCGACGCCTGGATGCTCCTGCTCCGCGACCACGGCACCAAGCCGCTCGCCGACGTCCTCAAGTACGCCATCGGATACGCCGAGGACGGGCACGCGCCCGTGGAGAACGTCGGCGCGACCGTCGAGACCGTACGAGAACTGTTCGAGACGGAGTGGACCTCCTCCGCGGACGTGTACCTGCCCGGCGGACAGGCGCCCCGGCCCGGCCGGCTGTTCCGCAACCCCGCCCTGGCCGCCACCTGGAAACGCCTGCTCGCCGAGGTCGCCGGGGCCGGGGACCGGGTCGCCCAGATCGAGGCGGCACGGGAGGTGTGGCGCACGGGCTTCATCGCCGAGGCACTCCTGCGACAGTCCGCGCGACCCACCCTCGACACCAGCGGCACGCACCGCACCGGCACCCTGACCGCCACCGACCTCGCCTCCTGGTCCGCGGCCTACGAGTCCCCGGCCACCTACGACTGGCGCGGCTGGACCCTGTGCAAGGCCGGCCCCTGGAGTCAGGGTCCGGCCCTCCTCCAGCAGCTCGCGCTCCTCCCGCCGGAGCTGCCGGCGTACGGGTCCGCCGACTACGTCCACCTGCTGATCGAGGGCTGCAAGCTCGCCATGGCGGACCGGGAGGCCTGGTACGGGGACGCGTCCGGCGGGGCCGACGTGCCGCTCGACGCACTGCTGTCCGACGCCTACAACGCCGACCGGCGGGCCCTCGTCGGGGAGAAGGCCTCGTACGAGCTACGGCCCGGCAGCCCCGGCGGGCGCACCCCGCGACTGTGCGCACACGCGCGCGTGGTGGCCACGGACGAACCCGGATTCAGCCCCCTGGGGGTCGGGGAGCCGACCGTCGCCAAGCTCCCCATCCCACCCGTGCCCGGCGAGCCGGAGATCACCCCCGACGGCTCCACCCGGGGCGACACCTGCCACCTCGATGTCGTCGACCGCTGGGGCAACATGATCGCGGCCACGCCCAGCGGAGGCTGGCTCCAGTCCAACCCCGTCGTACCCGAACTGGGCTTCCCCCTCGGCACCCGGCTCCAGATGGCCTGGCTGGAGGAGGGCCTGCCGAACTCCCTCACTCCGGGCCGCCGCCCCCGGACCACCCTCACCCCTTCCGTCGCGCTGCGTGACGGAGTGCCGGTGCTGGCGTTCGGTACGCCCGGCGGGGACCAGCAGGACCAGTGGCAGCTGCACTTCTTCCTCGCCGTGGCCCTGCGCCCCGAGGTGCGCGGCGGCCTGGACCTCCAGGGGGCGATCGATGCCCCGAACTGGCACAACGACAGCTTCCCGGGTTCCTTCTACCCGCGCGGCATGCGCCCCGGGAGCGTCACCGTCGAGGCCCGCACGGCAGGCGAGGTGGTCGAGGAGCTGCGCCGCCGGGGGCACGACGTGACGATCGGCGACGACTGGTCCGAGGGCCGGCTGTGCGCGGTCGCCCGGGATCCGGACACGGGTGTCCTGTCGGCGGCGGCGAATCCGCGGGGGATGCAGGGGTACGCCGTCGGGCGCTGATGTCCGAATCCCGGTCTTCAGGCGGATTCCATCCCATGTCCACCGGCCCGGCGGGGATTGTCAGTGGCGCATGCTCTCATGGAGACATGATCGAAGAAAACGAAACCATCGAAGAGTTTCTCGCCGGGTACGCGTCCGACGTCGAAGAAGCGGTCCGTGAGGCGGCGGCCGCGGAGATCATGCCGCGTTTCCGGCAGCTAGCCGCCCACGAGGTCGACCAGAAGAGCGGCCCGCACGACCTGGTGACGGACGCCGACCGCAAGGCCGAGCTGTATCTCACCGAGGTGCTGCCCAAGCTGCTGCCCGGGTCCGTCGTCGTCGGCGAGGAGGCCGTGCACGCCAACCCCGCTTCGTACGAGGCGATACAGGGCGAAGCACCCGTCTGGATCGTCGACCCCGTGGACGGCACCCGGCAGTTCGTCCACGGCGACCCCGGCTTCTGCACGCTCGTCGCGCTCGCACACCGCGGCGTCGTCCGCGCGTCGTGGACGTTCGCCCCGGCCCGCGAACAGCTCGCCACGGCCATCCGGGGACAGGGCGCCTTCCTCGACGGCGCACCCCTGCACGCGGGCGCGCCCGAGCCCGGCCGTGACCTCCGGGTGGCCACCTCCCACCCGGACTACACGACGGACGAACAGAAGCGCGCCCTGCTCGGCGTGTGGACGGACGGTGTCCGGCCGCGTGCCTGCGGTTCCGCCGGCCTGGAGTATCTGGCCATCGCCCGGGGCGAGCTGGACGCCACCGCGTTCTCCTGGGAGGCCGCCTGGGACCACGCCGCAGGCATCCTCCTCGTCGAGGAGGCCGGCGGCGCCCATCTGACCCGCGCGGGCGAGCCCTTCCGTATAACCGGCGGCAACGTGCTGCCGTTCACCGCTGCACGCGATGAGGCCACGGCTCGCCGGGTGGTGGAGCTGCTGTCGGGCGGAGCCTGATCTGCGGGCGGGCCGAGCTGAAGCGCAGGGTGACGACCTCGAACTCGGCCACGGTGCCCACCGTCGGCCAGTCCGCGGGGTCGAAGGGCAGCCAGGCGACGTCCACGAAGGCGTCCACCGGCAGGTTGATGTCGACGAACAGACCCGTCCGGCCCGGCCCCCACGGCAGCGCGCACACCATGCCGGTGACCAGGGAGCCCTCCGGCAGCGGGCCGGTGACGTAGTGGCTCAGGTGCCGATGCCGCAGGGCCGTGGACCACGCCCGCTCGAACTCCGACTCGGACACGTCCACCGCCTCCGGCGGCACCTCCACGGCGCCCTCGGTGAACGCCCCGTACACGGTCTGGTAGAGCTGGACACCCAGGCGCCCGAACCGCTCGCGCACGAGGGCCAGTTGGGCCTGTGCGGCGGCCATCGAGGCGCCGCCGGAGGTGGTGCCGTCGGGGTTCTGGAGCGCCTCGCACGAGCGGGGTACCTCCAGTGCTGCCTCGAACACCGCCTGCCGCAGCACCCAGCCGTCGTCCTCGACCTCGAACCAGTACCAGGCGGTGTCGTCGGCGTCCTCGCCGGGCGATTGGATGCGGAAACGGCGCGTCATCCGGCCGAGGTTACCCGCGCCGAGCGGTGTCGGTGTCCCGGCATATCCTGATCTGAAGTGGCCGTCGGCTGACAAAGGAGTCCGAAGGTGCCGTCGATGCTCGATGTGGTCGTGGTGGGGGCGGGGCCCAACGGGCTGACGGCTGCCGTGGAACTGGCCAGACGAGGCTTCTCCGTCGCCGTCTTCGAGGCGCGCGACACCGTGGGCGGTGGCGCCCGAACGGAGGAGCTGACGCTGCCCGGCTTCCGGCACGACCCGTGCGCGGCGGCGCATCCGCTCGGTATCAACTCCCCGGCGTTCAGAGCGATGCCGCTGGCGGGGTACGGGCTGGAGTGGCTGCACGCCGACCTGCCCATGGCACATCCGTTCCTGGACGGCACGGCCGCGGTGCTGTCCCGTTCCGTGGCCGAGACGGCCGCCTCCTTCGGTCCGCGTGACGCGGGCGCGTACCGCAGGCTGGTCGAGCCGTTCCTCAGCAGGTGGGACACGCTGGCCCACGACTTCATGTCCCTGCCCCTGTCCTCCCTGCCCCGCGACCCGGTCACCCTCGCCCGCTTCGGCCTGGCCGGGCTGCCGCCCTCGACCTGGCTGATGCGCCGCTTCCGCGACGAGCGGGCGAAAGCCCTGTTCGCAGGCCTCGTCGGACACGTCATGGCCCCGCTCGGCGGGATCGCCACCGGGGCAGTCGGCCTGGTCTTCGCCCTGGCGGCACACGCCCGTGGCTGGCCGGTCGCCCGTGGCGGTTCCCAGTCGATCTCCGACGCGCTCACCGCGTATCTGACGGACCTCGGCGGCACCGTCCACACCGACTACGAGGTCAAGCGGCTGGACGACCTGCCACCCGCGCGTGCGTATGTCTTCGACACCTCACCCACCGCACTGGCCCGCATCGCGGGTTTCGGCGGCTACTACGAGCGCTATCGCTACGGCGCGGGCGTCTTCAAGATCGACTATGCGCTGGACGGCCCCGTGCCCTGGACGGCGCCGGAGGCCCGCACGGCGACCACCGTCCAGGTCGGCGCGGACAGCGTCGAGATCGACACCGCTCTGCGCGCCGCCTCCCGCGAGGGCCGGGCACCCGACACCCCCTTCCTGATCACCGTCCAGCCGAGCCTCGTAGACCCCTCCCGGGCTCCGGAGGGCAAGCAGGTCTTCTGGGCCTACGGACACGTCCCGAACGGCTGGACGGGCGACCTCACCGACGCCATCGAGCGCCAACTGGAGCGCTTCGCCCCCGGCTTCCGCGACCGGGTCCTCGCCCGCGCGACCGCAGGCCCGCCCCAACTCGCGGCCCGCAACGCCAACTACGTCGGCGGCGACATCGGGTCCGGCGCGGCCAGCGGCCTCCAGCTCGTGCTGCGCCCCAGGCTTTCCCTGTTCCCGTACGCCACCCCCCACCCGGCCGTCTTCATCTGTTCCTCGGCCACTCCGCCCGGCCCAGGCGTCCACGGCATGTCGGGACACAACGCGGCGAAGGCCGTCTGGAGAAGGCTGAGGCAGTCATGACCGCCATCGTGCTTGTCAAGGGCGACATCACCCGACAGAGTGCCGACGCGATCGTCAACGCGGCGAATTCTTCACTCCTGGGTGGGGGAGGCGTCGACGGGGCGATCCACCGCAGGGGTGGTCCGGAGATCCTCGCCGCCTGCCGAGCCCTGCGCGCAGGGCACCACGGCAAGGGACTGGCCACCGGCAAGGCGGTCGCCACGACTGCCGGAAACCTGGACGCGCGCTGGGTGATCCACACGGTGGGGCCCCGATTCCTCCCCGAGGAGGACCGGTCGGCACTGTTGGCCTCGTGCTACCGGGAGTCACTGAGGGTGGCCGACGAACTCGGCGCCCGCACGGTGGCGTTCCCGGCCGTCTCCGCGGGCATCTTCGGGTGGCCGATGGAGGACGCGGCCCGTATCGCGGTGGAGACGGTGCACGCCACGGAGACGGCGGTCGAGGAGGTGCGGTTCGTCCTCTTCGACGATCAGGCGTACGAGGCGTTCGCCGGGCAAGTGCGCTGTTGACGGCGGGGGCTCGGCCCGCTTGACCGGTCCACCTGGCGGACGCGGCAGCTGGTTCGGTGGGTGCGGCGAAGAGCGGCGGCCCGTCGATGCGGTGGGCGACGGTGTGCTCCGCCGGCAGACATGCGTCTCGGCGCTGTCGCCCCGGTCCAGGGGCCACGTCGGGGCGAGGGGGGCGGGGCTGCGCGGCCATGGCCCGGAGCGCGGGGGTGCCCGCGACGACGGCCAGGCCGATGATCACCGCGTACGACAGGTCGAGGACGAGGGCGGCGAGGACGCTCAGCACCAGGATCAGCGCGTCGGAGCGGGTCGCCCTGGCCATCGCCCGCGGTGAGCCGACCTCGACCGTGTGGATGGCGGGCCATCGCCTCGACGTCGGCACGCACGGGCGGCAGAAACCGCACCGCGCCCCATGCAACGCCCTGCTCGGCGGATGACGGGCCCGCTCACTCCACCCTGGCCGACATGGCGAAGCGGACACGTCCGGCTCTCTCGTTCTCGCCCGGCCGTCCCTGGACGGACGCGGTTTCCGCGAACACACCCGGTGGAGCAATGCAGACAATGGCGGGATTCGGCAACGGGCATCCGACGGCACCCGCCGCGCAAGTGCCGTGCACACTCCGGGAGTCAATCGGTGGTACCCGTCTCGGCGTCGGCGTCCGTGTCGCTCAGGCCGAGCCGCAGATGCTCCACGTGGTAGACCGCCTGGTCGAGAAGTTCGGCGACATGGTGGTCGTGCAGCGTGTACACCACGGAACGCCCGCGCCGCTCGCCGACGACCAGGCCCAGGTTGCGCAGCAGTCGCAGCTGGTGCGAGCACGCGGACTGCTCCATGCCCACCTCGGCCGCCAACTCCGTCGCCGGAAGCGGGCCTTCGCGCAGTCGAGCCAGGATCAGCAGGCGGGAGGGTGTGGACAGGGCCTGGAGTGTGGTGGCCACCTTCGCGACATTGTCCGCGTCGATGCGTACGCGCTCGGCGGCGTCCTGCGCGGTGACGACGGCTCCATGACCCATAGCCGTATCTTACTCATCACGCATGAACGAATGAATGGGTGTTCATGTGTTCCTGTATGGTGCTGGGGTGTCTGCCACTCTCACCCCGGCCCCGGCCGTCCCGTCGTCCCCCGCGTCGACCGCACCCAGCCGCCGTACCCGCGTCCTGGCGCTCCCCGAAGCCCGCTGGGCCACCGCGGCCACCGCCCTGTTCCTGCTCGCACTGCCCCTGCAGCTGGCCGGGACATCCGCCTGGCTCTGGGGCCCGCTCTACGCGCTGGCCTACGCCACCGGTGGCTGGGAGCCCGGCTGGGAAGGCCTGAAGGCGTTGCGGGACCGGACCCTCGATGTCGACCTGCTGATGATCGTCGCCGCCCTGGGTGCCGCCTCGATCGGCCAGGTGATGGACGGCGCCCTGCTGATCGTCATCTTCGCGACCTCCGGTGCCCTGGAGGCACTGGCCACCGCGCGCACCGCCGACTCGGTCCGCGGCCTCCTCGACCTGGCCCCCGCCACGGCCACCCGGCGGGAGGCGGGGGGCGGTGAACTGACCGTACCCGTCGCCGAGTTGACTATCGGCGACACCATCTTCGTACGCCCCGGAGAACGCGTCGGCGCCGACGGCCGTGTACTGGACGGCGCGAGCGAGGTCGACCAGGCGACCATCACCGGCGAACCGCTGCCCGCGCCGAAGGGGCCGGGGGACGAGGTCTTCGCCGGCACCCTCAACGGCGCCGGTGCCCTGCTCGTACGGGTGGAGCGCGACGCCTCCGACTCGGTGATCGCCCGGATCGTGCGCATGGTCGAGGAGGCGTCCGAGACCAAGGCGCCCACCCAGCTGTTCATCGAGAAGGTCGAGCAGCGCTACTCGCTGGGCATGGTCGTGGCCACCCTCGCCGTGTTCGCCGTACCGCTCGCATTCGGTACGACCCTCACCGACGCCCTGCTGCGCGCCATGACCTTCATGATCGTGGCCTCGCCCTGTGCGGTCGTGCTCGCCACCATGCCGCCCCTGCTCTCGGCCATCGCCAACGCCGGCCGACACGGTGTGCTGGTCAAGTCGGCGGTGGTGATGGAACGTCTTGCGCAGGTCGACATCGTCGCCCTCGACAAGACCGGCACGCTCACGGAGGGCACGCCGAGGGTGACGGATGTACGACCGTTGCCGGGTTCGGGCCTGGAGCGGGAACCGGACGAGGACGGACTGCTGGCGCTCGCGGCGGCGGCCGAGCATCCGAGCGAGCACCCGCTGGCCCGGGCCCTGCTGGAGGCCGCGCGGGAACGAGGGCTCACGCTGTCCGCGGCGGAGGACTTCACGTCGATGCCCGGCGTGGGCGTGACGGCGGTCGTGGACGGGCGTGTGGTCGTGGTGGGGGCGCCGGAACGGCTGCTGGGCGGAGCCGGGGTGCCGACGGACTCGGCAACTCGCTTGCTGATCGAGGAAGTTGAGGCGTCCGGGCGTACGGCGGTCCTTGTCGTCGCCGACAACGTGCCGGTCGGAGTGCTCGGTCTCGCCGACCGGCTGCGTCCCGGTGCCGCCGACACCGTCGCCGCGCTCACCGAACTCACCGGCACCGCACCCGTGTTGCTGACCGGTGACAACCCGCGCGCCGCCGCCCGGCTGGCCGCCGAGGTCGGGATCGAGGACGTGCGGGCCGGCCTGCTTCCCCAGCAGAAACTGGACACGGTAAGGGAGTGGGAGGCGGCCGGACGCAGGGTCATGGTCGTCGGGGACGGTGTCAACGACGCCCCGGCACTGGCCGCCTCCCACACCGGAGTGGCCATGGGCCGGGCGGGTTCCGACCTCGCGCTGGAGACCGCGGACGCCGTGATCGTGCGGGACGAGCTCGCCACCGTCCCCGCCGTGATCGCCCTCTCCCGGCGAGCCGGACGCCTGGTGGCACAGAACCTGGTGATCGCCGGGGTGTTCATCGCGGGCCTGGTCGCCTGGGACCTGATCGGTACGCTGCCGCTCCCGCTCGGCGTCGCGGGCCACGAGGGCTCGACCGTGCTCGTCGGCCTCAACGGGCTTCGGCTGCTGCGGGAGACGGCCTGGCAGGATGCGATGAGCCGGGCGAGCCGGTGAGGCCTCGACCAAGACGGAAGGTGATCCGGGAGTCCCCTGGACACGCCACCTTGATGTCGGATTCTCGCCAGCCCCGGCCCGGGTCATCGCCGATGCTGGACGTATGCGGAACGCGATGCACACCGACACCGAACGCTGCGTACGTGCCGTCCGGTCCAAGGACGCGCGCTTCGACGGCTGGTTCTTCACGGCGGTCCTGACCACCCGGATCTACTGCCGGCCCAGCTGCCCGGTGGTGCCGCCCAAACCCGAAAATATGACCTTCTACCCGAGCGCGGCGGCCTGCCAGCAGGCAGGCTTCCGGGCCTGCAAGCGGTGCCGGCCCGACACCAGCCCCGGCTCGCCCGAGTGGAACCAGCGCGCCGACCTCGTGGCCCGAGCGATGCGGCTGATCGGCGACGGGATCGTCGACCGCGAGGGCGTCCCCGGCCTCGCCGCCCGCCTCGGCTACAGCACCCGCCAGATCGAACGGCAACTCCTCGCCGAACTGGGCGCAGGCCCGCTCGCCCTCGCCCGCGCCCAGCGCGCCCAGACCGCGCGACTCCTTGTCGAGACGACCGCGCTGCCCATGACGGAGATCGCCTTCGCGGCCGGCTTCTCCTCGATCCGCACCTTCAACGACACCGTCCGCGAGGTCTTCGCCCTCTCCCCGAGCGCACTCCGCGACCGTCTCCCGAAAGCACGCACCGATGCGCGTCCGAGCGGGACGAGCACGGTGGGCGCGGCCGTCGGCGCCCCGGCCGCGCTGAACCTCCGGCTCCCCTTCCGAGCCCCGCTCAACCCCGACAACCTCTTCGGCCACCTGGCCGCGACCGCCGTACCCGGCGTGGAGGAATGGCGCGACGGCGCCTACCGCCGGACCCTGCGCCTCCCGTACGCGCACGGCATCGCCGCCCTCACCCCGAAACCCGACCACATCGCGTGCCGCCTCACCCTCGGCGACCTGCGCGACCTGCCCGTCGCCATCAGCCGGTGCCGCCGGATGCTCGACCTGGACGCCGATCCGGTCGCGGTCGACGAGCAGTTGCGTACGGATCCGGTGCTTGCGCCCCTCGTCGCGAAGGCCCCGGGGCGGCGTGTCCCGCGCACGGTCGACGAGGCGGAGTTCGCCGTACGGGCGGTGCTCGGGCAACAGGTCTCCACGGCCGCCGCCCGTACCCACGCGGCCCGTCTCGTCACGGCGTACGGCGATCCGGTCGACGACCCGGAGGGCGGACTCACCCACCTTTTCCCGACTCCACAGGCGCTGGCCGCTCTCGACCCGGAGTCCTTGGCCATGCCCCGCACCCGGCGGACCACTTTCACCAACCTCGTCGATCAACTGGCGGACGGCACACTCCACTTGGGCGTGGAGAGTGACTGGCCCGAGGCCCGCGCCCGACTCCTCGCCCTCCCTGGCTTCGGCCCCTGGACGGTCGACGTCATCGCGATGCGTGCCCTCGGCGACCCCGACGCGTTTCTTCCCACGGACCTCGGAATCCGTCGCGCGGCCCAGGAGTTGGGCCTCCCGTCGACACCGGCCGCGCTGACCGCACGCGCGGCGGCCTGGCGGCCGTGGCGGGCGTACGCGGTTCAGTATCTGTGGGCGACGGACAGCCATCCGATCAACTTCCTCCCCGTATAAGGACGTCAGGAACAGCAGTGAAGCAGCACACGGTCATCGACAGCCCGTACGGCCCCCTCACCCTCGTGGCCGACGACGGAGTCCTCTGCGGCCTCTACATGGTCGACCAGCGTCACCGTCCGCCCGAGGAGATCTTCGGCGCACGCGACGACACACCCTTCGGGGAAGCGGTCGATCAGCTGGACGCCTATTTCCAGGGCCAGTTGAAGGAGTTCACCCTTGAACTCCGCCTACCCGGAACCGACTTCCAGCGCAGGGTATGGGAACAGCTGGCCCGTATCCCGTACGGCGAGACCCGCTCGTACGGCGAACTCGCCGAAGCCCTCGGCAATCCGAAGGCCTCCCGTGCCGTGGGCCTCGCCAACGGCAAGAACCCGGTCGGCATCATCGTGCCCTGCCACCGGGTGGTCGGCGCCGACGGCAGCCTCACCGGGTACGGGGGCGGCCTGGAGCGCAAGCAGCGGCTGCTGGACTTCGAACGGGGGCCTGCGCTCTTCTAGCCCCCTCCCTCCTCACCTTCCTCCGCGCGCCCTGAGGGGCGATGGACGATGGCGCTCAGCAGCCGTTCCACGGGTTCCACGGCCATGACGGCGGGGGACTCGCAACGCCCCCGCCGCCGTGCGCTCCACGCGCCTAGGCCGGCCCGGACTCCCTCAGCCCGCGCAGCAGTTGGGGCAGGGCCGTGCCGATCGGGTCCCGAACCACCTCGTCGGCCCGGTCGTCGTACGGGGTCGGCTCGGCGTTGACGATGACGAGCCGGGCGCCGTGGTCGGCGGCGACACCGACGAGCCCGGCGGCGGGCTGGACCTGGAGGCTGCTTCCGACGGCGATGAACACCTGGCAGGCCTTGGTGATGGCGAGGGCGTCGCCGAGGACGACCGGGTCGAGGCGCTGACCGAACATCACCGTCGCCGACTTGAGAATCCCGCCGCCGTCAGACACGGCGGATCGTCCTCGCCCGCCTCGACCCTGGCGAGGGCGTCCTCCATGGGCCCGCGCGCGGAGCACCCGGTGCACACGAACTCCCGTGCGGTGCCGTGCAGTTCGAGCACCTTGCGGGCCGGCATCCCGGCGAGCTGGTGCAGCCCGTCGACGTTCTGTGTGATCACCCGCACGGGCACCCCGGCCCGCTCCAGCTCGGCCACGGCCAGGTGCGCGGCGTTGGGCTCGGCCTGAAGGGTCCGGTTCTGGCGCCGCATCTGCCAGGAACGGCGCCGGATCTCGGGATCGCTCATGTAGTAGTCGTACGTCACGAGCTTCTCGGCCTCGGGATCGCGCCGCCACAGGCCGTTGGGGCCGCGGTAGTCAGGGATCCCGGAATCGCAAGGCATCGGTGGATGTAACACTGCGAGCTGGCCAACGACGGCTCAAGCCTTGACCGTTCGAGCGCGGAGGGCGGGACAGGATGACATGGATCAAGCCATCATCATTCTCGCCTGGCAACACCGGCCGTCCGGTGGAGCTCGTCCGGTCATGGCCCGAGGTAGGGCCCAGCGGACGTGAGGAGATGGGGAACGACTGCTTGATCCATGTCAAGCCTCGTTCACAGACCTCAAGACAGTTGCTGGTGGTACGGCCGAACTGGTCATCCAAGCAGCCATGACGATGCATCATGGAGGCGTGGCTAGGAACTATGCGGACCTTTCACCTTACGACTTCGAGCTGCTCGTCAGAGACCTCCTACAAGCCGAACTGGGCCTACGCCTAGAGACCTTCCCACCTGGGCGTGACGGTGGCGTAGATGTGAGGCTGCACCGGGACGGATCGGAACAGTTGATAGTGCAGTGCAAGCACACTCCAGGAAAGCGATTCTCTGAGATAAAGGGGCAACTCGAAAGGGAGGCGAAAAAAGTCTCTGGAAGGTTCACTGCCACATACATGCTGGTTACCACTGGGTCGCTAACGCGAGCCAATAAGATTGAAATAACCAAAATATTTAAGGGTGTAAACCTCAAAGAGCCGGAAATTTGGGGAGTTGACGACATCGAGAACCTTCTACGTCGGCACCCATCCGTAGAGCAGAAAAATTTTAAGTTGTGGATCACTTCTACCGCTACACTGCAAATGCTGCTCCACTCAGCGATTTATCAACGAAGCTCAGGGCTAATTGATCACGCATTGAATCAGGCGCACAAGTATGTCCACACCGAGGCTTTCCCGATTTCTCTGGAAATGCTTGAAGGGCATCACGTGTGTGTCATATCCGGGGAGCCGGGGATCGGTAAGACAACTCTGGCGGAGATGCTAATCCTGCATCACATTGCAGAAGGATGGCAGGCCTACGTTGCATCGGAAGACGTATCTGATATCGATAAAGTCTGGCGCCCCAACGAGAAACAGATTTTCTTCTACGACGACTTCCTAGGGCAAAACTCACTCACCGACAAACTGAATAAGAATGAGGATGGCAGGCTTGCTCAAATCATCCAGCGAATGAAGCGAGATCCCTCAAAACGATTCGTTCTGACGACACGAGAATACATTCTTCGACAGGCAGCTCAAGTCTATGAGCCGTTGCGTAGGATTTCTGCGGTCAACGACGATAGGTTTATCCTTAAGCTCGATCATTACACCCCGGGCCAACGGGCGCTAATCTTGTATAACCACATATATTTCTCGAAACTCTCCCTCGTGGCCCGCCAATCGGTCATCGAGGGTCAGCTATATAGGAAACTGGTAAATCACCGAAATTACAGCCCTAGATTGATCGAACTCATTACCGCCACCTACGAGGACAGTTCTTCCCCGGGACAGACATTCGCTGAATACGCCCATTCGGGACTGGAAGACCCCGAGCATCTCTGGAATATTATCTTCGAGTATCAGCTATCAGAGTCAGAGCGCAACTTGCTGCTAGTTCTGGCAACATTTCCAACAGATGTGCTGCAGGACGACCTTCAGGAAGCTCTAGCTGGTTACGAATCCGTGCGCTGCGTGCGGAACACGACCTCCAGAGAAGTCCTCTCCGCACTCAAGCGTCTCCAAGGGACTTTCGTAACCACTATGCAGCGGAAAATTGTTGCCGATGATGAACTTGGAGAATCTCTCGCAACATTGGTCCGGTTCAGTAACCCGTCATTTAACGACTACATCTGCCGGAGCCTAGTGCTAAACCCAAGAGAGCTGACACCTATCATCGAAGGCTGTCAATTCTTTGAACAGCTCGAAACGATTTGGCAGTGGCATCTGGGACTCTTCGCCAAGAGTTACCACGCCCACAAAATTGAAGAACAGATTAATCTGACGTCCGAACGAGTCATCCCTATATTGAGCCCCAGGGGATTGGCTGCCGCCCTCCATCGGACAATGAGCCGCAATTCTTGCCAAATTCCAGGGACACAGATAGTGAACCTGACCGTTCGGCGCAAGCGCTTTTATGCGGCATCACGGGACGCCAGTATTCTCAAAATGCACTCGGATTCAAACTTTTCGCTGCTAACTAATCAGGAAATCGAACAAATAATCGAACGACTCGAACGCAGAGTGCAAGCGGATCCTGAAACATTTCCTATCGACACCTACGCTACGCGGAGTATCCTGTCGCTCTTGATGCGCAGTGGAGCACGGGTGGCGCAACTTGTCAGGTTGCGAGATCAAGCATACGAAGTGATCACATCCGATATGAGTACTCCTGACGAATACGATGAAGCATGGAGACTTCTAACCCTGGAAGGATTCCCTTTGTTCGCAGAGCTAGAGGAAAAGAAGAATGCCCTTCGGGATGAATTTCTAGCTTTTGTGAAGGATTGGGATAGGGTGAAATCCGAGGAAGCAGCAAGCGGCTCGGAATGCGAAAATGCCATTGAGGAGGTTGCTTCAGCTGGCCATACTCTCGGAATTCCATACGAAATTCGCACTCCGCTGCTTGACGAGGTACGCGAACAGTTCGACGACGAGCACGACAGACACTTTGAGGAGTACTACCAAGGTAGTTCGAGCCAAAATTCGTCATTGCGTGATGTTCTCAATGAGGCCTCGGACAAGCGAAGTGTTGATGAAATCTTTGAGACACTTCGCTGGGGTGAGAGCAGTACAGACGGCTAGCGATAGATGTAACGGACCGGGAAAATTCAGCTCAGAACGGAAGCTCGGGCTGGGCTGCGCCTCGCTTCATGGTCATGATCCGTTCGTGGAAGTCGCGTGCGGCGACCTCGCGTGGATACCGTGAACGGAGTTCCTTATCCAGCTCGTCAGCGACTAAAAGTAGGGACGGCAGGGACTTCCGGTCGGCTTCGAGCGCGGCTGTGCCCAAACCTATGGCTTCGTCGATCTCTCCGGTACGTGCGGCAGCAACTCCGAGTGTGAGTCGGGCCTCTGCGGCGCGCATGGGGGAGATCTCGGTGCCGTCAGGACCCGTACTGATCCGGATCACCGATCGGGCGTGGGTGGCGGCGCGTTCGTCGTCTCCGAGGAGGCGGTAGGCGTCCATCTCGTAGAAGTCCCACTTATCCGGGTCGATTATGAAGTGGTGCTCGGGGTGATCCGGGCGGGGGAGTCGGTCCAGGCGGGCGCGTCCGGCGTCCAGGGAGTCACGGACTAGTCGGGCGTCTCCCATGCGTGCGGCGGCGCGGGCTTTGTGGGCGTACAGCTGGACGCCGACGGAGTGCGTTTGGTCGGCGATGTGCCCGGCTTCTACGGCTTCAAGCATGTCCGTCCAGCGGCTTTGGGTGAGGGCGAACCAGGCTTCGATCTCGAATGCCCATGCCTTGATCTCGCCGTGTCCGGCCTCGTCGCCGATCCGCAGGGCGGCGGCCTTGCTGAGGTTGGCGGCCTCGCGCTGGCCTCGGTCGTACTGCACGCATGCGTTCAGCAGGAAGAGCCATCCTGCGTCGACGAGGAGTTCCCGGTGCTGGCGCAGGGTCATCCGGCCTTCGAGCTGCTTGGTGACGTACTGCAAGCCGTTGCGGGTGCGCTCGTGCAGGTAGTCCGCGTCGGCGTACGGATAGGCGCGGGCCAGTTGATCAATGCCCTGCTCGATCGACTCCAGGGCCGCGCTGTTGATGCTGGACATCTCCGTGCGCCGTAGCAGTTCGGCGATGTCCCAGAGTCCTGCACCACCCTCTGTGATCAAGGTGCTTGGATCCTGCGGCACGGCGATGCTGGCGCTGCGTGCCAGCTCCCAGGGGCGTGGGGCGAGTCCTGCGAGAGGGCCGGGGATGCGTAGCCCGTCCACCACTTCGAGGATCTTGCGGTGCTGGGTGATCCGTGGGCGTACGCCCTTGCCGTCGGTCTCCGGCCGGGCCATGAGGCCGATGTGCTCGCGCTTGTAGCCGACGGCTTCAGCGATCTTGGCGTAGCTGATCTTTCCGTGCAGACGGGCGAGTCTGAAGACTTCGCCGAAGTCGTGGTTCGCGACTGCCGACCGTACGTCCGCGCGTTCCAGCACGTGCGGCGGCAGAGCTGCCGGTGTCGGTGCTGCTTCGGTCATCTCACTTCCCCATCGTGATTGACCAGACGTGTCTTCTCTCGTCTCGCGAGTGTACCCACGAGGGGGGTCCCCAAGAGGGGGGAGCGACAGCCGGTACAGGGGATGCATCCTCGGTCCACCCCGCCGGGAGAGCCTCGGCGGACGTGACCGGAGACGGTGACTTTGTGTCATGACCGCGAAGCAAGCTCGAAAGCGTGAGCACGTGGCGAGTGAGCTAGATGCGTTCGCTCACTGGTTCGTCTCGCCGAATCTGTCCGACGGTGGGCGCTACCTGACGCTCACGCTCTTCGCCGAATTCGGCAACACCGCGCGCCTCGCGCGTGACATGACGGGTGCGTTCCTTGAGAGCACCGGGGCCCATGACGTCGTGGACGATGCCCGGCTGATCGTGTCGGAGCTGGTTGGGAACGTGATCAACCATGCTGTGCCGGAGCGCTGCTTTTCCAGGCCCGGCGGAGTTCGTCGTATCGATGTGGCGTTCAAGTTGTGGCCGAAGTGGCTGTTCATCGGCGTCGCCGATGAGGACTCGTCCCCGCCGTTGCTCCCTTTGGGTGAGCCGTTCTCCCCGGAACTCGCGGGCGAACTGTCTGAGGCTGTGCTACCCGACAGCGGGCGGGGGCTGCTGATCGTTCAGCGGCTGGCCGCCTCGGTCTGGTGGACGCCGGAAGACAAGGGCGGGAAGACCGTGTGGGCCCGCCTCGACCTTGCCGACGGCGCCAGGGGTAAGCCGTAGTGGTGATCTTCGGGCCGTCACGTCCTCGTTGCTCTCTCGGGAGCGGGTGACGGTCCGGGGGCTGGAGGGTCGTCCCTCCGGCGTATGGGGCGCGGCCTCTTGGCTTGGGCCATCGGGTTCCCCACCCGAGTAGCAAGGGGCCGCGCCTCACAACCGAAAACGCAAGACCGGACCACCCCCGCGCCTGGAAGCAACTGGGGTGGTCCGGAAGGGAGTACAGCGACCCCCGGTGCCTGATGGTACCGGGGTCGTTGTGCTGTGCATCCGCCCTGGACCAAAGAGAGTTGACGATCAGTTACCTGGACCAGGACAGAGGTGGACACAATGACTGGCGCTGGCGAGAACTGGCTGAGCGACGGCATCGACGACTCCGATGCGGACTTCGGGCTCTGGGTGCCTGGCGTCGACTACGTGGCGGCGTGGCGGGTTGCGCGGGAGTCTGCTGACCGTTTGAACCGGGCGTTCCTCGGTGCCGGGTTCGAGCTGTCGGAGGTGCGGGCCGTTGCCTCGACGAATGAGGACGGGCGCGGAGTGGTCCGGGTTTCCGGCTGGCCGGATGCGGTGGAGCGGCTTGCCGGGTTCCTGGAGTCGCACCCTGGCGACGGTGTGGCATGAGGAGCGTTCTCGCTGGTGAGTGGCGCGGGTGGGCATGTCGCCGGCCGCAGGGACTTTGGGCGGGAGCTGCCATGGGGCGAGTGAACAGGGGGCCTTACGCTCGCCAGCGGATCGGGCAGTCCTTGGAGCTGCCCGCAATAGCCCGATCGGCCCCCTGTTCTTCGAGGCTCGCCCCATGGTGGCTGCCTAAAGTCTCGGAGGCCGTCGACCCCCAGCCCACCACGCCCCGGCCCACCATGGCCGGTCGACGCCTCAACTCCCGTGGCGTGCTGCGGTGTGGGGCGTCTGGCGTCCGGACGGGATCGGCGGCCACGCCGCACGCCCGGCCGGGGCGGCCGGGTGCCCCGGCGCGCCGCAGGCGCGCCCTTGAGGAAGTGAAGGCTGTTTCGACCGATGGCCGTTGGCGCTCAGGCGCGGGTGCGTCGGGTGGGCTGTTTGTCGGCGGTGATCCGGTAGGCGAGTTCGGCGCGGTCCGCCCCGGTGCGCAGCTCTTCGAGGATCAGCGAGCGGCCGTCGGTGCCGTGCGTGACGCGGGCCAGGTGCAGGACCGGGGTCGCGTCCGGCAGGCGGAGAGTGGTCCGCTCGTCGGGCAGTGGCATGCGGGCGCGGACCGTCTCGGACCACGTCAGCTTCTGTCCGTCCTGGGTGAGCAGCCCGTAGATCTCGGCCGGTCGCGTGGACGGCTCCTCGGTGAGCAACGGGATGCCTTCGGCGGTCGTGAAGGGGATCAGTGTGCGGTGCATGGCTCGCGTCCCGGAGCTGGGGTCGATCAGGAGACGGTCGCATCCGAACAGGGCTTCTTCTGCGCCGAGTTGGAGGAGTCGGCCGGTGCCCGTCGTGGTGCGGGTGCGGTAGGTGCTCGGCTGTTCGGCCTCATCCCACGCGTCGCCGTTGGGCATCACGAACGTGCCGTCGGTGGTGCAGGTGATGCGGCGTTCGAGGGTGAGGGCAGGCTGTTGGCTGGTGCGGACGTAGCTGCCTTTGCCGTGGCGGACGTCGATGAGGCCTTCCGCTCGCAGGGCGGCAATCGCGTTGCGGACGGTGGGGCGGGATACGCCGTAGCGGGCCATGAGCTGGGCCTCGGACGGCAGCAGGGCATCAGGCTCGAACTCGCCCGAGAGGATGGCTTCCCGGATGGCGGCGGCCACCTGCTGGTAGAGGGCTCCGGGGCGCTGGATCTCCGACATGGCGGCATCTCCGGGTTCAGGTCGTAGTCACGTCGCACGCGCGACATCACTCGTCAGCATAAGTACTTGCGTCCCTGTCGTACAGCACTTCATAGTCATCACTCGTAAGGACAAGTGACGTCTGAATATGTCAGGCGTCCCATCGGCCAAGGAGGCCAACGACATGCAGTCCATTCCCGTGGACACCGGGCGGCTCGGCGTACTGCGCTGCGCCATCGCCCCCGAAGCAAAGATCAGCAACCAGGAAACGCAGGAGGTCAAGAAGGACCGGGACGGCAACCCCGTCTACACCGTCGCCGTCACCGTGCGGCAGGACCGGCGGCGCATCTCCGTCATCGAGATCGCCGTCACCGGCGAACCCAAGGGCGTCGAGGAAGGCATGATCCTCAAGGTCACCGGGCTGACCGCGTTCATGTGGGCGATGGGCGACCGCCACGGCGTCAGCTTCCGCGCCGACGCCATCACCCCCATCTCCGGCGCCTTAAAGGCCGGTGGTGCGTCATGACCGGCCTGCTCGCCCTCGCCCTCGGGCTGACCGTGCTGATGTGGGTGCTGGGCGGCGGTGATCTGCTGCGGCGGCATCGCCCGGTCTGGCACTGGTACCTCGCCGGATACCCGGCCGCTGCGTGGCGGGTGGTGTTCACCTGGCGCAAGATCGCGATGCTCACCGACCTTGCCGTGTCCCGCCGTCCGCCGCGCGGGCTCCTCGGTGACCTGGTCGTCAAGGGCGATCCGCTGCGCCCGGTGACACCGAAACTCTCGTTCCCCCGTCCGACGCGTGCCGGGCTGACCGTGATCGTGCGGCTGCACGCGGGCCAGACCCCCGCCATGTACCTCAAGGCGGCCGATGCCCTCGTCCATGCCTGGAAGGTCCACGCCGTACGGGTCACCTCCCCGGAACGAGGACTGGCGCTGCTGACGGCAACGGCCACCGATCCGCTGCAACGCCCCGGCCTCGCCACCGCCCCGCCAGCACTGCTCTCGGCCCTCATCGGGGTGCTGGAAAACGGGGGCGCGTGGGTGATGGATCTCCTGGTGGTGCCGCACTGGCTGATCGCCGGGGCCACCCGCTCCGGCAAGTCCACCCTGCTGGCCAGGCTGATCACCCAACTCGCCCCACAGAACGTCGCCCTGGTCGGCATCGACTGCAAAGGCGGCATGGAACTGGGCCTGTTCACCGACCGGCTCAGCGCACTGGCGACCTCCCGTCGTGAGGCGGTCGCGGTGCTCGCCGCGCTGGTGGTCGAGATGCAGGACCGGATGAGCGTCTGCCGGACGGCCGGGGCCCGCTCAATCTGGGAACTGCCCGTCAGGTTCCGGCCCGTACCGGTCGTCGTGATCGTCGACGAGATCGCGGAACTGTACCTGTCCGACGGCAGACGCGAGAGCAAAGCAGAAGCCGAACAGTGCTCCACCCTCCTGCTCCGCCTGGCGCAACTCGGGGCCGCCCTCGGCATACACCTGGTGGTGGCCGGGCAACGCGTTGGCTCCGACCTCGGCCCCGGTGTTACCGCACTGCGCGCTCAACTCGGCGGACGCATCTGCCACCGGGCCAACGACCCCGGCACCGCAGAAATGATCCTCGGCGACCTCAACAAGGACGCCGTGGCCATCGCTCAGTCGATCACCGCTCAGGAACAGGGCGTGGCCGTGTGCACCGGACCGGACGGCGGCTGGAACCGCGCCCGCTCCCATCTCACCCTCACCCAAGAGGCCGTCGCGGTCACCCGTAAGCACGCGGGCCTGGTGCCCGAACTGCCCACCGTCACCCGCGCGCTCGCCGCTCTCGAAGGAGACTCCCAATGATCAGCACAGGTGCCGCCGTGTCCCTCGTCGTGGTCTTCGGGATCATCACCTTCCTCCTCGTCCGCTCCCGCGACGTCCGCGCCTGGGAAGCCGTCTGCATCGCCCTGTTCGGCCTCTACCTCGGCCAGACCCCCGTCAGCCTCACCATCAACGGCTTCGTCACCTGGGTCCTCAGCGGCTTCTCCCACTTCTAGACACAGCAGAAAGGGACGTACGCCATGCCTATGCGCCGCGTGAGATGCACCGTCTGCAAGGGCGACGGAGCACGCAAGACCTGGACCGGACGATTGCGCCGCTGCCGCGTCTGCCGGGGCACCGGAACCATCCGCTGAACCCACCACCCGCCCGACCACGCCAGGAGTGATCCCCATGACCCACACCGCACCATCCGCCCCCATCCGTGCCGCTGCGGCGGCTCACCCCGGAAGGTCACCACCATCACCAGGCAACCCATCAACCCGGCTGACAGGCGCGCCGTCCTCGACCGCGCGGCGCGCCTGCGCCAACTCCCCGAAACAGACCGAGACGCACTCCGCATCGTCCAACACACTCACTTCGTGCGCTGGTTGGAGCAGATCACCGCTACCGGCGGCTGCGCCCACCCTGTTCACCTTTCCGGGTCGACAACGACTCTGGATACGGCAACGGGCGAGATCCTCCGCCACTACGACACCCGCACCGAACCCGGCGAACGGCTTTCCGTCCGCTGCCGCAACCGGCGGGCGAGTGTCTGCGCCCCCTGCTCCCGACTCCATGCGGGCGACACCTACCACCTCGTCCGCGCGGGCCTCCTCGGCGGCAAGAACATTCCCGCCACGGTCCGCAACCGTCCCCGGCTCTTCGTCACTTTGACTGCGCCTTCGTTCGGGCCGGTCCATCGTGCCGGGAACGAGCGTTGCCGACCGCGCCGTGACGGCGGAACCTGTGAACACGGGCGCACCCTCGGCTGCGGCGCCGCCCACGCCCCGGACGCACCCGCCATCGGTCAACCGCTGTGCGCCGACTGCTACGACTACACCGCCCACGTGCTGTGGCACGCGCACGCCTCCAAGCTGTGGGACCGGTTCGTCATCGACGTCCGGCGGCGTCTCGCCTCCTCCGTCGGCCTCGTACAGTCCCGATTCGCCGACCACGCCCGACTGTCCTTCGCCCGCGTCGCCGAATACCAGAAGCGCGCGGCCGTCCACGTGCATGCCGTCGTCCGCCTGGACGGTCGGAACGGAGCCAGCGACGAACCCCCGGCCTGGGGCACTGCTCAACTGCTCATCGACGCCGTACGCGGCTCCGCCGGTCGGGTCCTGGTCCGCACTCCCTACAGCCCGGCCGTGGGCGAGCTGGCCTTGCGCTGGGGCATCCAGGTCGACGCCCGGCAACTGCACACCGACGGCGACGGACCCGACGACGACGCCGTGGCCGCGTACGTCGCCAAATACGTCACCAAAGGCGCGAGCGAGACAGGCGCCGGCACCGACCACACCGTCACTACCTGCGACGACATCGACGCCGCACCCGTCACCGAGCACGTGCGCACCCTCATGCGGGTGTGCTGGCGCCTCGGCGGACTTCCCGAATACGAGCCCCTCCGCCTCCGCGCCTGGACTCACACCCTCGGCTATCGCGGCCACATCCTCACCAAGTCCCGCGCCTACTCGACCACATACGCGGCCCTCCGCGCCCAACGCGCCCACCACGTCGGCCACACCGACATCCCCGACACAGTCACCGAACGGAACTGGCGCTACGTCGGCTCCGGCCACACTTCCGGCGCCGCACTCATCGCCGCAGGAATCGCCGAGGACCTCGCTCAATCCCGAGAAGAGCGACGGGCTGTGCTCGGTGAGGAGGGCCGCTGACAGGCAGACGTGAAAGCGCTGAAGTGGCCGGGTGGGAGTGGGCCAGAGAGCACGCCCGTAAAGCTCCGAAGTGGTCGGATGCCCGTTGGCGGCAAATGAACGCGATTCTTGGTCTGGAAGTGAAAACGACTCGGGCCCGTTCCGGCAAACGGCTGCCGTGACGGGCCCGGTGAGCTGGTGCTGAGACGATCAGTCTTCTTCTCGATAGATGGGCGTGAGCCTGTTCCAGACAGGGCCTCCAGGCCTGACAGCCGGACTGACCAGTACGGTCAACAGCGTCTTCTCCACGTATGCATGCCGCTCGACGAAGTCAAGGTCATCCCACACGCGGCGCAAGTCGACCGGCTCACCCTTGACGCGCAGTGCACGGCGGCGCCACTCGTTCCGCTCCTTGACCAGTCGGCGTTCCGACGCCTCGGCCTTCGCTAGGAACGCGAAGTAGCGTTCTTTGCTGACCGTCCGCTGTTCCCGTTGCTCGGTCCAGTCGGCGACGTCTTCCCTGATCCGGGCAAGCTCCTCCTCGCCGTTCCACTCATCGGGAACCGCCGTGGCCGCCCTGTCCTGAGCCTCTTCCTCGTACTTGGTGATCACGAGCATCTTGAGTGCCTTGTCCGTGTCCGGGCCAGAGACCCGGACACCGCCGCATCCGTACCCGCTCCGCTTGTCGGGGCACGTGTAGTAGAAGAACCCTTCCGGCTTGTTCCTGCTCGCAGGGGCTTTTTGGGCACGCAAGCGGCTTCCGCACCCGTTCTTGTCGCATCGAAGGACGCCTGTTCCCAGGTATTTGCGGGCGTTGTACGCGGCGCCGGGTTCGGGGCTGCGGCCGATGGCCTCCGTGACGGCTTCCCAGTCGGCTACCGAGATGATCGGGGTCCACTGGCCCCTGACTGGTTCTCCGTCGTCATCAAGGACAGTTTCGACCCTGACACTCTCGGTTCCCGTCTCCGGATTGAACTCTCCGACCTTCTTTGACCGATAACCACAGATACGAGGGTTCCGGAGTACCTGTTTCACAGTGTCCTTGCTCCACGTGTTGCCAAGCGTCGTGGTGATGCCTCGCTTGTTCAAGTCGGCTGCGATCGCCCGGGGGGACGCCCCGGTGATGATGCGCTCAACCGCCTTGCGGATCGCGGCGGCTTCCTTGGGCTCAAGCGTCCGCTTGTCCCTCTGGTAACCGAAGGGGCGGGTGCTGCCCGTGGGGATGCCAGCCTGCTGCATTGCCCGGTGCTTGCGGCGAACACGACGCGCTGTGTCGGCACTCGATTTGTTGGCCACCGTCACCAACAGGCGCGCAACCGTGCGGCCGTTGTCGGTGAGGAGATCGAGCGTGCCGGTGATATCGATGATCGGGCGGCGGAAGTTCTCCACGACTTCGATCGCGTCTTCAAGGTGCCGGTTGTCGCGCGTCAGACGGTCAATGTCGTAGACGATCAGCCCGTCCAGCCGTTCGCCGTCCGGAGCCATCCCGCGTTTGAGGTCGGCTAACGCCCCTTCGAACACCGGGCGTATCACGCGGTAGGCGACTGTCCCGTCCGGCTGACGCACCCTCTTCCGCTTCCACGCCGACGTGTCGGGTTCCTCGTACGTGTAGACGTACCGGCCTCCGCGACTCTCGACGAACCGGCGGGCGTCCTTCTCCTGCTCCTCACGGCTCTTGATGTCCCGGCCGGTAGCTGGACGCCACTTCTCGCCGTTGCTGGCGGGGCGGTCCTGCTTCCTGCCCGGGGCCGTCGCGGACAACTCCTCGTCGTCAGCTTCCAGGGACAGCCGGACCAGTACTGCCCAGTTCTGGCCTTCCAGATCACCCCAGTGCGCTCGCTGTACTAAGTCATCGGTCATGGCGCGAGGTTACTTCCGCCGATGCTCTGTTCGGTCGAGATGCCGGCGCCGCTCAGAACGGCGACGAGGGGCTTGGTCATGTTGCCGAGGGTAGGTCCCGGGGTTCGGGGCGGCGACCGGTTAACCACCCGGGGCCGTCACCCGTAGCCGGTGTACGGGCAGGCGGCCGGTGCTAGTGTCCGCCCATGACAGCCAAGGTCTCCGTCTCGCTCGACGCCGAACTCGTCGTCGAAGTCATGGTGCTCGCGGGCGTAGGGAACCCCCAGGACGCCGTCGAACTCGTCGTACGTGACTACATCGCGCGCGGACACCGCACGGAGGCCCGGGTCGCCGATCGCGACGACGCGCGGTGGGCGGGGGACGATGTGAAGCCGCCGGACGTCCAGGGCTGAACCGCGTCCTGGGGTACTCGTCAGGCCACCCGGCTGCCGTTCTCCAGCTCCGCCGTTCCCGCGCCCTCCGCCAGGACGTCGAGGGCGTGCAGGACCCGGCGGCCCAGGGAGCCCTGGAGGTACTCGGGGAGGTCCTCGCGGGGTACCAGCCGCCACGACAGCAGCTCCTCCTCCTGCAACCTGATCGACTTGAGCTCGTCCTCGCCGAGGACACCACCGTCGTACAGGTACGCCACCAGCGGCGGGTGGCCCGCGATGTGGACCCAGTCGACGGCCAGCAGGCGGCCGAGTTCCCGGTCGAGGCCGATCTCCTCGAGGGTCTCCCGGCGCGCGCCCTGGCGCGGCGTCTCCCCGTCGTCCGACTCGATCGTCCCGCCCGGAAGGGCCCAGCCCTCACGGTAGTTGGGCTCGACGAGCAGGATCCGGCCGTCGGCGTCACGGAAGAGCGCGGCGGCCCCGGCCAGCACACGGGGCAGGCCGGCGATGTACGTGGCGAAGTCTTGGATGGTCACCCGCGAAGCGTAACCAGGGGAGGACGGCGATCGGGGGCCGTCGGGGTATCGTCACACCCGCGGGTGTCCCAACCGCACGGTCCGCTCCGCCGGTTCACTGATCCGCACCCCGTCGAAGCCGAACACCGCGCTCCGTACGGTGTCCTCCAGCGGGTCCTTCCACCGGCTCGGGATCGCCTGCGTGCCGCGCAGTACGCGCCGGCCACCGAGCCCGCGGTCGCGCCGTTCGAGTCGCTGTCCAGGCCGCCCCGGACGGTCAGTGTGAACGTGCGGGTGAAGTCGCCGTCGCCGTACAGGAGTCCGGCGGTGAGGACGGCGATGTTCGGGACCGTGTGGATCCAGCCGAGCCCGGCGGTCTCCCCGCCGACCGTGCCCGTGTCCTCCCAGGCGGTCCCGGCCTCGTGCAGCGACACGACCCGGCGCACCGTCCGGGCCAGCCGGCTGCTCGCCGGGACCACCGTCAGCGCCGTGTCCAGGGCGTCCCGCGCGGTGGGTGCGGTGAACGCCGCCGAGATCAGTGCCGCCGCGAACATCGCCCCGTACACGCCGTTGCCCGTGTGGGAGAGGACGGCGTCCCTGCGGGCGAGGTAGGGGGCGCGGTGCGGGGCGTCCGGACAGGTCCAGCCGTAGATGTCGGCGCGGATCAGGGCGCCGATCCACTCCTGGTACGGGTTGTCGTACGTGGCCGTCAACGGCGGCCTGAGACCGGCCGTGAGGTCGCGGTAGGCGGCGCGTTCCGCCGTGAACGTCTGAAGGAACGGCAGCCGCAGCAGCCACAGTTCACCGACCTGCTCGGTGCTGAAGTCGAAACCGTGCGTCTCCAGCAGGGCCAGGCCGAGGATCGCGTAGTCGACGTCGTCGTCACGGCAACTGCCGTGGATCCGGCCGCGTACGCACTGACGCCACTCGGGGCGCAGTTCGAAGCCGTCCGTCCCACCTTCCCCGTCCTCTCTGCCGGGCGGCGGCTCGGGCAGGTAGTCGGTGAGCGGCAGGGCGTCGGCGCGCCGCAGACAGCGGTCGATGCGGTCGCGCGTCCAGTAGTCGCCCCGCTCGACCGGTTTGCCGAGCATGCTGCCCGCGATCCGGCCGAGCCGGCCGCCGAGAACGCGGTCGGCGACATCGGGCCCGGTGCCTGCTGGGGCCATGTGTCCGGTCTACCACTTCGCGCGGCACGGATGCGCAGGCTGTGAGCGGCGGGGAAGGCATGACGGGGCGGGTGTCGTGCGGTTAAGGTCGCAGCGGCGCGACTGCCCTGACGGTACGGGGCCGAGAGCAAGGGGAGTACAGGGTGGCGGACGCTGCGGGTACGGCGAATCGGGCAGGTGTGCGGACGGCTCGGGTGCTGATCGCCGCCGACAAGTTCAAAGGGTCACTGACGGCTGTGGAGGTCGCCGAGCGGGTGACCGCAGGGCTGCTCAAGGCCGCCCCCGGTGTCGAGGTCGAGTCGCTGCCCGTGGCAGACGGCGGCGACGGGACCGTGGACGCCGCGGTCGCCGCCGGGTTCGAGCGACGCGAAGTACGGGTCGCCGGGCCGCTCGGGCACGAGGTGACGGCGGCGTTCGCGCTGCGCGGCGGCACGGCCGTGGTGGAGATGGCGGAGGCGAGCGGACTGCAGCGGCTGCCCGCGGGCGTCTTCGCGCCGCTCACGGCGTCGACGTACGGCTCCGGCGAACTGCTGCGGGCCGCTCTGGACGCGGGCGCGCGCACGATCGTCTTCGGTGTCGGCGGCAGCGCCACCACCGACGGGGGCGCGGGCATGCTCTCCGCGCTCGGCGCACGCTTCCTGGACGCCGACGGTGAGCCGGTGCCGCCCGGGGGCGGCGGGCTGGACGGACTCGCCACCGCCGACCTCTCGGGCCTCGACTCCCGCCTCGTGGACGTCGATCTCGTGCTGGCCAGCGACGTGGACAACCCGCTGACCGGGCCGAAGGGCGCCCCCGCGGTGTACGGCCCGCAGAAGGGCGCCTCCCCCGACGACGTGGCCGCCCTGGACGAGGCCCTCGCGCACTACGCCAAGGTCCTGGAGACGGCGCTCGGCGCGAAGGCCGCCGAGTACGCCGCCGCGCCCGGCGCGGGCGCCGCCGGCGGCATCGGTTACGGCGCTCTGGTCCTCGGCGCCCGGTTCCGGCCCGGCATCGAGGTCATGCTCGACGTCCTCGGCTTCGCGCCCGCCCTGGACCGCGCCACGCTGGTGATCACCGGCGAGGGCTCCCTCGACGAGCAGACCCTGCACGGCAAGGCCCCGGCCGGTGTCGCGGCGGCGGCCCGGGCCCAGGGCCGCGAGGTCATCGCCGTCTGCGGACGCCTCGCCCTGCGCCCGGAGGCACTGGGCCGGGCCGGCATCCGACGCGCGTACCCCCTGACGGAGATCGAGCCGGACATCGCCAAGTGCGTCGCCGACGCCGGGCCACTCCTGGAGCGGGTCGCGGAGAACATCGGACGGGACTTCCTGGTCTGAGGTCTGTGCCCCGTAGGGCGCCGACCGCGTCACTGGGCGAGGCGCGCGGCCTCCTCCTGCGCGCCCGCCGGCCCCGACAACCGGTACGCGTCCAGCGCCAGCGTCATCTCGATCAGATCGCGTGGCCTGGCCAGTGACCGGGACGTCAGCTGTTCCAGCCGCCGCAGCCGGTTGAACACCGTGTTGCGGTGGCAGTACAGCCGCCCGGCCGCCCGTCCCGCCGACCCCTCGCAGGCCAGCCACACATCCAGCGTCTCCAGCAGCACCTCCCGGTCGGCGGGCTCCAGCCCGACCAGGGCGCCGAAGACGGCCGAGACCAGCCGGTCCGCTAGTTCCGGCTGGCTCACCACCAGGGCCGTCGGCATCCGCTGATCCAGGCGTACGACCTCGCTCGCGTCCGGCGGGCAGGTACGCAACGCCAGTTCCGCCAGCCGCCGGGCCCGCCCCAGCTCGGCCAGCCCCGGTACGACGGGACTGATCCCGCCCGCCCCCGAGCACCGCCCGCTCAGCGCCTGCGCCACCGCGTCGAGCCCCTGGTCGGGCCCCAGCAGCACCACGCCCACCTCCCGGTCGGCCCGCATCCGCCACACGAACCGGTACCCGGCGCCCCGCAACGGCCGGTGGAAGGCCTCCCGGGGGTCCCGCCGCTCCGCCCGCAGCACCACCACCGCGTACGCGCCCCGCTCCGGCAGATCGAGCCCCGCCGCTGCCCTGGCCGCCAGCCCCGGCGACTCCTGACCGTCGAGCAGTGCGTCCAGCAACGCCTGCAACTGCTCGTCCGTACGCCGCCGCAACTCCATCTCGGTCGCCCGGTACGCTTCCGAGGCCGTCGCCGCCTGTGCGTCGATCGCCGACCACACCAGGGTCGCCGACCGCATCAGCACGCCGAGCCGCTCCGGCTCCTGGCCGCCCGCCCCCTCCAGCAGCGCGTCCCAGACCAGGTAGCCCGCACTCCGGTACGCGTGCACCAGCAGATCCAGCGGCAGCCCCTGCTGGGCCCGGCGCCGGCCCGCGTCCTCCGCGTACTCCAGGTCGCGGCGCGGTGCGCCCCGGGGCGCGGAGATCGTCCCGATGCCGATCCGCATCGCCTCCTCCGCCTCCCGCCACTGCTGGTCGTACGGGAGGACCTGGCCGTAGACGGGGGAGTGCTCCGACAGTTGCCGCACATGTTCGTCCACCAGCTCCGGCACCCGTTCCAGAAGCGCCGCGCAGGACTCGGCGAGCACCTGCCAGTCATGTCCCGTACGCCTTCTGCGCGGTCCCATGACCGGAGGATGCCACCCTCCGCGCCCCTTCGGCAGGCCCCTGACACGCAGTGTTGTGCACGCGCACAACGGGCGGCGGAGTCCGCTGGTCCCCGGCCACGTTTCGGCGGATTTTCGGCCGCGACCCGTGGACGGACGCCCGCCCCGGTGCTGGGCTGAGCGCCACACCGGACGGGTGTGCGGGAGGAGCGACGCCATGGGCGGTGGAACAAGGGGATCTCCGGGCGGCTCCCCGGGCGGTTCCGCGAGCAGGTCTCCGGGCGGGACCTCGGGCGGCTCTCCGGGCGGTGCCGATCTCGTCGTACGGGACCTGTCGGTCGGGTACGGGCCCGTGCGCGCCCTTCGTCAGGTGTCGCTGGAGGTGCCCGAGGCTGCCGTCGTGACGGTGCTGGGCGGCAACGGCGCGGGCAAGTCCACGCTGCTGCGGGCCATCAGCCGCACCCTCTCCTTCCAGGGCGGAGCGACGACCGGCGGCACCGTCACGCTCGGCGGACGCCGCATCGACGGGCTCGCCCCCGACCGGGTGGTGGCCGCCGGGGTGTCCCAAGTGCCGGAAGGGCGGCGCGTGTTCGCCCGGATGACCGTCGCCGACAATCTGCGCGCCGGAGCCCTCGGCGCGAGCGGTGGACGCGTGGAACGGGCCGCCGCCCTGCGCCGCGTGCACGAACTGTTCCCCGTCCTCGCCGAGCGCGCCCAGCAGCGCGCCGGGCTGCTGTCGGGCGGCGAGCAGCAGATGCTGGCCGTCGCGCGTGCCCTCATGGCCGCCCCCAAGGTCCTGCTCCTCGATGAGCCGTCGCTCGGTCTGGCCCCGCTGATGGCCGCGCGCATCGCCGACACCGTGCGCGAGATCAACGCCCAGGGCACCTCCGTCCTGCTCGTCGAACAGAACGCAGCGCTGGCCCTTCGGCTGGCCACCCGGGCGTACGTCCTGGAGGTCGGCGAGGTCACCCTCTCCGGCCCCAGCGCGGAACTCGCCGCCTCCGACGAGGTACGGCGCCGCTATCTGGGCGTGGTGGACGAGGACGCGGCGGCGGACGTACCCGGGTTGACGCCGTCCATGCCGAGGTTGACCAGATGGGAGAGTTGATCCACATTGACCAGAGTTGACGGGCCGACGTCCACCATTGACGACCGTGCCGTGCCCTCCCTCAACGTTGATCACCTCACCGTCCGCTTCGCCGGCCTCCTCGCCCTCGACGACGTCACCTTCACGGTCCGCCCCGGCACCGTCCACGCCCTGATCGGTCCCAACGGCGCGGGCAAGTCCACCTGCTTCAACGTCCTGTCCGGTGTCTACCGGGCCACCTCCGGCAGCGTCCGCTTCGGCGAGCACGAGCTGACCGGCATGTCCCCGCACAGCATCGCCGGCCTCGGAGTCGCCCGTATCTTCCAGAACCTCGCCCTGCCGCCCCACGCCACCGTCGAGGACAGCCTGCTGCTCGGCCGCCACCGGCTGACCAGGACCGGCTTCGTCGCCGCCGGACTCCGGCTGCCGTCGGCGGCGCACGAGGAACGCCGACACCGCGCGCGCGTGCGGGAGATCGCCGAGTTCGTCGGTCTGGAGGAGTACCTGGGACGCCCAGCCGGCTCCCTGCCCTACGGGCAGCAGAAACTCGCGGAACTCGCCCGGGCCCTGTGCATGGAGCCACGGCTGCTGCTCCTCGACGAACCGGTGGCCGGGATGACCGCCGACGAACGGCGCCGGGTCGCGGCCGTCATCGCCGGGGTCCGCGACAGCCTCGGCATCTCGATCGTCCTGGTGGAGCACGACATGGGGGTGGTGATGAGACTCGCGGACACGGTCACGGTCCTGGACTTCGGCCGGCTGATCGCGGACGGGGCCCCGGCGGACGTACAGAACGACCCGGACGTCGTACGGGCCTATCTCGGTGAGGAGGCCACGCCATGAGCACCTTCGCCGAGCTGCTCCTCAACGGCATCTCCATGGGCAGCGTCTACGCCCTCATCGCCCTCGGCTTCGTCGTGATCTTCCGGGCCACGGAGGTCGTCAACTTCGCGCACGCCTCACTGCTGCTCGCGGGCGGCTACGTCACCGCCTCCCTCCACGACGACATCGGCTTCTGGCCGGCGCTGCTCGCGGGAATCGCCGGTGCCGCGCTCATCGGCGCGGCCGTGGAGTTCCTGGTGATGCGCCGCGCCCGGGGCGGTGACCACAGTGTGCTGGCCATCGTCACCATCGGCGTCGACATCCTGCTGACCACCGAACTCACCCGGCGGCTCGGTACGGACGTCCTCGCGCTCGGCGACCCCTGGGGCGACGCGGTCCTCACCCTCGGCCCGATCTCGCTCGCGCACACCCGGATCGCCGCCTTCGTCGCCGCGGCCCTGCTCATCACCGTCTTCCTGCTCGCCTTCCGGTACACCAGCTGGGGCGTGGCGATGCGCGCGGCGGCCGAGAGCCCGGAGACGGCCGCCCTCATGGGCGTCAGGCTGGGCCGGGTGTCGCTCGGCGCCTGGGCCGTCGCGGGCGGACTCGCGGCCGTCGCCGCCCTCTTCCTCACCGTCTTCCCGACCCCGGGTCTCGAACGGGCCACCTCCCTCGCCGCGTTCAAGGCCTTCCCGGCCGCCATACTCGGCGGCCTCGACTCCACGACCGGTGCCCTCGTCGGCGGCCTGGTGGTCGGCGTCACCGAGTCCCTCGCCACCGGCTACCAGAGCGACCTCGCCTTCATGGGCCGGGGTCTCGGTGACCTCGCGCCCTATCTGGTCATGGTCGCGATCCTGCTCGTCCGGCCCGCCGGGCTCTTCGGCACGAAGGAGCCGGCCCGTGTCTGACCTCCTCGCCACCCAGGCCAAGCCCCGGCGCGTGCTCCGCCGGCCGGCCGCGCGTACCTGCACGGCCGCAGCGGGCGCCCTCCTGCTCCTCGCCCTCCCGTTCTACCTGGACCGCTTCTGGCTCCAGGCCGGCCTGTTCGCCATGGCCGCCGCGATCGGCGCCATCGGCATCAACCTCCTCACCGGCGCCACCGGCCAGCTCTCCATGGGCCACGCCTTCTTCCTCGCGGTCGGCGCCTACAGCTACTGCGTGTTCGCCGCGGACGGGGGCGACGGGCTGACCGGGCTCGGGCTGCCCACCTGGCTCGCGGTCGTGCTGGCCACGCTGGTCGCGGGCGGTGCGGGAGGGCTGTTCAGCCCGATCGCCGGGCGCCTGCGCGGCCCCTACCTCGGCATCGCGACCATCGCCCTGATCTTCATCGGCCAGCATGTCCTGTTCAACGCCCGCGACCTCACCGGCGGCTTCAACGGCCGTGACGTACCGCCACTGAGCCTCTTCGGCCTGACCTTCGACGACCGTGAACTCCTCGTCGCGAACGTGCCGTTCGGCTCCGCCGAGAAGCTCTGGTACGCCGGACTCGTCCTCCTGCTCGGGGGCGCGCTGTTCGCCCGTGGCGTCCTGCGCGGACGGCCGGGACGGGCCATGAACGCCATCCGCGACCACCGCATCGCCGCCGGGGTGATCGGGGTGCCCGTGGCCCGCTACCGTGCCGCCGTCTTCGTCCTGTCCTCGATGTACGCGGGGCTGGCCGGCGTACTGCTCGCCCTCGTCTTCCAGCGGACCGTGCCCGATTACTTCGGCATCACGCTCTCGCTGGAGTACCTCGCCATGATCGTCATCGGTGGGCTCGGCTCGGTCTCCGGGGCGGTGGTCGGCGCGGCCTTCGTCTCGCTGCTGCCGCAGCTGCTGACCCGCTACAGCGACGCCCTGCCGCTGGTCTCCGCCCCGGGCACGGGCGGGATCGCACCTGGCGAGGCGTCCCGGTACCTGTACGGCGCCGCCATCGTGGCGGTGGTGCTCTTCCTGCCGGGCGGGCTGGTCAGGGTGGCCGCCCGGCGCCGCTTCGGACGCAAACCAGGGGAGGAACGATGACCAGGAGAAATGCGGCCCGAGCCGCCGCGGGCGCGCTCGCCGTGCTGCTCGCCGTGGCCGGATGCAGTTCCAAGGCCAAGGACGACGACGGGGGCGACAACGGTTCGGCCTCGGCGGGCGGCGTCAAGACCGACGTGGGAGTGTCCGCCAAGACGATCACGCTCGGCGCGCTCACGGACATGACCGGGGTCTACGCGACCCTCGGCAAGAGCGTCACCCAGGCCCAGCAGCTGTACGTGAAGCAGCTGAACGCCGCCGGAGGCGTCTGCGGCCGTCAGGTGGCCCTGACGGTCCGCGACCACGGCTACGACCCGCAGAAGGCCGTCTCCGGCTACACGGAGCTGGCACCGAAGGTGCTGGGCTTCGCCCAGTTCATCGGCTCGCCGTTCGTCGCGGCGGTGAAACAGCGCATCGACGGCCAGGACAAGGTCCTGGTGCTGCCGCAGGCCTGGGCGGCGTCGCTGCTCGGCAGTCCGTACATACGCGTGATCGGGTCAACGTACGACGTTGAGACGATCAATGCCATCGACTTCCTGATCAATGAGAAGGGGATCAAGAAGGGCGACAAGATCGGTCATGTCTACTTCGAGGGGGACTACGGGGAGAGCGCCCTGGCCGGTGCCGAGTACATGGCGGAGAAGTCGGGGCTGACGATCGTCGAGCAGAAGATCAAGCCGACCGACAACGACATGACCGCCCAGGTCGCCGCGTTGAAACAGGCGGGCGTCAAGGCGGTCGTGATCAGCGCCGGCCCGCGCCAGGCCGCCTCGCTGGTCGGCGTGGCAGCGGCCGGCGGCTTCAACGTTCCCGTCATCGGCAACAACTCGGCCTTCGCCCCGCAGCTCCTGGCCACCCAGGCGGGCCCGGCCCTGTCCGCGAACTACTGGGTCGCCTCACCCTCTCTGCCCATCGGGGCGGACACCCCGCAGGCGAAGAAACTCGTGGCCGACTACCGGGCCGCGTACCCGAGCGACTCGCTCGACAACGGTGTGGTGGCCGGCTGGTCGGCGGCCTCCGTCTTCGGCGAGGCACTGAAGAAGGCCTGCGCCGACAAGGACCTCACCCGCGAGGGCGTGGACAAGGCCCTGCTGACGATCGACGCGTTCGACGTCGGCTTCGGCAGCCCGCAGGACTTCACCGACCCGAAGGCCCCCTCCTCCAAGGAGAGCGTGATCCTCCAGCCCGACAAGGGCGTGACAGGAGGCATGAAGGTCGTACGGGAGTCCGAGGCGTCGTCCGTCGCGGAGGGCTACTCGCCGGGCGCGTGAGCCCGAGGAAGCCCGCACACAACGCGGAGGGCCCCGAACCGTCCGGTTCGGGGCCCTCCGCGTTGTGCGCGGGTGCTACGGCAGCTGTGCCGCCCGTGCCTCGCGGCGGTTGCCGCGGAAGTTGTTCACACGGCGGGCCGTGGCGAAGAGCGGGATCACCGCGCCCAGGACGAGCTGCAGGGCGCAGCCGGTCTGGAGGAGGAGCTGGCCGCCGGGGGCGTCGAAGGCCCAGGCCGCCAGGAGGCCCATTCCGGAGACGATCCAGGCGATCATCGCGATCGCGAGCGGACCCCGCGGCTTCGGGTACTCGACCCGGCTCACCATCAGCCAGGCGGTGCCGACGATGGCCATGAGCGTGGCCACGAACGGCAGCTCCAGGAGCACGATCGAGACGACCGTCAGGGCGCCGAAGGGACTCGGCATGCCCTGGAAGGTGCCGTCCTTCACCGTCACGCACGAGAATCTCGCGAGCCTCAGCACCACGGCGAGCAGGACGACGATCGCGCCGACCGCCGCCACCTTCTGGTACGCGTCGTCCGCGACCATGCCGTACACCAGCACGAAGTACGCCGGCGCGAGACCGAAGCTGATCAGGTCGGAGAGGTTGTCCAGCTCGGCGCCCATGGGGGAGGAGCGCAGCTTGCGGGCGACCAGACCGTCGAAGAGGTCGAAGACCGCCGCGCAGAGCATCAGGATCACCGCGGTCGCCGCCGAGTGACGAGCCATGCCCGACTCGTCACTGCCGGTGAGGTGCGGGATCAGGATGCCCGTGGTGGTGAAGTACACCGCCATGAAGCCACAGGTGGCGTTGCCGAGGGTGAGGGTGTCCGCTATTGAGAGGCGGAGAGAAAGAGGCATCTCCTCCTCGTCGTCACCCACCTCGTCGGCCTCCGGCACCCACTGGGTCTCGGGATCAATCACGGTCAATGCGAGTCACCCCTGCCACCGTCTTCTGGCCGACCTCGACCGCGACCTCGACACCCTCGGGGAGATAGATGTCGACGCGCGAGCCGAAGCGGATCAGGCCGATCCGGTCGCCCTGCTCGACCTTCGTGCCCTGCGGAACGTACGGGACGATGCGGCGAGCGACCGCACCGGCGATCTGGATCATCTCGATGTCACCGAGCTCGGTGTCGAAGTGCCAGACAACTCTCTCGTTGTTCTCGCTCTCCTTGTTGAACGCCGGAACGAACCCGCCGGGGATGTGCTCGACGGACGTCACCGTGCCGGAGAGGGGCGCGCGGTTGACGTGTACGTTGAGCGGGCTCATGAAGATCGCGACGCGGGTACGGCCGTCCTTCCAGGGCATGATGCTCTGGACCACGCCGTCGGCGGGCGAGATGACCCGGCCCTGGGTGATCTCGCGCTCGGGGTCGCGGAAGAACCACAGCATGCCCGCCGCCAGCGCGGTGGCGGGTACGGCCACGGCCTTGGCGGCGCCGGACTTGCGCGCGCGTACCAGGCTGAGGGCTGCGGTGGCGACGGTCGGGAGGAGCCACGGCGATGCTCCGCGCGCCAGGCGTACGCCTGCCAGGCTGTCGCGAGGTGCAGAGGTTTGGCTGTGGGGCATGGATGACCTTCGTAGCGGATGATGCCGCGCTGTATCAGGGGACGGCGGCTTTCCGTCGATCGTAGCGGCTCGCCGCCACAACTGGGTAAGCCAGGAAGCGGAGTCGGCGGCTGAAGAGCGCTGACGGGGTGTGATGTTGTTCTCGAACAAAACACCCCGAAAAGAACAATCAGCCCTGGAATCGATACTCTTCGAGCAACCTTCGCCCGATGATCATTTTCTGGATCTCGGCGGTACCTTCGCCGATCAGCAGCATCGGAGCCTCGCGGTAGAGGCGCTCGATCTCGTACTCCTTGGAGAAGCCGTAGCCGCCGTGGATCCGGAAGGCGTCTTCCACGACCTCCTTGCAGTACTCGGAGGCGAGGTACTTCGCCATCCCCGCTTCGAGGTCGTTTCGCTCACCGGAGTCCTTTTTGCGTGCCGCGTTCACCATCATCGCATGGGCGGCCTCGACCTTGGTAGCCATCTCGGCCAGCTTGAACTGGATCGCCTGGTGCTGGGCGATCGGTTTGCCGAAAGTGTGCCGTTGCTGGGCGTACTGGACACCCAGTTCGAACGCACGCTGAGCGACGCCGCAGCCACGCGCCGCCACATTGACGCGTCCCACCTCAACGCCGTCCATCATTTGGTAAAAGCCCCGGCCGGTGGTGCCACCGAGAACACGATTGGCCGGAATTCGCAGTCCGTCCATGATGAGTTCGGTGGTATCGACGCCCTTGTAGCCCATCTTGTCGATCTTCCCCGGGATGGTGAGCCCGGGCCGGACCTCACCGAAGCCCGGCTCCTTCTCGACCAGGAAGGTGGTCATCGACTTGTGGGGCGCGGTCCCCTCCGGGTGTCCTTCGTCACTTCGGACGAGTACGGCGACCAGGTTGGACGTTCCGCCGTTCGTCAGCCACATCTTCTGGCCGTTGAGGACGTACTCGTCGCCGTCCTGGACCGCCTTGGAGGTGATGGCCGACACGTCCGAGCCGAGCGCCGGCTCCGACATCGAGAAGGCGCCGCGGGTGTCGCCCGCCGCCATCCTCGGCAGGAAGTGGTCCTTCTGTTCCTGCGTGCCGTGCTGCTTGAGCATGTACGCCACGATGAAGTGCGTGTTGATGATCCCGGAGACGGACATCCAGCCACGCGCGATCTCCTCGACGCACAGCGCGTACGTCAGGAGCGACTCGCCAAGACCGCCGTACTCCTCGGGGATCATCAGGCCGAACAGGCCCAACTCCTTGAGGCCGTCGACGATCGCTTGCGGGTACTCGTCGCGGTGCTCCAGCTCGGTCGCGACCGGGATGATCTCCTTGTCCACGAAGTCCCGCACCGTGGACAGGATTTCCTGCTGGATGTCGGTCAGACCGGCGGTCTGGGCGAGTCGCGCCATGGCTACTTCTCCTGCTCCCTGAGCTGGGGGCGGCCGGGCTGCTCGCCGCCGCGCTCCTTGATGTACGTCTCGGTCGGCACCATCACCTTGCGGCGGAACACGCAGACCAGCGTGCCGTCCTGCTTGTAGCCCTTGGTCTCCACGTGGACGATCCCGCGGTCGTTCTTCGACCGGGAGGGCGTCTTGTCGAGGACCGTCGTCTCGCCGTAGATCGTGTCGCCGTGGAAGGTCGGCGCCACGTGCTTCAGCGACTCGATCTCCAGGTTGGCGATCGCCTTGCCCGACACGTCCGGCACGGACATGCCCAGCAGCAGGGAGTAGATGTAGTTCCCCACGACGACGTTCCTGCCGAAGTCGGTCGTGTTCTCCGCATAGTTGGTGTCCATGTGGAGCGGGTGGTGGTTCATCGTCAGGAGGCAGAAGAGATGGTCGTCGTACTCCGTGACCGTCTTTCCGGGCCAGTGCTTGTAGACCGCCCCGACCTCGAACTCCTCGTAGGTGCGTCCGAACTGCATGGTGCTCAGGCCTCCGGGGCTTCGAACTTGGACGTGCGCCGCATGCCGGCCGCGCGGCCCTTGCCCGAGATGACCAGGGCCATCTTGCGGCTGGCCTCGTCGATCATCTCGTCGCCGAGCATCGCGGAGCCCTTCTTGCCGCCGGCCTCGGACGTGCAGTAGTCGTACGCGTCCAGGATCAGTTCGGCGTGGTCGAAGTCCTCCTGGGAGGGGGAGAAGATCTCGTTGGACGCCTCGACCTGGCCCGGGTGGAGCACCCACTTGCCGTCGAAACCGAGGGCGGCGGCACGCTGGGCGACCTCGCGGTAGCCGTCGACGTTGCGGATCTGCAGGTAGGGGCCGTCGATCGCCTGGAGGTTGTTGGCGCGGGCGGCCATCAGGATCTTCATCAGGATGTAGTGGTAGGCGTCCGCCGGGTAACCGGGGGGCTGCTCACCCACGACGAGCGACTTCATGTTGATCGACGCCATGAAGTCGGCGGGGCCGAAGATGATCGTCTCGACGCGCGGGGAGGCCGTCGCGATCTCGTTGACGTTGTTGAGGCCCTGGGCGTTCTCGATCTGCGCCTCGATGCCGATCTTGCCGACCTCGAAGCCCATCGTCTTCTCGATCTGGGTGAGAAGGAGGTCCAGCGCGACGACCTGCTGGGCGGTCTGCACCTTCGGCAGCATGATGCAGTCGAGGTTCGGGCCCGCGCCCTCGACCACCGTCACGACATCGCGGTACGTCCACTCGGTCGTCCAGTCGTTGACGCGCACGACCCTCGTCTTGCCCGTCCAGTCCCCCTCGTTGAGGAACTTGACGATGGTGTGCCGCGCCTCGGGCTTGGCCAGCGGGGCGCACGCGTCCTCAAGGTCCAGGAACACCTGGTCGGCCGGCAGACCCTGGGCCTTCTCCAGGAAACGGGGGTTGCTCCCGGGAACCGCGAGACAGGAGCGTCGCGGACGCAGTCGGTTGACGGGCGTGGTCATGCGGGGACCTCCAGGGGGTCGAGCTTGTTCGCTTTCCGGATCTCGTCGACGATGCGGCCGATGATTCCGGTGATGTCGAAGTCCTTCGGGGTGAAGACCGCGGCCACGCCCGCAGCCCTGAGCTTTTCGGCGTCGCCTTGGGGGATGATCCCACCGGCGATCACCGGGACGTCTGTGGCACCGGCCACACGCAGCCGTTCGAGCACGTCCGGCACCAGCTGGGCGTGCGAGCCGGACAGGATGGACAGGCCGACGCCGTGCACGTCCTCGGCGATCGCCGCGTCCACGATCTGCTCCGGGGTGAGCCGGATGCCCTGGTAGACCACCTCGAACCCGGCGTCACGGGCCCGCACGGCGATCTGCTCGGCACCGTTGGAGTGCCCGTCCAGACCCGGCTTGCCCACCAGGAAACGGAGCTTGCCGACGCCCATCTCCCGCGCCGTGATCTCCACCTTGCGACGGACCAGCGCCAGCCCGGTGCCCTCCGAGGCGGCCACCGCGACCGGCGCCGACGAGACACCGGTCGGCGCCCGGAACTCCCCGAACACCTCGCGCAGGGCCCCGGCCCACTCACCGGTCGTGACCCCGGCGCGGGCGCACTCCAGGGTGGCCTCCATGAGGTTGTCGGTGCCCTTCGCGGCCTCCTTCAGCCGCTCCAGCGCCTTGCAGGGACGCGGGTGGTTGAACGGCGGCTGGTACCGCGTGTCGCGCCAGCCCCCGAGCGCCGACGTCACCTGGGCCTCGACGGCCGGGTCGACCGTCTGGATCGCCGCGTCGAGGTCGGCCGTGAGCGGGTTCGGCTCGGTCGACTCGAAGATGTTGACGCCCACGATCTTCTCCTGACCGGACTCGATACGGGCCCGCCGCTCGGCGTGCGAGGCGACGAGCTGCGACTTCAGATAGCCCGACTCGACGGCGGCCATCGCGCCGCCCATCTCCTCGATGCGGCCGATCTCGGCGAGCGACTCCTCGACCAGCTCGGCCACCTTCGCCTCGACGACGTGCGACCCGGCGAAGATGTCCTCGTACTCCAGCAGGTCGCTCTCGTAGGCGAGCACCTGCTGCATCCGCAGCGACCACTGCTGGTCCCAGGGCCGGGGGAGCCCGAGCGCCTCGTTCCAGGCCGGGAGCTGGACGGCACGCGCGCGTGCGTCCTTCGACAGGGTCACCGCCAGCATCTCGAGCACGATCCGCTGGACGTTGTTCTCCGGCTGCGCCTCGGTCAGTCCGAGGGAGTTGACCTGGACGCCGTACCGGAAGCGCCGCTGCTTGGGGTTCTCGATGCCGTACCGCTCGCGCGTGACCTGGTCCCAGATCCGCCCGAACGCCCGTAGCTTGCACATCTCCTCGACGAACCGGACACCCGCGTTCACGAAGAAGGAGATACGGGCGACGACGTCACCGAACTTCTCGGCGGGCACCTGCCCCGAGTCCCGTACGGCGTCCAGCACCGCGATCGCCGTCGACATGGCGTACGCGATCTCCTGGACCGGGGTCGCCCCCGCCTCCTGGAGGTGGTAGCTGCATATGTTGATCGGGTTCCACTTGGGGATGTGGTTGACCGTGTAACAGATCATGTCCGTCGTCAGCCGGAGCGAGGGTCCCGGGGGGAACACGTGCGTGCCCCGGGACAGGTACTCCTTGACGATGTCGTTCTGCGTCGTGCCCTGGAGCGTGGTGATGTCGACACCCTGCTCCTCGGCGACCACCTGGTAGAGCGCCAGCAGCCACATGGCGGTGGCGTTGATCGTCATCGAGGTGTTCATCCGGTCCAGGGGGATGTCCTGGAACAGCCGGCGCATGTCACCGACATGCGAGACGGGGACGCCGACCCGGCCGACCTCGCCGCGGGCGAGGATGTGGTCGGGGTCGTACCCGGTCTGGGTCGGCAGGTCGAAGGCCACCGACAGACCTGTCTGTCCCTTGGCGAGGTTGCGCCGGTACAACTCGTTGGACGCCTCGGCCGTGGAGTGACCGGCGTACGTGCGCATGAGCCACGGCCGGTCCTTCTCCCGCTTGCCTGTGGCGGGCTGACGCTCAGTCATCGGTGACCTCCGGTCTCAGATGTTCCGGAAGCGGTTGATGGCGTCGATGTGCTGGGCGCGCTTCTCCTCGTCGCGCACACCGAGGCCTTCCTCGGGGGCGAGGCACAGGACGCCGACCTTGCCCTGGTGGAGGTTGCGGTGGACGTCGTAGGCGGCCTGGCCGGTCTCCTCCAGGGAGTACACCTTGGAGAGCGTCGGGTGGATCTTGCCCTTGGCGACCAGCCGGTTGGCTTCCCAGGCCTCGCGGTAGTTGGCGAAGTGGGAGCCGATGATGCGCTTGAGGGACATCCACAGGTAGCGGTTGTCGTACTCGTGGTTGAAGCCCGAGGTGGAGGCGCAGGTGACGATCGTGCCGCCCTTGCGGGTGACGTAGACGGACGCGCCGAAGGTCTCACGGCCGGGGTGCTCGAAGACGATGTCGACGTCCTCGCCGCCGGTCAGCTCACGGATGCGCTTACCGAAGCGCTTCCACTCGCGCGGGTCCTGGTGGTGCTCGTCCGCCCAGAACTTGTAGCCCTCGGCGTTGCGGTCGATGATCGCCTCGGCGCCCATCTTCCGGCAGATGTCCGCCTTCTGCTCGCTGGAGACGACACAGATGGGGTTGGCGCCGCCGGCCAGCGCGAACTGCGTGGCGTACGAGCCCAGGCCGCCGCTCGCGCCCCAGATGAGGACGTTGTCGCCCTGCTTCATCCCGGCACCGTTGCGCGACACCAGCTGGCGGTACGCGGTGGAGTTGACCAGCCCGGGTGCGGCGGCCTCCTCCCAGCTGAGGTGGTCCGGCTTGGGCATCAGCTGGTTGGACTTGACGAGGGCGATCTCGGCGAGCCCGCCGAAGTTCGTCTCGAAGCCCCAGATGCGCTGCTCGGGGTCGAGCATCGTGTCGTTGTGCCCGTCGGAGGACTCCAGCTCCACCGACAGACAGTGCGCGACGACCTCGTCGCCGGGCTTCCAGGAATTGACGCCGGGACCGGTGCGCAGGACGACGCCCGCGAGGTCGGAGCCGATGATGTGGTACGGCAGGTCGTGGCGCTTGGTGAGCTCGCTGAGCTTTCCGTAGCGCTCCAGGAAGCCGAAGGTCGACAGCGGCTCGAAGATCGACGTCCAGACCGAGTTGTAGTTGACCGAGGAGGCCATGACGGCCACCAGGGCCTCGCCCGGGCCGAGTTCCGGCACCGGGACGTCGTCCAGGTGGATCGACTTGCGGGGGTCCTTGTCGCGGGTTTCGAGGCCCGCGAACATGTCCGTCTCGTCCTTGTGCACGGTGATGGCACGGTAGGACTCGGGGAGCGGCAGAGCGGCGATGTCGGCCGGAGTCGAGTCCGGCGACTGGATCGCGTCCAGGATGTCCTTCACGGTCACGGTATTGCCTCCGGCGAATGGCGTCCTGAGGGAAGACGCTGAGGGTTACGTCGATGCTGCTGGGGGTTGGGTGTCGGACGTGCCGTCGGTTCGGCGGGTGGTGCTTCGGCAGCGCGTGGTGGCGCGGGAGGTTGCCTGTGACGCAGGCGGCCGGGCGCGCAAACACGTGGGTTTGCGGGGACAGCCGACGTACGCATGGTCTCTGCACGCCGGCCGCCCGGACACCTTCAAGGTATGACACCCCGTGTCATGTGACAAGGCACTGAGTGCCAGAAAATGGCCTCAGATGAAATCTTTACGTAACAAATGAGCGATGATCGATCAAAAGCTACTGATGAGTATCCGCGGTGGCGCACAGAAGAGGCGGGCCGCAGCATCTGCGACCCGCCTCTTCCGGAAAGCTCTTCCGCTCTACGACCGTTCCTTCAGCGCCTGCTCGATGGTCCGCATCACCTCGTCGAGCGGTGCGTCGGTCCGGGCCACCGCCACCAGCACCTCTCCCTGCGAGGTAACCGAGGCCGGCACGCTCCGGGGAGCGGTGTCACGACCGGCCCCGATGCCCGTACCGAAGGTCTTCCGCACGATCCCGAAGGCGTGGTCGAGCTGTGTCTCCACGTCGCCCTGGCCGCCCGCCCGCAGCCAGCGCCGCAGGACGTGGTTGTGGGCGGTGACCACGGCCGACGCGGCGACCTCGGCCAGCAGCGGATCGTCGTTCGCGTCGTCGTCGTGGGCGTGCTCGTCGAAGTGGCCCAGGAGATAGCGGGTGAAGAGGCGTTCGTAGCGGGCGACCGACGCGATCTCCGCCTCCCGCAGGGTGGGGACCTCGCGCGTCAGCTTGTAGCGGGCGACCGAGATCTCCGGCCGGGCCGCGTACATCTTCATGACTTCCTTGATGCCGCGGCACACGGTGTCGAGCGGATGTTCGTGCGCCGGCGCCGCGTTGAGCACCGCCTCCGCCCGGGTCAACGTGTCGTCGTGGTCCGGGAAGATGGCCTCTTCCTTGGAACGGAAGTGCCGGAAGAAGGTGCGGCGGGCCACACCCGCCCGGGCCGCGATTTCGTCGACGGTGGTGCCTTCGTAGCCCTTGGTCGAGAACAGTTCCATGGCCGCCGCCGCCAGTTCTCGGCGCATCTTGAGCCGCTGGGCGGCGGCACGACCGCCCGTGGCACTCTCCGGCGCGTCGGGCGTGGCTGGGGTACGGGAGGACTTGGCGGGCTGGGACATGACCCGAACGTACTGCATGTGCGCAGGGTGGCGCGCACGTCCGGGATCACCCCCGCCCCGGGCGGGCGGGGGTGGGGAGGCAGGGTCGAGAAGTCCGCCCCAGTCCTCGTCATGTCCCGGGGTGCGCCCGAACGCCTGCCCGAAGCTGGGCCCGGACCAGTCGCCGGCCCTGTCAGCGGCGGGCATATTCGCGGAAGCCGCGGCCCGTCTTGCGGCCGAGGCAGCCCGCGGCCACCAGGTGCTCCAGGAGCGGTGCGGGGGCCAGACCCGGGTCACGGAACTCGCGGTGCAGGACCTTCTCGATGGCCAGGGAGACGTCCAGTCCGACCACGTCCAGCAGTTCGAACGGGCCCATCGGGTAGCCGCCGCCCAGCTTCATCGCCGCGTCGATGTCGTCAAGAGACGCATAGTGCTCCTGCACCATCTTGATCGCGTTGTTGAGATACGGGAAAAGCAGTGCGTTGACGATGAATCCGGCCCGGTCGCCGCAGTCGACGGCATGCTTCTTGATCCTGACGCAGACCTCGCGGACCGTCGAGTGGACGTCGTCGGCCGTCAGCACCGTACGGACGACCTCGACCAGCTTCATCGCCGGCGCCGGGTTGAAGAAGTGCATGCCGATCACGTCCTCGGGACGCGAGGTGGCACGGGCGCACGCGACGACGGGCAGCGAGGAGGTGGTGGTGGCCAGCACCGCGCCCGGCTTGCAGACCTTGTCCAGCGCGGCGAACAGCTGCTGCTTGACCTCCAGGTCCTCGGCGACGGCCTCGACGGCCAGATCGACGTCCGCGAAGGCGTCGTAGGAGCCCGCCGCGGTGATCCGGTCGAGGGTCTGCGCGGCGGCCTCGGCGGTGAGACGGCCCTTGTCGACGGAGCGGGCCAGCGACTTGCCGATCCTGGCCTTGGCGGTCTGGGCCTTCTCCTCGCTGCGGGCGGCGAGAACCACCGTGTACCCGGCCTTCGCGAAGACCTCCGCGATACCGGAGGCCATCGTGCCGGAGCCGGCGACACCGACGGACCGGACGGTGCGGCCGGCGGTCTCCGGGGCGTCGGCGAGCGGGGTCAGCGCGTCCGCCGTGACCGTCGCGCCGCCGGGCGCGTCGTAGGAGTAGAAGCCGCGGCCCGCCTTCCTGCCGGTCAGGCCCGCCTCGCTGAGCTGCTTGAGGATGGGCGCCGGGGCGTGCAGCCGGTCGTGGGACTCGGCGTACATGGCCTCCAGGACCGTACGGGCCGTGTCGATTCCGATCAGGTCGAGCAGGGCGAGCGGGCCCATGGGCAGACCGCAGCCGAGCCGCATCGCCGCGTCGATGTCCTCGCGGGAGGCGTACTTCGCCTCGTACATCGCGGCGGCCTGGTTGAGGTAGCCGAACAGCAGCCCGTCGGCGACGAATCCGGGACGGTCGCCGACCGCGACGGGCTCCTTGCCGAGCTCGATCGCCAGATCGGTGACCGCGGCGACGGCCTGCGGCGCGGTCAGCACCGACGAGACCACCTCGACCAGCTTCATCGCCGGGGCCGGGTTGAAGAAGTGCAGGCCCAGGACGCGCTCGGGACGCGCCGAGTCGGCGGCGAGACGGGTGACGGAGAGGGCGTTGGTACCGGTCGCGAGGATCGTCTCCGGGCGCACGATGTCGTCGAGGGCACGGAAGATCTGGTGCTTGACCTCGTACGACTCCGGCGCCACCTCGATGACCAGGTCGGCGTCGGCCGCCTCGCGCAGGTCGGTGGAGGTGCGGAAGCGGGCGAGGACGTCCTCGCGCTCCTGTTCGGTGAGCCGGCCGCGCACCACGGCACGGGCGGTGGAGGTCTCCAGCGCGGTGACGGCCTTCACGGCCGTGGCCTCGCTGATGTCGATGCCGACGACCTCGCGGCCGGCGCGGGTGAGGACCTCGGCGATGCCGGTGCCCATCGTGCCGAGGCCGACCACGGCGACGGTCGAGAGCGGGGACAGAGAGGTGTCGGACAGGGGAGTGGCCATCGCGGGACTCCAGGAATGAGGGTGACGACTGGGAGCGCGCCCGGGTGCGCCGGAGGGAGCCCTGCGAACAGGAAGCCCGGTGAACGGCGCACCGGATGCGAGGAAAGGAATGCTGAGTGCGGGTGATGCCGGGCTGCGAAGCGCACACGCCCGGCTCCGTGGTCGCGGGCATGCACACGCCCGGAGAACGGTGAGGTCCGACCGGCCCTGTCCCAAGCCGTGTCGCACTCACGACGGCTGCGTCACCAGGCCGTCGTCAGCAAGCATTGCAAGCGAGTGGGTAACTCGCTCGTCTGAGCTTAACCGGTGGGTAACGAGCGCGCCAGCCCCCGGTCTTGTGATGTGCGTCCCGGGATCCTGCCCACGCGGCCTCGCTCCCGCACCTAACCTCGGCACCATGGACGAAGAGTTGCGATCACTCACGGAGCGCTTACGGGCCGAGGCCGGAGGGGAAACCTCGGAGGCGTACGAGCACATGGTGGTGACCGGAGACCCCGACGAGCTGGCCGATGTCCTCACCGCCCCCGGACAGCCCCTGTGGGCCAGGGAGTTGGCCGCCTTCCGGCTGGGACTCGCGGGGGACCGGCGAGCCTTCGAAGCCCTTGTCCTTCTCCTCAACCACCGTGACCCGCAGCGCTGCGCCTCCGCCGCGTACGCCCTGTCCCGCCTCGGCGATCCGCGCACCGCTCGCGCGGCAGCCGCCCTCGCGACCAACGAACTGCGCGTCGCCTACGCCCTGCACCCGGTCCGGCTGCTGGCCCAGCTGCGCGCCCCCGAGTCCGTGCCCGCGCTGATCACCACGCTGGCCCGCCGCCTGAAACCGCATGACCCCCACCGGCGGGTGGCGCTCGCCTGTGTGGAGGCGCTCGGCACGCTCGGGGACCGGCGGGCGGCACCGGTCCTGAACGAGGCACTGGCGCACCCGGCCCTCGCCGAGGCGGCGGTGCACGCGCTGGCGCGCATCCCCAGGCAGAGGTGAACGGTCGGTCAGCCGAGCAGTTCCCGTACGTACCGCACATCGTTCCCCCGGAGGCCGCCCGGAGCATGCGCCGGTGCCTGGCATCGGCACCGGCGTATCGCCTCGCGTGCGGACGTACGGCGATCTCCGGACTATGCGGGCAGCACGGCGAACGCCTCGATCTCGATCAGGAACTCCGGGCGCACCAGCGAGACCACCTGGACCGCCGACGCCGCCGGCAACCGGTCGTCGGGTATGTGTTCCGCGCGAGCCGCGCGCACGGCCGGCAGGTGAGCCATGTCCGTGACGAATTAGGTGAGCTTGACGACCTCGTCGAAGGTGGCACCGGCGGCGGCCAGACAGCGGTGCAGATTCTCGAAGACCTGGCGGGCCTGCGCCGCCGGATCACTCCTGCCCACCACTTCGCCGGCCTCGTCCAGGGCGAGCTGGCCGGAGATGGCGACGAAACGGCCACTGCCCATGACGACATGGGTGTACGCGGCGGCGGGGGCGACGCCGTCGGGGGCGGGAATTCTGGTCAGCTCGCTCATGGGTCCATGGTGGACCATGGGTCTGACACACCGCCGGACGGGCCGCCGGACGTGTTCGGGGGCCTTCAGAGAAGGGTCAGCTGGACCGGCTCGGGGGCCTCGGTCCCGGGCGTGGCGGGGTCGGTCTCGGCGGGTGCCGGAATCCTGCGTGGCATCCCCGCGCGCGTGGGGCCCATCCCGTACTCCTGGGCCAGGTCGTGGACCTGGCGGGTGATCCGGCGCTGGTACCACTTGGGGGCGTAGGCGCCCTCCGCGTACAACCGCTCGTACCGGCGCACCAGATGCGGATGGTGATGCCCGAGCCAGGCCATGTACCACTCGCGGGCACCGGGACGCAGATGCAGCACCAGCGGGGTCACGGAGGTCGCCCCGGAGGAGGCGATCGCCCGCACGGTGGCCCGCAGTTGAGCCGGGTCGTCACTGAGGAAGGGGAGCACCGGGGCCATCAGTACCCCGCAGCCGATGCCGTGCTCGCCCAGTGTGCGTACGACGTCCAGGCGCCGTTCCGGAGCGGGGGTGCCCGGCTCGACCGTGCGCCACAGGTCGGGGTCGGTGAAGCCGACCGAGACGGAGATGCCGACATCCGTGACCCGGGAGGCCTGCACCAGGAGGTCGAGGTCGCGCAGGATCAGCGTGCCCTTGGTCAGGATGGAGAAGGGGTTCGCGTGGTCGCGCAGGGCGGTGAGGATGCCCGGCATCAGCCGGTAGCGGCCCTCGGCGCGCTGGTAGCAGTCGACGTTGGTGCCCATCGCGATGTGCTCGCCGAGCCAGCTGCGGGAGCCGAGCTGGCGGCGCAGCAGCTCCGGGGCGTTCACCTTGACGACGATCTGGGAGTCGAAGCCGAGACCGGTGTCGAGGTCCAGATAGCTGTGCGTCCTGCGTGCGAAGCAGTACACGCACGCGTGCGTGCAGCCGCGGTAGGGATTCACCGTCCATTCGAACGGCATGCGTGAGGCCCCGGGGACCCGGTTGATGATCGAACGGGCCCGGATCTCGTGGAAGGTGATCCCGCGGAACTCGGGGGAGTCGAAGGTACGGGTGGTCACCGCGTCCGCGCCGAACAACGCGGCGTCGGCGGGGCCGGACTCCACTGTGAGGTTCTCCCAGCGCATGACACCTCCTCGGTAGCACTGACCCCAGAATAGAACACATGTTCTCTTGATCGTGCGATCGTATGTTCGAGTCTTGTGAAGCTCCTCGCGGGGACCCCGATTTGGGCGGCCGGGTGGCGGGGTGGTTGGCTGAGCGCGACCCCCCGAAGAACCAGCTGCTGGAGGAACGCAATGGCGCAGGTCGAGGCCACCACGGAACGCATCGTCGCGGCGGACGCGGAGACGGTGTTCGACGCCCTCGCCGAATACAGCGGCACCCGCGCGAAGGTGATGCCGGAGCAGTTCAGCGAGTACGAGGTGCGCGAGGGCGGAGACGGCGAGGGCACGCTCGTCCACTGGAAGCTCCAGGCCACCAGCAAGCGCGTCCGGGACTGTCTGCTGGAGGTCAGCGAACCCACCGACGGGGAACTCGTCGAGAAGGACCGCAACTCCTCGATGGTCACCACCTGGCGCGTCACCCCGGCCGGCGAGGGCAGGTCGCGGGTCGTCGTCACCAGCGTCTGGGACGGCGCCGGCGGCATCGGCGGCTTCTTCGAGCGGACCTTCGCCCCCAAGGGTCTCGCCCGCATCTACGACGGCCTTCTCGACAAGCTCGCGGCCGAGGTGGAGAAGTAGTTCAGAAGCAGTTCAAGGGGCAACCCTTTGAGGGGCGTTGGCTCCCGCCCCTGCGCACCTCACCGGTTCGAGTGGATCTCCGCCCCATGTACCGGTACGCCGTAACTCGTCGCGCTTGCTCGCAGTTGTCGCCCAAAGCGGGAATTGTCGGTAGGTGCGACGAGGGGAGCGGTACGTGGGCGGGATCACTCTGGTGCAGGACGAACCGGCGACCGCACTCGCTCCACCCCCGCCCGGTCCTCCGCAACTCGGCCCGCGCCAGGTCCGGTTGGTGTTCTTCGGGCTCATGCTCGCGCTGCTGCTCGCCGCTCTGGAACAGATGATCGTCGCCACCGCGCTCCCGAAGATCGTCGGGGAGCTGCACGGCCTGGACAGGATGTCCTGGGCGATCACCGCGTACCTGCTCACCGCCACCGTCGGACTGCCCATCTACGGCAAACTCGGCGATCTGCTCGGCCGTAAGCGCGTCTTCCAGTTCGCGATCGTCGTCTTCGTCGTCGGCTCGGCGCTGGCCGGCCGGTCGCAGACCATGGACCAGCTCATCGCCTTCCGCGCCCTCCAGGGCGTCGGCGCGGGCGGGTTGATGATCGGCGTCCAGGCGATCATCGCGGACATCGTGCCGTCGCGCGAGCGCGGACGCTTCATGGGCCTGATCGGCGCCGCGTTCGGCCTCGCCTCGGTCGCCGGGCCCCTCCTGGGCGGCTACTTCACCGACCACCTCTCCTGGCGGTGGTGCTTCTGGTTCAACGTGCCGTTCGGTCTGCTGACGCTGGCCGTCGTCACCGTCGTGCTGAAGCTGCCGAAACCCACGGCCAAGGCCCGGCTCGACCTCCTCGGGGCGCTGCTGCTCGCCGTGGCCTCGACCTGCCTGGTGCTGCTGACCAGTTGGGGCGGCACCGAGTACGCGTGGGGCTCGCGCGAGATCCTCGGACTCGGTGCCGGAGCGGCCGTGGCCGCCGTGCTCTTCGTCGTCGCCGAGCGCTTCGCACCCGAACCCCTCATCCCCCTGCGGCTGTTCAGGGACTCCGTCTTCAACGTCACCGGTCTGGTGGGCCTGGTGATCGGGGTGGCGCTGTTCGGGGCCGCCAGCTATCTGCCGACCTTCCTCCAGATGGTCGGCGGCGCCACCGCCACCGAGTCCGGTCTGCTGATGGTGCCCATGATGGCCGGCATCGTCGGCGCGTCGATCGTCTCCGGGCAGCTCATCAGCCGCACCGGCCGCTACAAGGTCTGGCCGGTCCTGGGCAGCGCCCTGTCCGTGCTCGGCATGTGGCTGCTGTCCCGCCTCGAAGTGGACACGCCCCGGCTGCACTACAGCCTCTGGATGGCCGTCCTCGGCGCAGGCATCGGCATGGTGATGCCGGTGCTGGTCCTCGCCGTGCAGAACTCCGTGCGCCCCGCCGACCTGGGCACCGCGACCAGCGCAAACAACTACTTCCGGCAGATCGGCGGCAGCGTCGGTGCCGCCATCTTCGGCACCCTCTTCGCCAACCGGCTCGCCGAGTCCCTCGAGAACAGCCTCCCCACGCGCGCGGGTGCCCGGCTGCCCGAGCCCGACTCGCTCACCCCGCAGCTCGTCCACGCGCTTCCCCCGGCGCTGCGCGACAGCTACATCAGGGCGTACGCCGACGCCATGCCGCGCATCTTCCTGTACCTGGTGCCGGTGCTGGTCCTCGGCCTGCTCATCGCCTGCTTCCTCAAGGAGAAACCGCTGGTGTCCCAGCACGCCGCCCCCGCCGCTCCCGACTCCGCGGGATCCCCGGAGCCTCTGGCGATCCCGCGGGACCGCGCGTCGTACGCCGCCGGAATCCCGGTGTGCGGCACCGTCCAGCACCCGGACGGGACCGTCGTACCGCGCGCGGCGCTCACCCTCATCGATGTCACGGGCACGCAGATCGGGCGCGGCGCGAGCGCCGAGGACGGGCGGTACACGCTGTCGACGCCCGGCTCGGGCGCGTACGTCCTGATCGCCGCGGCGGGCGGCCACCAGCCGCAGGCGGTCACCGTGACCGTCGGCGAACGGCCCGTCGAACTGGACCTCGTCCTCGGCGGCGCGGGGCGCCTGGCGGGCCGGGTGCTGACCGCGGACGGCACCGCGGTCCCGGACGCCACCGTCACGCTCACCGATGTGCACGGCGAGGTCGTCGCCACCACCCGCAGCGGATACGAAGGCCGGTACGTCGTCACCGAGCTGGTGGCCGGCGAGTACACTCTCGCCGCCACTGCGCCCGCGTTCCGTCCGGCCGCCCTCCCCGTCACCGTGCGGGCCTCCCGGGAGACCCGCCAGGACGTCGAACTCGCGGGCGGTGCCCTCCTGGAGGGCACCGTGCGGGCCGGTGGTGGACGGCCCCTGGAGGACGCGCGCGTGACCCTGCTCGACCCGGCCGGCAACGTCGTGGACACGCTCACCACCTCGGCCGACGGCATGTTCCGGTTCGTCGACCTGGCCTCCGGCGAGTACACGGTCATCGCCTCCGGTTACCCGCCGGTCGCCACCGTTCTCCAGGTGGCCGGCGGCGGCCGTACGGAACGGGACGTCCGGCTCGGGTACGAGGACTGAGCGAGCGGGGCGCGCGTCCGTGCGCCGGAGCGGAACGGCCGAGACCAATTACCGGATTGCCACACATCGCGACCGACCGTCGCCGTACGGTGGTCAGGACGGCACAGATCTTGCGGAGCCGTGGGAAGAAGGGGCCTGCGCCATGGATCGTGGCACCGAGACGGGCGCGCCTCCCAGCCGCGGAGCTGAGGAGAGCGCTCCGGCGGAGTACGCCGCGGCGGGCCGTATCCCGCTGGCCGTGGTCGTGGTCGACCGCGAAGGCCTGGTCTCGCACTGGAGCCGGGGCGCGCGGCGCCTGTTCGGCGCGTCCAAGGAGGAGGCCCTCGGCCAGCCCGCCGTCGATCTGCTGCCCGTCTCCGGGGCACTCCCCGACGCCGACGACGAGGACACCACCCCGTACGGGGTCGACGACGGCCTCGGGCCCGACCTGGAGTCCTCCCTCGACGGCCGGCTCGCCTACCGGGCCGCGGGCCGCGCCCGTCTCGCGGTGCCCGGCAGCGACGGCGACCGCGTCGATGTGCTGTGGTGGGCCTACCCCCTGGTGGGCCCGGGCCACGAGCGTCTCCTCGTGCTGGCCGCCGACACCGACGTGCTGCGCCAGGAGGGCGACGAGGTCGTCGTCGAGCGCATCGCCCCCGGATTCGCCCTGCACACGGACTTCCCGGGCGCCGACGAACTCGCCCGCAGGCTCCCCGAGATCCTGCCCAGCATGAGCGTGGGGGAGAGCGCCCGCATCGTCGCCCAGATCCTCGAACTGGGCTATCCCGTCCTGGAGTTCAGCCAGAACGACCTGGTCCCGGTCACCCCCGACTGGGGTGTGCCCCGGCGCGCCGAGCGCAAGGCCCGCCGGGAGCGGGCGGCCCGCGCGGTGCAAGCGGGCGAACCCCTGCCCGAGGACCTGCGGGACGACGTCGAGGACCTCGAACACGCGGCAGTGCGCGAGCGGTTGGAGTTCCTCAACGACGTCAGCGGGCGCATCGGCACCTCGCTCGACCTTTCCCGCACCATCATCGAGGTCAGCAGGGCCGTCGTACCCCGCTTCACGGACGTGGCGGGCACCTATCTGCGCGAACAGGTCGTCGCGGGCGAGGGGTTCCCCGACGGGGTGCCCGACACGACGACGATGTGGCACCGTGTCGCCCTTGAGCACACCGACGAACCGGGCCGCTGGGACGACGTCGTACCGGTCGGCGAGGCCATGCCGTTCCCGGCGCACACCCCGTTCTTCCAGTGCATGACCAGCGGTCAGCCCGTCCTCGTGCCGCGCATCAGCGAACAGATGGGGCACCGAATCGCCTCGCAGTTCGAGAAGCGTGACATCCGGCCGCTGATCACGGGCCGCTCCATGCTGGTCGTCCCGCTGAAGGCACGCAACGTCGTCCTCGGCTTCATGATCCTGCTGCGCCACCCGGAGCGCGTCGAGTTCAACGACATGGACCGCGTCACCGGCGCCGAACTCGCCGCCCGTGCGGGCCTTGTGCTTGACAACGCGCGCATGTACACCTACCAGGAGAGCGTCGCCGAGACCCTCCAGGACAGCATGCTGCCGCAGATCCCGCCGCGCATGGCCGGCTGTGACATCGCCACCCGCTATCTGCCCGGCACACTGCTGGGCCGGGTGGGCGGCGACTGGTTCGACTCCGTGAAACTGCCGGGCGCCCGCACCGCCCTCGTCGTCGGCGACGTCATGGGACACGGCCTCAACTCGGCCGCGATGATGGGCCAGTTGCGTACGGCCGTCCAGACCATGGCCGCGCTGGACCTGCCGCCCGCCCAGCTCCTGCGCAACCTCGACGACCTCGCCCAGCGCCTCGGCGACACCTATCTCGCGACCTGCCTCTACGCCGTCTACGACCCGATCGCGAGCGAGCTGCACCTCGCCAACGCGGGCCATATCCCGCCCGTGCTGGTCCGCGCGGTGGACGGCCGGAGCGAGCTGCTCGACCTGCCCACCGGTGCGCCCATCGGCGTCGGCGGAGTGCCCTTCGAGGCGGTACGCGTGCGCGTGGAGCCCGGCGACCGGCTCGTGATGTGCACCGACGGCCTGGTCGAGGTGCGCGGGGAGGACATCGGCGTGGGCCTGGCGACGCTCTGCGAGTCCGCCGCCCACCCGGCCGCCTCCATGGACGACGCCTGCGACACGATCATCCGAGCCCTGAACGTACGCGGAGGCCGCAAGGACGACGTCGCGCTGCTGATGACCCGGCTCAACGGCATCGAACCGGACGATGTCGCCGAATGGCGGCTCGCCCTCGACCCGGCCGAGGTCGGCCGGGCTCGTGCCGTGGTCCGTGAACAGCTCCACGACTGGGGCCTGGCGCGGCTGGTGGACAGCGCCGAGCTGCTGGTCGGCGAACTCGTCACCAACGCCGTACGGCACTCCCACGGGCGTCCTGTCGAACTGCGGCTCGTGCGCGGCGAGACGCTGCTGTGCGAGGTGGACGACGACGATCACACCCTGCCCACGCTGCTCAGCACCGAGCCCATGGCAGAGTTCGGCCGGGGGCTGCGCGTGGTGAGCACGCTGGCCCGGGAGTGGGGGGCGAGCCGTACGGGTGCGGGCAAGACCGTGTGGTTCGAACTCACGTTGCCGCGGCGACGCTGACACCCCGTCGGCGGTGTCGGTGCCCTGTGCTTGGATTGATGGTGCCGCGGGCCGGGGAGGCGTGCGAGGCGCACACCGGCGTACACCTCTCGAACGAGCCGTGAAGGTATGCACGGCGCGCTTGTGGGCGTAACCGGGGCACGGTAGACCGAACTGGCCCGTCCCCTCGGACGGGCAGCCGTCGCACCCTGGGGAGTTGGGCATGAGCGTGACGAGTCGGTACAGGGAGGCCTGGGAGGGCTTCTGGCGCGAGGCCCCCCATGGACAGGGTGCCGTCTTCTGGGACTCGGAGCCGATGTTGACCGTCGGGCTCCACCTCGCCGTCTACGAACCGCACCTCGCGGACTTCGAGCTGCCCCTGCTGGACCTCGGCTGTGGCAACGGCACCCAGACCCGGTTCCTCACGGACCGGTTCACCCGGGTCGTCGGCGCCGATCTCTCGCCCGCGGCACTCGAGCGCGCCCGCGAGGCCGACCCGGAGGGCGCAGCCGAGTACGAACTGCTCGACTGTGCCGAGAAGAGCGAGGTCGAGGAACTGCACGCAAAGCTCGGCGACGCCAACGTGTACATGCGCGGGGTCCTCCACCAGTGCGACGCCGACGACCGGCAGACCCTCGTCGACGGCATCGCGACCCTCATAGGACAGCGCGGCCGGGCCTTTCTGGTCGAGCTGTCGCAGGACGCGCGCCCCATCCTGATGGGCCTCGCCCAGAGCACCGAGGGCCCGCCGCCGAAGCTGCGTCCGGTCCTCGAGCACGGCATCGCGCCCGGCGAGGTGGCGGACTCGGCGCTGCCCGTCTACCTGAGCGCGGCGGGCCTGCAGGTCCTCGGGAGCGGCGAGCTCCCGCTCACCACCACCGAGTACACGGCGGACGGAACCCGCATCGTGCTGCCCTCGAAGTGGGTCGTGGTGGCCCAGCAACGCTGAGGATCAGGGCGGCCTGGGGCGTGACGCCGGAGGCCGCCGTGACCAAGTCGGAATGTGGAGAACTCGTGGAGGATTGACGGGAGTCGCCTGTCGTGGCGAGAATGCGGATCACTTCACTGGGTCTGAAGCGAGTGAAGTGACGCGAGTGACCTGGTCGCGCACACCTCCGTGTGTCCGCCCGCGCCGGTCGCTGGCACCCGACACACCTCCCACACATTTCGAACCACAGAGGCTCATTTTGTCGCGTTCGCACCAGTCCAGAACTCTGACTGTCCTCGCCGCAACCGCTTTCGCCGCCGCTGTCGTTCCCGTACTCGGGGCGGGCACGGCGAGCGCGACCACGGGCGGCACGTGTCAGTCCGCCACTGTCCAGTACCGCATCGACGGCGGTGACTGGACCTCGCAGGGCGGGTTCCACGCCTGGGACAGCGCTCCCGGCGCCGTCGAGGTGCGGCTGGCCCCGGGCCAGAGCGTCGGGGAGGGCTGCAAGTACCCCGTGTCCCTGGCCGAGTACACGACCGAGGGCCCGAACTGGAACACCTCAGGCCGCCAGACCTTCGTCGACAAGGACACGGTCTACCTCACCTCCGCGGACGTCGCCGATGCCGGTGGCGCGGAGCGTGCCTACCAGAAGCTGAGCGTGAAGACGCCGGACTGCTACGGGCAGATCGACCTGTACGGCGACGACATCGCGTACGACGGCCAGGAGGGGGAGGGCCACGGTCCCCTTCCCTACCAGCCCGACGGCGTGGTCACGCCCTACCACCTCATAGCGGCCTGGAACGGCGGCGACAAGGCGTGCGACGACGGCGCCTCCGTGCCGCCCGCCCCCACGCCGTCGGAGCCGGCGCCGAGCACCCCGGACACCCCGACCACGCCCGCGACCCCGACGACGCCCGAGGGCAGCGAGCCGCCCGCCGAGGAGTCGACCCCGCCGACCACCCCCGACACCTCCACCACGCCGCCCACCACCCCGGACGTGCCTCCGGCGGAGTCGACGCCGCCCACCGGCCCGGAGCCCACGCCCAGCGAGAGCACCCCGCCGCTGGCGGAGACCGGCGCCGGCGCGCCGGTCGGCACGATCGCCGGTGCGGCGGCCGTGGTGGTCGCCATCGGTGCCGGCGCGCTCTTCATGGCTCGCCGCGCCCGCCGCTCCTGACCGGGCGCCCAGGGACCGCAGCCGTCCCGTAGTTCAACAGCCCCGACAGCCCCGTCTCCGCAGGGAGGCGGGGCTGTCGCCGTGTACCGGCCGTTGAGCGGTTCGGTGCGGAGAACCGTGGGTCCACCCGCGAGGTCGAAGCGATGTTTCCTGGCCGGGACCGAGCCCGGCGCGTAACGTTCGGACAGCGAGCCGCTGACCTGCGACGGGACTGCCTCACCATGAAGATCCTCATCAGCGCCGACATGGAGGGCGCCACCGGCGTCACCTGGCCGGCCGACGTGCTGCCGGGCACCCCGCAGTGGGAGCGGTGCCGTTCCCTGTTCACCTCGGACGTCAACGCCGCCGTGCTCGGATTCTTCGACGGCGGGGCCGACGAGGTGCTGGTCAACGAGGCCCACTGGACCATGCGTAACCTGTTCCTCGAACGGCTGGACGAGCGGGTGGAGATGCTCACCGGGCGTCACAAGTCACTGTCCATGGTGGAGGGTGTGCAGCACGGCGACGTCGACGGCATCGCCTTCGTCGGCTACCACGCGGGCGCGGGCATGGAGGGCGTCCTCGCCCACACCTACCTCGCCAACTCCATCACCGGTGTGTGGGTGAACGACGTACGGGCCAGCGAAGGGCTCCTCAACTCCCATGTGGTCGCCGAGTACGGGGTTCCCGTCGTGCTCGTCACCGGCGACGACCTCGCCTGCGAGGACGCGCTCGGATACGCGCCCGAGGCGCTGAAGGTCGCAGTCAAGGACCATGTGTCGCGGTACGCCGCCGTGTGCCGGACGCCCGCCAGGACCGCCGCCGACATCCGGGCCGCCGCGAAGGAGGCCGCCGCTCTGGCCGTGCGGCACGAGCCCGTCGTGGGCGGGCCGTTCACCGTCGCGCTCGAGTTCGACGCCGAGCATCTCGCCATGGCCGCCACCGTCGTGCCCGGGGTCGCGCGGACCGGGGAACGGAAGGTGGCGTACACCAGCGGCACAATGTACGAGGGCATTCGTACCTTCAAGGCGGTCACGACGATCGTCTCGGCCGCGGTGGAGGAGCAGTATGGCTGAGCAGCAGGCGCTCGACGAGGTCGTGTCGTTCACCTCCGACCTCATCCGGATCGACACGGCCAACCACGGCGGCGGCGACTGCCAGGAGCGGCCCGCCGCCGAGTACGCCGCCGCCCTGCTCGCCGAGGCGGGCCTGGAGCCCGAGCTCCTTGAGCGGACCAAGGGCCGCACCAACGTCGTCGCCCGGATCGAGGGCACCGACCCCTCCGCCGACGCGCTGCTCCTGCACGGTCACCTCGACGTCGTGCCCGCCCGCGCCGACGACTGGAGCGTGCACCCGTTCTCCGGGGAGATCCGTGACGGCGTCGTCTGGGGGCGGGGCGCCGTCGACATGAAGAACATGGACGCGATGATCCTCGCCGTCGTCCGCGACTGGGCCCGCGAGGGCGTCCGGCCCCGGCGCGACATCGTGATCGCGTTCACCGCCGACGAGGAGGACAGCGCCGAGGACGGCGCCGGGTTCCTGGCCGCCGAACACCCGGGGCTGTTCGAGGGGTGCACCGAAGGGGTCGGCGAGTCCGGGGCGTTCACCTTCCACGACGGTGGCGGACGACACCTGTATCCCATCGCCGCCGGTGAACGAGGCACCGGCTGGCTCAAGTTGACCGCCAGGGGACGCGCCGGACACGGCTCGAAGGTCAACCACAGCAACGCCGTGACCCGTCTCGCCGCCGCCGTCGCCCGTATCGGCGCCCACGAGTGGCCGCTGCGCCTGACCCCGACCGTGCGAGCCGCCCTCACCGAACTCGCCGCCCTCCACGGGATCGCACCCGACCTGGACGACGTCGACGGGCTCCTCACCAAGCTCGGACCCGCCGCCCGGCTTGTCGAGGCGACCATCCGCAACAGCGCCAACCCCACCATGCTGAACGCCGGTTACAAGGTCAACGTGATCCCCGGCGAAGCCGTCGCGTACGTCGACGGGCGCTTCCTGTACGGCTGGGAGGACGAGTTCCGTGCGACTCTCGACGAACTCACCGGCCCCGACGTCACCTGGGAGTTCCACCATCGCTCGGTGGCCCTGCAGGCCCCCGTGGACTCACCCACGTACGCCCGAATGCGCGCCGCCGTGGAGGAGTTCGCGCCCGAGGGGTTCGTGGTGCCCTACTGCATGTCCGGGGGAACCGACGCCAAGCAGTTCTCGCGGCTCGGCATCACCGGGTACGGATTCGCGCCGCTGAAGCTGCCCGAGGGCTTCGACTACCAGGCACTCTTCCACGGTGTCGACGAGCGTGTCCCGGTCGAGGCGCTGCACTTCGGCGTCCGGGTACTCGACCGGTTCCTGCGCATGGCCTAGAAGTGGGGAAGACAGTGCAGACACTGCCGTACGGATCATGGCTCTCGCCCATCGACGCGGCGATCGCCGCCGAGCACGACGGGTCCCCCGATTGCGTGGGCTTCGTCGGCGACGAGGCCTGGTGGACCGAGCCCCGGCCCACCGAGGACGGCCGGCGCACCCTGGTGCGACGGCGCGCCGACGGCTCCCAGGAGTCGGTCCTGGACGCGCCGTGGAACGTGCGCAGCCGGGTCATGGAGTACGGCGGCCATCCGTGGGCCGGAGCCGTGCGCGACGGCGGTCCGCTGGTCGTGTTCGTCAACTTCGCCGATCAGCGGCTGTACCGCCTTCAGGAGGGTCAGGAGCCGCGCCCGCTCACGCCGTTGTCCCCGGTCGGCGGCGGACTGCGCTGGGTGGATCCGCAGTTGCGGCTCGAACTGGGTGAAGTCTGGTGCGTACTGGAGGAGTTCACCGGCGAAGGGCCCACCGATGTACGGCGTGTGCTCGCCGCCGTACCGCTGGACGGATCGGCCGCCGAGGAACGCGGCGCCGTACGCGAACTCACCGACGACCGGCACCGGTTCGTCACCGGACCCCGGATCTCGCCCGACGGGCGGCGCGCGGCCTGGCTCGCCTGGGACCATCCGCGGATGCCCTGGGACGGGACCGAACTGGTGGTCGCGGAGGTGGGCGCCGACGGCACGCTGAGCGGTGCCCGGACGGTCGCCGGAGGGACCGAGGAGTCGATCGCGCAGGTGGACTGGGCGGGCGACGGAGCGCTGCTGTACGTCAGTGACCGCTCCGGCTGGTGGAACCTCTACCGGGACGACCTGCCCGTGTGCCCCCGGCCGGAGGAGTTCGGCGGGCCGCTGTGGAAGGTCGGGCAGCGCTGGTTCGCCCCGCTGGAGGGCGGCCTCGTCGCGGTCGTGCACGGGCGCGGGGCGACCTCGCTCGGGATCCTGGACCCCGAGACCGGCGATGTCGTCGACGCGGCCGGCCCCTGGACCGAGTTCGGGGCCACCCTCGCCGCGCACGGGGATCAGGTCGTCGCCGTCGGGGCCAGCCCGCGCAGCGCGGCCGAGGTCGTCGAGCTGGACACCCGTACGGGACGGGCCCGGGTCATCGGCGCCGCCCACCGGGACCCGGTCGACCCCGTGCACTACCCCGAGCCGCAGATCCGCACCTTCACCGGCCCGGAGGGCCGGGACATCCACGCGCACATCTATCCGCCGCACCACCCCGGGTACATGGCGCCCGGCGACGAGCTGCCCCCGTACGTCGTGTGGGCGCACGGCGGGCCGACCGGGAGGGCGCCGCTCGTGCTCGACCTGGAGATCGCCTACTTCACCTCGCGGGGCATCGGTGTCGCCGACGTCAACTACGGCGGCTCGACGGGGCACGGGCGCGAGTACCGCAACCGGCTGCGCGAACAGTGGGGCGTCGTCGACGTCGAGGACTGCGCGGCCGTCGCCCTCGCCCTCGCCGCAGAGGGCACCGCCGACCGCGCCCGGCTCGCCGTCCGGGGCGGCAGCGCGGGCGGCTGGACCGCGGCGGCCTCCCTCGCCGGCACCGACGTCTACGCCTGCGGCACGATCCTCTACCCGATCCTCGACCTGGCGGGCTGGGGCTCGGGGGAGACCCACGACTTCGAGTCGCAGTACCTGGAGTCCCTGGTCGGTCCGCTGGCCGAGGTCCCGGGCCGCTATCTGGAGCGTTCGCCCGCCGAGCACGCCGCCGACATCACCGCGCCCTTCCTGCTGCTGCAGGGGCTGGACGACGTGATCTGCCCGCCCGTGCAGTGCGAGCGGTTCCTCGCCCGGCTCGCGGCGGAGGGACGGCGCGTGCCGCACCGGTACATCGCGTTCGAGGGGGAGGGGCACGGCTTCCGGCGGGCGGACACGACCGTACGCGTCCTGGAGGCAGAACTCTCCCTGTACGCGCAGGTCTTCGGCCTCACCCCGCCGGGCATCCCGACCCTGGAACTCGTCAAGTGAAGCCGCTGGCAAGGCCGTCGCGGCTCACCCCCGGCGCCCGGGTGGCCGTCGTCGCGCCCAGTGGACCTGTCCGCGAGGAGCGGCTGCAGGCCGGGCTCGACATCCTGCGCGGCTGGGACCTCGACCCCGTCGTCGCCCCCCATGTCCTCGACCGGCACGGGGAGTTCGACTACCTGGCGGGGACGGACGCCGACCGGGCCGCCGACTTCCAGGCGGCCTGGTGCGACCCCGGGGTCGACGCGGTGCTGTGCGCCCGCGGCGGCTACGGCGCGCAGCGCATGGCCGACCTGCTCGACTGGGACGCGCTGCGCGCGGCCGGGCCCAAGGTGCTCGTCGGCTACAGCGACGTCACCGCGCTGCACGAGGCGTTCGCGGCCCGCCTGGGACTCGTCACGCTCCACGGGCCGATGGCGTCCGCCGTCGACTTCCTCAAGAACGCGCGGGCGCAGGAACACCTGCGGGACACGCTGTTCGATCCGGAGGCGGTACGGGTCATCCATGCCGCAGCAGGTTCGGCGCTGGTACCCGGGCGGGCCCGGGGCGTCGCCCTCGGCGGTTGTCTGGCCATCCTCGCCGCCGAACAGGGCACCCCGCACGCCCGGCCCGGTGCGCGCGGCGGGCTGCTCATGATCGAGGACGTGGGGGAGAGCGCGTACCGGATCGACCGGACCCTCACCCAGTTGCTGCGCACCGGCTGGCTCGACGGCGTCGCCGGGGTCGCGCTCGGCTCGTGGGAGCGGTGCGGTCCGTACGACGGGCTGCGCGCCGTGTTCGCCGACCGGCTCGGCGGGCTCGGGGTGCCGGTGGTGGAGGGGTTCGGGTTCGGGCACTGCGACGGGGCGCTGACGATCCCGTTCGGAGTGGGCGCCGAACTGGACGCGGACGCGGGGACACTGACGCTGGAGGAGCCGGCGCTGCGGTGAGGAGTGCGGGTCGGCCCTCGGTCGGTGCCCGTTACCCGTCACCCGTCCGGCGGCCCCCGGGCGCGCGGGAGGCCCTGGCACGGCTCATGCTGGCCTCATGAGCCCGAAGACCTCCGAGAGCCGTGGCAACGCCGGTGGCGGGACCGGTGGTGCGCGAGGGCTGCTGACGCCCGCCCGGATCGCCGTCGGGGCGCTCGCCCTGCTCGCCCTGATCTTCATCTTCGAGAACACCCGCGCCACCAGGATCCGGCTGCTGATCCCCGAAGTGACCATGCCCCTGTGGATGGCGTTGCTCGGCACGGCGGTCACCGGCGCCCTCTGCGGGGCCTATTTCATGCGCCGCCGGAGGTGAACAAGGGCCGCGCGTAAGGTGGCCGAGTGTCTGTGCACCGTGGATATCTCGCCGAAGGGCCCCGCGTGGGCATACGTCCGTTCGCCTACGAGGACGGCGGTGAGTTCATCGCCCGGGTGCGGGAGAGCCGGGAACTGCACCACCCCTGGCTGGCTCCGCCGGCGAGCCCGGACGCCTATGCCTCGTACGCGGGGCGGCTGATCGAGGATCCGACCAAGGCCGGGTTCCTCGTGTGTGAGAAGGGCAGCGCTGGCGCCGTCGCCGGGTTCATCAACATCAACAACATCGTCCAGGGCGGCTTTCTGTGCGGCGCCCTCGGATACGGGGCGTTCGCGCACGCGGCCGGGAAGGGGCTGATGGGCGAAGGGCTCGATCTCGTCGTGCGGTACGCCTTCGGGCCGCCGCTGCGGCTGCACCGGCTGGAGATCAACGTGCAGCCCGGCAACGCCGCCTCGATCGCCCTCGCCCGGCGCTGCGGCTTCCGGCTGGAGGGCTTCTCGCCGGAGTTCCTCTACATCGACGGCGCCTGGCGGGACCACGAACGGTGGGCGATCACCTCGGACATGCGCGAGCGCTGAGCCACGCCGCAGGCCGGTGGGCGGTTGTGCGCGGATACGTCGTGGCTGGTCGCGCCCCGCGGCGGAGCCGCTGATCGATACAGCCCCGCGCCCCTTCGGGCGCTACCGCTCCGTACGGCGGTCCGCGTACTCGTACACCGAACCGTCCGGATGCAGGGCGATCAGGTTGCGACCCGCCGGGGTCGCCACCGGGCCCGCCAGGACGCGGGCGCCCGACTCGGTGAGGACCCGGTGGGCCTCGTCGACGTCCGTCACCGCGATCGTCGCCACGATCTTGCGCAGCACGTCGAGCTCGGCCTCGGGACCGCTCATCAGCAGGAAGCAGCCGACCGCGGCGACGGAGACCCCGCCGCGCTCGAAGTGCTGGGCTCTGTCGCCCGCGAGCCGCTCGTAGAAGGGGACCGAGGTCTCCAGGTCGTCGACGCAGACGCGCAGCGTGGCTCCCAGAATGTCCATGGGGACAAGGGTAGTTGGGGTCGGCGGGGAAGGGAGATCGTTCCGCTCTCCTCAGCCGCCCGACAGCTGGGGCAGCACCTTCGTACGGTAGAAGTCGAAGAAGCCGCGCTGGTCGGGGCCGATCTGGCTGACGTAGACCCGGTCGAAGCCCGCGTCCGCGAAGGCGGAGAGTTCCGAGACGTGTTCGTCCACGTCGGGGCCGCAGACCGTGCTCTCGCTCACCATCGACTCGGTGACCAGCGGCTCCAGTTGCTCGAAGTGGCGCGGTGTGGGCAGGATCTGGGCCATCTCGCCGGGCAGCAGCTGGTTGGACCACAGCTTGTGCACCGTACGGACGGCCTCCTCGCGGTCGGGGCCGTAGCAGACCTTCGTGCCGCCGCTGACGAGTCCCGAGCCCCCGCCGCCCTTGCGGAACTGGGTCGTGAGGTCCTCGTCGGGGCCCATGGTGATGTAGCCGTCGCCCACACGGGCGGCGAGCGCCGTGGCCTGGGGGCCGAAGCCGGAGACGTCGATCGGGACGGGCTCGTCCGGGACGGTGTACAGGCGGGCGTTCTCCACGGTGTAGTGGGCGCCGCGGTGGTTGACCTCCTCACCGGTGAAGAGGCGGCGCATCACCTGGATCGCCTCCTCCAGCATCTCCAGGCGGGTGTGCGCGGGCGGCCACTGGTCGCCGAGGATGTGTTCGTTCAGCGCCTCGCCGGTGCCGACGCCGAGCCGGAACCGGCCGTCCGTCATCACCGCGCTCGTCGCCGCGGCCTGCGCCACCACCGCCGGGTGCATCCGCACGGTCGGGCAGGTCACGGCGGTCTCGATGGGCAGCGACACCGCCTGCGACAGCGCGCCGATCACGGACCACACGAAGGGGCTCTGGCCCTGGGCGTCGTTCCAGGGGTGGTAGTGGTCCGAGATCCACAGCGCCTGGAAACCGGCCTGTTCGGCCTGCCTCGCCTGCTCGACGAGTTCCGCCGGGCCGAATTCCTCGCACGCGAGGAAGTAGCCGTATTCGGGCATGGGGTAGCACCTCCGGATAAAAGGGCGGGTCGGGGCCTGCTCCGGGTACCCAGCGGACAGCGGGGAAACCAGCGCGCGGACATCGGACCCTGGTCGGCGGAACCGCGCCCCGGCGGACGTTTGGGTGCCCTGGTCAGGGGGACGCGAATAGCTCCGTACGTCGTCCACGACGGCGTTCGCACGACTGACCGAAGGTTCTGTACGCGCGACCTCGCCGGAGGCGAAAACGTGAGTCGACCCCGCATCCTGATCGTCGGCGCGGGCTTCGCCGGGTACCAGACGGCCCGCACCCTGGCCCGGCTGACCCGGCAGAAGGCCGACATCACCCTGCTCAACCCGACCGACCACTTCCTGTATCTGCCCCTGCTGCCCCAGGTCGCCGCCGGTGTCCTGGAACCGCGCCGGATCACCGTCTCCCTCCCCGGCACCCTGCCCCGGGTGCGCCTCGTGCTCGGCGAGGCCGACGCCGACGGCATCGACCTCGACGCGCGCACCGTGCGCTACACGGACCCCGAGGGCGAGAGCGGAACCCTCGGCTACGACCGGCTCGTCCTCGCCGTCGGCAGCGTCAACAAACTGCTGCCCGTGCCCGGCGTCGCCGAGAACGCCCATGGCTTCCGCGGTCTGCCCGAGGCGCTGTACCACCGCGACCACGTGATCCGCCAGGTCGAACTGGCGGCTGCCGCCGACGATCCCAAGAGCTGCGCGGCCCGCTGTACGTTCGTCGTGGTCGGCGCCGGCTACACCGGTACCGAAGTCGCCGCGCAGGGGCAGTTGCTCACCGACGCGCTGGTGCGCAAGCAGCCCCTGCGCGAGGGGATACGGCCACGCTGGCTGCTGCTGGACACCGCGCCGCGCATCCTGCCCCAGCTGGACGAGAAACTGGCGCGCACGGCCGACCGGGTGCTGCGTGAGCGGGGCGTCGACGTCCGCACGGGAACCTCCGTGAAGGAGGCCACACCCGGTGGAGTCCTGTTGTCCGACGGGGAGTTCGTCGAGTCGCGCACCCTGGTGTGGTGCGTCGGGGTCCGACCGGATCCCCTGGTCGAGAGCATCGGGCAGCCCCTGGAGCGCGGACGCCTGATCGTCGACCCGTTCCTCCAAGTCCCGGGCCGTCCCGAGGTGTTCGCGTGTGGGGACGCCGCCGCTGTGCCCGACCTGAACAAGCCCGGTGAGTTCACGGGGATGACAGCGCAGCACGCCTGGCGCCAGGGCAATGTCGCGGCCCGCAATGTCGCGGCCTCGCTCGGCATCTGCTCCCGGCGCGCCTACCGCCACCGTGACCTGGGGTTCGTCGTGGATCTGGGCGGGGTAAAGGCCGCCGCCAACCCGCTCGGCGTCTCACTGTCCGGGCCGCTCGCCGGTGCGGTCACCCGCGGCTACCACCTCGCGGCGATGCCCGGAAACCGGGTGCGGGTCGCGGCCGACTGGCTGCTGGACGCCGTACTCCCGCGCCAGGGCGTGCAGTTGGGGCTCGTGCGGTCCTGGTCGGTCCCGTTGGACACGGCTTCGCCCGAGCTGGCGCGGATGCCGGACGACGGGCGAAAGCCCCCGGGACACGTTCCCAAACAGTCCCCGCGACGGGCCGCGGAACAGTCCACCCCCTCGGAAGGAGAGTCGTGAACACCGCCGGACCCCTGCACAGCACCGCCGAACTCGCCGAGCTGGGCCAGCAGTTGCGCGTCGACAGCGTCCGCGCCTCGGCCGCCGCGAACTCCGGGCATCCGACCTCGTCCATGTCCGCCGCCGATCTGATGGCCGTACTCCTGGCCCGCCACTTCCGCTACGACTTCGACCGCCCGACCCACCCCGGCAACGACCGTTTCGTCCTCTCCAAGGGGCATGCCTCGCCGCTGCTCTACGCCGCCTACAAGGCGGTTGGCGCCATCGACGACGCCGAACTGCTCACCTACCGCGGGCTCGGCAGCAGGCTCGAAGGGCATCCGACACCCCGGCGGCTGCCGTGGGTCGAGACGGCCACCGGATCGCTCGGCCAGGGGCTGCCCGTGTCCGTCGGCATCGCGCTGGCCGGGAAGCGGCTCGACCGCACCGGATACCGGGTGTGGGTGCTGTGCGGGGACAGCGAGCTGGCCGAGGGCTCGGTGTGGGAGGCCGCCGAGCACGCCTCGTACGAGCACCTCGACAATCTGACCGTCGTTGTCGACGTCAACCGGCTCGGGCAGCGCGGCCCGACCCGGCACGGGCACGATCTCGACGCCTACGCCCGCCGGTTCAAGGCCTTCGGCTGGCACACCGTCCAGATCGACGGACACGATGTCGACGCCATCGACCGCGCCTACGGCGAGGCCCGGTCCACGACCGGGCAGCCTGTCGTCATCCTCGCGCGCACCCTCAAGGGCAAGGGCGTCGCGGCCGTCGAGGACCGCGAGGGAACGCACGGCAAACCGCTTCCGGACGCCGACGAGGCGATCGCCGAACTCGGCGGCCCCCGCGACCTCCGCGTCCGGGCGCCCGAGCCGCGCGCCGCCCGGGCACTGCACGCCGTGCGGACCGGACACCTCGAACTGCCTCGCTGGGACGAGGGGGAGGAGATCCCCACCCGGGACGCCTACGGGCAGGCGCTCGCCGCGCTCGGCAACGCCCGGGGCGATGTCGTGGTCCTCGACGCCGAGGTGAGCGACTCGACGCGCGCCGAGGCCTTCGCCAAGGAACACCCCGACCGGTTCTTCGAGTGCTACATCGCCGAACAGCAACTGGTCGCCGCCGCAGTGGGGTTGGCGGCGCGAGGCTGGATACCGTACGCGTCGACGTTCGCGGCCTTCATGACCCGCGCACACGACTTCCTGCGCATGGCGGCGGTCAGCGGGGCCGGCCTCAACCTCGTCGGCTCGCACGCGGGCGTCGCGATCGGCCGGGACGGGCCCTCCCAGATGGGCCTGGAGGATCTGGCGATGTTCCGCGCGCTGCACGGCTCGACCGTGCTGTATCCGTGCGACCCCCACCAGACCGCGCGGCTCGTCGCCACGATGGCCGGCCTCGACGGCATCCGGTATCTGCGCACCTCGCGCGGCGGGACACCGCTGCTGTACGGGCCCGACGAGGAGTTCCCCGTCGGCGGCAGCAAGGTACTGCGCACCGCAGGGCGCGAGGACCGGCTGACGGTGGTCGCGGCGGGCGTCACCGTCCACGAGGCACTGGCCGCCGCCGACGCGCTCGACGCCCAGGGCATCCCGGTGCGGGTGATCGACCTGTACTCCGTCAAGCCCGTCGACCGGCTCACCCTGCGCAGCGCGGCCGAGGAGACCGGCTGTCTGCTCACCGTCGAGGACCACCGCGAGGAGGGCGGCATCGGGGACGCGGTCCTCGACGCCTTCCTCGACGGACGGCCGCTGCCCCGTCTGGCACGCCTCGCCGTCCGTACGATGCCCGGCTCGGCGAGCCCCGACGAGCAGCTGCACGCCGCGGGCATCGACGCCGAGGCGATCATGGCGGCGGGCCGGCTGCTCGTGGAGGAGGTGATCGCGCCGTGAGCGACGGCGGGGTACGGCGGGTGCGGGCCGGGCGGCGGACCGTCGAGGTCCACCGGCCCGACAAGGTGCTGTTCCCGCGCGGCGACGACACCAAGGTCTTCGATCTCGATCCGGCGGTGGACGACTTCGCCCGGGTGCGGGAAACGGCCCTGTACCTGGGGGAGTCGCTCGACATGCTGCGGCTGCCGTCCGCGCCGATGACCACCGGCTCACGCGGGCTGCACATCGTCGTACCGCTGAGCGGTCACCACGGCTTCGACGAGGTACGGGAGTTCGCCGGAGGCGTCGCCGAAGTGCCGGCCGCCGCCCACCCCGACCGGCTGACCACCGCCGCCCGCAGGAAGGAGCGCGGCGACCGGCTCCATCTCGACGTGCAGCGCAACGCGTACGCGCAGACCGCGGTCGCGCCGTACTCCGTCCGGGCCGAGCCCGGGGCACCTGTGGCCGTTTTCCTCGGCTGGGACCAGCTGGACGACCCGGACCTGACCGCCCGTCGCTGGACGATCGCGGACGCGGTCGAGCAGGCGCGTACCCGACCGTGGGGCGGGCTGATGCGGCGCGGGCGGGCGCTGGGGCCGGCCCGGCGAAGGCTCGACGCGATGGTCTGAAACCGAAGCCGCACCACATCCACGGACGTACCTCAAGAGGAGCAGGAGTGAGCACGAGCATCGGCACGAACACGGGCAACGACACGAGCATCGGTACCTACGTCTACGGCATCACCGCCGCCGACCATCCCGAACTGCGTTCTATCGCCAAGGAGTTGCGGGGTGTCGGCGACCCGCCGCGTTCCGTGCGCGTCCTGACCGAGGGCGCCCTGGCCGCGATCGTCAGCGACGCACCCGAGGAACTGCGCCCCCGGCGCGAGGATCTCTTCGCCCACCAGCAGGTACTGGAGGAGGCGGGCGCGGCCGGCTGTGTGCTGCCCATGCCGTTCGGCAGCGTCGCACCGGACGACGACGCGGCCACCTCCGTACTGGCCGAGCGCGCCGAGCACTACACGGAGCGGCTCGAAGCCCTCGACGGCACCGTCGAGTACATGGTCGAGGTGAGCCACGAGGAAGAGGCCGTCCTGCACCGCGTGCTGGCGGAGAACCCGGAACTCCGAGCCCGCACCGAGGCCAACAGGCTTGCGGGCGGCGGCAGTTACGAGGACCGGGTGAGCCTCGGCGAGATGGTCGTGGCCGCGGCGCGGGCCCGGGAGGCCGAGGACGCCGTCGAGGTGCGGCAGACGCTTGAGCCGTCCGCGATGGCGGTGAGTGCGGGCGCCGAGCAGGCCGGCGGACCGGTCGGCGTGTCGTTCCTGGTGGCCCGGGACTCGATGGAGGCGTTCCTCGGCGTGGCCGAGCAGCTCCGCAAGGCGCGTCCGTACCTCGACGTACGGATCCAGGGGCCGCTGCCGCCGTACAGCTTCGTCGAACCGGGCCCGGCCGAGCCCGCGGGTTCCCCGACGGACACCGACAAGAGGACGGTATGAAGATGAACCGAGTGGAAATGGGCCTCGCGGTGGGCGCCGGATACGTCCTCGGACGTACGAAGAAACTGAAACTGGTCTTCGCCGTAGGCGCCGTCATAGCCGCAAAGCGTATGCAACTGAGCCCGCAGGCGGTCGCGGACCTGCTCTCCGGGCAACTGCGCGACAACCCGCAGTTCAAGGAGATCGTCGACCGGCTGCGCGAGGACCTGCGCGACCTCGGCAAAGCCGACCGCACGGAAGAGGTCGGAAATCGACCGGCATTCAAGGAGGACGGTGAGTGAATTGCCGCGGCCCGAGGACCGGATTCCGGTCCTCGGGCCGCGAAGCCCCCTGCTTTCCAGGGGTTGATCACCTGTTGACGCCGGCTACCAGCGATACCACCGACCCCTTGATCCGCTCGCGTTCGTGCCCCGCACCAGGAAGCCCAGCAGCCAGACGACGAGCACGATCAGTGCGATCCACCAGAGTATTTCCACCGCGAATCCGGCGCCGAAGAGAATCAGGGCCAGAAGCAGTACGAGCAGAATGGGAACCATTGTGAACCTCCTGGACTCCGAGTTTCCCGAAATCGGCGTCTCAGTCATCCGTGGAGGGAATCAGTCGGCCTTTCGGCAGAGAATCTCTCCGTGCGGGACGGTGAACCAGGCGTCCTCCTGTCGTCCCCACTCCCGCCATGCCTCCGAGACCGCCCTCAGCTCCTTTGGGGTCGCCAGCCCGCCTTCCATGGCCCGGTCCGCGTAGGCCGAAGCGACCGTCCGGTCCGCCCACAGGCCGCTCCACCAGGCGAGCTCGTCGCTGTCCGCGAAGGTCCATGTACTGGACGTGGCCGTGATGTCCGTCAGCCCGGCCCGCAGCGCCCACGACTTCAGCCGCCGCCCCGCGTCCGGCTCGCCCCCGTTGGCCCGGGCCACCCGCCGGTACAGGTCCAGCCAGTCGTCCATGCCCTTCGACGCCGGGTACCAGGCCATGGCCAGGTAGTCCGACTCGCGGACGGCGACGTACCCGCCCGGTCTGGTGACCCGGTGCATCTCGCTCAGCGCCCGCACCGGGTCACCCACGTGCTGGAGCACCTGATGGGCGTGGACCACGCAGAACGTGTCGTCCGGGAAGTCCAGCGCGTGGATGTCCGCGACCGCGAACCCGACGTTGCGGAGGCCCCGTTCGGCGGCCGTGGCCCGTGCCTGGTCCAGGATGCCCGGCGCCCGGTCGACGCCGGTGACCTGTCCGTCGGGGACCAGCTCGGCCAGGTCCGCGGTGATCGTGCCCGGACCGCAGCCGATGTCCAGGATCCGCATGTGCGGTTTCAGCGAGCCGAGGAGGTACGCCGCCGAGTTGGCGGCGGTGCGCCAGGTGTGCGAGCGGAGCACGGACTCGTGGTGCCCGTGCGTGTAGACGGCGGTCTCCTGCGGCTGCGACTGCGGCTTGGACATGGCCGTGCCCCTTCTCGTCTTCTCGAACGACCCGCTTCGAACGACTCGTTCCTCACCGTACGCAGTCGTGCCGAATAATGAGACCCGCGTCTTGGGATATGGACACGGTTCGTCAACGGTGAGCAGCCGGGGGTCAGTTCGGGTCGAGTGGCCGGTAGACGATCAGTGCCTCCGGGAGTTTCTCGAGTGTCACCCCACCCGCCACCTCCGTGACTTCGCCGTCGTACGCGAGAAGGGTGCCCGGCGCCACGTCGTCCACCTGGAGGCGGTGGACCCGGATGCCCGCGTGGGCGGGGGAGCGGGTCAGCGGGCCCGCCAGGGCCGCCGCGAGAAGGCGCAGCGAGGGTCCTCGGCCGCCGTGCACCACCCGTACGTCGAGCCGCCCGTCCGCCAGGTCGTACCGGCGGGCCGGGACGAGGCCAAGCCGGTGATAGGTGCCGTTGCCCGCGAACAGCAGCCACAACGGGTGGCGCCCGCCCTGGAGCCGGGCCTCCAGGGGACGGCGGCCGGAGCTCAGGACGCGTACCGCGGCGAACCCCCCGGCCGGCCGGCCACCGATCCGGTCGGACCAGCGCTCCCGTTCGCGCACCAGCTCCGGATGGACGCCCAGGCTGCAGGTGTTGAGGAAGACGCCCTCCTGGTCCCCGGACCGGAACCGGCCCACGTCCACCCGCACCGCCTCGCCCCGGCGCACCGCCCGGCCGACCTCCCGGGCGTCCTCGACGCCCAGGTCGAGCGCGAAGTGGTTGAGAGTGCCTCCGGGCACCACCGCGAGCGGCCGGCCATGGCGCAGGGCGATCCCGGCGGCCGTGTTCACCGTGCCGTCGCCGCCGCACACACCCAGCACCCGGCAGCGGGCCGCCGCCTTCTCCAGCTCGTCCCGGAGATCCTCCGGCGCGCACTCCACGATCTCCGCCAGCGGCAGCGCGTCCTCCAGCGCGCGGACCCGGTCCGCGGTGCCCGCCGCCGTGTTCGCGACCAGGACCAGACCCTCGCCGTCGGGCAGTGCCGGGGCCGTGGCGTGGGGCCGGGCCGGGGGCGCGGACCGGTCGCGGGTCGGCGCGAGCCTCCGTACGGCGAACGCGGCGCCCGCGCCCAGGGCCGCGCCCGCCAGGACGTCACTGGGGAAGTGGACGCCGGTGTAGACACGGGACATCGCCACCGAGAAGGCGATCGGCGCCACCACCGCGCCCAGACCCCGGGACTCCAGGGCGACACCGGTCGCGAAGGCAGCCGCCGACGCGGCGTGACCGGACGGGAACGACGTGGTGATCGGCTGGCGCTTCAGCTGCCTGGCCCTCGGCACGGCGTCCAGTACGGGGCGTGCGCGGCGCACCGAGCGCTTGCCGACCGTGTTGATCGTCGCGGAGGCCACGGCGAGGGAGGTGAGACCCCGGACGGCGGCCCGGCGGGCCCGGGGGCTCCCGGTGGCCGCGAGGGCGGCGGCCGTCGCGAACCACAGGACGCCGTGGTTCGCGCTGCGGCTCAGCCTCGGCAGGACCCGCTCGGCGCCGGGCCAGTGCCGGGTGGCGGCGGTCTCGAACAGCCGGAAGTCGAGCTTCAGCAGGTTCTCGCGCAGGGCGTGACGGCCGAGCTGCGGAACGGTGAGGTCGATGATGTCTGCGGTCATGACCCTCTGGGTACCCTGAAGTGAGCCTTTTTGTCTTGTCGCGCCGGTCAGGAGGCTCGTGTCGAGGTCGTAGGGCGAGAGGGAACCCGTATGCGTCTGCTGCTCGTCCGGCATGGCCAGACCCCGTCGAACGTGAAGTTCCTGCTGGACACGGCGGTTCCGGGGCCCGGACTGACCGAACGGGGGGAGCGGCAGGCCGCGGCCCTGCCGGAGGCGCTCGCGGGCGAGGACATCGACGCGCTGTACGTCTCCACCCTGACCCGCACGCAGCTGACCGCGGCCCCGCTGGCCGTGGCGCGTGGCCTGGAAGTACGGGTGCGGGACGGGATCCGGGAAGTGGCCGCCGGGGACCTGGAGATGCGGGGCGACGCAGGGGCCGCGCACACCTACATGACCACCCTGTTCGCGTGGGCGGCCGGTGACACGGAGCTGCGGATGCCGGGCGGGGAGAACGGGGTCGAGGCGCTCGGGCGGTTCGACGCGGTGGTCGCGGAGGCCGCGGACAGTGGCGTCGGGACCGTCGCCATGGTCAGTCACGGCGCCGTCATCCGGATGTGGGCGGCGGCCCGTGCGGACAACGTCGACGTGGCCTTCGCCGCGGAACACCGGCTCGACAACACCGGTGTGGTCGTGTTGGAGGGTTCGCCGGTGGACGGCTGGAAGGCGGTGTCCTGGGCGGGTGCGGTGGTGGCTGCGGCCGTGCCGGGTGAGAGTGGGCCTGCTGGAGAGCTTCTGGGCTCCGCTGGGTAGGTGGTTCCCTGGCCGGGGCCGGTGGGGGGTTGTCGCGCCCCGCGGCGGAGCCGCAGATCGATACAGCCCCGCGCCCCTGTCGGGGCGCATGTCGGCGGCCGTGCGTTTATGGGTTTGCCGGGGGTCGCCGTCGGCCCGCAGAATGCGCCTCATGGGACACCTCGAAGCAGCGCACCTTGAGTACTACCTTCCCGACGGGAGGGCGCTGCTCGGCGATGTGTCGTTCCGGGTGGGCGAAGGGGCCGTCGTGGCCCTCGTGGGCCCCAACGGCGCCGGGAAGACGACCCTGCTGCGGCTGATCTCCGGCGAGCTGAAACCGCACGGCGGCACCGTCAACGTGAGCGGCGGGCTCGGCGTGATGCGCCAGTTCGTGGGCTCCGTACGGGACGAGACGACCGTACGGGACCTGCTCGTGTCGGTCGCCACCCCGCGGATCCAGGACGCCGCAAAGGCGGTCGACCTCGCCGAGCACGGCATGCTGACCGTCGACGACGAGGCGGCCCAGCTCCAGTACGCGCAGGCCCTCTCCGACTGGGCCGAGGCGCGCGGCTACGAGGCCGAGACGCTGTGGGACATGTGCACCACCGCCGCGCTCGGGGTGCCGTACGAGAAGGCGCAGTGGCGGCTGGTGCGCACGCTGTCCGGCGGTGAGCAGAAGCGGCTGGTGCTGGAGGCGCTGCTGCGCGGCACGGACGAGGTGCTGCTGCTCGACGAGCCCGACAACTACCTCGACGTCCCCGGCAAGCGGTGGCTGGAGGAGCGGCTCGCGGAGACCCGCAAGACGGTTCTCTTCGTCTCCCACGACCGGGAACTGCTCTCCCGGTCCGCGCAGAAGATCGTTTCCGTCGAACCCGGGCCCGCCGGTGCGGACGCGTGGGTGCACGGCGCCGGGTTCGCCACCTATCACGAGGCGCGGGCCGAACGGTTCGCGCGCTTCGAGGAGTTGCGCCGGCGCTGGGACGAGAAGCACGCCCAGTTGAAGAAGCTGGTGCTGAACCTCCGTCAGGCGGCTTCCATCAGCCATGAGTTGGCGTCCCGCTACCAGGCCGCGCAGACCAGGCTGCGGAAGTTCGAGGAGGCCGGCCCACCGCCCGAGCCGCCGCGCGAGCAGGACATCACCATGCGGCTCAAGGGCGGCCGTACCGGCGTAAGGGCCGTCACCTGCAAGGGACTTGAGCTCACCGGGCTGATGAAACCCTTCGACCTGGAGGTCTTCTACGGCGAACGGGTCGCCGTCCTCGGCTCCAATGGTTCAGGCAAGTCCCACTTCCTGCGGCTGCTCGCCGGTGACACCGTGAACCACACGGGCGAGTGGAAGCTCGGCGCGCGGGTCGTGCCCGGCCACTTCGCCCAGACGCACGCGCACCCCGAGCTGGAGGGCCGTACGCTCCTCGACATTCTGTGGTCCGAGCACTCCCAGGACCGGGGCGCGGCCAGTTCCCGGCTGCGCCGCTACGAGCTGACCGCCCAGGCCGAGCAGCGCTTCGAGCGGCTCTCCGGGGGCCAGCAGGCCCGCTTCCAGATCCTGCTCCTGGAGCTGGAGGGCGTCACGGCGCTGTTGCTGGACGAGCCCACGGACAACCTCGACCTGGAGTCCGCCGAGGCGCTCCAGGAAGGGCTGGAGGCGTTCGAGGGTACGGTCCTGGCTGTCACGCACGACCGCTGGTTCGCCCGGTCGTTCGACCGGTATCTGGTCTTCGGCAGTGACGGGCGGGTCCGTGAGACCTCCGAGCCGGTGTGGGACGAGCGGCGGGTGGAGCGGGCCCGGTAAGGGGTGCTTCGCCCGGGCGGTCACGGGTACCCGGGGCGTACCGAAGGACTCTACGGAGCGGGGTGCCACCATGAACGGAGTCGACCCGGGCGGGTTGGACGACCAGCAGCTGATGAAGGAGCTGGAGACGATCCACCGGACCCGGCACGACACGCTGCTGCACGCGTCCAACGACGCGCTGCGCGCCCACAACGACCGTATGGCACAGCTGGAGGGCGAGTACCTGCGCCGCCACCCGCGCCGCCGGGTCGCCGCGGGCCGTACCCGTGAGGGCGCCCGGGACCGGGACTGCTCGCAGGAGTGAGCAACGGTGCCGCTGCCCGGGGCCCGAGGGCTCCCGGCAGCGGCACGGGCCGCAGCGGTGGATCTCAGCGGCGCACCGGGGGAGGATCCCAGCGCCGATGGGCCGCGACCGCCGCGACGAGGGCGGGGCCGTCAAAGGCAGGCCGGTGGCCGGAGGCCATCAGGTGGCCTTTATGCCGAACTCGGACACGAGCGCGTCGCAGAACGCCTTCAGATCGTCCGGTTTGCGGCTGGTGATCAGGGTGTTGGGCCCGTGGTCGCAGATCCGCACCTGCTCGTCGACCCATTCTCCGCCCGCGTTGCGGATGTCGGTGCGCAGACTCGGCCACGAGGTGAGCACCCGGCCGCGGACCACGTCCGCCTCCACGAGGGTCCACGGGGCGTGGCAGATCGCGGCGACCGGGCGACCCTGGTCGAAGAAGTCCCGCACGAAGGAGACGGCACGCTCGTCACCGCGCAGGATGTCCGGGTTGGCCACCCCGCCGGGCAGCACGAGCCCGTCGAAGGACTCGGCCGACACCTCGCCGACCGTCTCCTGCACGGGAAACGTGTCCGCCTTGTCGAGATGGTCGAAGGCCTGTACCCGGCCCCGCTCCGTCGACACGAGCACGGGTTCGCCGCCCGCGTCGACCACGGCCTGCCACGGCTCGGTGAGCTCGCTCTGTTCGACGCCCTCGGGGGCGGTCAGAAACGCGATACGCATCAGTTCCTCCAGACTTCGGGGGTGCTCGCCGCGTACCCGACGATTCGCCGCCGACACACCTCAGTGGTGCTTCATCGGCAGGTCATCTTCGGAGGCGGTCCCCTGGTCCCGGTCGAACGGTGATTCGCCGGGGTCAGCGCCATCAGGACGGGCCGCAGGTCGCAGCCCTCGCGGTGAGGCCGGCTCTTGGGATTCGGACCCCGCTCTCGAAAACCTGTTTGGTACGCATAGGGCGGGGCAGGCGCAGCATCAGTGCTTCGGACAGGAGGCACGTCCGTGGGAGCGGTGGATCACCGACCCGGGTGTGTCTGTCCCGGTTGTGCGCACCCTCCCGCGAGGACCCGCCCATTCCGAGCACTCCTAGGGAGTTGCGACGCACCATGCGAACTCAAACGAGTCCGAAGCGCCACCCCCACAACGACGCCCCCGACACCGCGGAGGCGTTCCGCAGGCTTGCCCCGCTCCCCCCGGGGCAGCAGCGCGACACCCTCCGGGCGAAGATCGTCGAGGCCTGGCTGCCCATGGCCGACCGGCTGGCGGGCCGTTTCCGGAACCGGGGCGAGAGCCTGGACGACCTCCGTCAGGTCGCCGCGTTGGGCCTGGTCAAGGCCGTCGACCGCTACGACCCCGAGCTCGGCAACGCCTTCGAGAGCTACGCCGTTCCCACGATCACCGGTGAGATCAAGCGTCACTTCCGTGACCACATGTGGACCCTGCACGTGCCTCGCCGGGTCCAGGATCTTCGCAACCGCGTACGGTTCGCCGCCCAGGACCTGTCGCAGACCATCTCGGGCCGCAGGCCCACCGTCGCGGAGATAGCCGAGCACGCCAACATGACCGAGGAGGACGTCAAGGTCGGCCTGGAGGCACTGGAGAGCTTCACCGCACTCTCCCTCGACGCCGAATTCGCGGGCAGCGAGGACGGATACTCCCTCAGCGACGCCCTCGGCGCACCCGACCCGGCCCTCGATATCGTCATCGACCGTGAGGCCGTCAAGCCCCGGCTGCAGGCACTGCCCGAGCGTGAACGCGCCATCCTCTACATGCGGTTCTTCGGCGACATGACCCAGAGCTGCATCGCCGAGCAGCTCGGCATCTCCCAGATGCATGTCTCCCGCCTGATCAGCCGCTCCTGCAACCGGCTGCGCGACCAGGTCATGAGGGACGCGGCCTAGACCGGACCCGGACCGATCGGTCCGGGGATCCATCTCGGTCAACTCTCCGACATTCAGCGCGATATGACGGCACGTCAACTGCGTCGTTCATGCCTCCGGCATCGAGAACGCCGACCGTGCGCCGCCCCGGAACAGGGCGGGCACACCGTGTGCGACGCCGTCGCGGGCCGGCGGTACGCACAGCAGGGACGTCACGTTCGCCAGGACCAGGACCAGGACCAGGACCAGGATCGGGGCGCGGGGGCGCGTCGCGGCCGAGGACCTGGGAGCGGAACGCGGCCCGGTCGGCGTGGCCGAGGAAGCCCGCCGGCGGCGGCCCGGCGCGTGACACGCGCGGGCGCCGGTGAGGACTGTCGCCGTGGCTCGCCGCACAGTCCCGTACGAACGCTCCGCGCCCTTGGGCGGCCACCCGTCCGGTCCGTGATCCCCTCTCCCGAGCCGTGCTCACCGAACTGGAGCGGCTCGGCACGGCCTCGTGTGTCCGGCCGCCCGTCGTCGACCAGCCGCGCGGCATCGTCCTGCACAGCCGGGCCGCGACGCCGAGGACGCCTTCGGCCTGCCGCGCCGTATCTCGCAAGGGCACCCACCGCAGACGGTCCGAGGGCACCGCGTGTGTGGTCTCCCGTCGGGGACGCGGTTCCGGAGGGGGAACCGGTCTCGCTGTCGAACCGACACCTGTCCAGGGACGGGCGAGGAGCAGGACGGGCGGACACGGGCAGCGTCACCCGCTCGGGCGTGCCCGTCCCGCGAATGGTGCCCGGCCGCGCGCGCCCCACCGCCGGGCGGGCTGTCATGGGATGCGGGGCATCACCCGACGTGCCCCGCAGCCGCCGCTCGAAGGAGCCCAGCCATGCGCCGCACCGCCCGTGTCCTGTCCGCCGCCGCCCTGGCAGGTGCCGCCCTTGGCGCCGCAGCCTCGGCCGTGTCCGCGGACGCCGCCGGGGAGGTCAGCCCGGGCACCGTCGGCCCCGGCGGCACCGTCACCGTCTCCGTGGCCTGCGACGTGACCGACGGGACCCCGCCCGCGTCCATCGACGCGCACTCCCAGGGTTTCGAGCAGGGCACCGTCCAGCTCCAGCAGGTCCCCGGCAACGACGGCCAGGTGACCGGACCCGCCTACAGCGGCACCGCGAAGATCGCGCCCGCCTGGACCTTCGAGGGCGAGCAGAAGGCGAGTGCCCCCGCCGCCGAATGGTCCGCCGACGGTACGTGTCCCGGTCAGGCGGGGGGGCAGGGCAAGGCGTGGAAGGCGACGTTCACGGTGACCCGAGACGGCACCGGCAACTGCGGCACCGAGGCGCACACCGGCGACCCTCTGAGCAGCGACTTCCAGAACGTGTCCGCCTGTCCCACGCACCCCGCCGAGTCCACGCCCGCGCCGGTGCAGCGCGGGGTGCAGGCGGGTCAGGGCGGCGCCTTCACCGACTCGGCGCCCGCGCTGGTCGCCGGGGGAGTGCTGATCGCGGGCGCGGCCGGGGCCGCCGTACACCGGCTGCGCCGCAGGGGCACGTCCATGCGCGGCTGACCCGGCGCTGCGGCCCCTGAACGGGGAAGCGACCCGGGCGGGCTCCCATGGGTCCACGTGACCGTGGTACTCGTAGCCGTGGCCACGGCAGGCACAGGCACCGCACCAGCAACCCCGCGGAGGTACGCATGCGGCGGACGGATCCCCAGGGGCACGGCCCCGTCCGCTACGGCCCGCCGTTTCCCGGCGACGGACTCCCCGTCCTGCCCGAACTCACCGCCGTGCTCGCCGCCGCGGCCGGTCGCCCCGACGCCCAGCCGGCCGGCGGCGGCCCCGCGCTCCTCGGCGCTGCCTGCGGCTACTGGGCCCGGCGCGGACTGCCCGCCCAGCCCGACCAGGTGGCCGCCGCACCCGGCGCCCCCGCCCTGCTGCACGCGCTGACCGCCGTGATCGGCGGCGACGTCCTCGTGCCCCGGCCCTGCGCGGCCTGGTGGGCGCCCCAGGTACGGGCGTTGGGCGGAACGGTGTTCCACGTTGCCACGCCGGCCGAGTGCGGGGGTGTGCCCGATCCGTACGCCCTGCTGGAGACCGTACGGAGAGTGCGCGCCGAGGGCGGTGATCCCCGGCTGCTCGTCCTGTCCGTGGCGGACGACCCGACGGCCACCGTGGCACCGCCCGAACTCCTGCACGAGACCGTCGAGGCCGCCGCCGGAGAAGGGCTTCACCTGGTCAGCGACGAGACCTGGCGCGACACCCTGCACCGGCCGCACGACACGGTGTTGCTCAGCCCGGCCGAGATGCTGCCCGACAGGGTCACCGTCGTCACCGACCTGAGCGGCGCGCTGCTGCCGCCGGGCTGGCCCGCGGCCCTCGCCCGCTTCCCCGCGAACGCCTCCGGCGACGCCCTACGCGCGCGCGTGCTCGACGTACTGACCGCGCTCGGCGCCCGCATCGCCGAACCGGTCGCCGCCGCGGCCGGCTACGGGCTCGGCGAGCCCGAGCCCGTCACGGAACGACTCACCGCCGCCGTACGCCTGCACGCGCGCGTGGCCACCGCCACGCACCGCGCGGTCGTCGCCGCGGGCTGTCTGGCCCGGCCACCGCGCGCGGGCCGCCACCTGTACGTCGATCTCGGCCCCCTGCGGCCCGCGCTCGGCGCCCACGGCGTCGGCGACGCCCAGGAACTGGAGGACCACCTCACCGCCCGGCTCGGGATGCCCACGCCGGGCGGCCACCGCTTCGGGGACGACCTCGCCGCACTGCGCGTACGGCTCGACACGGGTGCGCTGCTCGGCCACACGCCCGGGGAGCGGGCCCAGTCGCTCACATCACCCGAACCACTGGAACTGCCACACGTGCGACGCGCGTTGGCCTTGGTGGGATCGATTTTCGACGATCTCTGTGACGACGCTCAGCGACGGGAGCCTCCTCGATGACGCAGCAGTCCGAGTCGACAACGAGCACCAGCACGACCACGGGTGCGACCACGACAACCGAGGCACTCCAGCCGCTGCACGGGAGGCGGGTGTGGCCCCGGTCCTTCGCCGACCGGCTGACCACCCCGCTGCCCGGCCTCAAGGGCATGGCCCGATTCGCCAGAGAAGGCGCGGTACGGCCGACCCCGGAAGGCCTCGCCGACATCCCGCGGCTGCCCTTCGAACCCGGCCCGCTGCCCCGCGTGGACGCACGCACCGTCGCCGTCTCCTGGGCGGGACACGCCAGTTGGGTGGTCAGGATCGGCGGGCTCACCGTCCTCACCGACCCCGTCTGGTCCCGCCGTATCCTTGGCACACCGGCCCGGATCACCCCCGTGGGCGTCGCCTGGAGCGCGCTGCCGCATGTCGACGCCGTCGTCATCAGCCACAACCACTACGACCACCTGGACGCCCCGACCCTGCGCAGACTCCCGCGCGACACCCCGGTGTTCGTGCCGGCCGGGCTCGGCAGCTGGTTCCGGCGGCGCCGGTTCACGCACGTCACCGAGCTGGACTGGTGGGAGGCGGCCGAACTGGACGGCGTCCGCTTCGACTTCGTACCGGCCCACCACTGGTCCAAGCGCGGCCTCACCGACACCTGCCGCACCCTCTGGGGCGGCTGGGTGCTCACCGACCTGGACGGGCAGCGGGTGTACTTCGCGGGCGACACCGGGTACGGCCACTGGTTCGCCCGCATCGGGCAGCGCTACCCGGGCATCGACCTCGCGCTGCTGCCGATCGGCGCGTACGACCCGCGGTGGTGGCTCAGCGACGTCCACTGCGACCCGGAGGAGGCCGTACAGGCCGCCACGGACCTCGGCGCGCGCCGGATGGCGCCCATGCACTGGGCGACCTTCGTCCTGTCCGCCGAGCCGGTCCTCGAACCGCTCACCCGGGTGCGGGCCGCCTGGGAAAAGGCCGGCCTGGCCCGTGAGCACCTGTGGGACCTGCCGGTCGGGGGTTCGCGGGTACTGGGCTGAGTCGTTCTCGCCCCCGCCGCCCTTACCCGTCCCGTCCCGATCCTGGGGGCTGCGCCCCCAGACCCCCCTGTCGGCCCTGAAGGGGCCTCGTCCTCAGACGTTGGACGGGCTGGAATGCCTGGGCCCGGGCTGTAGAGACGGTGGGGGGCGGGTGGTTGGGAATCACCGGCCGGGCTGAGGGACCTGGTCCTCGAGTGCCGGGCGGGCTGGGTGTGCCTGGGCCTGGGCTGTAGCGACAGCGGGGGCAGGTGGGCGGGAAACACCGCCCGGGCTGAAGGGGTCTCATCCTCAAGTGCCGGGTGGGCGGAGGGTGTCGGCCGGGGCTGGACATCTCGGCCGCGGTCAGGGCGGGTACAAGGCCCCCGCCCCTCACCCGGGTGGCGGAGGCCGGCGACGGGCCACCGGCCCGGCCTTCCCGCGCGCCCGCCGCCACGCGCTGGGTGTCGCGCTGATCGCGAGCGTCAGCGCGACCACCGCCAGCACGCCCTGCCAGGGCTCGTCGAAGAGGGAACCGCCGAGGACGCCGATCAGCTGGTAGGTCGCGGCCCACGCGAGACAGGCCGGGACGTCACCGCGGGCGAAGCGGCGTACCGGCCACCTGGCCACCAGGCAGGCCAGCATCACCGGGATGCGGCCGGCCGGCACCAGCCGGGACAGCACCAGGACCGCCACCCCGTGCTCGCTCAGCTTCTCCTGGGCCTGCGCGAGACGGTCCTCGGGCGCCCGCGACCGGATCGCGGCCAGCCAGCGCGAGCCGTTCTTCGAGTCCATCCCGCGCCGACCCAGCCAGTACAGCGCCGCATCGCCGAGGAACGCGGCCAGCGAGGCCACCACGAACACCAGGACCATGGCGAGCGGCGCGGTCTGGTGGAAGGCCACCACGGCAGCCGAGCTCACCAGCGCCCCCGTCGGCACCACCGGCACCAACGCCCCGACCAGCACCAGCAGGAACAGCGTCGGATAACCGATCGCCTGCCCCGCCGACCCCTGCCCCGAGGTCGAGGCGGCGGCCAGGACCACCGTCACCGCGCGACCTCCAGGCGCACGCTCTCCCCGTGCTCCAGCCGGTACACGTCGACCGCGGGGGCACGCTCCGCCGCGAGCCGCACGAACTCCTCGCCCGGCGCGTGGAACTCATGGGGGCGCACGGCGTCCATCCCGATCGGCCAGTACGTGCCGTAGTGCACCGGCACAGCGCTGCGCGGCGCGAGCCGGGTCAGCGCCTCGGCCGCCCGCTCCGCGTTCAGATGACCCTCGCCGAGAAACGGCCCCCAGCCGCCCACCGGCAGCAGTGCCGCGTCGACCGGCCCGACCTCCTCGGCCATCGACGCGAACAGGCCCGTGTCCCCGGCGAAGTACGTCCGCGCCTCGCCCTCGATCACATAGCCGAGCGCGAGCGCCCGCTGCGGTCCGACGTTCAGCCGCCGCCCGTCGTGCCGCGCGGACACGGCCCGTACGAGCAGGCCACCGGCTTTCGTGTGGTCCCCGGGGGCCACTTCGGTGATCCGGAGATGTGCCAGCCGTCGCGACAGGCCCGGCACCGCCTTCGGTGCGCCCCGGGGCACGATCAGGTGCGTGCCCGGCGCGAGGCGCGCGAGGGAGGGCACGTGGAGGTGGTCGGAGTGCAGATGGGAGACGAGCGCCACGTCCGCGCGCCAGGCGCCGGGCGGGGGCAACTCGCCCCGGCGACGGCGCAGATGGGCGAGCCGGCGCACGAACAGGGGGTCGGTGAGCACGCGTACGCCCGAGTCCTCGACCGTACAGGTGGCGTGCCCCCACCACGTGATCTCCACCGGCACCCCTTTGCCTCCTTCACGCGACTCCCCGAAGACTACGGGCAGGAGTAGGGTCGGCGGGAAACCCGGGGCGAGGGGAAACCCTGAGGTGAACGGGGAAGCCCGGAGCTGAGGGGGACGCCATGGGACACACGCACGCCGCCGCCGGCCTGCCCGGTCAGGCACCGCGGGTCACCGCGATCGCCAGCCTGACACCGCTGGAGGAACTGGACGAGGAGCCGTTCCTCGTCGACTCCCGCAGCCAGCACGCGATGTGCGCCCGCTGGGCCGCCGAGCACGGCTACGTCGTCACCCGGGAGCTGCTCGTACGGGGTCTGCGCCCCGACCACGGCGCCCTGTGGGACGGCGTCGAGGCGGGCCTCGACCTCTTCGTGGCGCCCAGCCGGCGGGTCCTGGAGCAGGCGTTGACCTCCGTCGACGAGTTCACCGCCGAGTGCGCGCGGCGCGGGGTGCGGATCGAGACGGTGGGCTGCGCCGAACCGTCGTACGACGCCCAGATGAAGGCCCGGGTCCATCGTCGCCTGTCCATGCCGACCGCCGGGTACGACGGCCGCTGAACCTTCGCCGGCCACGCCGGGCCCCGCTCCCTCGTTGTGACAGGGTGGGCCCAGGCCAGCCGTGGGGACGGGCCGGGACGTGAGGTGTGCGGGACGTGGGTGCGGGGCGTTGGCGGCGGATCGTCAGCCAGATCGGGCGGAGCGTCGCGGTGTGGGCCGTTTCGACGCTGACGATGCTGGTGCTCGCCGGCATCCTGCCGGACTTCCAGATCCGGACCGGTGACGGCGACAGCGCCACCCGGATCGCGGTCACCGCCGCCATCGGCGCCGGCGCCTTCGGCCTGCTGTCGGCCCTGGCCTGGCCGGTACTGGTCCGGCTGCTGCTGCTCGTGCCCGCCCTCGTACTCGGCCTGCTGGTCTTCTTCCTGAACGGCGCGCTGCTGCTCGTCGCCCTGCGGCTGACCCCGGCCGACCGCCCCGAGGCGGCCCCGGAGACGGCGGTGGTGGTCGCCGCGGTGATGTCCGCCGTGGCCTCGGCGACGGGCGCGGCACTGGCCGTACGGGACGACGACGCCTACCGAAGACGGCTCTACCGCCTCGCCGACCGACGCGGCATCGCACGGCGGTTCGAGGGCCCCACGACCCCCGGCGTGGTGTTCCTGCAGCTCGACGGCGTCGGGCACGACGTCCTGGTGCGGGCCGTGGAGAAGGGGCTCATGCCGACCGTGGCGAGCTGGCTGGGCACCACCCACAGACTCACCCCCTGGCGTACCGACTGGTCCAGTCAGACCGGCGCCAGCCAGCTCGGCATCCTGCACGGCACCAACCACGACGTCCCGGCCTTCCGCTGGTACGAGAAGAACACCGGGGAGGTCATGGTCTGCAACCGGCCCAGCAGCGCCGCCGAACTGCAGCGCCGGGCCGTCGAACGGACCGGCGACGGCGGACTGCTCACCGTCGACGGGGCCAGCCGGGGCAACCTCTTCAGCGGCGGCGCCGACGAGCAGGCCCTCGTGCTGTCCATCGCGGGGCGGCGGCGCGGCCGGGAGAACCGTTCCCGCGCGGGCTACTTCGCCTACTTCTCCGACCCCGCGAACGCCGTCCGTACCGCTCTGTCCTTCGTCGCCGAGGCCGGCCGCGAGATCGGCCAGTCGACCGTGGCCCGGATCCGCAAACGGCGCCCCCGGGTCGCACGCGGCGGCCTCTACCCCTTCATCCGTGCCTTCGCGACCGTCATCGAGCGGGACGTGGTCGTCGCCGCCGTGATGGGCGACATGCTCGCCGGCCGCACCGCCGTCTACGCCGACCTGGTCGCCTACGACGAGGTCGCCCACCACTCCGGGCCGCACAGCAGGGACGCCGAGAAGGTCCTCCAACGCCTCGACCGGTCCGTCGCGTTGATCGCGCAGGTCGCCGAGCACGCGCCCCGCCCGTACCGGATCGTCCTTCTCTCCGACCACGGGCAGAGTCCCGGCGAGACCTTCCGGGGACGGTACGGGCTCGGCCTCGGCGACCTGGTCCGGGCCGGCTGCGGACTGCCCGTACCGCGCAAGGCGCGCCGCACCCACAGCGGGGCCGAGGCGCGGGCCGCCGTGCGTGCCGCGCTGCGCCGGCCCGTCGAGGAGAACGGCGGGCAGCACCTGCCCCCGGGCCGTCACTCCGAACCGCTGGTGCTGGCCTCCGGCAACCTCGGGCTCATCTCCTTCCCGGACGTGCACCACCGTATGACCAGGGAGGAGATCGACGCCCGCCATCCCGCGCTGCTCACCACCCTGGCCAACCATCCCGGCGTCGGCTTCGTCCTCGTCGCCGGCGAGGAGCACGGCGGGATGGTGCTGGGCGCCCACGGCGCGGAGGTCCCGGTGGACGCGCTGGACGACGAACACCCCGGTCCGCTGGCCGACTTCGGGCCCGGCGCGGCGAGCGCGGTGCGCCGTGCGCACTCCTTCCCGCACACCGCCGACATCATGGTCAACTCCTGGTACGACCCCGTCGAGGGCGAGGTGCTGGCCTTCGAGGAGCAGATCGGCTCGCACGGTGGACTCGGAGGCGACCAGGGCAGACCCTTCCTGATGGCACCCCTCGGACTGTCGGCGGCGGTCGAGGAGAAGGGGGAGGAGCTGGTCGGCGCCGAGCAGGTCCACCGCGTACTGCGGCGCTGGCTGCGCGAGTGCAACGGGCCGCAGGTGCCCCTGGGGGTTCCCGGGGACCACCGGGTCGTCTGAGCGGGGGCCGCCGGAAATTCGGCTGCGTTCCCGCGCCGGGGTCCCCACACTGTTCGTACCGGACCTCGCGCCTCCGCGCGCTCCGTTCTCCGCGAACCCCCTGGAGTAGTTGCGTGCAGGCTGCCGTCACCGTCACCCCCGCCCGGATTCCGGAGCTGCTGCTCGGTCTCGCGACCGTGCGGCCCGTGTTCCTCTGGGGCGCTCCCGGCATCGGAAAGTCCTCCCTGGTGAGGGAGTTCGCCGAGTCGCTGGGACTGGAGTGCGTGAGCCTGCTCGGTACGCAGCTGGCGCCGGAGGACCTGATCGGCGTACCCCAGATCCGCGACGGGCGGTCCGTGTTCTGCCCTCCGGAGGCCATCGCCAGGGACGAGCCGTACTGTCTGTTCCTGGACGAGCTGAACGCGGCCTCGCCGGACGTCCAGAAGGCGTTCTACTCGCTGATCCTGGACCGCCGGATCGGCAACTACGAGCTGCCGAAGGGCTCGATCGTCATCGGCGCCGGCAATCGCGCCACGGACAACGCCCTCGCCCGGCCTGTCGCCTCCGCCCTGGTCAACCGTCTCGCCCACGTCCACCTGGAGGCCTCGCCGAAGGACTGGCTGGTCTGGGCCGCGAACAACGACATCCACCCCTGGGTCGTGGACCACCTCACCGACCGGCCCGACCACCTCTGGTCCAAGCCGCCGAAGACCGAGGAGCCCTTCTCGACGCCCCGCTCCTGGCACATGCTCTCCGACGCCCTGCACTCCTTCGGGCCCGCCCTCGACGGGGAGACCCTGAAGGTGATCGCGCACGGCACGCTGACGCCGACGCACGCGACCGCGTTCTGCGGGTACGTCAAGATCGTGCGCAGCCGCTTCGGCATCGACGCGATCATCAAGGGCGACGCGCGCTGGCCGCACCGCATCGAGGACCGCGACCTGCTCTATTACCTCGCCGAGTCGTTCCGCGGGCGCCTCGTCAAGGAACTCCCCGTCAGCAAGGGGCACATGTCGCCGAACGGGCGGGAGGCCGCGTACCGCGCGAAGTCGCTGCTCGTACAGCTCGCCGAGATCTCGGTGGAGGTCGCGCAGAGCGTCATCGCCGCGGACGCCGACGGCAACCCGCTGCTGCCCGCCTGGTTCCTGGTCGAGGCGGCGCGGGACATGCCCCGACTGGTGGAGGCGCGGCGGTGAGCCGGGCGAGCAAGCAGGCGCAGAAGAAGAAGAGGGACCTCGCGAAGGAGGCCTACGAGGCCGGGCTGGCCCTTGTGCGCGCCAACCCGGCGCTCGGCTCGGTGCAGTTCTCCACCTGCCGGGGTCCGGAGTGCGACCTCTCGCCCGCCGACGGACTGGTGTGCACGGACTCCGACGGGGTGCTGCACGTTCATGCCGCCCGGCGGGCGGATCCGGCCGAGTGGGCGTGGGCGATCGCGCACGGCCTCATCCACCTCGGCTTCGGGCACGTCCCGGCGGCGAAGGGCCCGCGCGTCCAGCCCGACCGCTACGACATCGCCGCCCGCTGCGTCGTCGTCAACCGTTTCCTGCTCGGCTTCCCGGTCGGCACCGCCCCCGAACTCCTGCCGAGCGCCTACCCCGACGGCGACGAGGAACAGCTCGCCGCCCGCTGGCGGCGCGCGGGCTCGATCCCGGCCGCGTTCGAGGGGTGCGGTACGGCGGGCAGCGAGCCCGACCAGTGGCTCGAACCGTACGACAAATGGGCCCCGTCGGTCCCCGACTGGCAGCTCGCCTTCGCCCACGCGCTGACCCGCACGATGGCGACGGCGATGGACGTGGCCGGCGGTCGGCGCGAGTCCATGTCCGACGAGTCGCCCCAACTGCGCCCCTGGGGAAAGGCATTGAGCTGGTTCGTCACCTCCTTTCCACTGCTCGGCGGGATCGCGGCCGGCATCAAGCTCGTCGCCGACCTCGAACTCGCCCAGGCCCACGGCATCTCCGTCGCCGCCGTGAACGCGGAGGCGGGCGAGATCTACATCAACCCGCTGCGCCAACTTGAGGACGAGGAATGGCGGTTCGTCCTCGCCCACGAGATGCTGCACGCCGCCCTGCGCCACGGCGACCGCTGCGGGACGCGCGACCCGTACCTCTTCAACGTCGCCTGCGACTACGTCGTCAACGGCTGGCTGACGGAGATGGACGTCGGCACGATGCCCGAAGGGCTGCTGTACGACGCCGAGTTGAAGAACCTCTCGGCGGAGGAGGTGTACGACCGGATCGCGCGGGACCTGCGCCGGATGCGCCGCCTGTCCACCCTGCGCGGGAAGGGCGCATGCGACGTCCTGGGCGCCCCGCTGGGCTCGCCGCGCGACTACGTCGACCTCGACGAGTTCTACCGGCGCGGCCTCGGACAGGGGCTGAACCTGCACCAGCAGTACGAACGCGGGTACCTGCCGGGCGGGTTGGTCGAGGAGATCCGCGCCCTGAACCATCCGCCGCTGCCCTGGGACGCCCAACTCGCCCGCTGGTTCGACGAGTTCGTGCCCCGCCCGGAGCCCGTACGGTCGTACGCGCGTCCTTCGCGCCGTCAGTCGTCGACCCCCGACATCCCGCGCGCGGGGCGGTACTTCCCGCCCGAGGAGATCGCCCGCTGCACGTTCGGGGTCGTGCTGGACACCTCCGGGTCGATGGACCGGACGCTGCTCGGGAAGGCGCTGGGCGCGATCGCCTCGTACGCCGGAGCACGGGACGTACCGGCGGCGCGGGTCGTGTTCTGCGATGCCGCCGCACATGACGCGGGCTATCTGCCGGTCACCGAGATCGCCGAACGGGCCCGGGTGCACGGGCGCGGCGGGACCGTGCTCCAGCCGGGCATCGACCTGCTGCACCGGGCCGACGACTTTCCGCCGGGAGCGCCCGTACTGGTCATCACGGACGGCTGGTGCGACGTCCTGCGGGTGCGGCGCGAGCACGCCTATCTGATTCCGCAGGGCGCTCGTCTGCCGTTCACCGCACGGGGGCCGGTCTTTCGCGTGCAGTGAGCCGGAAGTGGGCCGGAGTGTGATCGGATGGGGGATACGGAACCCCGGCTTCGGGACCACACGCGAAAGGAAGAACCGTGGCTACCACGCGCTCTGCACACACCGTCTGGGAAGGCAACCTGCTGGAGGGCAACGGCGTTGTCACCTTCGACTCCTCCGGTGCCATCGCCGAGCAGCCCGTGACGTGGGCCTCGCGCGCCCAGGACGCCAACGGCAAGACCAGCCCCGAGGAGCTGATCGCCGCCGCCCACTCCAGCTGCTTCTCCATGGCGTTCTCGCACGCCCTGGCCGGCGCCGGCACCCCGGCGACCAAGCTCCTGACCTCGGCCGATGTCGTCTTCCAGCCGGGTGAGGGCATCACCGGCATCCACCTCACCGTGGAGGGCACCGTGCCGGGCATCGACGAGGACGCCTTCGTCGCCGCCGCCGAGAACGCGAAGGAGAACTGCCCGGTCAGCAAGGCCCTGACCGGCACGACGATCACGCTGTCGGCGAAGCTCGCCTGACGTTCACTCACGTCCCTGCCGCGCCCCTCGATGTCCGAGGTGCGCGGCATCGTCGTTTTCGGGGTACTTCACAGAAGGAGCCCGGAGGAAGGATCGGCAAGCAGGCACTCACGTTGTGTGGTGGAGGGCGGGAAGCGTCCTGGCGGAAGGGGACAGCTGTGGCACGTGCGGTCGGGATCGATCTGGGAACCACGAACTCGGTGGTGGCGGTGCTGGAGGGCGGTGAGGCCACCGTCGTCGCGAACGCGGAGGGGGCGAGGACCACACCGTCCGTCGTGGCCTTCGCGAAGAACGGCGAGGTGCTCGTCGGTGAGGTCGCCAAGCGGCAGGCCGTGACGAACGTGGAGCGCACGGCCCGCTCCGTCAAGCGGCATATGGGCGACGGCCATTGGCGGTTCCCTGAACAGGGGTCCGTGGACGGCACCCGCTACCGCGCCCAGGAACTCTCCGCGCGTGTGCTGCAGAAGCTGAAGCGGGACGCGGAGGCGTATCTCGGCGAGGACGTCTCGGACGCGGTGATCACCGTGCCGGCGTACTTCGACGACTCCCAGCGGCAGGCCACCAAGGAAGCCGGGGAGATCGCCGGCCTGAAGGTGCTGCGGATCATCAACGAACCGACCGCCGCCGCCCTCGCGTACGGCCTCGACCGGAGCGAGGAGCAGACGGTACTCGTCTTCGACCTGGGCGGCGGCACCTTCGACGTGTCGCTCCTGGAGATCGGCGACGGCGTCATCGAGGTCAAGGCGACCAACGGCGACACCCGACTCGGCGGTGACGACTGGGACCAGCGGATCGTCGACCACCTCGTCAAGCGGTTCAAGGGCCAGTACGGCATCGATCTCGGCAACGACAAGATGGCGCTGCAACGGCTGCGCGAGGGTGCGGAGAAGGCGAAGATCGAGCTGTCGAGCTCGTCCGAGACGACGATCAACCTGCCCTACATCACCGCCTCCGCGGAGGGCCCGCTGCACCTGGAGGAACGAGTGACGCGCGCCCAGTTGCAGGAACTGACCGCCGACCTGCTCGACCGCTGCAGGACCCCCTTCAGCCAGGCGATCAAGGACGCGGGAGTGAAGCTCGCCGCGATCGACCACGTGATCCTGGTCGGTGGTTCGACCCGGATGCCCGCCGTCACCGAACTGGTCAAGGAACTCACCGGCAAGGAACCCCACAAGGGCGTCAACCCGGACGAGGTGGTCGCCCTGGGAGCCACACTCCAGGCGGGTGTCATCCGCGGCGACGTGAAGGACGTCCTGCTGCTCGACGTCACCCCGCTGTCCCTCGGCATCGAGACCAAGGGCGGCATCATGACCAAGCTCATCGAGCGCAACACCACGATCCCGACCCGGCGTTCGGAGATCTTCACGACGGCCGCCGACAACCAGCCCTCGGTGGGCATCCAGGTCTACCAGGGAGAACGTGAGATCGCCGCGTACAACAAGAAGTTGGGCGTCTTCGACCTCACCGGGCTGCCGCCGGCCCCGCGAGGCGTGCCGCAGATCGAGGTCGCCTTCGACATCGACGCCAACGGGATCATGCACGTCTCGGCGAAGGACCTGGCCACCGGCCGGGAACAGAAGATGACCGTCACGGGCGGCTCGGCGCTTCCCAAGGATGACATCGACCGCATGATGCGCGAGGCCGAGCAGTACGCGGACGAGGACCGCGGGCGCCGAGAGGCGGCCGAGACGCGCAACCAGGCCGAGCAACTCGTCTACCAGACCGAGAAGTTCGTGCGGGACAACGAGGAACGGGTGCCGGCGGACGCGAAGGCGGAGGTTGCCTCGGCCGTTGCCGAGGTGAAGGAGTTGCTGGCGGGGGAGAGTGACGTTGCTGCTTTGCGGGCTGGGGTTGAGAGGCTCGTCACGGTCAGTCAGCGGATGGGGCAGGCGATGTATGCGCAAGCTCCTCCTCAGCAGGAGCACGTCGCTCCTGCTGAGGAGGAGGGGGTGGTCGAAGCGGAGATTGTTGATGACGAGCGGGAGTCGGGTGAGGGCGGGAAGGGGCAGGGGGTGTAGGTGCGTTGCGGGGTGCGGGTGCGTTGTGGCTGGTCGCGCCCACGCGGCGGAGCCGCACATGGATACAGCCCCGCGCCCCTAAAAGCGGTAGCGCGCCCCATGTTCAGAGTTTGCGGGCCACTCCCGCGTACACCGGCACGATGCCCTCCGCCTGGGTGGCGACGTCTTCGGGGTCCGGGCGCCAGCCGTATACGGGGATCACGCCGGGGCCCAGTAGTTCCAGGCCGTTGAAGAAGCGGTGGAACTCGGTGAGGGAGCGGGGGAAGAAGGGGGTGCCGCTGCGCCGGAAGTGTTCGGCCGCCTTCGCGACGGCCTCGGGGCTGAGGTCCGGGGTGACCTGGGAGAGGACCAGGTAGCTGCCGGGGGCGAGCGCGTCGACGTACTTCTTCAACAGGCCGTGCACGTCGTCGCCCTCGGGCTCGTCGCCGAGGTAGTGGGTCAGCGCGACCAGGGACAGCGCGACGGGCCGGGTGAAGTCCAGGGACTCGCCGGCCAGGCTCAGGATTGTCTCCGGCTCGCGGGCGTCGGCGTGCACGTAGTCGGTGGTGCCCTCGGCCGTGCCGTGCAGCAGGGCCTGTGCGTGCCGCAGGACGATCGGGTCGTTGTCCGCGTACACCACCTTGGCGTCGGGGGCGACGCTCTGGGCCACCTGGTGCAGGTTCGGCTCGGTGGGGATGCCCGTACCGATGTCCAGGAACTGGCGGATCCCGGCCTCGGCGGCGGTCCGCGTCGCCCGTTGCATGAACCGGCGGTTGGCGCGTGCGCCGCGCAGCACCGTGCCGTCGACGGCGAGGATCCTACGGGCCAGCTCCTCGTCCACCGGGTAGTTGTCCTTGCCGCCGAGCCACCAGTCGTAGACCCGGGCGGGGTGGGGTCTGCTCGTGTCCATGCGAGTGGGCGCGCCCTCGGGTGCGGTCATGCGGTGTGTGCTCCTCAAGTGCCGTGAGTTCGTTCCGTAGGCCCTGCGACCGGCTCGGTGGACGAGTGGAGCAGCGGATCAGTAGCCGTCGCGGTACTCGGCGATGATCTCCTTGGTGCGCTGGGCCGACGCGGCGCCCGCCGTCATGTGGTCGAGGACCTCCAGGTGCGAGGCGACCTCCCGGCGGGAGTCCAGATAGAGCGCACCCGTCAGGTACTCGGTGTAGACCATGTCGGGCAGTTCCGGCTCGGCGAAGCGGAACAGTTCGAAGGGCGCCGACGTGCCCGGGTGCGGGCCGTCCATGAACTCGGCGACCTGGATGGTGACATGGCCGCTCTCCGACGCGTCGAGGAGCCGGTCCAGCTGGTCGCGCATGACCTCGCCGTCGATGCTCACGGGCCGCCGCAGCACCGTCTCGTCGATGATCACCCATAGATGGGGCGGGTGTTCGCGGGTCAGCAGCTTCTGCCGGGCCATGCGCAGCGACACATGCCGCTCTACCGCCTCGGAGCCCGCGTGTCCGATCGTCCCGGCCTCCATGACGGCACGCGCGTACTCCGGGGTCTGCAACAGACCGGGCACGAAGTGCGGTTCGTAGGAGCGGATCAGCCGGGCGGAGCCCTCCAGGCTCACATGCATACTGAACCAGTCCGGCAGGACATCGGAGAACCGCTGCCACCAGCCGGGCTCGTTCGCCTCCTCGGCCAGCTCCACGAACATGGCCACTTCGTCCTCGGGTACGCCGTACGCCGTCAACAGCACATGTACGTAAGGGATTTTGAGGGAGACCTCGGCCATTTCCATCCGCCGTACGGTCGCCGGCGCCACCCTGAGGACCCGCGCGGCCTCTTCCCGCTTCAGCCCGGCGGCCTCGCGCAGCTCCTGGAGCCTTCTCCCGAGCACCACTTGGCCCACGGTGGGCGCAGCCCGCCGCTCACTCACGCCACGCCTCCCCTACGCGCCGAAGTAACCAGAGCAGTGTGTCACGTTCCGCTGTCGGCCTGACAGGTTCGAGCCACGGGGATTACCCGGGAGGTAATCGACCCCGGTGGACCGGCACGGAAGAGTGGTGACAACGGGTTCCGGGGCGGCGCACTCCGGTCCGGAACCCGGGTTCCGTTCTGCTTCCACTTCCGCTTTCGACCTCGATGGAGGGAATCCGCCATGTCCGCAATCCAGTTCGCCGCACTCGCCGCCCGGTCCGCCGAACCGCCCCTGATGCTGCGCCGCTTCCTGGCGCTCGACGCGCTGGTGACCGGGGCGAACTCGGTCGCCTATCTGGTGGCGTCCGGACCGCTCGCCCGCTTCCTCGGCGTCGACTCGGGGCTGCTGTTCGAACTCGGCCTGTTCCTGGCCGTGTACGCCGGTGCCGTCGGATGGCTGGCCTCCCGCCAACGGCCGGCAGTGCTGCCGGTGCGGGTAGTGATCGAGGCCAACCTTGCCTGGGCGGCGGTCAGTTGCGTCGCGCTGGTGCTGTGGCTCACCCCGAGCACTGCGGGGACGGTCTGGGCGGTGTTGCAGGCGGCCGTCGTGGCGGGGTTCGCCGCGCTGCAGTACGTGTCGCTGCGGGCGGGGCGCTGAAAGGACGCTTTGGCTGACTCTCAACTCATCATCGAGTGCAGGTACTTGACCGTCGCCGGGTCGGCCGGAAGGAGTGTCTCGATGGCGAGTTCGGCGACGGTGACGTCCATCGGGGTGTTGAAGGTGGAGATCGACGAGACGAAGGAGAGCACTTGGCCGTCGTGCTCGATCCGCATCGGCAACGCGAACGCGAATTCGGACGCGGAGTCGGAGTCGGAGTCGGAGTCGGCCGTCCGTTCCGCCCGGCTCTCCCGTTGCTCCGGCACCGGATACGCGGCCACCTCCTCGTACAGCGCGCGCAGCGGGTCCGAGCGGTGCAGGGCGATCTGGCGTTGCATCTGGGCGAGCAGGTGCCCGCGCCACTCGGGAAGGTTGCGGATGCGCGGAGCCAGGCCCTCCGGGTGCAGGGTCAGGCGCATCGCGTTCAGCGGGGGCGCCAGCACCGACTCGGGGAGACCGTCGAGGAGCATCATGATGCCCCGGTTGGCGGCCAGGACGTCGTACGTGGCGTCGACCACGAACGCCGGGTAGGGCTCGTAGCCCTGGATCAGCCGCTCGATGCCGTCGCGCAGGGATTCCAACGCCGGGTCGTCGAGCGGGGTCTCGCGGTAGCGCGGGGCGTAACCGGCGGCCAGGAGAAGGGCGTTGCGGTCACGGACCGGGACATCCAGATGCTCTGCGAGCCGCAGGAGCAGTTCCTCCCCGGGGCGGGAGCGACCCGTCTCGACGAAGCTGATGTGGCGGGCGGACGAGTCGGCCCGCAGCGCCAGGTCGAGCTGGCTGACGCGCCGCCGCTCCCGCCAGACCCGCAGCAGCGGACCGGCTCCCTTGCCTGTCCTGTGCGTCTTGTGCCCGTTGTGCGCATTGTCCGTGGGAGCGATGGGGCGGGCCGCGCCGCCGGCCGGGACCGTGGTCATACGACGACCGTAGCCGAGGAGCGGCGGAGGCGGGGCGAACGGACGAGCGGCCGGTCCCCGACGTGCGAAACGGTCGGCGGGCACCCTCCTGACCTGGGCCGGAACGCCCGGCCTGTGGCACGCTGGGATCGCACCCCACATCAGGGAAGGAGCGTGGCCATGCCCGTCGAACCGCTGCCGCAGAAGGAGATCGAGGACCGGCTGGCACAGCTGCCGGGCTGGTCGCTCGACGGTGACCGCATCGCCCGTTCCTACCGCCTCGGCTCGCACTTCGCCGCGACCGCGCTGGTCATCCACATCGCCCAGGTCCAGGAGGAACTGGACCACCACTCCGACCTCACCCTCGGCTACAACACCGTGTCGCTCACGGTGAACACGCACAGCGCGGGCGGCGCCGTCACGGACCTCGACTTCCGGCTCGCCCACAGAGTCGAGGCCCTCGCACCGGGCCACGGGGCGAGCTGACCGGGCCGCGGGATCGCGATCGTGCTCGACTACAACCAGGAGGCGGAGCGGTACGACGCCTCGCGCGGCGGAGAGCCCAGGGCGGCGGCTGCGGCGGAGGCCGTGCTGAGCCTCGTTCCCGAAGAGACACGCACCCTGCTCGACGTGGGGTGCGGTACGGGCATCGTGACCCGGCGGCTCGCGGCGGCGCGGGCCGGGATGCGGGTGACGGGCGTCGATCTGACCGACGCGATGGCCAGCCGGGCCGCCGACCGGCTGCCCGGTGCCGTCGTACTCGCCGACAGCCGTCAACTTCCCTTTCCCGACGGCCGGTTGGATGCGGTGACCAGTGTGTGGCTGCTGCATCTCGCCGGGCAGGCCGAGGACGTCCGGGCCATCATCGGGGAGTGCGCGCGGGTGCTGCGGCCGGGCGGGGTGTACGTCACCACCGTCGACAAGGGCGCCTCGCACAATGTGGGCAGTGACATCGACGCCGTCCTGGCCTCGCGCCCGTGGCGCGCGGCACCGGACACGGCAGCTGTCGTCGAGGCGCATGCCGTCGGGCACGGGCTGGTTTCGGCCGGGGAGGCGCGCTTCCGGGGGAGTGGGCAGGGGCGCAGTCCCCGGCGGGCCGTCGCTGACCTGCGGCGCGGCTGGTTCATGACGTTACCGCCGGGCGACCCCCTGGCCGACGGCTTCGCCGCCCGTCTGGAGGCGCTGCCCGACCAGGACCGGCCCCGCCCGGACCCGGTGTTCACGCTGCGGGCGTTCCGGAAGCCGAGGTCATCCTGAGGAACCATGCTTCCCGGGAGGGGTGACTCTGGTGAACGCCATCGTCCAGTTGCTCACCCAGGTCGCCCCGTCGTCGGCCGAGAACGCCTGCTCCCAGTGTGCTGTGGCGCCCGAGATCCCCGACCACACGAACCGCACCCGGACGTCCTCGCCGTCGTAGGTGTCATCACCGTAGAACTCACCCCGAACTTCGGGAGATCGACCGGTGAAGCTGCCCTTCACCGGCGGAAGCAGCCGGCCGCTGCCACTCGTGGACCAGTTGAGCGACCACTCATCGGTCTCGCGGTCGAAGAGCCGCAGTGTGAGTCCCTTCGACCCGAGGTGCGGCATGTCGATCTCCTCGACGTTCGCCGCCCCGTCGAACAGGCTCCGGCAGTGGCTCGTGCCGTCGAACTCCTCCCAACCGCTGCCGGGGGCGAGGAAGTCGGTGCGGCGGCGGTTGCGGACCGTCCACTCGCCATGCAGGAAGTCGAAGTCGCCCGGGCCGCTCATGAGCGGTCTCCCGTGGTTCCCTCGGGCAGGCTGTCGGTCAAGTAGGAGCCCAGGTCAGGGAGTTGGGGCACCAGCAAATGCCGTACCCAGGCGTCGCGTTCGTGCAGGATCGGCGGCAGCTCCCAGACACAGCCGATCCAGGGGGCGTCAGGCGTGATGAAGTGCGTGGGGTCACGGTCCGGGCAGCCCAGCACCGGCTGGCCCGCCGCCGCGCCCCGGAAGTGCAGGACGTTGTCCCACACCCAGCTGTACGCGTTGAGGTAGGCGCCGTCGTCGCCGCCCCGGTGCAGGACGACGAAGGTCGCGGGCGGGGTGCCGTCCGGCTCCGGGAGCAGCTTCGGCAGGATCGCGTACGCGGCCTCCTCGACGTCGGGCGCGATGCCTCCCGGGTCGGCCGTGACGTGGTAGCGCTTGATGTGCCGGCCGGCCACCTCGATGGGTGGGGGAGCGGTCAGCAGTTTCTCGGTGAACGGGGTGAAGGCGGTGACGGGGGTGTTTGCCATGAGGGGACGCTAAGGCCACTTCCCTGCCATCCTGTGTCAGGGAAGTGGGTGATGTTCGTGTGAGGTCCAGTCGGCTGCTGTCCGTCCTTCTGCTGCTCCAGACCCGGGGGCGGATGACCGCCGCCCAGCTGGCCGAGGAGCTGGAGGTCTCGGTGCGCACGGTCTACCGGGACGTCGAGGCGCTGAGCGCGGCGGGCGTGCCGCTGTACGGCGACGCGGGTCACGCCGGCGGCTACCGTCTGCTCGACGGCTACCGCACCCGGCTGACGGGTCTGAACGCCGACGAGGCCGAGGCGCTGTTCCTCGCCGGGGTGCCGGGACCGGCCGCCGAGCTGGGCCTCGGCTCGGTCCTCGCCGCCGCCCAGCTCAAGGTCCGTGCCGCCCTGCCGCCGGAGCTGCGCGCCCACGCCGACCGGATCAGCGGCCGCTTCCACCTCGACGCGCCCGGTTGGTACGCGGATGGCGAGGAGGCGCCGTACCTCCCGGCGGTCGCCGACGCGGTGTGGAACAGCAGGGTGCTGCACGTCGTGTACCGGCGCTGGCGCGAGCCCACCGACGTGGAGCGCCGACTGGAGCCGTACGGACTGGTACTGAAGGCGGGGCGCTGGTACGTCGTCGCGGGACCTGGTCCCCGTACCTTCCGCGTCGACCAGATCCTCGAACTAACGGCGTCCGAAGAGGAGTTCATCCGCCCCGATGCCTTCGACCTGGCCGCGCACTGGACGGCATACCAACGTGACTTCCATGACCGGCTGCACCGCGGCGACGCGGTGGTGAGACTTGCGCCCGGCGTGCGGCTCCCGGGGCCCGCCGCCGACGCCGTCGAGGCCAACGGCCGTACCGATGAGGAGGGTTGGACCCTGGCGACGGTTCCGATCGAGTCCGTCGACCATGCGCACGGGGAGTTCCTGAGGCTGGGAACGGGCGTCGAGGTGCTGGCGCCGGCCGAACTGCGGGAGCGGATCGCGCGGACGGTCACGGAACTGGCGGCGCGATACGGCGACTTCACGCAGCCGAGCGGCAACTCCCCTGTGGGCGGCGGCGACTGAGGAGTGGAACCCGTCCGCCCCACAGGAGGTAGGTACCGTGCAGCACCCGCAACCGCATGCCCAGCCCCATCCCCCCGCCCGCATCGGACGCCGGACTCTGCTGTCCGCCGTGACCGCCGGAGCCCTCGCCGCCGCAGGACTCGTGTCGCTGTCCGCGACGCCGGCCGAGGCCGCCACCGCGCGGCAGGTCGAGGCCCTCGACCGGGGCGTCGTCAGCGTGCACACCGACAGCGGCAACCTGGTCAGCTGGCGCTGGCTCGGCACCGACCCGAACGACGTGTCCTTCAACGTCTACCGGGCCGGCGCGAAGGTCAACTCGACGCCGGTCACCGGCTCCACGAACTACTTCCACTCGGGCGCCCCGGCCCAGGCCGACTACACGGTCCGGGCGATCGTCGGCGGTGTCGAACAGGCCGACTCCGTCCACGCGATCCAGTTCCGCACCGGATTCAAGGACGTCCCGATCACCCCGCCCGCCGGCGGCACGACCCCCGACGGGGTCGGCTACACCTACGAGGCGAACGACGCCTCGGTCGGCGACCTGGACGGTGACGGCGCGCTCGACTTCGTCCTGAAGTGGCAGCCCACCAACGCCAAGGACAACTCCCAGTCGGGGTACACCGGCAACACGATCGTCGACGGGATCAAGCTCGACGGGACGCGGCTGTGGCGGATCGACCTGGGCCGCAACATCCGCTCGGGCGCGCACTACACACAGTTCCAGGTCTACGACTACGACGGCGACCGCAAGGCGGAGGTCGCCATGAAGACGGCGGACGCGACGGTCGACGGGACCGGTGCCGTCATCGGCAACCCCTCGGCGGACCACCGGAATTCGAGCGGGTACGTCCTGTCCGGCCCCGAGTACCTGACCATGTTCAACGGGCAGACCGGCAAGGCGATGGGTACGGTCGACTACGTCCCCGGGCGCGGCACCGTCTCGTCGTGGGGCGACTCCTACGGCAACCGGGTCGACCGGTTCCTCGCCGGCACCGCCTACCTGGACGGCGCCCGGCCCTCCCTGATCATGGCGCGCGGCTACTACACGCGTACCGTGCTCGCGGCCTGGGACTGGCGGAACGGGGCGTTCACGCGACGCTGGACCTTCGACTCCAGCTCCTCCACCAACAGTGGCAGGGGATTCGACGGCCAGGGATCGCACAGCCTGTCCGTCGGGGACGTCGACGGCGACGGCAAGGACGAGATCGTCTACGGGGCGATGGCCGTCGACGACAACGGCAACGGGCTGTGGACGACGAGGACGGGACACGGCGACGCCCAGCACCTCGGCGACCTCGACCCGGGGCACGCGGGCCTGGAGTACTTCAAGGTGTCCGAGTCCACCTCCCAGCCTGCCGAGCTGTACATCGACCCTGCCAACGGCACGGTCAACTGGAAGCTCGCCGCCTGCTGCGACAACGGCCGGGGAGTCGCCGGGGACATCTGGGCGGGCAACGAGGGTGCGGAGGTGTGGTCGGCGTCGGACACCTCGATCCGCGACGAGGCCGGCGCCACCAAGGGCCGCGAACCGTCCTCCGCCAACTTCCTCTCCTGGTGGGACGGCGACCCGGTCCGTGAACTCCTCGACGGCACGCGCATCGACAAGTACGGCACATCCTCCGACACCCGCCTGCTGACCGGCGCGTCGGTCCACTCCAACAACAGCACCAAAGCCACTCCGGCGCTCTCGGGTGACCTCTTCGGCGACTGGCGCGAGGAGGTCGTCTGGGCGACGAGCGGCAACACTGCCCTGCGCGTCTACTCGACGCCGATCGAGACGACGACGAAGATCACGACCCTGCTGCACGACCCCATGTACCGCACGGGCATCGCCTGGCAGAACACGGCGTACAACCAGCCCCCGCACCCCAGCTTCTTCATCGGCAACGGCATGCCGACGGCACCGAGGCCGACGGTCTACGCCCCCTGAACGACAGTGGGTGCGTGCCACTCCCGGGAGGCGCGCACCCACCCTCAAGGGTGCCCGCCCGCCCCCGGCTGGCGAACCGGCCGGGCGCGGAGCAGTCTGGACATGGGGCCGTATGCGTCGGTCGGGAGGTAGTCGTGACAGCTGCTGGATACAACCCCACAACGGATTCCGCGTTCTTCGCCGATGTCACGGACGTGTTCAGGAAGCATCCTGAAGCGGCCCAGAGGTACGCCCTGGCAAGCCTCGTGCTTGAACAGGAGATGGAGATCGACTTCACCCGGAAACACGGGGTCTCTCGGATCGAGGACGGCCGGATCATCACCGAGTTCCACGACCGGGAGTCCGATCCGGCTGTGATCCGTTCCCGCCTGTGCATCAAATGGGAGCTGCGGGGACAGGACTTGGTGTGCGTGGACTGGAGAGAAGCAGAGGTCTGACCGCTGGATGGCCGGTGGGCGTGTGCTCCGCCGAGCACACGCCCACCGGCGTGCGTCAGGCGACCGTGCAGCTCTGGTCGCCCAGCTTGAACGCGGTCGGTCTGCCGTTCGTCCCCGACCAGTTGCCCGTGAACCCGAGGCTCACCGACGAGCCCGCCGCCACGTTCGCGTTCCAGTTCACGTTCTTCGCCGTGACCGTCGCGCCCGACTGGGTGTGCTCGGCGTTCCAGAGCCGGGAGACGGTCTGGCCGTTCGGGAAGGACCAGCCAAGTGCCCAGCCGGTCCAGGCGGTTGTACCGGTGTTGCTGAGCTGCACGTCCGCCTGGAAGCCGCCCGGCCACTCGCTGGTGACCTTGTACGTCACCGTGCAGGCGCCCGTGGGCGTCGGTGTCGGGTCCGTGCCGCCCCCGCCGCCACCGCTCGTGTCCGACGACTCGCCGTAGACGACACCGCGCCCGTTCGTCGACACGTACACGCGCCCGTACACCCTGGGGTCACCGGTGATCGCCGCGCCCGTCCAACCCCACTGGTGGGCATCGTCGTTGATGCGTGTCCAGGTCGCGCCCTTGTCCGTGGAGCGGAAGATGCCGCGTACGCCGCCGATTTTCGCGCTCGTGTAGAGCGTCTGGTAGGTGGCTCCCGTCGCCGCCTTGCCGAAGCCGATCGTGTCGGCCTGGTCGACGTTGGACAGCTTGGTGAACGTCGCGCCGCCGTCCGTCGAGTGCCACAGGCCGTACGCGCCGTCCGGCGCGCCGCCCGCCAGCCAGATGTCGCCCTTCGTGCCGGGCAGCGCCTTGAAGCGCACGCTGTCGCCGGCCGGGAGACCGGTCGCCGCCGATGCCGTGAAGGTCGCTCCGCCGTCCGAACTCACATAGAACCTGCCCGACTTGAAGCCGTAGAACGTCTTGGGGTCCACCCGGTCCGACTCGACGGTCGCACCCGCCGGGATACCCGACGACGCCGACCACGAGGTACCGAAGCCGGTCGCGTACTGCACTCCCGTGCCAGTCGGGCTCCACACGAACCGGCTGCCGTCCGCCGCCGCCGCGATCGTGCCGCCGCCCGAGACGCCCGAAGGGTCGCTCCCCGCGAACCAGTTGGCGCCGTTGTCCGTCGAGAACGCGACATGCGGTCCCGAGTCCAGGTCACCGACGCGGGCCACGATCCCCGGGTTCGCCTCGGCGTAGTCCAGGCTCGTGGTGGTGGTGAAGTTCGGTGAAGTGAACATCATCGAGGGGACCTTGGTGAGATCCGTGTGCCGGAAGCCGCCGATGTCGCCCAGGGCGCTGAGCAGCACCGCACCGCCCGACGGGGGAGCGGCCAGGTCGAGGACCGCCGTCTCCTCCAGGCCCTGCACCATCGGCTTGATGCTGAACTGGCTGCCGCTGTCCCAGTTGGTGAGGTTCTCTGTGCCGTAGACCGTTGCTCCCGTGCCGTACATCATGCGGTTCGAGTCGAACGGGTCGATCTCCAGCGCCTCCGTCATCCACCCCAGTTTCGGCGACTGTTCGGGCGGCGACGGGTTCGCGCCGAAGGTCAGCCACGGCGAGGACGAGACGTCCATCGTGTAGCGGTTCGCGCGGGTGGGATACGAGGTGTAGTCCCAGGCCTTCGTCCAGGTGCCGCCGCTGTCCGTGGAGCGGAAGAGCTGGGTGTCCGGCCACCACGAGCTGTACGCCGTCGCCATCACCGTGCCCGGCTTCTGCCGGTCGATCGTCAGACCGCTGAACCCGTAGTAGGTGTCCGCCTCCGCGACCGGGCTGATGTTCGTCCAGGTGCCGGTGGCCGTCGCATACCGCCACAACTGGCCCTTGCCGCCGTCGTAGGGGCCGCCCTTGTCGCTGTACGGCAGATACAGATAACCGTTTTTCGCGTCGAGTACGCCCTTGTGGGCCAGATATCCGGTGGGCTGGCCGGTCAGCCGGGACCAGGTCGCACCCGCGTCCGTCGAGCGGTACACCGCGTTGTCCTTGTCGGCGACCCCGACGTAGATCGTGCGGGTCGCGTTGCCCGACGTGCCCGTCGACTCGTCGAAGGTGACCCAGACGATGCCCTGGTTGTCGCTGGCGTACCCGCTGGTGTCGGTCGGATCCTGCGCGTAGTTGCCGACGTTGGGGAAGTTCGCCACCTGCGACCAGCTCGCACCCGAGTCCGTCGACCGCCACAGCCCCTTGCCGCTGGGCGCGCCCAGATACAGCACGCTGTTCCTGTTCGGGTCGACGGCGAGGCGCTCACCCATGCCCCGGCCGGGCATGTTGCCGCCCAACTTGAAGGGCAGGTCGGCCCGTTGCCAGCTCGCTCCCCGGTCACCCGACCTCAGCACGGCACCGTTTCCGGGGTCCCAGCTGTTTGTGTACGTGCCGACAGCCGCGTACACCTTGTTCGGGTCCACGGAGTCGGAGGCGAGGCTGACCACACCGGTGTGGCCCCAGCGGTCCCAGCCGACCGAGTCCGTCAGCGGCGTCCACGTCTTCGTCGACTCCTGCCAGCGGTAGGCGCCGCCGATGTCCGTTCGGGCGTACGCCAGGTTCTTCTCGGTGCGGTTGAAGACGATGCCGGGGACGAAGCCGCCGCCGTCGATCCGGGCGTTCTTCCAGGTGTACGTGTCGGCCGCGAGCTTCACCTCCGCGGCGGACGGGGCGGCGAGCGCGAGTGGGCTGCCCGCCAACAGGCCTGCGGTCAGGGCCAGTACGGCCGTGAGGATACGGGTTCTTCGCATGGGTGGGGGTCCTCTCAGCAAGAGGTCTCTTGGGGTGCGGGGGCGTGGGGGGGCAGAGCAGTGCACGACGACCGGGCGGCCCCCAGTGCGGGAGGGGGCCGCCCGGCGCGGTACGCGGAGCTCAGGTCCTGTTGGACCCGGCGGGGGCTATTCGAGTAGCTCCGCATACGAACCCATGGCGAGGGCTATGTCCGCCTGGGCCCAGAACCGGTGATAGGTGAACGAGGGCGCGGCGCCACCGGCCAGGTACGCCTCGATCTTCGACCAGTTGGGGTCGTTCCTGTAGAAGGAACGGATCGAGGCGAACGTCGACGACGAGTTGATCGTGTCGCCGTTCGGCATCTTCCCCGTCCAGCCCGACGGCACGTAGAGACCGTCGTCGAAACGGCTGTAGTCCGCGCGGGTCTCCGGGACGGCGATGCCCAGGGTGTCCTGGTAGTTGGTCCACATGCCGTCCAGCAGCGCCTTCGCCGTCGTCGCCGCCTCGGTGTCACCGGAGCGGTCGGCGTAGTACGTCAGCGTCTTGGCGTACGCCGCCGCCACGCCCACGTCGTTGGTGTAGTCGACCACGGTGACGTGAAGCCCCGCGTTGGCGCCCGGAGTTGTGGCGTTCCAGGTGTCGGGGGCGCCCGACCACTGGAGCGTCGACGGGATGCGGTACGTGCCATCGGGGTTGACGGTCGTCTTGGACAGGGCCCAGTCGACCCACTTGTCCAGGACGGTCTTCGCCGCGGCGTTGCCCGTCTGCTGGTAGTACTCGGCGACCCGCTCCATGGACCACGCCTGGAAGCCGAACCACTGGTTGGACGGCGGGTCGTGGTACACCGGCTTCTCGTCGTAGTACATGCCGTAGAAGGTCGGCGTACCGGTCGGCGGGGTCGCGTAGCGGCCACCCCAGCTGTTGGTCGCGCCGCCCGCGATGGCACCCTCGTCGGACTGGAGCCAGCGGTAGAACTCGATCTGCCGCTGCAACGACTTCGACCAGTCCGCCTGCCCTGTCGCCGACTTGGGCTTCAGATCGGCGTACGAGCTGAGCGCGTAGGCGGCCAGCGGGTTCTGGTAGCCGCCGTGCGTGTGGCTGGAGCCGATGCGCCAGGCCCAGCCCGCCGCGGTGTCGGTGGCGCCGCCCCACGCGTAGTACCAGGACATCAGATAGTGCGAGGCGTCCTTGCCGGTACCGGCCGGGCAGGCCGTCGGACCGACGCAGTTTCCGACCTTCTTGAAGTACTTGTCGTACATCGCGTAGCGCAGATAGTCGCCCATCTTCGCCGCCTTGCCGACGGTCGCCGAGACGTCACTGCCCTTGCCCTGCTGCTTCGCCCAGATGTCCGCCCAGTACGCGGCCTGCACGGCGCGCGCGTCGGCGTCCGGGGCGTTGGTGAACTTCCACTGCTTCGCGTACGACGCGTCGCCGGTGAACAGGTCCAGGTACCCGTTCGTGCCGCCGTACTTGAAGGCGTCGCAGGTCGGCTGCGGCACCGTCTCCCACACGGATTCCTGCGGTCCACGCTGGAAGGTGTTGATGTAGGAGGGGCCGGTGTCCGTCGGGCCCGCCTCGCACTTGCCGGGCGAGTTGCCGAAGCCGTACACGTTGTCGACGTCCTGGAGCCAGTGCATGCCGTACACGTCGTCCGTGCCGTACGCGCTCTTCAGCTCGGCCGCGATCGGGTCGGGGCCGACCGGGACGGCGGTGTCCAGCTTGGCCGGGTACTGGCTCGGCAGGTCGTACTCAGGAGCGTACGTCGCCGGCTTCGAGGCGTTGTAGAAGGAGTTGGTCGGCTGGTCGGCGTGGGTGGGGATCATGTACTGCTCCATGATCGACCAGGCGCCGTTGAACTTGGTCCAGTCGCCCGTCACCTTGCCGTACATGGCCTGGAGCCACAGGAGGTAGCTGTACGCCTCCGACGTGGTCTCGTGCCCGTGGTCCGGGGCCTCGACGATCAGCGTCTCGACCGAGTGGTAGGGGATGCCCTCGGGGGAGAAGTAACCGTTCGCCGGGTTGGTGATCTTGCCGTAGAGCTCCAGGAAGCGGGCGTCGTACACCTTCGAGGCCGCCAGCTCGGTGACGGTGACCGTCGCCTTGGCGTGGCCGGTGGCCGTGGAGTCGAAGGCCGCCGATCCGGTGCCCGTCGCGTTGGCGGTGATCGTCACCTTCTGGGCGGTGTTCCAGTTCGACGGTGTGAAGGTGAGCGAGGCGCCGCCCGTCACCGACAGGCCCGTGTTGCCGCTCGCGCGAGCGGTCGCGACGGTCACGTTCGCGCTCGGCTGTGTCGACAGCTTCACGTCGTACGTCGCCGACTTGCCCTGCTGAACGCCGAGTTGGGTCGGTAGGGCGACCACGGCGGGACCCGAGGCAACCGTGATGCCGACGGGCGTGGACGGCGCCGAGGCACCCAGGCTGTCGTATGCCTTCGCCAGCAGCGAATGACTTCCCACAGCCAGCCCGGTGGCCGAGTGCGTGTACGGCGCGGTCGTGTCCGTGCCGAGGAGCGTGGTGTCGTCGTAGAACTCGATCTTGGTGATCGTCGCGTTGTCCGCCGCCGCTGCCGTGGCCGCCATCGGCACCGCGGTGCCCTGCGAGTAGACAGCGCCCGGGGCGGGACTGGTGAGCACCGTGACCGGCGGCTGATGGGCCCCGGCACAGGTCGTCCCGTTGACGGCGAACGAGGTCGGCGCCGTGTTGGCGCCGCTGTACGTGAACTGCCCGCCGGTGCTGACGGCGGCGCCGGCGGCGATCGTCGCGTTGTACGTCGCGTTCTGCACGGTGACCGTCTGGCCGGACTGGGACCAGGTGCCGTTCCAGCCGTTGCTGAGCTTCTGGTTGCCCGCGTAGGCGTACGTCAGGGTCCAGCCGTTGATGACGTCCGTACCGCGGTTGGTGATCGTCAGATCCGTGGTGAAACCGGACCCCCAGTCGTTCGCTTTGTAGTCGACGCTGCATTGAACTGACGCTGCCTGAGCGGGAGTTGTGCCTGTCGCGAGCATGGTCAAGGGAAGGGCGAGGACCGCCACGGCAGCGGTCCAGAACCGCCGCGCGGCGCGGCGTCTGGGTCGGGGGTGCATGGTGCTGGTTCCTCCTAGCGGCTCGGAGGTGCTCGTGGAGATGTGGGGAGGAGCAACAAGCCTTGAACCAGTGGGAGCGCTCCCATATTGAAGACAGGCGTGTCAAGGGTCAAGGTGTTTGAAGACTCGAATTGATTCGACGACGACATCTGATGGAAACACGTCAACCCCTCTGTCCTTTGCCGTCACTTGGCGCTAGCTTCGTTGACACCAGTGGGAGCGATTCCGTCAGTCGACACGTCCGCAACGACGTGCCCGATCTGCAAGGAGTCGCTCATGCGACACCCTTCGCGTTCAGGTCTTTTAGTCGTGCTCGGCGCTGCCGTGGTCCCTTGTGGGCACCGCGGTCGCGCCGGTCGTCACGGCGTCGGAAGCAGCCCCGGCGTGCACAGTGGGGTGCTCGGTCACCAGTACGTGGGACGTCCGTTTGCAGGGCTCCGCCAGGATCACCGACAACCCGGCGGCACTCGGCAGTTGGAGTCCGACCTTCGGCTTCGGCACAGGTCGGAAGCTCACCCGGGGCTGGAACGCCGAGTGGTCCCGGTCCCACACCATCGTCACCGCGGCCAGCGAGAGCTGCAACGGCTCGTTGGGCACGGGGGCGAGTGTCGGCGCGGGGTTCATCGCCGCGCTTTCCTGGAGCGGTTCCGTACCGGCGTCGCTCAGGCTCAACGGGACGACGTGCACCGTGGATTCGGAGCCGAGGCCGGGGCGCCCGCCCTGCGTGCGTCAGGCAACAAGCTCGTCGACTCCGGCGGCGCCACCCGGCGACTGCTCGGCGTCGACCGCTCCGGCGGCGAGTTCGACTGCTTCCAGGGCACCGGCATCCGGGACGTACCGGTCGACGACGCCCCGGTGAAGGCGATCGCCGACCGGAAGATCAACACCGTACGCATCCCGCTGGACGAGGGGTGCCGGCTCGGCCGGTCCGACATCGAACCCGAGTACGTGGGCGCCGACCACCTCGCCGCCGTCAAGGACCGGTGGCGATGGTGAAGGCGCACGGCATGACATCGACGGTCGAACCGCACTGGTCCTGGGGCCGGTACGGGGGCAGCTCGGCCGACTGCTCCGACGTGCACGCAGGCTGCCGGAAGCCGATGCCCGACACGCAGTACTCGCCTACGAGGTCGCCGGTATGCAGGATCTGATCGACGCGGTACGGGCCACCGGTGCCGAGAACGTGATCCTGGCCGACGGGCTCGCGTACGCGCACGACCTCAGTCGGTGGCCGACGTACAGACCGACCGACCCGGCGGGCAACCCCGCCGCCTGCCCATCCACAACATCAACTCGACGCTCGCTCCGGTCGCCGCCCAGGTCCCGCCGGCGGCCGGCCAGTTCGGCGAGAACCCCTGCGCGCACTCCTTCGTCGACCGGGTCATGAAGTGGTGCGACGACCGCTCCCCGTCCTGCCTCGGCCGGACCTGGCACACCTGGAACCGCGCCACCGGCCCGACCCTGATCTCCGGTTACGACGGCACACCCACGGCCTTCGGAACCGGACTGCGCGACCATCTGCGCGCCATCGGTCAGCGCACCAACTCCCCATCACAGCAAGGCGCTCCGCACCCCACAGGAACACGAGAGGACACCCGCACTCATGAGCCGTACCAGAACAGCGATCCTCGCCTCCATGGCGCTGGTCGCCGGTGCCACCGGCGCCGCGGCAGCCGCGTCGCAGGCCGACATCGGCATCGCGGCCATCCCCTGCACCGTCACCTACACGGTGCAGAACCAGTGGTCCACCGGCTTCACCGCCGCCGTCAACGTCACCAACAACAGCGCGGCCAAGTCGAGTTGGGCCGTGAAGTGGTCCTACGCCGGTAACCAGCAGGTCACCAGCGGCTGGAACGCGAAGTTCAGCCAGAGCGGCACCGCCGTGACCGTCGCCAACGAGACCTACAACGGGACGCTCGCCACCGGCGGTTCGGTGAGCTTCGGCTTCAACGGCAGCTACAGCGGCACGAACGCGCTCCCGACCACCTTCACGCTCGACGGCGTCACCTGCAACGTCGACGGCGGGGGCGGCCCCACGGACCCCGGCCCGGGCACCGGCACGAAGGTCGACAACCCGTACACCGGCGCCAAGGTGTACGTGAACCCCGAGTGGTCGGCGAAGGCCGCCGCGGAGACGGGCGGCAGCAGGATCTCCAACCAGCCCACCGGCGTCTGGCTCGACCGGATCGCCGCCATCAACGGAGTCAACGGCGGGATGGGCCTGCGCGCCCACCTCGACGCGGCCCTCCAGCAGAAGGGCACCGGCGAACTCGTCGTCCAGCTGGTCATCTACAACCTGCCCGGACGCGACTGCGCAGCCCTCGCCTCCAACGGCGAACTCGGCCCGACGGAGATCGACAAGTACAAGACCCAGTACATCGACCCGATCGCGGCGATCCTCGCGGACACCAAGTACGCGGGCCTGCGCATCGTCACGACGGTCGAGATCGACTCGCTGCCCAACCTCGTCACCAACACCGGCAGCCGGCCCACGGCCACGCCCGAGTGCGACGTCATGAAGGCGAACGGCAACTACGTCAAGGGCGTCGGCTACGCGCTCAACAAGCTCGGTGACGTGCCGAACGTCTACAACTACGTCGACGCCGGCCACCACGGCTGGATCGGCTGGGACGACAACTTCGGCCCCTCCGCGGACCTGTTCAAGCAGGCGGCCACCGCCGAGGGCGCGACGGTCAACGACGTGCACGGGTTCATCACCAACACGGCGAACTACAGCGCCCTGAAGGAGAACAACTTCACCATCAACGACACCGTGGCCGGCAAGTCCGTCCGCGAGTCGAAGTGGGTCGACTGGAACCGGTACACCGACGAACTCTCCTTCGCCCAGGCCTTCCGCAACCAGCTGGTCACGGTCGGCTTCCCGTCCACCATCGGCATGCTGATCGACACGTCCAGGAACGGCTGGGGCGGCACCGCACGGCCCACCGGCCCGGGCGCCACGACCACTGTCGACACGTACGTCGACGGCGGACGCTACGACCGGCGCTTCCAGCTCGGCAACTGGTGCAACCAGTCCGGCGCGGGCCTGGGCGAGCGCCCGAAGGCCGCTCCGGCGACCGGGATCGACGCGTACGTCTGGATGAAGCCTCCGGGGGAGTCCGACGGCTCCAGCTCGGCGATCCCGAACAACGAGGGCAAGGGCTTCGACCGGATGTGCGACCCGACGTACACCGGTAACGCGCGGAACAACTTCAACATGTCGGGTGCGCTGCCGAACTCGCCGGTCTCCGGGCACTGGTTCTCCGCGCAGTTCCAGGAGCTCATGAGGAACGCCTACCCGGCGCTCTAGGCTCCGCTGGATCGGCGGTTTGTTTGGCGCGGGTCCGGTGGGGGGGCTTGGCGCGCAGTTCCCCGCGCCCCTGAACGGGGCGCGGTGCGCACCCGACCCCATCGGACCCGCTCAGGCGGTTCTTCCCAGTCCCCGGCGGATCGCGAGTTCCACCGGGGAGTAGTTCTCGTCGGCGCGATCCAACTCGTACGGCACCGCTGGATGCAGTGGTGGCTGGGCCATGAAGCGCGGTCGTGTGCCGTGGTGAGGCTGCGCCGCATGGACCAGGAAGGGGTGGCAGAGGTATACGTCGCCGGGGCGGCCGGTGGCGTGTGCGAGCGGACGGTGGGCCGAGGCCGTCACCAGCTCCGGGGCTATCTCCAGCCCCGAGACGCCCTCCTCGCCGTACGGTTCCAGCAGTGGGGGTACGTCCAGGTGTGAACCCACCCGGATGCGTGTCGGGGCGTCCGCCTCGCCGACCTCGCTGAACAGGAACAGCATCAGCAGGGACCGGTCCCGGGAGCGGAGGTTCGTGTACGGCCAGGTCGCGCCCTCGGGGGAGTAGCTGCCCTCGATGTGCCAGCCCGCGTCGTCCGGTTCCTCCCCGTGCGGGAACCGCAACGGAAAGCTGCCCAGCGAGTAGCGCGACGCCCAGCGGCCCTCGCCCACCAGCGCGTCGAACGCCTCATGCAGCACAGGGGTGTTGACCGCGGCGGCGAACGGGCCCTGCGCCATGTCCGACACCCAGTGCACCGGCTTCGTCCAGCTGCCCGGGTCGTCAGGGTCGCACCCCGTCTCCCGCCACAGCAGCCGTGCGCAGTGCTCGGCGACACGCGGCGGGAAGGCGCCCTCGATCTTCACGAACCCGTCTTCGAGGAAGCGCTCCACCAGCTCATCGTCCATACGGACATCCTGGGGGAGCGGGGTGGGGCCGCGCATCCGATTTTTGCCGTGAGTGGTCGTACGGGATATTTCTGTTTGCCGTAACGGCAACAGAACTGGCCTGATCGGCGGGGTCGGAGCAGGCTGGTGTCAACGACAAGGGGAGGCCCGTACACCATGGCCCGTCAGGACCGGCACCACCACGATCACGACCAGGCGCCCGCTCACGCCCACAACCACGCCGACATCGACTTCGCCGAGATGATCCCCCATCTGGAGGGGCAGGCCGAACTGTTCGCGCCGCTCTACGCCGACGCCCTGGCCTGGCTGCACCGGCAGCAGCCCGAACCGGGGCTGATCGTGGACGCGGGCAGTGGCCCCGGCATCATCTCGGGCTTCTTCGCAGAGGCCTTCCCCGAGGCGCGCATCGTCGCGGCGGACAGTTCCGCGGCACTCCTGGCGCGGGCCCGCGAGAACGCCGAACGACTCGGCACCATCGATCGCTTCAGCACGGTCGAAGCCGAACTCCCGGACGGACTGGGCGAGTTGGAGTATCCCGCCGACCTGGTGTGGTCGAGCCGGGCCGTCCATCACGTCGGCGACCAGCGGGCCGCGCTCACCGCACTGGCCGCCGTACTCGCCCCGGGCGGCACGCTCGCCGTGATGGAGGGCGGCCTCCCGGAGCGGAACCTGCCGCGCGACCTCGGTTTCGGGCGGCCCGGCCTGGAGACACGGCTCGACGCGATCGAGCAGGGCTGGTTCAACGAGATGCGCACCACCCTGCCCGGTCACGTACGCGAGACCGAGGACTGGCCCGCCCTGCTCACGGCCGCCGGCCTGCGCCCCTCAGGCACCCGCTCCTTCACACTCGACCTCCCCGCCCCGCTCACGGACGCGGCCCGCGCCTACGTGATCGATGTCTTCGACCGGCGCCGTACGATGTTCGCGGACGAGCTCGACGCCGAGGACCGAGCCACCCTCGACCGGCTCGTCGACCCCGACGACAAGGCGGGCCTGCATCACCGCCCCGACGTCTTCGTCCTGGCCACCTACACCGTGTACACCGGCAGCAAGCCGAAGGAATAGCCCCAGGGGTATTGGCCCCAGGGACTAGGGGCTGAGGCAGGTGGTGAGTCGGCGACGACCCGGTCGTGCGGACACCGTGACCCGCGCCCCCTTCACCTGCCGCGTCCCGCATTCCAAAGCGCGCAGGTTCGTAGATTCTCGGGCGGGTCACGACAGGAACCCGCACGCTGGACAGCCCTGGGGGGAGCTCAGCGTGCGGGTTCATGGTGCGTTGGGAGAGCGGGGCGCCGGCTGAGACCGGCGCGCTGACTACTGGGGGTGCAGTAAAGATGACTGTTTTAGGCTAGCAATACCGGCTCCGGGGGCCGATCGAACCATTGCCGGCGTTGAGATTGATCATGACTAGCCGGCGGACCCGAGGGCGTTCCGACTGCCCAGGGGCTGCCAAGTGCTCGGAGCCAGGTCGGCACGGTGGCAGCGGTCGCCCGCTCCCGTGGATACCGGGCGGTTCCCTCTCTTGCGGAAGGCGAAGGAGGAGCAGGGCTCGCAGGTGACCCTCGTCTTCCGCAGTGAGCCAGCAGCCGCACTGCTGGCAGGACCTCGGCGTCATCGTCCGGGGCGGCCAGAGACGGCGCGTAGTCCGCGACGTCCGTGGCCGCTGGGGGCGGTCGGGTTCGCGGGGCTCCGGCAAGAGCCCGAGCATCCCCGCCCGCAGAAGGACCGCCCGGACGGACCGGCCGTAGTTGGGGATGTCATCGAGGACCAGCTCGTCGACGAGTTCGTCGCCGTCTGCGTCGCGCACGGCGAGCGCGAGGCGCAGCATCTCGTGCAACTTGCGCTGACCGGGGCTGATCCCGTCGCCTACGTCATGCCGCCTACGTTCCGTCCGCGCCGAATGTCTGCGTCACGACGGGCGAAGGCCCGCCTGCGGGCATGCGAAACGCCCCGGAGCCGCGACCGGATTCGCGGCGGACCGGGGCGTTGTCGTGGCTGTCGTCAGCCCGCCTCGAACGTGGCCGGGTCCGGGCCCAGTCGGCGGCCCTCGTTCAGCGCGCTGATCGCCGCGAGGTCCTCCGGGTCCAGGCTGAAGTCGAAGACCTCGATGTTCTCCTTGATCCGCGACGGCGTCACGGACTTGGGGATCACCACGTTGCCCAGCTGGAGGTGCCAGCGCAGGACGACCTGGGCTGGCGTGCGGCCGTGCTTCCGGGCGATCGCCACGACCGCCGGGACCTCCAGCAGACCCTTGCCGGAACCGAGCGGGGACCAGGCCTCCGTGGCGATACCGTGCTCCGCGTGGTAGTCGCGGGACTCGTGCTGCTGGAGATGCGGGTGCAGCTCGATCTGGTTGACCGCCGGGACGACCGAGGTCTCGGCGAGGAGCCGGTCGAGGTGCTCCGGAAGGAAGTTGGAGACGCCGACAGCCCGGGCGCGGCCGTCCGCGTAGAGCTTCTCGAACGCCTTGTAGGTGTCGACGAACGCGCCCTTGGCCGGCTGCGGCCAGTGGATCAGGTACAGGTCGACGTACTCCAGGCCGAGCTTCTCCAGGGAGGCGTCGAAAGCGCGGAGGGTGGACTCGTACCCCTGGTCGCTGTTCCAGAGCTTGGTGGTGACGAAGAGTTCCTCGCGGGCGACGCCGGATGCGGCGATGGCCTTTCCGGTGCCCACTTCGTTGCCGTAGATCGCCGCTGTGTCGATGCTGCGGTACCCGCTCTCCAGCGCGGTGGCGACCGCCTGCTCCGCCTCGTCGTCCGGCACCTGCCAGACGCCGAAGCCCAACTGGGGCATCTCGACGCCGTTGTTCAGGGTGATCGGGGGGACCATGCTGCTCACGAGCTCTCGATCCTTCAGTCGTCGGGTGGGTACTCCCATCGTCAACGATCACGAGCGGTGCCGCATTCCTGATCGCAAACCTCGTGAGCATTCCCACAGATTGGCCGGAAACACCTTCGGCTGCGCACAGGTATTGGTACGGACTATTGACGGTGATCTGTCAGGCGGCGACCCTGTATCACGCCGCAGGTCGTGATGGTGAACGACGTACATATATGTAACTCGTGATGACAATCAGCCCCCATGCCGAGGTGGTACCACCATGAACACATCCAGGCGAACTCTGCTCGCCGCCGCACTCGGCGGAGGGGTCGGAGCCGCCGCCGGAGTCCCCGCCCTCGACACTCCTGCCCACGCGGCCTCCTGGCAGCAGAAGTGGGCGCCGTCCGCGAGCGGCGCGGGTCTCGGTGCCTTCGAGACCATCGAGGACGACCGCGCCGACTCCCACACCGCCGCCCACCCGCACATCTACGCCACCGGCGACAACTGGCGCTTCACCATGCACACCGTCGACCGCGACACCTCGACCGACCGCCAGCGCCACGAAGTCACCGGCCTGCGCAACGGCAGCGGCGCCAACTACCTCAAGTGGACCGAGGGGCAGACCTGGCGCGTCACCTACTCGATGTACATCCCCAGCTCTCTCAAGGCGACGACCACCTTCACCCACATCATGCAGATGAAGCAGCCCGGCGCCGGCACCTCACCGATGGTCGTGCAGTCGCTGCGTCGGGTGAACGGCGTGCAGACCATCGAACTCAAGCTGCCCATAGACGACATCCTCGTCGGCCGTACGAACCTCGAACCGCTCCACGACAGGTGGACGGACGTCGACTTCCGGATCAAGGTCGGCAACGGCTCGGCGGGATCTGTCCGTTGGATCCTCAAGAGCGGCTCGACAACGGTCGTCGATGTCTCACGCGCCGGTGTCGACACCTTCCTCGCCGACCGGGTGCGCCCCAAGTGGGGCATCTACCGCTCCCTCGGCGACACTTCGGGCTCACTGCAGGACTGCTACCTGCTGCTCACCAACCTGCGGGGCTATCAACTCGTCTGACGATGGCGGGCATCAGGCGCTGTACAGCGCCTCGACCTCTTTCGTGTACGCGTCCTCGATCGCCTTGCGTTTCAGTTTCAGGGACGGGGTCAGCAGACCGTGTTCCTCGGTGAACGGCTGGGCCAGGATGCGGAAGGTACGGATCGACTCGGCCTTGGAGACCAGGGTGTTCGCGGTGACCACCGCACGCCGCACCTCCTTCTCCAGGTCCGCGTCGCGGACCAGCTCCGTCGGCGTCAGCTGCGGTTTGCCGCGCATCGTGAGCCAGTGTTCGACCGCCTCCTGGTCCAGGGTGATCAACGCGGCGATGTACGGGCGGTCGTTGCCGACCACGATGCACTGAGCGACCAGGGGATGGTCCCGGACGCGTTCCTCCAGGCCTCCCGGGGCGACGCTCTTGCCGCCCGAGGTCACCAAAATCTCCTTCTTGCGGCCGGTGATCGTGAGGAAGCCGTCCTCGTCGAGGGAGCCCAGGTCGCCGGTGGCCAGCCAGCCGTCGTGCAGCGTCGCGTCCGTCGCCTTCTGGTTGTTCAGATAGCCCTGGAAGACGTTGTCGCCGCGCAGCCAGATCTCGCCGTCGTCCGCGATGTGCACGGTCGTGCCCGGGATGGCCTGGCCGACCGTGCCGTACCGGGTGCGCTCGGGCGGGTTCGCGGTCGCCGCCGCCGTCGTCTCCGTCAGGCCGTAACCCTCGTAGATGTGGACGCCCGCACCCGCGAAGAACAGGCCGAGCCGCCGGTCCATCCCCGAGCCGCCCGTCATGGCGTGCCGTACGCGCCCGCCCATCGCGGCCCGGATCTTGGAGTACACGAGCTTCTCGAAGAGCTGGTGCTGCATCCGCAGGCCCGCCGACGGTCCGGGGCCCAGGTCCCAGGCCTTCTCCTCCATGGCCTCCGCGTAGCGCACCGCGACCTCGACCGCCTTTTCGAAGGGGCCGTCCCTTCCCTCCCGCTCGGCCTTGCGGCGGGCCGCGTTGAAGACCTTCTCGAAGATGTACGGCACGCCGAGGAAGAACGTCGGCCGGAACGCGGCGAGGTCGGGCAGCAGTGCTGCCGCGTTCAGCTGCGGCTGGTGGCCGAAACGGACGCCGCCGCGGATCGCCGCCACCTGCACCATCCGGCCGAAGACATGCGCGAGGGGGAGGAAGAGGAGGGTCGCCGCCTCGTCACCCTTCTTGGAGTGGAACACCGGTTCCCAGCGCTCGATGACGGTGTCCGCCTCGAACATGAAGTTCGCGTGGGTGATGACACAGCCCTTGGGGCGGCCCGTGGTGCCGGACGTGTAGATGACCGTCGCGGTCGACTCGGGCGTGACCGCGAGCCGGTGCCGGTGCACCACGTCGTCGTCGAGGTGCGCACCGGCCTCGTACAGCTCCTGTACGACGCCGACGTCGAGCTGCCACAGCCGGCGCAGCTCGGGCAGGCGGTCGATGACCGTAGCGATGGTCATCGCGTGGTCCTCGTGCTCCACCATCGCCGCCGTCACCTCGGCGTCGTACAGCATCCAGAAGACCTGCTCGGCCGAGGACGTCGGATAGACCGGCACCACCTGCGCGCCGATCGTCCACAGCGCGTAGTCGAAGAGCGTCCACTCGTAGCGCGTACGGGACATGATCGCGACCCGGTCCCCGAACCGGATGCCCTGCGCGAGCAGTCCTTTGGCGAGGGCGAGGACCTCGTCGCGGAACTCGCCCGCGGTGACGTCCCGCCACCGGCCGGCCGCGTCCTTGCGGCCGAGCGAGACATGGAGGGGGGCTTCCTGGGCACGTTCGAACACCACGTCGGCCAGTCCGCCCACAGGCGGCGCCAACGCCAACGGAGGGTTGGTGAATTCGCGCAAACCCGCTCCTAGTGACGCTTTGCACAGCGCCGTGAAAGCTACCCCACGCCTTCACATGGCGGGAGGGGTGCCAAGCCGAGTGGTGTTCAGCTTCGATGCCGTCCCGGGGCGGAAAATATGTCTGTATGGGTTGGGGGCGGACAGAACCTCCTCCGTCGGAGAAGATCCCCGGTCGGTAATCTCCACCGAATCCGACCGACCCGCTCACCGCCTCTGCCAGGCCTCTTGGGACTGCCTTTAAGGTCGCGCAGGCGGCTGTCAACGCCGGTGCAGCCGGTCCCCGCTCGTCAGGATCGCCGCCGCGAGCGCGTCCGCCGCGCTCTGGGCCGACGTACGGCGGTGACCGTGGACCAGGACGAAGTCGACCTGGCCCAGCTCCGGCAGCCCGGCGCGGTCGGGCACCCGGACCAGACCGGGCGGGACCATCCCGAGTGAGTGGGCCATCACACCGAGGCCCGCCCGGGCCGCCGCGATCAGGCCGTTGAGGCTGCCGCTGGTGCAGGCGACGCGCCAGGCCCGGCCCTGCCGCTCCAGGGCCTCCATGGCGAGAGCGCGGGTGATGCCCGGCGGCGGGTACACGATCAGCGGCACCGGGCGGTCGGGGTCGAGCCGGAGCCGTTCCGCACCGATCCACACCAGCTCGTCGTGCCAGACCGGCTCGCCGCGCGGGTCCTCGGGGCGCCGCTTGGCCAGGACGAGATCCAGCTTCCCGGCGGCCAGCTGCTCGTGCAGGGTGCCCGACAGCTCGACCGTCAGCTCCAGATCGACCTCGGGATGGTCGTAGCGGAAGGCCTCCAGGATCTCCGGCAGCCGGGTCAGCACGAAGTCCTCCGACGCGCCGAACCGCAGCCGGCCGCGCAGCCGTGTGCCCGTGAAGAACGCCGTCGCCTGCTCGTGCACCTCCAGGATCCGGCGGGCGAAACCGAGCATCACCTCGCCGTCCTCGGTCAGCTCCACCGAGTGGGTGTCCCGGGAGAAGAGCTGCCGGCCGGCCGCGTCCTCCAGACGCCGCACATGCTGGCTGACCGTCGACTGGCGCAGCCCGAGCCGCCGGGCGGCCTGCGTGAAGCTGAGCGTCTGGGCCACGGTCAGGAAGGTCCGCAGATGAGAGGGGTCGTACACGCGTCCACGCTACCCCGTTATCGCGAAACGTGATGACAGTCAGAGCGGTATGCGGGATTCCCGATCACGAAGCGGAGGAGGACGATGGAAAGGGCACGACCGTCCCGGGACCCGACGTCCCAGTCCTGAGTAGTGGAGCACCGTGAAACGCCTGAAGTGGCCGAGTTGGATGCCGATCGACCCCTACATCCTGCTGTTGCTCGGGACGGTGGGCCTCGCGGCGCTCCTCCCGGCGCGCGGGACGGGCGCGGACGTCGCCTCGGGTGCCTCCACGGCCGCCATCGCCTTCCTCTTCTTCCTCTACGGCGCCCGCCTCTCCACCCGCGAGGCGCTGGCAGGACTGAAGCACTGGCGGCTGCACGCCACTGTCCTCGCCTGCACGTTCGTCGTCTTCCCGCTGCTCGGCCTGGCCGCCCGCGGACTCGAACCGGTGTTCCTGACGCACTCTCTCTACATCGGTCTGCTCTTCCTCACCCTCGTCCCGTCCACGATCCAGTCGTCGATAGCCTTCACCTCGATGGCCCGGGGCAACGTGCCCGCCGCGATCTGCGCGGGCTCCTTCTCCTCCCTCGTCGGCATCGTCGTCACCCCGTTGCTCGCCGCCACGCTGCTCGGCAGCACCGGCGGCGGCTTCTCGCTCGACTCGCTCCTCGAGATCGTGCTCCAGCTGCTGGTGCCGTTCCTCGCCGGGCAGGTACTCCGGCGCTGGATCGGCGCGTTCGTCACCCGGCACAAGAAGGTGCTGGGGCTGGTCGACCGTGGCTCGATCCTCCTCGTCGTCTACACCGCCTTCAGTGAGGGCATGGTCGAGGGCGTCTGGCGCCAGGTCAGCCCCGCCCGGCTCGGCGGACTCCTGGTCGTCGAGGCCGTTCTGCTCGCGCTGATGCTGGCGCTGACCTGGTACGGGGGCAAGGCGCTCGGCTTCGACCGCGAGGACCGGATCACGATCCAGTTCGCCGGCTCGAAGAAGTCCCTGGCGGCCGGACTGCCCATGGCGAGCGTCCTGTTCGGCGCCCAGGCCTCGCTGGCCGTGCTGCCGCTGATGCTCTTCCACCAGATGCAGCTGATGGTGTGCGCGGTGATCGCCAAGCGCCGCTCGCAGGACCCGGTCGCCGAGTCCGAGGTCGGTTCGGGGGTCACCGCCGAGGACCCGTCCCGCATCACGGCCGGTACGGCAACACATTCCGGCTGAGCCGCGGACCGGGGAGGCCGGGTTCGCCCCGCGCCCCGAAAGGGGCGCGGGACTGTCTCTCTGCTGCTCAGCCGCGTGGGCGTGACCAGCCCCTACCGGGCCCGGGGCAAACGAACCGCCTATTTCCCGGAGCGACGCGCGTTCACCTTGTCCAGGGGCAGCCACAGGACCGTACTGCTCGTGGCCGTCTCCTCGGCCACGGTCGCCGTCATGGAAGTCGCGGACAGTTCGGCCGTGCCCAACGCCCGGTCCCAGACCCGGACATCGTCGATCGCGCCGCTGAAGTGCTGCAGACTGTCCACCCGTTGCCCGACGTGCACCCCGAACACCGAGTTACGGCTGGCGGATCCGGTCACGTCCGCCACGCTGACCGCCGTACCGTCGACGAAGAGCGTGAACTGGCCGCCGCCACGGCGCAGGGCGGCGAAGTGCCACTGGCCGTCGTTGTAGGTGCCCACGGAGGTCGCGGACGCCGTCCTGACGGCCGACGCACCGTCCCGGACGGTCATCAGCCCCCGGACACGGTTGGTCGCGGGCTCGGCGCGGAGCCAGATCTGGGGCTGGGTGGAGCCGACCCCGCCCATCCACAGCAGCGGCCGGTCACCCGTCGTCGCCGTGGTGCGGAACCAGAGGGCCACGGTGAAGTCCTTGGTGCCGAGCGGCAGGCGGTCGCTGTACGGGAGGCGTACGGCGTCGTCCACACCGTCGAACTCCAGTGCGCCGCCACCGAACACCCCGGTGGTCTGCGTGGCGCCGCCCAGGACGGCGGCGGGGCGGGCGTGCGGGGCCAGGTCACGGGTGGTCGGGTCCGGGCCGCGCGGCGGTGTCAGCCAGTCCTCGGAGAAGCGGGCGAAGCGGATCTCGTCGCGTGCGTCGACGGTGCCGCCCTCGTACATCAGGCCCACCGTCTCGCTGTCGATCTTCACCAGGTCGGAGTAGCCCGACCAGTCCCGGGTGACGACCGTGCCCCGGTCCACGCTGTCCCAGGTGCGCCCGCCGTCGTACGAGGAGCGGATCATCATCGTCCGGCGCCGGTCGGGATCGCCCGGGCAGGCCAGCAGGATGCGGGCGCCGAAGCCCACCGTGGAGCACTGGACCTGGGGTGCGTAGAGGTCCGGGAGAGCGCGGAACGGGGTGACGAAGCTGCTGCCGCCGTCCGCGCTGAAGGCCTGGGTGCGGTGTCCGCGATCCGTACCGTCCTGTTCGCGACCGCTGACCAGGATCACGCCGTCCGAGTGCTCCGTGAGTGTCACCTCGGACGGTTTCTGCCGGAAGGTGCCGTCGGCCGCGATCGGCCAGGTGTCCGTGGCGCCGATCTTCCAGTGGTCGCCGCCGTCGTCACTGATGATCAGCGCGGCGTGGTTGGCGCTGATCCGACTGCCGTCCCACGTCTCGGTGTTGACGCCGAAGACGAGCCGGCCCGCGTGTTCGCCCCGGGTGAGCTGGATGCCGTGCACCGGGCCGGTCGCGTACCAGGAGTTCCACGCGGGCGGCATGATCTCTGCGCTCAGGTCGCGTGGCTCGGACCAGGTCAGCCCGTCGTCGTCGCTGTACTGCAGATGGGGGGTGCGGTCGCAGGGCACCGGACAGTTGCCGCCGCCCCGTCCCGTGTTCCAGCTCTCCGCGAGGAGGATGCGGCCGGTCTCCCGGTCCACGATCGGCGCCGGGTTGCCGTGCGTGTCGACCCCGCCGTCGTCGACCACCTGGACCGGGCCCCAGGTGCGCCCGTCGTCGGTCGACCGCTTGACGACGATATCGATGTCACCGGCGTCCCCGCAGTTGTCCTTCCGTCCCTCGGCGAAGGCCAGCAGCGTGCCCTTCAGGGTCCGGACGATCGCGGGGATCCGGTAGCAGGCGTAACCGGGGTCCTGGGAGGCCCGGAAGAGCACCTGCTGCTCGAACGTGGCCGTGGGGGTGGCCTGTTCCGCGCCTGCGGGGCTCGGCAGCGCGAGCAGCAGAGCGGCCGTGGTGAACACGGCCGTGAGGGTGGATCTGAGACGTGCGTGAAGACTTGGCGGCATGTACGGCCCTGCCCTTCAACGTCTGGACTTCATGCGTCTGGACTTCAGAGTTCGTGACTTCAGAGGTCTGGACATCTGAACAATCGGGCATCCGAAAATCTGGACATCCTACGTCCAACGTGTGCGCATCAGACGGTAGTTGGATGCTCAGCCGCCCCACAAGAACCGTGTGTCAAGGGATCAGGACAACCTTGCCGAGGTTGCTCCGGGACTCGATGACCCGGTGTGCGCCGACCGCGTCCGCCAGGGCGAACTCCCCGTGCGCCACCGGTCGTACGGTTCCTTCGGTGAACAGCCGCCGCATCCGGCGGCGTCACCTCTCGTACAACTCCGGTTGCTCGTCGGCTATTCGGGGCATCCGGCACGGGGCGACGGTCGTGGCGCCCACCAGCGGGTCGTACGCCCGGATCGTTCCGCCGCCCGAGGCGTACGCGACGAGCCGTCCGCCGGGGGCGAGGAAGGGCGGCGCCGATGTGAGCGACGAGCCGTCGACCGTGTCGACCGGTGAGACGCCGTCGGGCGCGGGGGAGGCACCGCCGGGCAGTGGGGAGGTCGCGGCTTCCCGGAGCACCGTGAAGCCGGCGTGACCGTGGCCGAAACAGAGCCCGGTCGCCCGGTCGCCCGGTCGGAAGCCGGCCCGCGGCCCCGGCTCGGGCACGGAGACCTCGTCCCGGGACAGGGGAGCACCTGTGTGCCCGTACCGAACACGGCGCATCCGCACCTCCTGCCTCGCACCTCTGGAAACCGTTGGGAGCCCCAACGATAAACATATAACCATTGGGAGGTCCAATGATTATTGGTTAGTCTTTTCGCATGTCTGTCGAACTTCGTTCCATACGCGTCCTCCCCAGCTGGATCCTGGGGAGGGCCGCCGACCGCGGGCGGGCGCTGGTCACCGCCGCGCTGGCCGACGAGGGGCTGAAGATGTGGCATCACGTGGTGCTCTCCGCCGTCGCGGAGCTGGGCCCGGTCGCACAGGCCGAACTGGTGCGCGGGGTGGGGCTCGACGCCAAGGACATGGTCGGCGTTCTCAACGACCTTCAGGACAAGTCACTGATCGTGCGCGCCCCGGACCCGCACGACCGGCGCAAGAACGCCGTGACGGCCACGGCGGAGGGGCGGCGGCTGCTGGCCCGCTGCGAGCGGGCCGCGCGAAAGGCCAACGACGAGCTGCTGGCACCGCTCACCGTCGTGGAACGTGAGCTGTTCATCGGCCTGCTCACCCGGGTTTCGGGTACGGCATAGCGGCAGGCAGGCAGGCAGGCAGAGGCGGGGCCCCGCCGGCGCAGGGGGCGCTCCCCGCCGTTCGGGGCCCCGCCGCCGTGCCGCGGGGAAACCGGTCAGCCCTGGGAGGCCGCGGCTTGCAGGGCGATACGGTCCTCGCCCGCGTACACGTTCATGTTGGCGCCCCGGAGGAACCCCACCAGGGTCAGCCCCGACTCGGCCGCCAGGCCGACGGCGAGCGACGACGGCGCCGAGACGGCTGCCAGCACCGGAATCCCGGCCATGACCGCCTTCTGCGCCAGCTCGAACGAGGCCCGGCCGGAGACCAGCAGGATCGTGCGGGACAGGGGCAGGTCGCCGTTCTGCAGCGCCCGGCCGACCAGTTTGTCGACCGCGTTGTGCCGGCCCACGTCCTCACGGACGTCGAGCAGTTCGCCCTCCTCCGTGAACAGGGCCGCCGCGTGCAGACCCCCGGTCCGGTCGAACACCCGTTGGGACGCGCGGAGCCGGTCGGGCAGGCCGGCGAGCAGTTCGGGTGTCAGCCGGACCGGGGGAGCGCCGACGCCGTCGTCGATGGCCCAGCGGGCCGTCGTACGGACCGCGTCCAGACTCGCCTTGCCGCACAGGCCGCACGAGGACGTCGTGTACACGTTCCGCTCCAGCGTGATGTCGGGCAGCACCACGTCCGGAGCCGTCCGCACATCCACCACGTTGTACGTGTTCGAGCCGTCCTCCGTTGCGCCCGCGCAGTACACGATGTTCTGGAGTTCGCGGCGCTCGGCCAGCACGCCCTCGCTCACCAGAAAGCCGACGGCGAGCGCGAAGTCGTCGCCCGGGGTGCGCATGGTGACCGCGATCGGCTTGCCGTTCAGCCGGATCTCCATGGGTTCCTCGGCGACGAGCGTGTCCGGCCGGGTGGAGATCTCTTCGCCCCGGATCCGGATCACCCTGCGTCGTTCCGTGACTCGTCCCATGTCCTGATCAGCCCCGGTTCTGTACGTGCTGGTAGGTGACCTTCTCGTTCTCATTGTCCTGCACGCGCGAGGTGGCGCTGTGGTTCACGCGGCCCTGCCGCCGCCAGGGAAGAGGCTGACGACATATTGTCTACAGTATGGTGGATGAGCCGGCAAGGGGGTGCGCACGGGAGGGAACAGGGCGCCCGTGGCCCGGAAGCGCCGCTCCATGTGGCCGGGATGCCGTTCGTCCGGTTCGGACGACCGTTCGGCGCAGGCCGGATACCGTTCACCGCATACGGTCGGCGAGTTCGACCGGCCGCCTTCCCAACCCTGCGGCCGGTTCCTATCGTCCGGGATCATGAGTCCCCCCATAGCACCCCCCGGCTGGAGCCGCTGGCTCGTCCCGCCGGCCGCCCTCTCGGTCCACCTCTCCATCGGCCAGGCCTACGCCTGGAGCGTCTTCAAGCCGCCCCTGGAATCAGCGCTCGGCCTCAGCGGCACACAGAGCGCGCTGCCCTTCCAGCTCGGCATCGTCATGCTCGGTCTGTCGGCCGCGTTCGGCGGCACCCTCGTCGAGCGCAACGGGCCGCGCTGGGCCATGACCGTCGCCCTGGTCTGCTTCTCCTCCGGCTTCCTGCTCGCCTCGCTCGGCGCCGCCACCGAGCAGTACTGGCTGATCGTCTTCGGCTATGGCTTCGTCGGCGGCATCGGCCTCGGCATCGGCTACATCTCGCCCGTCTCCACCCTGATCAAGTGGTTCCCGGACCGGCCCGGCATGGCCACCGGCATCGCGATCATGGGCTTCGGCGGCGGCGCGCTCATCGCCTCGCCCTGGTCGGCGCGGATGCTGGAGTCGTTCGGCTCCGACAGCTCCGGGATCGCCCTCGCCTTCCTTGTGCACGGACTGACGTACGCCGTGTTCATGTCGCTCGGGGTGCTTCTGGTACGGGTGCCGCGCAGCGGGAAGCCCGCCGCAGACGGGGTGAGCGGGCCGAGCGCTCTCACGGGTGTCCAGGTCTCCGCGCGCAGCGCCGTGCGGACCCCGCAGTTCTGGTGCCTGTGGGTGATCCTCTGCATGAACGTGACCGCGGGTATCGGCATCCTGGAGAAGGCCGCGCCGATGATCAAGGACTTCTTCGCGGACAGCTCCACACCGGTCTCGGTGTCGGCGGCGGCCGGTTTCGTCGCGCTGCTGTCGGCGGCCAACATGGCGGGCCGGATCGGCTGGTCGTCCACCTCCGACCTGATCGGCCGCAAGAACATCTACCGCGTCTACCTCGGCGTGGGGGCGCTGATGTACGCGTCGATCGCCTGGTTCGGGGACTCCTCCAAGCCGCTGTTCATCCTGTGCGCCCTGGTGATCCTCTCCTTCTACGGCGGCGGCTTCGCCACTGTCCCCGCCTATCTGAAGGACCTCTTCGGGACCTACCAGGTCGGCGCCATCCACGGGCGGCTGCTCACCGCCTGGTCCACGGCAGGTGTCCTCGGCCCGCTGATCGTCAACTGGATCGCCGACCGGCAGGAGGAGGCCGGCAAGCACGGCTCGGCGCTCTACGGGCTGTCGTTCTCCATCATGATCGGCCTGCTCGCCGTCGGCTTCGTCGCCAACGAACTCGTCCGCCCCGTAGATCCCCGCCACCACGTCCCCGCACCGAAGGAGGCCGCCGATGTCCAGCGAGAGCAGTCCGTCTGAGAGCGCGGGCACGCCGCCCGACCGCCGGCCTCTGATCGCGTTCGCCTGGTTGTGGGTGGGGGCGCCGCTCTGCTACGGCGTCTACGAGCTCGTGCAGAAGGCGACACAGCTGTTCACAGGGTAGGTGTTCGGGCATTTCGAGGTCTGATAGAAGCCGACAACCCTTCCACGTTAATCCTGTGGCATCGCGTGCCGACGTACTGGCGAGTCACTGATCAGACTGGTGGATCCCGCTACCGAAAAGCAGCAAGGGGGACCACCCATGAACGGCTCGCGCATCGCCGCTGTCGGTCACTACCAGCCCGCCAAGGTGCTCACGAACGAGGATCTGGCGGGCCTGGTCGACACCAGCGACGAGTGGATCAGAAGCCGGGTGGGCATCCGTACGCGCCACATCGCCGGCCCCGACGAGCCCGTCGACGAGCTGGCCGCGCATGCCGCCGCCAAGGCGCTCGCGGCGGCAGGGCTGGCCGCGAGCGACATCGACCTCGTCCTCGTCGCCACCTCGACCGCCGTCGACCGCTCCCCGAACATGGCCGCCCGCGTAGCGAACCGGATCGGCGTCCCCTCGGCGGCCACGATGGACCTCAACGTCGTGTGCGCGGGCTTCACCCACGCCCTGGCCACCGCCGACCACGCGGTACGGGCCGGGGGATCGGTACGGGCCCTCGTCATCGGCGCCGACAAGATGTCCGCGGTGGCGGACTGGACCGACCGCACGACCTGCGTACTCGTCGGGGACGGGGCGGGCGCGGCGGTCGTCGAAGCCTGTCCGGCGGATGCCGTCGGACCCGCCGGTATCGGGCCGGTGCTGTGGGGCTCGGTACCCGAGATGGGAAACGCGGTACGGATCGAGGGCACGCCCTCGCGGTTCGCGCAGGAGGGGCAGAGTGTCTACCGCTGGGCCACCACCCAGCTGCCGCGCATGGCCCGCCAGGCCTGCGAGCGGGCGGGCCTGGCCCCCGAGGAGCTCGCCGCCGTCGTCCTGCACCAGGCCAACCTGCGCATCATCGAACCGCTGGCGGCGAAGATCGGCGCGGTGAACGCCGTCGTGGCACGCGATGTCATCGAGTCAGGCAACACCTCGGCCGCCAGCATCCCGCTCGCCTTCTCGAAGCTGGTCGAACGCGGCGAGATCGCCACCGGCGACCCCGTCCTGCTGTTCGGCTTCGGCGGCAACCTCTCCTACGCCGGGCAGGTCGTCCGCTGCCCGTGAGCGGCGCGGGCCCGTGATCTCACCATGGACGGGTGGGCCGTCTGCGGTCCACCCAGGGCGCCCTCGTGGCGCCTTCTTCTTTGTCCTCTCAGTGGAAGAAGTCAGTGGCAATCCTTGCTCAACTTCTTCCCAGCCCCGGCGGTCGCTGCTACGTTCCACTCGAAAGCCCGGCGAAGTGGCCGGAAAGCGTGGCCGGTTGGTGCCTGACTAGGCGGGGAGGGGCTTGTGAGACGCATGACCGCTCGTCCCGCGAACGCCCACCAGGCGCGGCTGCTGCGCCTGCTGCGTGACGGTGGGCCCAACTCCCGGGCCCAGCTCGGGGATCAGGTCGACCTGTCGCGGTCCAAGCTGGCCGTGGAGGTAGACCGTCTCCTGGAGACGGGCCTGGTCGTGGCCGACGGACTCGCCGCCTCGCGAGGCGGTCGCCGCTCCCACAACATCCGGCTCGCCCCCGCCCTGCGCTTCCTCGGCGTCGACATCGGCGCGACCTCGATCGACATCGCGGTCACCAACGCCGAACTGGAAGTGCTGGGACACCTCAACCAGCCCATGGACGTACGCGAGGGCCCGGTCGCGGTCTTCGAGCAAGTCCTGTCCATGGCAGCTAAGTTGAGAGCCTCCGGGCTCGCGGAGGGGTTCGACGGCGCCGGCATCGGCGTCCCGGGCCCGGTCCGCTTCCCCGAGGGCGTACCGGTCGCCCCGCCGATCATGCCCGGCTGGGACGGTTTCCCCGTACGGGAGGCCCTCAGTCAGGAACTGGGCTGCCCGGTGATGGTCGACAACGACGTGAACCTGATGGCCATGGGGGAGCAGCACGCGGGCGTCGCCCGCTCCGTGGGCGACTTCCTCTGCGTCAAGATCGGCACCGGGATCGGCTGCGGCATCGTCGTCGGCGGTGAGGTCCACCGTGGGGTGACGGGCAGCGCCGGCGACATCGGACACATCCAGGCGGTGCCCGACGGGCGCCCGTGCGCCTGCGGCAACCGGGGCTGCCTGGAAGCCCACTTCAGTGGCGCCGCTCTCGCCCGCGACGCCAAAGAGGCGGCTCAGCAAGGGCGTTCGGAGGAACTCGCGGCCCGGTGGGAGGCGAGCGGTGCTCTGAGCGCCGTCGACGTCGCTGCCGCCGCTGCCGCCGGGGACGCCGCCTCGCTCGACCTGATCCGCGAGGGGGGCAACCGCACCGGCCAGGTCATCGCCGGTCTGGTCAGCTTCTTCAACCCGGGCCTGGTGGTGATCGGCGGAGGGGTGACCGGCCTCGGCCACACCCTGCTCGCCGCCATCCGTACCCAGGTCTACCGTCAGTCGCTGCCCCTGGCGACCGGCAATCTGCCCATCGTTCTGGGGGAGTTGGGCCCCACCGCCGGAGTCATCGGCGCGGCCCGCCTCATCAGCGACCACCTGTTCTCACCCGCGTAAGCCGACTTCGTACCCGCGTCACCCGACGCACACCACCAGCACAGCGCCCTGCTCTGCCCTGCGCAAACGCCTGCCCAGCAAGCGATCCACCCTGCAACCGGCCCGCACGCCCGCCAAGGGGAACCGTCATGGCACCAGAACCACCGCTGCTCAGCATGTCCGGCATCACCAAGTCGTTCCCCGGAGTCCGAGCCCTCGACGGCGTCGACCTCGACGTCCAGGCCGGTGAGGTGCACTGTCTGCTCGGCCAGAACGGCGCCGGAAAGTCCACCCTCATCAAGGTCCTGGCGGGCGCCCACCAGCCCGACGACGGCACCATCAGCTGGCGTGGCGAGCCGGTCACCCTGCGCTCGCCCATCGTCGCCATGCGCCTCGGCATTGCCACCATCTACCAGGAACTCGACCTGGTGGAGCACCTGTCGGTGGCCGAGAACGTCCACCTCGGCCATGAACCCACGGCCGCCGGATTCGTCGTACGGGGGAAGGCCGCCAAAGCCTCGACTGCCGCGCTGCTCAAGCGACTCGGTCATCCGGAGGTCGAACCGGGGCGCCTGGTAGGGGAGTTGTCGGCGGCGCAGCAGCAGATCGTGTCGATGGCGCGGGCGCTCTCCCACGACGTACGGCTGATCGTCATGGACGAGCCCTCCGCCGCACTCGACCCGGAGGAGGTCGACAACCTCTTCCGGATCGTCGGCGACCTGACCGCCGACGGGGTCGCCGTCGTCTACATCTCACACCGGCTGGAGGAGATCCGCCGCATCGGCGACCGCGTGACCGTGCTGAAAGACGGCCGGGCGGTGGCCGGCGGGCTCCCCGCCAAGTCCACGCCGACCCGGGAGGTCGTCGCCCTGATGACCGGCCGCAACGTCGAGTACGTCTTCCCGGAGCGCCCCGCGACACCGCGGGACGCGGACGTCGCACCGGTCCTCGAGGTCCAGGGGCTGGCCAGGGAGGGCGAGTTCGCGCCCGTCGACCTCACCGTGCGACCCGGCGAGATCGTCGGCCTGGCCGGCCTCGTCGGGTCGGGGCGCTCGGAGATCCTGGAGACGATCTACGGCGCCCGAAAGCCGACGGCCGGTCAAGTCATCGTCGGCGGCAGCGTGTTGAGGCCGGGCAGCGTACGGGCCGCAGTGCGCGCCGGGCTCGGGCTCGCCCCCGAGGAACGCAAGGCGCAGGCCCTGCTGATGCTGGAGTCCGTCACCCGCAATGTGTCGGTCTCCTCCATGTCCCGCTTCGCACGCGGGGGTTGGATCGACCGGGGCGCCGAACTGGGCGCGGCCCGCGCCGCCACGCGCGAGCTGTCGCTACGGCCGGACAACCCCTCCGTACCCGTCCGCACCCTCTCCGGCGGCAACCAGCAGAAGGCGGTCCTCGCCCGCTGGCTGCTGCGCGGCTGCCGTGTCCTGCTGCTCGACGAACCCACCAGAGGTGTCGATGTCGGCGCCCGCGCCGAGCTGTACGCGGTGATCCGCCGCCTCGCCGACGAGGGCCTCGCCGTCCTGCTGGTCTCCAGTGAAGTGCCCGAGGTGCTCGGCCTCGCCGACCGTGTCCTGGTCCTGCGCGAGGGCCAGGTCGTCCACACGGCACCCGCCCGCGAACTCGACGAACACCGCGTGCTCGACCTCGTCATGGAAGGAGCCCCTGTGGCCAGCGCATCCTCTGCGGTCGACAGCCCGGCGGCCGGTGGAAGGGGCCCCGCATCATGACACAGCCCGTGTCCCCGCCGCGCGACAGCACCGACAAGGTCCCCTCGACCGGTCAACTCCCGGCCTGGCGAACCACGGTGGCCCGCGCCGACGTCCGCACCCTCTCCCTCCTCGGTGTCCTCGCCGCACTGATCGTCGTCGGCGGCATCACCAAGCCAGACGAGTTCCTCGACACCCGCAACCTCCAACTCGTGCTCACCCAGGGCTCGGTGATCGGTGTCGTCACCGTCGGCATGACCTTCGTCATCATGTCGGGCGGTATCGACCTGTCGGTCGGCGCGATCGTGGCACTCGCCTCGGTGTGGGCGACCACCGTCGCCACCCAGGAGTACGGCTTCGCGGGCATCCTCTTCACCGCGGTGCTCGTCGGAGTGGGCTGTGGACTGGTCAACGGACTGCTCATCGCCTACGGCGGAATGGTCCCCTTCATCGCCACCCTCGCCATGCTGGCCTCGGCGCGCGGACTCGCCCTTCAGATCACGGACGGCGCGACGCAGATCGTCACGATCGACAGCGTCCTCGACCTCGGCGAGCGCGACGCGTACATCCTCGGCATCCCGCCACTGGTGCTGGTCTTCGCGGTAGTGACGATCATCGGCTGGCTGATCCTGAACCGCACCACCTTCGGCCGCCGCACGGTGGCCGTGGGCGGCAACGCGGAGGCGGCCCGGCTCGCCGGAATCGACGTACGCCGCCAGCGCCTCTACCTCTACCTCCTGTCCGGACTGTGCTGCGGGATCGCCGCCTTCCTGCTGATCATCCTGTCCGGCTCGGGCCAGAACACCAACGGCAACCTGTACGAGCTGGACGCCATCGCCGCCGCGATCATCGGCGGCACCCTGCTCAGCGGGGGTCGCGGCACCATCGTCGGCTCCGTGCTGGGTGTCCTGATCTTCACCACGATCACCAACATCTTCGCCCTGAACAACCTGCAGAGCGATGTGCAGCAGATCGCCAAGGGCGCGATCATCGTCGCCGCCGTGCTCGTCCAGCGCCGTACCGCAAGCACGACCTGAGGGAAGGGTTCACCGTCATGCCAGAGTCGACGCCGTTCACAAGCCGCAGAGGACTGCTCTTCGGAACCGCCGCCGTCGGGGCAGGGGCCCTGCTCGCCGGTTGCACCAGCAACGAGCCGGACGACGAACCCGCCGGGAACGACGACCAGCCGGCTGCCGCCGACACCCCCGGCAAGGCCGTCACCATCGGCTTCGCCGGACCGCAGGCCGACCACGGCTGGCTCAACGCGATCAACGACAACGCCAAGAACCGGGCGAAGAAGTACTCCGACGTGACGCTGGAGATCACCGAGGGCTCGAACGACACCGCCGCGCAGATCGGCCAGATCGAGACGCTGATCAACAAGAAGGTCGACGTACTGGTGATCCTGCCCGCCGACGGCAAGGCGCTCACCCAGGTCGGACTGAAGGCGATGCGGGCCGGCATCCCGGTCGTCAATCTGGACCGGATCTTCAACACCCCGCAGGCGTACCGCTGTTGGATAGGCGGCGACAACTACGGCATGGGTCTCAACGCTGGTCACTACATCGGTGAGCAGCTCAAGGACGTGGACGACGCCAAGGTCATCGAACTCGCCGGCCTCGACAACCTGGAACTGACCAAGCAGCGCACCCAGGGCTTCGACGACGCCCTGAAGAACTACCCGAACATCAAGAAGGTGGCCCGCCAGGCCGCCGAGTTCACGGTCGAGTCCGGCCAGGCCAAGATGGCCCAACTCCTCCAGGCGCAGCCCAAGTTCAACGCTCTGTGGAACCACGACGACGACCAGGGCGTGGGCGCGCTGCGGGCGATCGAACAGGCTGGCCGCGACGACTTCGTGATGGTCGGCGGCGCGGGCGCCCTCGCCGCCTTCCAGGCCATCAAACAGGACAACGGTGTCCTGAAGGCGACGGTGCTCTATCCGCCCACCATGGCCGCGTCGGCGATCGACCTGGCCCGCGCGCTGGGCCAGGCCAAGGGGGTGAGCGGCCTCTCCGAGTTCGAGATCCCGTCCTCCCTGACGCTCTACTCGGCGGTCGTCGACAAGGACAACGTCGACCAGTACATGCCGACCGGCTTCAAGTAGAGGGACCGGGGTCAGGGGCTGGGAGTTGGGCTTGTGCCCGGGGCCGGTCTGTGGAGCCGGCTCCGGGAGGAGCGGGCGAGGGCCGGTGGCGGGGGCTGATCGGCCACGCCCCGAAGGGGCGCGGGGAACTTCGCGACCAGCCACGATGCACCCGCAGCCGACACACCACGCCTGGCCCCGGAGCAGACACCCCCGACAGTGCAATCGACGAGGAGGACATCCGCATGGCACAGCCGCAGGCAGACGCCGCCGAGGCCGACAAGCCGGCACTGGGCGTCGGCATGGTCGGATACGCGTTCATGGGGGCGGCCCACTCCCAGGGCTGGCGCACTGTGGGCCGTGTCTTCGACCTGCCCCGGCGCCCGGTGCTCGCCGCGATCTGCGGCCGAGACCCCGGTGCCGTCCGAGCGGCAGCGGACAGGCACGGCTGGGCGGCGGCCGAAACCGACTGGCGTGCCCTGCTCGAACGGGACGACGTCGACCTCGTCGACATCTGCACCCCCGGCGACAGCCACGCCGAGATCGCCCTCGCCGCCCTCGCCGCGGGCAAGCACGTACTGTGCGAGAAGCCTCTCGCGAACACCGTCGAGGAAGCCGAGGCGATGACAGCGGCGGCCGAAGAGGCCGCGAGGCGCGGTCAGTTGGCCATGGTCGGCTTCAACTACCGTCGCCTGCCCGCCACCGCGCTCGCCCGTTCCATGGTCGCCGAGGGCAGGCTCGGCACCCTGCGGCACGTTCGGGTGACCTACCTTCAGGACTGGCTGGTGGACCCGGAGTTCCCGCTCACCTGGCGGCTGCGCAAGGAGGCGGCCGGATCGGGAGCACTCGGCGATCTGGGTGCCCACATCGTCGACCTCGCCCAGTACCTCGCGGGCGAACCCCTCGCCGGAGTCTCCGCCCTCACCGAAACCTTCGTACGCGAACGCCCGTTGCCCGGCGGCCCGACCAGCGGGCTGACCGCCACCGCGACCGCCGGCGCAGGCCAGGTCACCGTGGACGACGCCGCCGTCTTCACCGGCCGTTTCACCTCGGGCGCCCTCGCCTCCTTCGAGGCCACCCGGTACGCGACCGGCCGCAAGAACGCGCTGCGCATCGAACTCAACGGCGAACGAGGCTCGTTGGCCTTCGACCTGGAACGCCTCAACGAACTCGCCTACCACGACGGCACCGAGCCCGGTACGCACGCCGGCTTCCGCCGCATCCTCGTCACCGAACCCGACCACCCCTACCTGGACGCCTGGTGGCCGCCGGGCCACGGCCTCGGCTACGAGCACTCCTTCGTCCACCAGGCCCGCGACCTCGTCCTCGCGATCGCGCAGGGCAGCCGGCCCCGGCCGTCCTTCGCGGACGGCCTCCAGGTGCAACGCGTCCTGGCGGCGGTCGAGGAGAGCGCGGAGAAGAACTCCGCCTACACACCCATAGCGGTCTCATCCATATCGGTCTGAGGAGGCTCGACGAGAATGCCGCGCGACTTCACACTCTTCACCGGCCAGTGGGCCGACCTGCCTCTCGAAGAGGTCTGCCGCCTCGCCCGTGACTTCGGCTACGACGGGCTCGAACTCGCCTGCTGGGGCGACCACTTCGAGGTCGACAAGGCCCTCGCGGACCCGTCCTATCTGGCGGGCCGTCACCAACTCCTCGACAAGTACGGCCTCAAGTGCTGGGCGGTCTCCAACCACCTGGTCGGCCAGGCCGTCTGCGACGCCATCATCGACGAGCGGCACCAGGCGATCCTGCCCGCCCGTATCTGGGGCGACGGCGACGCGGAGGGCGTACGACAGCGGGCGGCGGCCGAGATCGCCGACACCGCGCGGGCCGCCGCCGCCTTCGGCGTCGACACCGTCATCGGCTTCACCGGCTCGGCGATCTGGCATCTGGTCGCGATGTTCCCGCCCGCCCCCGAGTCGATGATCGACCGCGGCTACCAGGACTTCGCGGACCGCTGGAACCCGATCCTGGACGTGTTCGACGCCCAGGGCGTGCGGTTCGCGCACGAGGTCCACCCGAGCGAGATCGCCTACGACTACTGGACAACCCAGCGAGCCCTGACCGCAGTTGACCACCGGCCCGCCTTCGGTCTGAACTTCGACCCCTCGCACTTCGTGTGGCAGGACCTGGACCCGGTCGGTTTCCTGTGGGACTTCCGCGACCGGATCTACCACGTCGACTGCAAGGAGGCCCGCAAGCGGCTCGACGGCCGCAACGGCCGCCTCGGCTCACATCTGCCCTGGGGCGACCCGCGCCGTGGCTGGGACTTCGTGTCGGCCGGCCACGGCGACGTCCCCTGGGAGGACGTCTTCCGCATGTTGCGCTCCATCGAGTACCGGGGCCCCATCTCCGTGGAGTGGGAGGACGCCGGCATGGACCGGCTCCAGGGCGCACCCGAGGCGCTGACCCGCCTCAAGGCGTACGACTTCGACCCGCCGTCGGCCTCGTTCGACGCGGCGTTCGGCAGCAACGACTGAGCTGCTCCTGAGTGTTCCGGGGTGACGGCGCACCCCGGCGTATCGCACCCGCATGTACCACGAGCTCCATTCTGGAGGCATTCGTGCACGCGAAACACGGCACCACCCGCACCGGCAGAATCGGAAGTCGCAGACGACACCTCGGAGTCCGCAGAGCGCTCGCCCTGTTCACGGGCGTGTTGCTCGCGGGAGCGTCACTGACGCTGGTCGCACCTCAGGCCGGCGCAGCCGTCGCCGAGCCCACCGCCGCCGAGGACTTCCAGCAGGTCACCCTGGCCAAGGGCGAACCGGAGGTCGGCGAGCCCATGTCGCTCGCCGTCCTCCCGGACCGGTCGGTCCTGCACACCTCGCGCGACGGCGAACTCCGCATCACCGACGCCGCCGGAAACACCCGGCTGGCCGGCAAACTCGACGTCTACTCCCACGACGAAGAGGGCCTCCAAGGCATCGGCGTGGACCCGCAGTTCAGCTCCAACCGCTTCATCTACCTGTACTACGCACCCCCGTTGAACACCCCGGCGGGCGACGCCCCGGAGACGGGCACCGCCGCCGACTTCGCACCCTTCGACGGTGTCAACCGGCTCTCCCGCTTCGTCCTCAACGCCGACGGCACCCTCGACAACGCCAGCGAGAAGAAGATCCTCGACGTCCCGGCCTCGCGCGGCCTGTGCTGCCATGTCGGCGGCGACATCGACTTCGACGCGGCGGGCAACCTGTATCTGTCGACGGGCGACGACACCAACCCCTTCCAGTCCGACGGATTCACGCCCATCGACGAGCGCGCGAACCGCAACCCGGCCTTCGACGCCCAGCGTTCGTCCGGCAACACCAACGACCTGCGCGGCAAGATCCTGCGCGTCAAGGTCAACGCGGACGGCTCGTACACCGTCCCCGACGGCAACCTGTTCGCGCCCGGCACGGAGAAGACGCGCCCCGAGATCTACGCGATGGGCTTCCGCAACCCGTTCCGCTTCAGCGTCGACAAAGCGACCGGCATCCTCTACATCGGCGAGTACGGTCCCGACGCGGGCGCGGCCGACCCGGCCCGAGGCCCCGGGGGACAGGTCGAGTTCGCCCGCGTCACGGGCCCCGGCAACTACGGCTGGCCGTACTGCACCGGTGCCAACGACCCCTACGTGGACTACGACTTCGCCACCGGCACCTCCGGCGCCGCCTTCGACTGCGCCGCCCCGAAGAACACCTCGCCCAACAACACCGGCCTGACCGACCTTCCCCCGGCGCAGGCCGCCTGGATCCCCTACGACGGTGCGTCCGTACCGGAGTTCGGCGACGGCTCCGAGTCACCGATGGGCGGCCCGGTCTACCACTACGAACCTGCGCTCGACTCTCCGGTCAAGTTCCCGGAGGCGTACGACGGCGACTTCTTCGCCGGTGAGTTCGGCCGCCGCTGGATCAAGCGGATCAGCAGCGATGCCGACGGGACCGTCCAGTCCATCAACGACATCCCGTGGACCGGCACCCAGGTGATGGACATGGCCTTCGGTCCGGACGGCGCGCTGTACGTCCTCGACTACGGCGTCTCGTGGTTCGGCGGCGACGAGCACTCCGCCCTGTACCGCATCGAGAACGCCACCGACGGCCACTCCCCGGTGGCACAGGCCGCCGCGGACGTCACCTCCGGACAGGCCCCGCTGAAGGTGAGGTTCTCCTCCGCCGGCACCACCGACCAGGACGGCGACGCCCTCACGTACAGCTGGGACTTCGGCGACGGCGGTACGTCGACCTCGGCGAACCCCTCCCACACGTACAGGAAGAACGGGACGTACACGGCGACGGTGACCGCGAAGGACACCACCGGCCGCACGGGCAGTGCGAGCGTCCAGGTCGTCGTCGGCAACACCGCGCCCAAGGTGGTCCTCCAACTCCCGCAGGACGGACAGCTGTTCGCCTTCGGTGACGCCATCCCGTTCAAGGTGAAGGTCACCGACCGGGAGGACGGCCGGAGCATCGACTGCTCGAAGGTCGAGGTCACCTTCATCCTCGGTCACGACAGCCACGGCCACCCGCAGACCTCGGCGAAGGGCTGCTCCGGCACCATCCAGACCAGCGCCGACGGCGGCCACGACCCGAACGCCAACATCTTCGGGGTCTTCGACGCCCAGTACACCGACCTCGGAGGCGGCGGCCAGGCACCCCTGACCACCCATGACCAGAACGTCGTCCAGCCCACCCACCGCCAGGCCGAGCACTTCAACAACTCCTCGGGCACAGCGGTGAGTTCACGCGAGTCCGCCAACGGCGCCAAGACCGTCGGCGACATCGACAACCGTGACTGGATCGCGTTCACGCCGTACGTCCTGAGCAACGCCAAGTCGCTCACTGCACGCGTCGCCTCGGCCGGCGCGGGCGGCAAGCTGGAGATCCGCGCGGGCTCCCCGACCGGCAAGGTGCTGGGCCGTACGACCGTACCGACGACCGGCGGCTGGGACACCTACCAGAACGTCACCGCCACCCTGTCCCACGCACCGCAGGGCACGACCACGCTCTACCTCGTCTTCAAGGGAGCGGCGAGCGGCGACCTGTACGAGGTGGACGACTTCACCTTCACCACGGGCTGAGGGGAGTGAACATGCGATCAACAGGCCGGACGGTCACCGCTGTTGCAGGCACGGCACTGCTCCTCGGAAGCATGTCGACACCAGCGGTCTCCAAGCCCGGACCACAGCACGCCGACCGGGTGCTGGTCTTCTCCAAGACGGCGGCCTTCCGGCACGACTCGATCCCCGCCGGTGTCACGGCGCTCAAGGAGCTCGGCGCGAGCGCCGGCTTCAGGGTCGACGCGACGGAGGACGCGGCGGCGTTCAACCCGGCGAACCTCCGCCGCTACGCGGCCGTCGTCTTCCTCTCGACGACCGGCGACGTACTGACGGACCGTCAACAGGCCTCGTTCGAGAACTACATCCACCACGGCGGCGGCTATGTCGGTATCCACGCGGCGGCCGACACGGAGTACGACTGGACGTTCTACGGCGGCCTCGTCGGCGCCTACTTCCAGGGGCACCCGGCGATCCAGCCGGCCCGCACGGTGGTGGAGGACCGCGCCCACCCGGCTACCTCGGCCCTGGGCGCGGAGTGGAACCGTACCGACGAGTGGTACAACTACCGTTCCAATCCACGGAGTTCGGTGCGCGTCCTGGCCTCCCTCGACGAGTCGTCGTACACCGGCGGCACGATGAACGGCGACCACCCGATCGCCTGGTGCCAGAACTACGCGGGCGGACGCTCCTTCTACACCGGCGTCGGCCACCTGTCGTCCGCGTACTCCGAACCGGCACTCCGGCAGCACCTGCTGGGCGGACTGCGCTGGGCCACCGGCAGGGTCCAGGCGGACTGCCGCCCGGAGAACGGCTACCAGCCGCTCTTCGACGGCACCTCACAGGATGGGTGGAAACAGGCGGGCCCCGGCACCTTCACCGTCTCCGACGACGGCACACTGACGTCGTCGGGCGGCATGGGAATGCTCTGGTACGCCGACCGCGGCTTCGGCGCCTACTCGCTGAAGCTGGACTGGAAGACCCGCGGCGACGACAACTCCGGGGTGCTCGTGGGCTTCCCGCCCTCGGACGACCCGTGGTCGGCGGTCGACAAGGGCTACGAGATCCAGATCGACGCGACCGACGCCCCCGACCGCACCACCGGGGCCGTGTACGGCTTCCGCTCCGCCGACCTGAGGAAGCGCGACCGCGCGCTGAATCCGCCGGGGGAGTGGAACACGTACGAGATCCGCGTGGAGGGCGAACGGCTCCGCGTCTGGCTCAACGGTGTGCAGATCAACGATTTCACCAACACCGATCCGGCCCGCAGCCTGCGGGACGGTCACATCGGCGTCCAGAACCACGGAGCCGACGACCAGGTGTCCTTCCGCGACATCCGGATCAAGGAACTGCCCGTGACCGCGCCGGCGAGCCCGGCTGCCGCGGGCGACTGAGCGGCGGCGGGCGGGGGACGCCGGACCTCCGCCCGCCGCCTTCCTTTCCCTCCCGGGCCCGCTGCCGGAGGGTGCGAACTCCGTGAACGACAAGGAGGCTGCCCATGTCCACGTCGTCGTCCCGTCCTCGAACCCGTGTGGGGGTATGGCTGATCGGCGCCAGAGGCTCCGTCGCCACCACAGTCGTCGCGGGGTGCGCCGCCGTGACAGCGGGACTGCACCGTCCCACCGGCATGGTCACCGAGACACCCCCGTTCACGGACTGCGGCCTCCCACCCCTCTCCGCCCTCGTCTTCGGCGGCCACGACACCGTCGACTGCCCGCTGCCCAAACGCGCCGAGGCACTGACGGCGGCAGGCGTCCTGCCGTACGGACTGTCGTCGGCGATCGCCTCCGAACTGGCCGCCGCGGACCGGGAGATCAGGCCAGGCGGCCCTGTTCCCGGCGACACCACCCGAACCCCGGACCAGTTGACGGCGGCCTTCGCCGCGGACATCCAGGACTTCGTACGACGCCACGACCTGACCCGGGCGGTGGTGGTGAACGTTGCCTCCACGGAGCCGGCCCCGACCGGCACCGCACTCCCGCCGAGCTCGCTGTACGCGGTGGCGGCCCTGCGCGCCGGCTGCTCGTACGTCAACTTCACACCGTCGGCGGGGCTGCACCACCCGGAGCTGGCCCACGCGGCGGCGACCAGCGGGCTGCCCTACGCGGGCCGTGACGGCAAGACCGGTCAGACCCTGCTCAGGTCGGTCCTCGGCCCGATGTTCGCGCAACGGGCACTGGAGGTCCGCGCCTGGTCGGGCACCAACCTGCTCGGCGGGGGAGACGGAGCCTCCCTCGCCGACCCCTCCGCGGCGGCGGCGAAGAACGCAGGCAAGGAACGCGTCCTCGCCGACACCCTCGGGACGACACCGGAGGGCGTGGTCCACATCGACGACGTCCCGTCCCTCGGCGACTGGAAGACCGCCTGGGACCACATCGCCTTCGACGGCTTCCTCGGCACCCGCATGATCCTCCAGACCACCTGGCAGGGCTGCGACTCGGCCCTGGCGGCCCCCCTGGTCCTCGACCTCGCCCGCCTCACCGCCCGCGCTCACGAAACCGGCCTCTCCGGCCCTCTCAGCGAACTCGGCTTCTACTTCAAGGACCCGGTCGGCGACGGCCCGCCGGGACTGGCGGAGCAATACGCCTACCTGGTGGCGTTCGCGGGGCGCCTGCGGGGCGGGGGAGAGTCAGCGGTACTGGCGGGACCAGCGGTGTTTGCAGGACCGGCGGGGGCGGCGGGGGCGGCGGGGCCGGCGGGATCGGCGGGGCCGGCGGGTAAGAGGTCGGCGGGACCGACGGGGCTGTCGGACAAGGGGTCGGGCCGGGACGCGGACACCGGGACGGAGGGCCGCCGCCCGAGCGGGCCCCGGGGCGGGCCACCTGCCGACGGCAAGGGGGAACGCCGGTGAGCTCGCGACCCGGGGCGACGGCCGGAGGCGGCGCACGGGACCGGGGCAGCCAGGAACGCGACCGGCCCAGGGCACCGCACGACTCCTCCACCACCGACCTCCGCCTCGGCTACGGAACCAACGGCCTCGCCGACCTCCGCCTCGACGACGCCCTCGGCCTGCTCGCCGACCTCGGCTACGACGGCGTCGGCCTGACCCTCGACCACATGCACCTCGACCCACTCGCCCGCGGCCTCCCCGCCCGCACCCGGCGGGTCGCCCGCCGCCTGACCACCCTCGGTCTCGGTGTCACCGTGGAAACCGGCGCCCGCTACGTACTCGACCCACGCCGCAAACACGGCCCCTCTCTCCTCGACCCCGACGCGGACGACCGCTCACGACGCGTCGACCTCCTGCTCAGGGCGGTACGAGTCGCCGCCGACCTGGACGCCCACGCCGTGCACTGCTTCAGCGGCATCACCCCCGCCGACACGGACCCGGACACCGCCTGGCACCGCCTGACCGAAGCCCTCGCCCCCGTCCTGGACGCTGCCCACGCAGCAGGCGTCCCGCTCGCCGTCGAACCCGAACCCGGCCATCTGCTCGCCACCATCGCCGACTTCCACCGCCTGCGCCGCGCACTCGACGACCCGGAGCCCCTCGGCCTCACCCTCGACATCGGCCACTGCCAGTGCCTCGAACCACTCCCGCCCGCCGACTGCGTCCGCGCCGCCGCACCCTGGCTGCGCCACGTCCAGATCGAGGACATGCGCCGTGGAATCCACGAACACCTCCCCTTCGGCGACGGAGAGATCGACTTCCCGCCCGTACTCGCCGCCCTGGCCGCCACCGGCTACCGGGGCCTGACCGTCGTGGAACTCCCCCGCCACTCCCATGCGGGCCCCCACCACGCCGAACACTCCCTCCGCTTCCTCCGCAGTGCGGTCCGTGCCACCCCGGCCCCTCCCGTCGGCTCCTCCGAGGCCGCAGCGCCGACCGCCACGGCACCCCGGCCCACCGGCGCCCCGCAGACCTCCCCTCCGTATGCCGCCGCCTCGATCGCCGCGAATCAGACGGCCGCTTCCACCACCTCCTTCACCACTCCGGCCCGGCACTCCATCACCCCGGCCGAAGGGAGCACCCCATGACCCATCCCCACGCCGGTCCGGGCACCACCGAAGCAGACAGCCCCCTCACCCCGCTGGACGGCCTCCGCACCCAGATCACCGCCCACCTCGGCGAAGCCGCCCGCGCCTGGCTCGCCGTCGCCCTGGACGAGGCAGCCGCCCGCTCCGGCGGACACGGACCCATCTCCGCCTGGGAGTTGCGCCTCGCCGAAGCCGGCCGCCGCTGCGGCACCGACCACGCGGACGCCGTACGCGTCCTGATCCTGCACGCCGCCCACGCCGGCCCGGACGCCCTCACCCGCGTCTACCGGCAGGGCACCGCCGCCGAACGCCGAGCCGTCCTGCACGCCCTGCCCCACCTGGTCGCCGGCCCCGACGCCCTTTCCCTGGTCGAGGACGCCCTGCGCACCAACGACACCCGTCTCGTCGCCGCGGCGGTCGGCCCTTACGCCGCCCGTCACCTGGACGCCCACAACTGGCGCCACGCCGTGCTGAAGTGCCTGTTCACCGGAGTGCCCGTCGACGCGGTGGCCGACCTCCAGCACAGGGCCCAGGCCGACACGGAACTCGCCCGCATGCTCGACGACTACGCAGCCGAACGCACCGCAGCCGGCCGGCCCGTCCCCGAGGACCTGCACCGCGTCCTGGCCCTGACGGCGCCCGAAGCCAAGGAGTCCTGATGCGCATCTTCGACCCCCACATCCACATGACGTCACGGACCACCGACGACTACCAGGCCATGTACACCGCAGGTGTCCGCGCCGTAGTCGAACCCTCCTTCTGGCTCGGCCAGCCGCGCACCTCGCCCGCCTCCTTCCTCGACTACTTCGACTCCCTGCTGGGCTGGGAACCCTTCCGGGCCGCCCAGTACGGCATCGCCCACCACTGCACGATCGCCCTCAACCCCAAGGAGGCGAACGACCCCCGCCTCACCCCCGTCCTCGACGAACTGCCCCGGTATCTCGCCAAGGACCGCGTCGTCGCCGTCGGTGAGATCGGCTACGACTCGATGACCCCGGCCGAGGACACCGCCTTCGCCGCCCAGCTCCAGCTCGCCGCAGACCACGAGCTGCCCGCGCTCGTCCACACCCCGCACCGCGACAAACTCGCGGGCCTGCGCCGCACCCTCGACGTCGTACGGGAGTCCGCCCTGTCCCCGGACCACGTCCTGGTCGACCACCTCAACGAGACCACCGTCAAGGAGGCCAAGGACAGCGGCTGCTGGCTCGGCTTCTCGGTCTATCCGGAGACCAAGATGGACGAGGAACGGATGGTCGCGATCCTCCGCGGTTACGGCCCTGAACAGGTGCTGGTCAACTCCGCTGCCGACTGGGGCAGCAGCGACCCCCTCAAGACCCGCAGGGTCGGCGACCTGATGCTGGCGGAGGGCTTCACCGAGGACGACGTCGACCTCGTCCTGTGGCGCAACCCGGTCGCCTTCTACGGACTCAGCGGCCGACAGGATCTCGACGTCGACGCGACCGACGCCACCCACGAGGGCAACTCCGTCCTGCGCGGCGGGGAGTGACCGATGCGCTTCCGCCACCCCGACGGCTCCATCGTCCACCTCGCCTACTGCACCAACGTCCACCCCGCCGAAACCCTCGACGGCGTCCGCGCCCAACTCCGCGACCACTGCGAACCCGTACGCCGACGCCTCGGCCGCGACCGGCTGGGCATCGGACTGTGGCTGGCCAAGGACGCCGCCCACGCCCTGGTCACCGACCCCTCCGCCCTGCGCGGCCTGCGCACCGAACTCGACCGGCGCGGCCTCGAAGTCGTCACCCTCAACGGCTTCCCGTACGAGGGCTTCGGCGCCGACGAGGTCAAGTACCGCGTCTACAAGCCGGACTGGGCCGACCCCGAGCGACTCGCCCACACCACCGACCTGGCCCGGGTCCTCGCCGGTCTCCTCCCCGACGACGTCACCGAAGGCAGCATCTCCACCCTGCCGCTCGCCTGGCGCACCGCCCACCACGGCGAACGCGCGGCCACGGCCCTGACCGCTCTGGGCACCCTCGCGGAGCGCCTCGACGCACTCGCCGAACTCACCGGCCGCTCCATCCGCGTCGGACTGGAACCCGAACCCGGCTGCACCGTCGAGACCACCGCCGACGCCATCGCCCCGCTCACCGCCATCGGCCACGCACGCATCGGCATCTGCGTCGACACCTGCCACCTCGCCACCTCCTTCGAAGATCCGCACACCGCCCTGGACGCGCTCACCCAGGCCCGCGTCCCCGTCGTCAAGTCCCAGCTCTCCGCCGCCCTGCACGCCGAACACCCCCATCTCCCCGATGTCCGCGAGGCCCTCGCCGCCTTCGACGAACCCCGCTTCCTGCACCAGACCCGCACGGACACCGCCGCCGGACTGCGCGGTACGGACGACCTGGGCGAGGCCCTCCACGGCGAGGCCCTGCCCGACGCCTCACCGTGGCGCGCCCACTTCCACGTCCCGCTCCACGCCGCCCCCGCCGCACCCCTCACCTCCACGCTCCCCGTACTCATGTCCACGCTGACCCGGCTCGTCGGCGGCCCGCACCCCCTCACCCGGCATCTGGAGGTCGAGACCTACACCTGGCAGGCCCTCCCACCCGAGCTGCGGCCCCGCTCCCGCGCCCAGCTCGCCGACGGAATCGCCGCCGAACTGACCCTCGCGCGCGATCTGTTGAGCGACCTGGGCCTGAAAGAGCTGCCATGAGCCCCCGCCGCGCACACCCCGGCTACACGGTCGCCGGCATCTGCTGGTGGTACGCCATGGGCGCCGACACCGACATCACCGACCTGCCCGGCATCGAGCAACTCCTCGACGACGAGGGCAAGAAGACCCACCGTCTCGACCATCCGCGCGCCGGCGAACTCGCTGCCGTGGCGGAGCCGGACGCCTGGTTCACGTACTCCTACTGGCGCGACGACGCACACGTGCCCGACTTCGCACAACTCGTCGAGATCCACCGCGAACCCGGATACGACCCGGTCGAACTCTTCATGGATCCGCGTGACCCGTTCGTCAAGGTCAAGGCGGCCACCGCACCAGGGCCTCCCCGGCAAGAAGCTCGGCCCGCGTTACCGCGTGGCGGTCGTGCCCCTGGATCCCTCGCCTATTCGCGGCAGCCACGGCCGCCTCCCGACGAGCGACGAAGACGGTCCGCTCCTCATCTGCTCCACCCCCCCCGTGCCGTCGACGGCCGCATCGCGGCCACCGACGTGACGTCACTCCTGCTCCGACCGGCCGGTCTCTCCTGACTGGTCACCAGTGAAGCACCCACCACTGACAACGCCTTCCCCATCGAGGAGTTCCCCATGAGCCGCACACCCCGCACGACCGGCAGCAGCAAGGCGCACGACCCCGAACTCGCCCACCGCCTCAGCCGAAGAGGCATGCTCGGCGTGGCCGCCGGCGCCACCGCCGCCGCTCTCCTCGGGGCGGCCTCCCCGGCCACGGCGGCCCCCTCCGCACAGACCGCCGCCGGGAGCCGTGGACGTCCCGTCCTGCCGCCCGGGCGGCTCGGCATCCAGCTCTACAGCCTGCGCGACAAGGTCTCCACCCTGGGCTTCGCCCCCGTTTTCGCCGAGTTGAAGAAGTACGGCTACGACGAGGTCGAGTTCGCCGGCTACACCCAGGGCTCCGCGGGCCCCATCACCCTCGCCCAGCTCAGGCGACTGGCGCGCAACCACGGTCTCAACCCGATCGGCAGCCACGTCGGCTACTACGCCAGTGACCCGAACGCGTACACCTTCGCGCAGAACCTCGACAAGGTCCTCGACGACGCCCAGGCCCTCGGCCTCAAGCACATCGGCACCGCCTCCGGCCCCTTCCGCTACGGCTCCACCGTCGACGCCTGGAAGCGGGCGGCGGAGGAGTTCAACACGTACGGAGCGGCGGCCAGGGCGCGCGGTATGAAGTTCTACCAGCACAACCACTCCGAGGAGTTCTCCTTCGCCACCGACAACCCGAAGGTCCGGCTGTACGACGTACTGCTCGCCGAGACCGACCCCAAGCTCGTCTACCTGGAGATGGACATCTTCTGGGCGTACTCGGGCCAGTTCCGCTTCTCGAAGCGGCCGGACGGCACACCGGCGCCCTTCGAGCCCCTCGACTACGTCCTCAGGCAGCCCGACCGCTACCCGCTCTTCCATGTGAAGGACGGTGTGAGCGACCCGGGCAACCAGTACGGCTACCGCATGACCGACGTCGGCGACGGAGACATCGACTACCAGCGGTTCATCTCCGGCGTCACCCGGCTGCGCGGCCACCGCCTGGCCCACCACTGGCAGGCCGAGCACGACAACCCGACAGAGTCCTTCACCTTCGCGCGCCGCTCCAGCGAGCACCTCCACTCGCTGCGCGAGAAGTGCGGCGAGTAGCCGCCGGCCGCGGCGTGACCGGCTCCGGGGTGCCCAAGGCCCCGGGGCCGACCGCTTTCTGCCTGGCGGAGACGGGCCGGCTCCGGCCGTCGCGCCCGGACCTTCCGTCCGAAACCTTCCGTCCGGAACCTTCTGTCCGGCCGACGTCGGTCATCGCGCGTTCCGGACAGCTCCCTTACAACGCGACACCGCCCACGAGAAACGCTCGGCCGGGAAAACCCAGCCGAGCGTCTGCCGATCTGCCTGCGAATTCAGTCCCCGTCCCGGCTGGTCGGCATCGGGTTGGCCGTCAGAGTCTTTTGTTTCGGCCGGCCCGGTGGGGTCAGGAAGAGTGCGATGCATGCGGCGAAAAGCGAGATCGAACCGGCCAGAGTGAATGCCCCGCTGTGGCCCCAGTTGTCGACCACCACCTTTCCCATGCCGGCTCCGAGCAGGCCGGAAACCAACTTGGAGCTGTAGACGAGACCGTAGTTGGACGCGTTGTTGTTCTCGCCGAAGTAGTCCGCCGTCATCGCCGCGAACATCGGGAAGATGGCGCCTCCGCCGAACCCGGAGATGCTGGAGAAGAGCAGGAAGAGCGGGAGGTTCTTCATGTCGGCGGACCACAGGATGGCGTACTGCGAAAGGCCGAGAACGATACAGACGAAGATCAGGCAGCGCTTGCGCCCATAGCGGTCCGACAGCCAGCCGATCACACCCCGACCGGTGCCGTTGACGATGGCTTTCATCGACATGGCCGTCGCGACGACGCCGCCTGCGAAGCCGGCCTCCTCGCCGATCTCGACCTGGAAGGCGATGCCGAAGATGTTCACGCCCGAGGTGCACAGCAGGCAGAACCACATCAGCGCGACCCGCCCCGTCCGCCAGGCCTCACCCGGGCTGTACTGCTTCACGGCGGGCGGGTTCATCGCCAGCGCACGACGGGCGCGTGGGTCCTCCGGCGGTCGCAGCGGGTCGACCTCGGCGGGCCACCAGTTTTTCGGCGGGTCTCGGAAGAAGTAGCCCGCCACAGCCACCGTCGCGGCCAGAAAGACACCGACCGAGACAAGTACCCAGCGGAAGTTCGTCAGATCCATATAGCTGGTGAAGAGGAAGACGAACGGCACGGAACCATAGGCGAAACCGCCGTTGACGAAGCCGGTCTTGCCTCCCTTGCGTTCCGGGTACCATTTGCCGACCATGTTCACGCAGGTCGCGTAGACCATTCCGGCACCCATACCGCTGAACATGCCGAACCCGACATACGCGACGATCACATGCGGCGCGAATGCGAGAGACAGATATCCGAGCAGTGTGCCTACTGCGCCGAACATCATCGCCCAACGCGCGGGCAGTTTTCCGCTCTCCCTGAGTTTTCCGGCCGGGAAGGCCACAGCCGCCTGGAAGAACACCCAGACACCGAGCATCCAGAAGATGTGCCCGTCGTTCCAGCTGTGTGCGATGTGCAGGGTGTCCTCGGCCGAAGCGAACGCGTACTCGGCCGAGCTGATGCCCATCATGCCGATCCACGGCAGGATGACCATCCACTTGCGCTTACGGCCCATGATGTCGACATCGGATTCCCCGATGCGGTACATGCGGCCGTTGTGGTCTGTCACCTCCCGGTACGGGACAGACGTCGAGTAGTCGATGGTTGTCATCTTGGTGAAGACTCCTTGCGTCGAAAGATCTGGCCAGCGCCCCCTGTCCAAATGCCTTTCGTGCGCGCATGGGTCCCGGGGCCGGCCGACGCGCACCGTCGGACGCCCCCTGTGCCGGGTTACGTCATGAAACGCCCCCAACTGCCGGGAGGCTCCGCACCGTTGTGGTGCGCTGCGAGGTCCTCACGTCAGACCACCCCGCTCGCCCTGAGCAGGCGCAGTTCCTCGTCGCCCAGGCCGAGTTCGCCGATGAGGATGTCGGCGGTGTGTTCGCCGAGAAGGGGAGGGGTGGTGATGTGGGTGGGGGAGTCGGAGAGTTTGAGGGGATTGCCTACCGTGGTGAAGTGGCCGCGTTCCGGATGCCCGACGCTGACGATCATGTCGTTGGCGGTGAGTGAGGGGTCCTCGATGATCTCCTTGGTGGACAGGATCGGCCCGCACGGGATGTTGTGCGCGTTCAGCCGTTCCAGGACCTGCCACTTGGGCAGGGCCGACGTCCATTCCTCGATCAGCTGGAACATCTTCGCGAGGTGCGGCAGACGTGCTTCGGGGGTGGCCCACTGGGGGTCGTCGGCGAGTTCGGGCCGGCCGATCAGCGCGGCCAGGGGTTTCCAGCCGGGTGGCTGGACGATGACGTACACGTAGTCGTTGGGACCACCCGGCGCACACCTGACGGCCCAGCCGGGCTGACCGCCTCCCGAGGCGTTCCCCGAACGCGGCACCTCGTCCCCGAAGTCCTCGGTCGGATACTCCGCCAACGGACCGCGCGCCAGACGCTGCTGGTCCCGCAGCTTCACCCGGCACAGGTTCAGCACCGCGTGCTGCATCGCCACATTCACCCGCTGCCCCCGCCCCGTCCTCTCCCGCTGGAACAGGGCGGCCACGATCCCCGCCACGCAATGGACACCGGTCCCGGAATCCCCGATCTGTGCCCCGGTCGCCATCGGCGGTCCGCCCTCGAAGCCGGTGGTCGCCATCGCCCCGCCCATCGCCTGCGCGACCACCTCGTACGCCTTGAAGTTCGTGTACGGGCCCTCCCCGAACCCCTTGATCGACGCGTACACGATCCGTGGGTTGATCTCCCTGATGCGCTCCCACGTGAAACCCATCCGGTCCACCGCACCCGGCCCGAAGTTCTCGACCAGCACATCCGCGCCGCGGATCAGCTCGGTCAGGATCTCCTTGCCCCGCTCCGTCTTCGTGTTGAGAGTGACACTGCGCTTGTTGCAGTTGAGCATCGTGAAATACAGGGAGTCCACCTCCGGCACATCCCGCAACTGCCGCCGTGTGACATCTCCGCCCGGCGCCTCCACCTTCACCACATCCGCGCCCAGCCACGCCAGCAACTGTGTCGCCGACGGACCCGACTGCACATGCGTCATATCCAGGACCCGAATCCCCTCAAGAGCCCTCGTCGTCACAGGTCACCTCGCTTGTCCGTTGCCGTGAACGTCCTGGTGGCGCCGTCCCTGAGTATCGCTTGGCACATTGCATACAGTCGACGAATACTGTATGAAGATTGTTATCCCGCATCCGATGGGTGATGTCCAGGGGGCGTGCAGCACTTTCAGGACGGGAGCCGAATCACGGACCTGTACGAGCATCAAGCCCGCGGACTCTTCGAACCGACCGAGACGGCGCGCCTCGTGCTGGACCTGCTGGACGCCGACCGTGACGCCACCCATGACTGACAGGCCCTAACCGCCGGGCCGTTGGGCGCCACCGCGTTCATCCCCCGCCCCCGACTGTGCACCGAGAGCGGAGACATCGAATGACCACCACCCTCAACTCCACCCACCTCGTGGTGAAGTCCGGTACGTCGTGGACCGACGCCTGGCAGCGGTGCCTCGCCGTCGCCCCCGAGGCCTTCCGTGACGACCGCGTCCTCAACCTGTGGAACTCCGCCTGGCAGGCGGACGGCCGGGTCCTGCCCGCCACCAGCCCCGTCGACGGCAGCCCGATCGCCGGCCCGCCGCGCCTGGACCGGGACACCGCGCACCGGGCCGTACGCGCCTCCCTCGACCAGCACCGTGCCTGGCGGCACATTCCGCTCGACGAGCGCCGAGCCCGCGTAGCGGCCACCCTCGACGCCCTCGCCCAGCACCGTGAACTCCTCGCCCTCCTGCTGGTCTGGGAGATCGGCAAGCCGTGGCGGCTCGCGCAGGCGGACGCCGACCGGGCCATCGACGGTGTGCGCTGGTACGTCGACGGCATCGAGCCGATGGTCGCCGACCGGGTGCCGCTGGACGGCCCGGTGTCCAACATCGCGAGCTGGAACTACCCGCTGAGCGTGCTCGTTCACGCGATGCTCGTCCAGGCACTGGCAGGCAACGCGGTCATCGCCAAGACCCCGACCGACGGCGGTGTCGCCTGTCTGACCCTGGCCTGCGCGCTCGCCGCCCGCGAGGGGATTCCCGTCACCCTCGTCAGCGGCAGCGGGGGAGAGCTGTCCGAGGCGCTGGTGCGGGCGCCCGAGATCGGCTGCGTCTCCTTCGTCGGCGGTCGCGACACCGGAGCCGCTGTGGCCACGGCCGTCGCCGACCTCGGCAAACGGCACGTACTGGAACAGGAGGGCCTCAACACCTGGGGGATCTGGAACTACTCGGACTGGGACGCCCTCAAAGCCGTCGTCCCCAAGCTCTTCGACTACGGCAAGCAGCGCTGCACGGCGTACCCGCGCTTCGTCGTCCAACGGGAACTGTTCGACGAGTTCCTGACGGCGTACCTCCCGGCGGTGCGCACCCTGCGCGTCGGACACCCGCTCGCCGTGGAGAAGGCCGAAGACCCCTACCCGGCACTGGACTTCGGGCCCGTGATCAATGCGGCCAAAGCGAAGGAACTCCACGACCAGATAGCCGAGGCCATCGCACGCGGCGCCGTCCCCCTGCACCGCGCCAGTGAGGCCGACGCCCGCTTCCTGCCCGGCCAGGACACCTCGGCGTACGTCCAGCCGGTCACGCTCCTCGGACCGCCGCCGTCCTCGCCGCTGCATCACGCGGAGCCGTTCGGGCCGGTCGACACCATCGTCCTGGTCGACACGGAGGCGGAGCTGCTGGCCGCGATGAACGCCTCCAACGGCGCGCTGGTGGCCACGCTGTCCACCGACGACCGGGCGACCTTCGACCGGCTCGCCCCGCAGATCCGCGCCTTCAAGGTCGGCCACGGCAAGCCGCGTTCGCGGGGCGACCGCGACGAGCTGTTCGGCGGCTTCGGCGCGTCCTGGCGCGGCGCGTTCGTCGGCGGCGACCTGCTGGTGCGCGCCGTGACCCAGGGACCGGCGGGCGAGCGGCTGCCCGGCAACTTCCCGGAGTACCACCTCATGCCGTGACTCGGCGGCCGGGCGGCGCCCGTGAGTGGGCGCCGCTCTCCGGATCGGCGGACTCGGCCTGGAAGAAGGCGAGTTGCCGTTTCTCAAGGCGCAAGGCGTGATCTGACCGACGGCGGCCGGCACCGCTCCACTCCGTCCCTGCCGGCACCGCTCCACTCCGTCCCGGGCGGACCGCCGCGCCCGGGACGGCGCCCGTTCGCATCCGACCGCGGTGAGGTAGCCCAGCATGTCGACCCACGCACCCCGTCTCGTCCGGCAGACGGTCACAGACCGGCTCGTCGAGTCCAACCGCGCCTACGCAGCCGGCTTTGCCGATTTGGGAAGGGATGCCCGTCCCGTACTTCAGGTGGCGGTCGGGGCCTGCATGGACGCCCGTATCGACCTGCACGCCGCCCTCGGCCTGGAGCTGGGCGACTGCCACACCGTCCGCAACGCCGGCGGCGTCGTCACCGACGACACCATCCGCTCCCTGACGATCAGTCAGCGCGTACTCGGTACCCGCAGTGTCGTCCTCATCCACCACACCGGCTGCGGTCTCCAGACCCTGACCGAGGACTTCCGGCACGAACTGGAACTGGAGGTCGGCCAGCGCCCGGCCTGGGCGGTGGAGGCCTTCCGGGACGTCGACCAGGACGTGCGGCAGTCGATGCAGCGCGTGCGCACCTCACCGTTCCTGCCGCACACGGACGACGTGCGGGGCTTCGTCTTCGACGTGACGACCGGACTGCTGCGGGAGATCGACCGGGCCTGAGCGCCTCTCGACGAGGTGGTGGCCGGGGAATCGGGCCATGCTCTGCCGCGGTGGATGCATCGGGGATGCCTCTCTCCCTCGTTCGACCGCTGACGACGAGGGGCAAGCGGCGCACATCAACTAAAGAATACTGTATGCAATCACTCCGAGGGGTACCTCCATGTCGTACCGCACAGCTCTCGCGGAAGTCCTGGCCCGTGCCGTCGCACCCTGTGCCCAAGTCACCCGTACGGAAGGCAGGTTCCCCCGTGGTGCCGTGACGGCCTTCGGGGCCACCGGACTGCTCGGGCTCACCGTCTCCACCGAGTTCGGCGGCGCCGGGCTCGGCCTGCCGGAAGCCGCCGAGGTGGTCGCTCGGACCGCGCGGGTCTGCCCGGCGACGGCGGCCGTGCTCCGGTCCCACTACACAGCGGTCGCCGTCATCGAGTCGTACGGCAGCCCCTGGGTGCGTGCCGAGATCGCCGCCGGACGCCATCTCGCCAGCCTTGCCCTCATGGAGCACGAAGACGGCGGGCAGGCATCGGAGGCCCAACTGGTCACGTCGCGCTGCACAGCCTTTCGCTCCGGCGGCGTGGTCGCCCTGCGCGCCCGTAAACGCCGAGTGGTCGCAGCGGGGGAGGCCGACAGCTATGTCTGGTCCTCCAGGCCGCTCGGTACGCCGGACGGCCTGAGCCTCTGGGGCGTTCCGGCGCACGCCCCGGACCTCTTCGTGCCGGCCCGGCCCGACACCACCGGGCCGCCCGGCAGCGCCATGTCGACGGTGCTCGCCGACCCGGTGCTGGTGCCCGCCGACGCGCGGCTCGGTCCGGACGGCGGCGGGCGTGACATTGTGCTGCACGCGGTCCTGCCGTGGCTGCTCGGGCTGCGGTCCACCGCGGGTGTGCAGGTGCACCACATCACGACTGCCGGGGTCCAGCCCGCCGATTCCCTTGCCGGGTCCTGAACTCCGGATCCGGAACTCCAGCCCGCGGACTGCCTGTTCGGGCCTCCGGGGGTGTCAGTCCTTGCCTGTCCCGGCGGCGATCTGTTTGCGGTAGAAGTCGGTCGTGCGTTCGGTGTGCTTGCGCATGACCTCGCCCGCGCGGTCCGCGTCGCCCTTGGCGATGGCCTTGATGAGCTGGGTGTGCTCGTTCCACGCCTCCTTGCCGCGGGGCTTGGCGATGGGCGTGTAGTACCAACGCACCTTCTGGCCCACCTGCGAGAGCATCTCGGCCAGTACCTCGTTGGCGGCCAGGGTGGTGACGAAGGCGTGCAGGGTCGTGTTGGCCGCGACCAGGCGCTCGACGTCGCCGGCGGCGAGCGCGTCGAGGCCCTGTGACTGGAGCTCGCAGAGGTGCTCGACATCCTCGGGCTTCGCGTTGAGGGCGGCGAGCTGGGCCGAGTAGGTCTCCAACACCGAGCGGACGCCGAGGAGTTGAGTGGCCTCCTCTGCGGTGGGGGAGTGGACGAAAGCGCCCTGTGCGGGCCGCAGATCGACCCAGCCGGCGGTCTGGAGCCGCTGGAGAGCCTCACGGACCGGCTGCCGGCTGACTCCGAGGTGCTCGGCGAGCTCGGCCTCGACCAGGTGCTGGCCGGGCTTGAGGGAGCCACTGACGATTAGTTCGGTCAGGGCGTCGTACACGGCCTGGCGCAGTGGTGCCGGGCGGGTGACGCGCCGGGACGCTGCGGCCGTGAGTGCCTCGCGCATGATGGTCCCGTTCTGCTCTGCCGCCGGGCCGACGGCATTTGCCAAGAGGTGGTCGCCGAGAGGGTTGACGGCGGCGGTTTCAGTATACAGGTTTTGGTATGCAACATGGCGTGGGTGGTTGATCGTGAGGGTCAATCGCGAGGCGTGTTATTGACTGTCGTCTGTATACAGAAGCCTGTATGGGGTATTGTCTCAGTCTCCTGCTCCCCTCACCCGGAACGCCGGGGAGCCGCGTGGCGGAAGGCGGAGCGATCATGACGACCAGCGGAAGCGACATGTCGGTCGAGAGCCTGGTCCGGAGGGTGGTGGCCGACCACCGGGATCAGCGGGGCGCGCTGCTGCCCGTACTGCACGCGGTCCAGGCCGAGTTGGGCCATGTGCCGCAGGAGGCGATACCGGTGCTCGCCGATGAACTCAACCTCTCCAGGGCGGACATCCACGGAGTGGTGACCTTCTACCACGACTTCCGCCGCGAGCCCGCGGGCCGTACCACGGTGCGCATCTGCCGCGCCGAGGCATGTCAGGCACTGGGCGCCGACCGCCTGGTGAGCTACGTCCGTGAGAGCGGACTGACCCTGGGGGAGACCTCTCCTGACGGCTCGGTCACCGTCGAGCAGGTCTTCTGCCTGGGCAACTGCGCGCTGGGGCCGGCAGTCGAGGCGGACGGGCGGCTGTACGGACGAGTGGACCCGATCCGAATGGTCTCCATCCTCAGCGGGACGCCGAACGGGGCAGCGAACGAGGCACAGAACGAGGCGTTCAACGGGAGGGTCTCCTCATGAAGAACCCAGCGCACGTCGCCGCGACGGTCTACGTCCCCCGCGACTCGGCCGCCAGGTCCGTAGGCGCGGACGAGGTCGTCGAGGCCCTGCAACGAGCGGCCACGCGTGGGGACTTCGCCCTGGACGTCGTGCGCAACGGATCACGCGGCATGCTCTGGCTTGAGCCGATGGTCGAGGTCGTGACCCCGCGGGGGCGTGTCGGCTACGGCCCGGTGACCGCCGAGGACGTGGACGCACTCCTGGCCGCCGGCATGCTGGACGGCGCGGACCACCCGCTGCGGCTCGGCCTCGTCGACGAGCTCCCTTGGCTGGCCCGCCAGACACGCGTCACCTTCGCCAGAGTCGGCGTCATCGACCCCCTGTCGACGCAGGACTACGTCGAGCACGGCGGCCTGGCCGGGCTGCGCGCCGCTCTGGACATGACGCCTGCCGACGTGGTCGCCGAGGTCACCGAATCCGGACTGCGCGGTCGCGGAGGCGCCGGATTCCCGGCCGGTATCAAGTGGAAGACGGTGCTGGACTGCGCCGACGAGCTGAAGTTCGTGTGCTGCAACGCCGACGAGGGCGACAGCGGGACCTTCGCCGACCGCATGGTGATGGAGGGCGACCCGTTCCTGCTGATCGAGGGGATGACCATCGCCGCGCACGCGGTCGGCGCGAGTGAGGGCTACCTCTACATCCGCTCCGAATACCCGGACGCCATCGCCACGATGCGCGGGGCCATCGAAGTCGCCCGCGAGCACGGCTGGTTGGGCCGCAGCATCCTGGGCTCCGCACTCGACTTCGACCTGCATGTCCGCGTCGGCGCCGGCGCGTACATCTGCGGCGAGGAGACCTCCATGCTGGAGAGCCTGGAGGGCAAGCGGGGCACGGTCCGGGCGAAGCCCCCGATCCCGGCGATCGAGGGCCTGTTCGGCAGACCGACCGTGGTGAACAACGTCCTTACCCTGACTACCGTCCCGGTCGTGCTCGCGAACGGCGCGAAGGCCTACCAGGACCTCGGGGTCGGCCGCTCGCGCGGCACCCAGGTCTTCCAGCTCGGCGGCAACATCGCGCGCGGCGGCATAGTCGAGACAGCTTTCGGCATCACTCTGCGCGAACTGATCGAGGACTACGGCGGCGGCACCCGTAGCGGACGCCCGCTGCGCACGGCGCAGGTCGGAGGACCGCTCGGCGCCTATCTGCCCACGTCGATGTTCGACCTGCCGATGGACTACGAGGCGTTCGCCGAGGCCGGCGCGATGCTCGGGCACGGCGGAATCGTCGTCTTCGACGACAGCGTCGACATGGCCGCACAGGCCCGCTTCGCGATGGAGTTCTGCGCCGAGGAGTCCTGCGGCAAGTGCACACCGTGCAGAGTCGGTTCGGTGCGTGGTGTCGAGGTGATCGACAAGATCGTGGCCGGCACGCACCGGGACGAGAACCTGGCCCTGCTGGAAGACCTCTGCGACCTGATGACCGACGGCTCGCTGTGCGCGATGGGCGGGCTCACCCCGATGCCCGTGCGCAGCGCCCTCACGCACTTCCCCGACGACTTCCTCGGCGGCCGTCGACTCCTGGACATCCAGGCAGTCCAGCCGATCCAACCGGTCCAGGCGATCCAACCGGTCCAGGCGATCCAACCCGTACGAGCCAGCGGTGCGAGGACGGAGGGAACGGCATGACACTCCTCAAGGAACCCGACTTCGGAACCCCGGAACGGCCCGGCCCGGCAACGGTGTCCGTGGAGGTGGACGGTCTGCCGGTGACCGTCCCCGAGGGGACTTCGGTGCTCCGCGCCGCCGCTCAGGCAGGCGTCGACATCCCCAAACTGTGTGCCACCGACAGTCTGGAGGCGTTCGGCTCCTGCCGGTTGTGCGTGGTCGAGATCGACGGCCGACGCGGCACCCCGGCGTCCTGCACCACACCGTGCGCCGACGGCATGAAGGTGAGCACGCAGACGCCGAAGGTGGAGAAGCTTCGCCAGGGCGTCATGGAGCTCTACATCTCCGACCACCCCCTCGACTGCCTCACCTGCCCGGCCAACGGGGACTGCGAACTCCAGGACATGGCAGGCGTGGTGGGACTCCGGCAGGTCAGGTACGGCTATGAGGGCGCCAACCATCTCGAAGCAGAGAAGGACACCTCCAACCCCTACTTCGACTTCGACCCGGCCAAGTGCATCGCCTGCTCCCGCTGCGTCCGGGCCTGCGGCGAGGTCCAGGGCACGTTCGCGCTGACCATCGAGGGGCGCGGATTCGACTCCAAGGTCTCGGCGGGCGCCGGCGAGACGTTCATGGACTCCGAGTGCGTGTCCTGCGGCGCCTGCGTCCAGGCCTGCCCCACGTCGACACTCCAGGAGCGTTCGGTCGTCGAACTCGGCATGCCCACAAGGTCGGTTGTGACCACCTGCGCGTACTGCGGTGTCGGCTGCTCCTTCAAGGCCGAGCTGCGCGGCGACGAGCTGGTGCGCATGGTGCCGTACAAGGACGGCGGGGCGAACGAGGGGCACTCGTGCGTGAAGGGCCGGTTCGCCTTCGGCTACGCCACCCATCCCGACCGCCAACTCAGGCCCATGGTCCGGGAAAAGATCACCGACCCCTGGCGCGAGGTCGAGTGGGACGAGGCGATCGGCACCGTGGCCCGCCGCATGCGCGAACTCCAGGACCGGTACGGAACGAGCTCGGTCGGCGCCATCACCTCCTCGCGTTGCACCAACGAGGAGGTCTACGTCGTACAGAAGATGGTCCGCGCGGCCTTCGGCAACAACAACGTCGACACCTGCGCCCGCGTCTGCCACTCCCCGACGGGATACGGGCTCAAGCAGACCTTCGGTGAGTCGGCGGGCACCCAGGACTTCCGTTCCGTCGCCGAGGCCGACGTGATCGTGGTGATCGGCGCCAACCCCACCGACGGACACCCGGTGTTCGCCTCCCGGATGAAGCGCCGCCTGCGCGAGGGCGCCAAGCTGATCGTCATCGACCCGCGCCGCATCGACCTCGTACGCTCGCCGCACATCGAGGCCGAACACCATCTCCAGCTCAGGCCGAGCACCAACGTCGCCGTCGTCAACGCCATGGCCCATGTGGTGGTCAGCGAGGGCCTGTTCGACCGGGACTTCGTGAACGCGAGGTGCGAGGACTTCGACGAGTGGGCGGAGTTCGTGGCCCGCCCCGAGAACAGCCCGGAGGCGGTCGAGCCGATCACCGGCGTCCCGGCCGCCGAACTGCGCGCCGCCGCACGGCTGTACGCGACCGCCCCCAACGGAGCCATCTACTACGGTCTCGGCGTCACCGAGCACAGCCAGGGCTCGACGATGGTCATGGGAATGGCCAATCTCGCCATGGCGTGCGGCAACATCGGCCGGGACGGTGTCGGCGTGAACCCGCTGCGCGGCCAGAACAACGTGCAGGGCTCCTGCGACATGGGATCGTTCCCGCACGAACTCCCCGGCTACCGGCACGTCTCCGACGACGCGGTACGCACCGTCTTCGAGAACCTCTGGGGTGGAACTCTCCTCGCCGAACCGGGACTTCGTATCCCCAACATGTTCGACGCGGCGATCGACGGCACCTTCCGCGGCCTGTTCGTGCACGGCGAGGACATCGCCCAGTCCGACCCCAACCTCAAACACGTCACCGCCGCCCTCGAAGCCATGGAACTGGTCGTCGTACAGGACCTGTTCCTCAACGAGACGGCCAAGTTCGCGCATGTCTTCCTGCCCGGGGCGTCGTTCCTGGAGAAGGACGGCACGTTCACCAACGCCGAACGCCGGATCAACCGGGTGCGCGCGGTGACGAAGCCGAAGACGGGCAAGCACGAGTGGCAGATCGTCAGCGAGATCGCCACCGCCATGGGCTACCCGATGGCATACGACCACCCGAGCCGGATCATGGAGGAAATCGCCTCCGTCACACCGACGTTCACCGGTGTCTCCTTCGAGCTGCTGGACAAGCTCGGCAGCGTCCAGTGGCCGTGCAACGAGGAGGCGCCGGAGGGCACGCCCATCATGCACGTGGACGAATTCGTGCGCGGCAGGGGAAGGTTCGTGGTCACCTCCTACGTACCGACCAACGAACGCAGCACCCGGCGCTTCCCGTTGGTCCTGACCACCGGGCGCATCCTCAGCCAGTACAACGTCGGCGCGCAGACCCGGCGCACCGGCAATGTCGCCTGGCACCCCGAGGACATCCTCGAACTGCACCCGCACGACGCCGAGGACCGCGGCATCAAGAACGGCGACATGGTCACCCTGGCCAGCCGCGTCGGGCAGACGACGCTGCGCGCGGAGATCTCCGACCGGATGCCGACCGGCGTCGTCTACACCACCTTCCACCACCCCGTGACCGGCGCCAACGTGGTGACCACGGAGAACTCCGACTGGGCGACCAACTGCCCGGAGTACAAGGTGACCGCCGTACAGGTCGGCCTCGCCCGCCCGACGCGGGCGGCCGATTCAAAACCGGCGGCGGACGACCTGGTCATGGTGGTGGACTGAGATGACAGCGACCGTGCCGTCGGAGCGCAGGATGGCGAACGACATCGCAGCGAACCTCGGACACCTGCCGGGTGAGCGGGCCGCCGAGGAGATCGCGGGGCACATCGGCAGGTTCTGGGACCCACGCATGCGTACCAGGCTGTACGAGTTCGTCGACGCCGGAGCTGACGGTCTTGACCCGTTGGTGGTCGCCGCCGTGAAGCTTCTGCGCTGACCCGTAGGCTGAGGCGGCCCCGGACGGAGAGGAGTCGTTCATGCTGTTCCGGCAGCTGGAGTACTTCGTGGCGGTGGCGAGGGAACGGCACTTCGCCCGGGCGGCGGAGTCCTGCTACGTGTCGCAGCCGGCGCTGTCGGCGGCGATCGCCAAGCTGGAACGGGAGTTGAACGTCACCCTCATCAACCGTGGCCACAACTACCAGGGCCTCACCCCGGAAGGCGAACGGCTCGTCGTGTGGGCCAAGCGCATCCTCGCCGAACAGGACGCGTTCAAGGCCGAGGTGGCCGCCGTGCAGTCCGGCATCACGGGAACACTGCGGCTGGGCACGGACCCCACGGCGTCCACGACCCTGGCGCTTCCCGTGGCCGCGTTCTGCGCGGCGCACCCGCTGGCCAAGGTGCAGGTCCGGTCCCGCCTCTCGACGAAGGAACTCCACCGCCAGCTAAGGGACTTCGAGCTGGACGTGGCGATCGCCCACTTCGACCCTGGGGACCAGGAGGGCCTTCAGGTCGTCCCCCTCTACCAGGAGCGGTACATGCTGCTGGTGTCGGACGACCAACTCGTCGCTCAGTCAGCCACCGTGACCTGGGCGGACGCGGCCCAACTGCCGCTAGCGCTGCTGACACCCGACATGCGGATCCGGCAGATCGTCGACACGGTGTTCGCGGACAAGGGGTTCGTGGTGACCCCGCAGGTCGAGACGGACTCCATCGCCTCCCTCTACGCCCATGTGGGCGGCGGCGGTTGGGCCAGCATCGTGCCGCACACCTGGCTGCGCGCCATGCCGGTCGTCGGCCGGACGAGAGCACTGCCCCTCGTCGACCCGGAGGCCGGCGCCCAGGTTTCGGTGGCGATCCACGCGGCCACACCCGGGTCGGTCGCCGCCCGCGCGTTCGTCAACGCCGCGACGGGCCTGTCCCTGGACGACTTCTTCGCCCGCCCGCTGCCGCTGCCGACGCCGACGCCGACCGAGCATCGCGTGCGCTGAGCCCCGCCATCAGCGTGCGAACCTGTCCCGCACCGCCTTCCGGTCCAGTCCCCCCTTCGCGGTGTACGGCAGGGCGGCCACCACTTCGAGCCGGTCGGGCACCTCGAAGGCGGCCAGCCTGTCCCGGCAGTACCGCAGGATCTCCGCCGGCCCCACACTGTCACCCGCCCGCACCACCACGGCGGCGGCGACCCGCTGCCCGTACACCGCGTCGGGTACGGCGAACACGGCCGCCTCGGCGACCCCCGGGCAGCCGGCGAGGATGTCCTCGACACGCTCGGGCGAGATCTTCTCCCCGCCACGGGTGATGAGGTTCTTGATCCGCCCGGTCAGCGACAGATACCCGTCCTCGTCCAGCGCGCCCAGATCACCGGTGCGCAGCCACCCGTCGACGAAGGTGTACGCCGTCCCGTCCCGGTCGCCGGGATAGCCGCGGGCGACGGCCGGACCGTGCGCCCACACCTCACCCTCGACACCCACCGGACACGCCCGCCCACTCCGGTCGACGATCCGCACCTCGCCCCCGGTCGGACGTCCGACCGACCCCTGCTTCAGCGCGCCCCGCTCGGGCAGCGGCTCGCTGGTCACCTGGTGCGAGGACTCCGTCATCCCGTACGCGGACAGCAGCGGGGCGCCGAACGTGCGCTCCAGCGCGCGCTGCGTGGCCGTGTTGAGCGGAGCGCCACAACTCCGTACGAACCTCAGGGGCTGCGCCTGCGGGCCCGGATACTCGCGCTCCGACCGGTCGAGCAGCAGCTCGTGGATGGCCGGCACCGCGGTGAACCAGGTGGCGGTGACGGCGCGCATGTCGTCCCAGAACGTGCCCGCCGAGAACCGCCCCCGCTCGGGCAGCAGGACGCACCCTCCGCTGGCCAGGGACGCCAGCAGCGCCGCGAACAGCCCGTGACTGTGGAAGAACGGCAGCACCGCGACCGTCGCATCGCCGGGACCCAACTCGTAGGTTGCACAAATGTGTTGGATGGACGCTGCCACGTTCGCGTGGGTCAGCGGGACCATCTTCGCCCGGTCGGTGGTTCCCGCGGTGAACAGGACGAGGGCGTCATGGTCCGACAACTCGCCCGCCACGCCCGGTACTTCGGGAGCGCCACCGTTCTCGAGCGTGACCGCCACCGTGCCCGCCCGGGAGACGCCCACCCGCAGCGGCCACCGGGGCACCGGCAACACGGCGTCGGACACCGACGGCCCGACGAGGACCGCCCGCGCTCCCAATGCCGCGAGCCGCGCCGAGAGTTGGGGCGACGGAAGCGCCGGATCCAGCGGAGCGACCACCAGACCCGCCCGCGCCGCACCCAGCAACGCCACAACGAACTCGGCGGTGTTGGCGCAGAGCAGACCGACCGCGTCACCCCGTCCCAGCCCCGTGCGGCCGAGACGATCCGCGACGTCATCGGCCAGCGCGGCGAGGCCCCGGTAGGAAAGGTGCACCCGTTCACCCGTGACGACGAGAGCCCGGGCGTACGGGCGTTCCCGCACCTGCCGGTCGAGAAGATCCAGGAGGCCCGTGACCGCCGGAGGCCGGTACCGGTTCGCGTCGCGCACGGATGCCGCGGCCGGAACGGCCATGACCCCACCCCCCTCGCGCCAGATCCGACGAAGCACTCCTCTGCGAGCCTGCGGTGACCTGCGGTGCGCGTCCAATACGCACTGGTGAACGGCCGATAACAGCCGTCTATCAAGGGAGTTGGCGAGCCCTCCACCAGCGGTCGATAGACGCTGTTTATCGGCTGGTCGCCAATGGGTCTTGGACGCGGGCGGACGCCCTGCGGATGGTGAGAGAAGTAGCCGCTCCGGCAGGACCTGCCCAAGGAGGACCTCGGACCATGACCGCCCCCTCGCCCCTGGAGACCGCGGCAGCAGCCGACGTTCCGACCGAGCTCACCGACGGGTACCACCTGGTCGTCGACGCGCTCAAGATGAACGACGTCGACACCATCTACGGAGTGGTCGGCATCCCGATCACCGACCTGGCCCGCCTCGCCCAGGCACAGGGCATCCGCTACATAGGCTTCCGGCACGAGAGCAACGCCGGACACGCGGCGGCGGCGGCCGGCTACCTCAACAAGAAGCCCGGCGTGGCCCTGACCGTGTCCGCACCCGGTTTCCTCAACGGCCTGGTCGCGCTGGCGAACGCGACCACCAACTGCTTCCCGATGGTCCAGATATCCGGCTCCAGCGAGCGCCACCTCGTCGACCTCAAGCAGGGCGACTACGAGGAGATGGACCAACTCGCCGCCGCGCAGCCGTTCGTCAAGGCGGCCTACCGGGTCAGTCGCGTGGAGGACATCGGCCGGGGCATCGCCCGCGCACTGCGCACCGCGATCTCCGGGCGTCCCGGCGGCGTCTACCTCGACATTCCCGCCGCGGTGCTCGGCGCCATCATGCCCGCCGAGGAGGGTGCGAAGAGCCTGAGCCGCCTCGTCGACCCCGCCCCGCGCCAGCTTCCCGCGCCGGAGGCCGTGGACCGGGCGATCGAGCTACTGGCAGGCGCCGAGCGGCCGTTGGTCGTGCTGGGCAAGGGCGCCGCGTACGCGCAGGCCGATGACCGGGTCCGCGAGTTCATCGAGTCCACCGGCATCCCGTACGTACCGATGTCGATGGCCAAGGGACTGCTGCCCGACGACCACCCGCAGTCGGCGGCCACCGCGCGTTCCCTGGCGCTGAGGAAGGCCGACGTCGTGATGCTGATCGGCGCCCGCCTCAACTGGCTTCTGGGGCACGGCCAGACGGGCTGGAACCCCGACGCCAGGTTCGTCCAGATCGACATCGACCCCAAGGAGATCGACAGCAACCAGCCCATCGCCGCTCCGCTCGTCGGGGACATCGAGTCGGTGCTCGAAGCACTCGCCGAGCGGACCAAACCCGGCCAGATCACCGCCCCTTGGGCCTGGCGGGAGGAACTGGGCGCCCGTTCGGCGCAGAACGTCGCCAAGATGGCCGAGCGTCTGGCGGCCGACCCGCACCCCATGCAGTTCATGGGCGCCCTGAAGGCCGTACGCGATGTCGTGCGCGCTCACCCGGAGACGTACATCGTCAACGAGGGCGCCAACGCCCTGGACATCGCGCGCAACGTCATCGACATGCACGTACCGCGTCACCGCCTCGACAGCGGCACCTGGGGTGTCATGGGCATCGGTATGGGATATGCCATCGCCGCCGCCGTCGAGAGCGGCGCACCGGTCGTCGCCGTCGAGGGCGACAGTGCCTTCGGGTTCAGCGGGATCGAGATCGAGACGATCTGCCGCTACAACCTGCCCGTCGTCACCGTGATCATGAACAACGGCGGTGTCTACCGCGGCGACGACGTCAATCCCTACGACGACGCTCCCTCACCGACGACCCTCATGGGCGCGGCCCGACACGACCTGCTGATCGAGGCGTTCGGCGGCAAGGGCTACCGCGCCACCACGCCCGCCGAGGTCACCGCCGCCCTCACCGAGGCACTGGCCTCGGGCGGACCGGCCCTCATCGACTGCGTGATCGACCCCTCGGCCGGCACCGAGAGCGGCCACATCTCGCACCTCAACCCCAAGGGCATCACCGTCGGCAACATCGCGCCCGCCAAGAAGTGAACCTGCCCCACCTGCACCTCGAACTCCCGCTCCGTACGCGTACGTTCACGAGAAGGAAGCAGACACATGAGTGAAAAGCCGCTCGCCGGAATCAAGGTGATCGACTTCACCGGGGTCCAGGCCGGTCCCGCCTGCACGCAGTTGCTCGCCTGGTTCGGCGCCGACGTCCTGAAGGTGGAGCGCCCCAACGGCGGCGACGTCACCCGGAAGCAGCTGCGGGACATCGAGGACCTCGACGCGCTGTACTTCACGATGCTCAACAGCAACAAGCGTTCCCTCGCCATCAACACCAAGACCGCCGAGGGCCTTGAGGTGCTGGAGAAGCTCATCACCGACGCCGACGTACTGGTGGAGAACTTCGCCCCGGGCGCCCTGGACCGTATGGGCCTGACCTGGGAGCGCATCCAGGAACTCAACCCGCGCCTGATCTTCGGCTCGGTCAAGGGCTTCAACGACGACTCGTCCTGGAACGACCTCAAGGTCTACGAGAACGTCGCCCAGTGCGCGGGCGGCGCCGCCTCCACCACCGGCTTCTGGGACGGCCCCCCGACCATCTCGGGCGGTGCCCTCGGCGACACCAACACCGGTATGCACCTGGCGATCGGCATCCTCACCGCGATCATCGACCGGAGCAGGACCGGCAGGGGGCAGAAGGTCTCCGTCTCCATGCAGGACGCCGTGCTCAACCTCTGCCGGGTCAAGCTGCGCGACCAGCAGCGGCTGGAGAGGGTCGGCTACCTGGAGGAGTACCCGCAGTACCCGAACGGCGAGTTCACCGACGTCGTACCGCGCGGCGGCAACGCGGGCGGCGGCGGGCAGCCCGGCTGGGTGCTCAAGTGCAAGGGCTGGGAGACCGACCCGAACGCGTACATCTACTTCACCGTCCAGGAGCAGAACTGGAAGCGCACCGCCGAGGTGATCGGCCGCTCCGAGTGGGCCGAGGACCCGGAGTACGCCACGGCGCGCGCACGCCAGTCGCACATCTTCGAGATCTTCGAGGAGATCGAGAAGTGGCTCGCGGACAAGACCAAGTACGAGGCGGTGAACATCCTGCGTGAGTGGGAGGTGCCCTGCGCCCCGGTCATGAGCATGAAAGAGCTGGCCTACGACGAGGACCTGCGCAAGAGCGGCACGGTCGTCGAGGTCGAGCAGAAGGGCCGGGGCACGTATTTGACTGTCGGCAGCCCGGTGAAGTTCTCCTCCTTCAAGCCGGAGATCGCGGGTGCTCCGCTGCTGGGCGAGCACAGCTCGGAGGTCCTGGTCGAGCTGGGCTACGACGAGGAGACCATCGGCCGGCTGAAGGAGAGCGGGGTCATCGTCTGACCCGACCCGACCCGACCCGACCCGACCCGACCCGCGGAGACGGAAGCGGCCGTGGCCAGTGGGCCACGGCCGCTTCCGTGTGGTCCGGCGTGGCTCAGACCGTCGCCTTGGCCTCAACCTCAACCTCAACCTCTGCCTCAACCTCAACCTCAACCTCTGCCTCAACCTCAACCTCAACCTCAACCTCAACCTCAACCTCTGCCTCTGCCTCTGCCTCTGCCTCTGCCTCTGCCTCGGCCTTGACTTCGGCGCGCCGCCGCATCAGCTCCCGCTCCCGCTCGCGCCGCGCGGTGACGTCCCGGATGACCGCTCCGACGTACGTGCTGCCGTCGGGAGCGGGCAGGAGCACCACGCTGAACTCGATGGACAGCTTGCGGCCGTCCGCCGCCAGTGCGGGAACGTTCAGCAGATCAGCGTCCCCGTACTTGGTCGTCCCCCGGTCCATTGCCTCCTGGAAGCCGTCCCAGTGACGCTTCCGATGCCGCTCGGGGATGATGACGTCCAGACTGCGACCGTCCACGTCGCCCGCCGAGAACCCGAAGATGCGCTCCGCGCCCCGGTTCCAGAAGCGGATCAGCCCTTCGCCGTCGATGATCACTATGCCGTCGGGGGCCTGGGTGGCCATCCCCAGCACCACCTCGGGATTCAGATCTTCCATGTCGCCTCCGTACTGGGGCAGTTGGATACTGAACGCACACGGCAAGACAGTATACAGATAGATGGTATACAAAAGCCCTGCCTGGCAAAGGCGGGACCTCCACCGCCGGAGGTCCCGCCGTCGTGTGCCGGGCCACGTCGTGTGCCGTTGCCGCGTCGTGCCGTGCCGTGCCGTGTCGTGCGGCGCCGGGGCTCGACTACCTCGGCATCATGCGGCGGTCCCCAGGGAGAGGAGGTCGCTGATGGCGTGGACGGTCCGCAGGGTGGGGACCTCGACGCCGGTGATGTCGGCGAGTTCGATGACGGCGGTCAGGAGGACGTCGAGTTCGAGGGGTTTGCCGCGTTCGAGGTCCTGGAGGGTGGAGGTGCGGTGGTCGCCCACGCGTTCGGCGCCGGCCAGGCGGCGTTCGATGGAGATGCCGATGTGGCAGTTGAGGGCCTCGGCGACGGCGAGGGTCTCTTCCATCATGGTGTGGATGACCTGACGGGTGCCGCCGTGATGACACATCTGGCGCATCGTGGCGCGGGCGAGGGCGCTGATGGGGTTGAAGGAGATGTTGCCGAGAAGCTTGAGCCAGATGTCGTTGCGCAGGTCGGGCTCGACGGGGCATTTCAGCTCGCCGGCCTGCATGGCCTCGCTGAAGGCGTGACAGCGCGGGGAAAGGGAGCGGTCCGGTTCGCCGATGGAGAACCGGGTGCCCTCCAGGTGCCTGACGACGCCCGGCCCTTCCAGTTCGGTGGCCGCGTACACCACGCAGCCGATGGCCCGCTCCGGCGCGAGTACCGCGCTGACCGCGCCGCCGGGGTCCACACTCTCGATGCGGTGGCCGTCGTGGGGTCCGCCGTGGTGGTGGAAGTACCACCACGGGATGCCGTTCTGGGCGGCGATGACCGCGGTGGACTCGTGGAGCAGAGGCTCGATGAGCGGCCCGCACGCCGCGTACGAGTTTGCCTTGAGGCCGAGGAAGACGTAGTCGACGGGGCCGATGTCGGCCGGGTTGTCGGTGGCGTGGGCGTGGGCGGTGAAGTCACCGCGGGGGCTGAGGACGCGTACGCCGTGTTGCCTCATGGCCGCGAGGTGCGGTCCACGGGCGACGAGGTGGACGTCGGCGCCTGCTTGGTGCAGGGCGGCACCGACATAGGCGCCGATGGCTCCGGCGCCGAGGATGGCGACTTTCACTGGGTGGCGCTCCGTTCGGTCGAGGGTGTACCGCGGAACTGTCGAAAACTGTCTACGAAATATTGTCTACAGGATGGAGATGGTGGCAGCAAGGGTTTGGGGCGGCGCCCGGACGGCCACCCGTGCCGCGTGAGCTCCGGTTTCCGGGTGTTTGTGCGCCGTAGACTGTAGGCGAAAGCCAATTCATACTGGGCTCTCACAGGTAGCGGCGGTGCTGCAGAGGAGGGGCCGGAATGTTGTCGACGACAGGACTGCCGCAGGGTGCGGTGCCCAAGCTCGAACGCCCCGGCCCGCTGCGCGACCGTGTCTACGAGGCACTGCTCGAACTGATCACCACGCGTGCCCTGCAGCCCGGGCAGCATCTCGTCGAGAGTGAACTCGCCGGTCACCTCGGGGTCTCCCGGCAGCCGGTCCGCGAGGCGTTGCAGCGGCTGAACACGGACGGGTGGGTAGATCTTCGGCCCGCGCAGGGCGCCTTCGTGCACGAGCCGACGGAGGCGGAGGCGGATCAGCTCCTCACCGTCCGCACACTGCTGGAGGCCGAGGCCGCCCGGCTCGCCGCCGCGAACGCGAGTGCCCCGGCCATCGCCGTGCTCGAGGAGCTGTGCGACGAGGGTGAGCGCGCGGTCGCCGCCGACGACGTGGACGCCACGGTCGCCCTGAACGCCCGGCTCCACGCGAAGATCATGGAGTTGGCCGGCAACACGGTCCTCGCCGAACTGGCGGCACAGGTCGACCGCCGGGTCCGCTGGTACTACACGCCGGTCGCCCGGCAGCGCGGACGGCAGTCCTGGATCGAGCACCGCGAACTGATCGCGGCGATCGCGGACCGCGACGAGCGGCGCGCGACCGAGATCATGCGGGCCCACACGGAACACACGCGGAAGATGTACCACGAGCGGGAGAAGTAGCCGCGCGACGCGGTCCCCTCCCTGTAGCCGTCCGGTCGCTCCGGGGTGAGAGATATGCAGGTGAAAGCCAGTCCGAAAGCTTGGTATTGTTGGTCATGCCGCCGCCGGGGAACACCCCGAGCTGCGGCAGACACCTGGTCCGGGTGGCGGAATGGCAGACGCGCTAGCTTGAGGTGCTAGTGCCCTTTATCGGGCGTGGGGGTTCAAGTCCCCCCTCGGACACACAGTCACACAGTGAGGCACCCGCCTCCGGCTCACGGCCGGGAGCGGGTGTTTTGTCGTTGTGCCGCCAGGGGCCCACTTCCGCCCAGATCGTCTTCCCGCCCGACGGATACGGCTCCGTGCCCCAGCGATCGGCGAGGGCGGCGACCATGAGCAGGCCCCTGCCCGACTCACTGTCCACCGATGTCTCGAAGTCCCTGCACAACAGGGGGAGTTGCTCGCCGCGTGCGTCGGTGGCCGCGATGCGTACGGTTCCGGTGGCCGCGTCGAGCGTCAGGGCGACCTGGAAGTCGCGGCCCTGGACACGGCCGTGCAAGGCCGCGTTGGCGGCGAATTCGGCGACGATCTGTTCGGCGCGTTCGGTTACGGCGGGTGACATCTGCCACGCCTGGAGCCGCTCCACGGCGAGGAGCCGGGCGAGGCGGCCGCCGCGGCGCGTGGAGGAGAGGCGCTGGGTGAACGTGTGTACGGTAACGGGGGTTTGGGGCGTGGGGGCGTTCATGGGGCAACCGTGTCGGGCGCGCGGGGGTGTGTTCCAGGGGTTCGGTCCGTACGGTGCGTCAGCGTACGGGGACATTCTGTAGACGGTACGCCGATCTTTCCGTCACTTTGGGTGAGTCGATCGCGGGGATCAACGCACGTACGCACCTGGAGGTGGCCGCGCATGACGGACGGTACGGAGAGCATGGACGGCGATGAGCTGAATGCCGGTGATGTGGAGCGGGAACCCGACCCCTCCGACAGTCTGCGGACGTTCGGGGCCGTCGTCCAGGCCCTGCGCGAACACGCAGGGTACAGCAGGGTCGAGTTCGGGGAGCTGGTCCGGTTCTCCAAACACACGGTGGAGTCGGTGGAGTTGGGACGCCGCATGGCGGACGAGTCGTTCGTGGAACTGGCGGAGGACGCCACGGGGAACACCGGGGCGTTGCGGAAGTCGGCGAAGTTCCTTACGCGGGGGGAGGCGGGGCTGGCGGCTTGGTTCCGGCGATGGGCCCGGCTGGAGCGGGTCGCGGTCAGCCTGTGCACATATGAGTGCCGGTTGGTGCCGGGACTCCTGCAGTCGGAGGGGTATGCGCGGGCCGTGTTCGGCAACAGCATTCCGCCGTTGTCGGACGAGCAGTTGGAGGACCAGGTCGTTGCTCGACTGGAACGCCAGAAGCTGCTGCGCGAGAGGCCCAACGTCCCGTTCAGCTTCATCGTGGAGGAACACCTCTTCCGACGTCGGCTGGGTGGCACAGACGTGACGAGGGGCCTGCTCGACCATGTGCTGGAGTTGAGTGCTCCGCGCAACGTGACGCTTCAAGTCATGCCGCTGGATGCCGAGTTCCATGCGTGTCTGGATGGTCCTGTGCGGCTGTTGGAGACGCCCGAGCGTCGGCGGCTCGCGTACTCGGAAGGACAGCAGAACGGACGCCTGATCAGCGGCACGAAAGAGGTGAGCCTCCTCTACCAGGGCTATGACACACTGCGTTCGCAGGCCCTGAACCCCCAAGACTCGCGGGGACTGTTGGAGAGAATGCGAGGAGAGCTATGAGCACGACGGAACTCGCCTGGTTCAAGTCCAGCTACAGCGGCACCCAGGGCGACGACTGCGTAGAGGTTGCCCTCACCGAACAGGCCATCTGCGTACGGGACTCCAAGGACGTGACGCGCCCTCACTTCGCGGTCGGCCGTGATGGCTGGACCTCCTTCGTACGGTACGCCGCGCACGGCTGAGCCCACGGGCGGGCCCAGCCGTGCGGCGTGACTCAGTCCCGCAACCGGTCGATCTGGCGCAACTTGTTCGTCGCGTCCAGAGCCGCGACCTTGTAGGACTCGGCGAGCGTCGGGTAGTTGAAGACCGCGTTGACGAGGTAGTCGACCGTGCCGTCACAGCCCATCACGGACTGGCCGATGTGGATCAGCTCGGTCGCTCCCGTGCCGAAGCAGTGGACGCCGAGGAGTTTGCGGGTCTCCGGGCAGACCAGCAGTTTGAGCATGCCGTGGGAGTCGCCGATGATCTGGCCCCGGGCCAGTTCGCGGTAGCGGGAGATGCCCACCTCGAACGGGATGCTCTCCTCGGTGAGTTGGTCCTCGGTGCGGCCGATGAAGCTGATCTCGGGGATGGTGTAGATGCCGATGGGCTGGAGGTTGTGCATCCCGTCGACCGGTTCGCCGCACGCGTGGTACGCCGCTGCGCGGCCCTGTTCCATGGAGGTCGCGGCGAGGGCCGGGAAGCCGATGACGTCGCCGACGGCGTAGATGTGCGGCACCTCGGTGCGGTAGTGCTCGTCCACCGTGATCCGGCCACGCCGGTCGGCGGACAACCCGGCCTTGTCGAGGTCGAGTTCGTCGGTGAGGCCCTGTCGGCCCGCCGAGTACATCACCGCGTCCGCGGGGATCTTCTTGCCGCTCTCCAGGACGGTGAGCGTGCCTCGGGCGTGGCGTTCCACCGCCGCGACCGTCTCCCCGAAGCGGAAGGTGACGGCCAGGTCCCGCAGGTGGTACTTCAGCGACTCGATCACTTCGAGGTCGCAGAAGTCGAGCATCCCGGGCCGCTTCTCGACGACCGTGATCTTGCTGCCGAGCGCCGCGAACATCGAGGCGTACTCCATGCCGATCACCCCGGCCCCGACGATGACCATGGAACGCGGCACGCCTTCGAGGTTGAGCACGTTGTCGGAGTCCATGATCGTGCGCTCGTCGAACTCGACGGTGTCCGGTCGGGCCGGCCGGGTCCCGGTGGCGATGACGATGTGCTCGGCGGTCAACAGCCGTTCGTTGCCGTTCACTTCGCGCACGGCCACGGTGTGGTCGTCGACGAACCGGCCGGTGCCGGCGAACAGGGAGACGTGGTTGCGGGAAAGTTGGCTGCGGATGACGTCGACCTCGCGACTGACCACGTGCTCGGTGCGCGCGGTCAGGTCGGCGACGGTGATGTCCTCCTTGAGGCGGTAGCTCTGGCCGTACAGATCGCGCTGGGTGAGGCCGGTGAGGTAGAGCACCGCCTCGCGCAACGTCTTGGAGGGGATGGTGCCGGTGTGGATGGAGACCCCGCCGACCATGTCGGGGAGGTCGATGACGGCGACCCGGCGGCCGAGCTTGGCCGCCGCGATGGCAGCCTTCTGGCCGCCAGGGCCGGATCCTATGACAAGCATGTCGAAGTCGGGCACCCTGGTGAGTGTGTCAGCCGGAGGCCGCCGCCCGAAAGGGTGAACGGGCAACCGTTGACCTCAAGACCGCCGCTCGACCTCAACATCGCCGCTCCGTCCCCCCAACCGTTCCCCCCCGACTGTCCCGGGTTTCGGCTCAGGAAGGGTGCGGAGTGAGGCGTTCGAGGCCCTTGCGGTCGTAGTAGCGGGCCATCGCGAAGCCGAAGAGCAGCGCGAGCGCGGCGCCGACCGCGATCATGATCCAGGCGCGGGTCAGTCCCGCGTCCCCGCGGGCGTCGAAGTAGAGGATCGCGCGCGCCCCGTCACCGAGTTGACGCATGGGCTCGAACACGGACAGGAAGCGGTAGAAGTCCGGCACCGCCTGGAGCGGGACCGTGGCCCCGGACGACGGCAGTCCCAGGACGATGAACACGAACATCGACACGAGCTGCCCGATCCCGCCGAAGGCCGCGTTGATGGCCTGCACGCCGAGGCCGACCGCCAGGGTGGCGCAGTACGAGTACAGCCACAGCAGGGGCAGGTGATCGGCGTCCATGTCGAGGATGCCGACGGTGGCGACCATGATCAGGGAGACGCTCAGGAGCGTGATCCCGGCGGTCATGCCCATCTTGAGCAGCAGGGTCTGGGTACGGCTGATGGGCACGGTCGGCCGGCGCGTGTGCCAGGGACCGATCTCGTTGTCGGCGTAACCGAGGGAGGTGTCCACTCCGTTGCTGATGACGTTGGCGCCCAGGAACCCGGCCAGCACGAGCAGCAGCGTGTAGTAGAAGGTGCTCAGGCCCAGACCGCTGTGGGTGCCGATCGGGTGGCCGACCTGGGTGGTGACCGTGACGGGGTCGGCCAGCAGCAGCTTCGTCGTGGCGTTCGCCCCCTTCGCGCTCGCCGTCAGCTGCTCGCCGATGGTCTGCGAGGCCTGGTGCGCGGCCTGCGTGGTGATCTGACCGGCGAGGGAGGAACCGAGGCTGCCCTTGCCGGGGTTGGTCAGCACGGTCAGTGCCGGACGGGCGGTGGCGCTCGTGCCGGTCAGCGCGGCGACCGAGGCGGTGAAACCGTCGGGTACGACCAGCACGCCGTAGAGCCTGCCCGAGTCCAACTCGTCCTGGGCCCGGGCGAGGCTGAGTTCACGCCATTCGGCCTTGTCGCCGCCGGAGGTGTCGGTGGTGATCGCCTTGGTGATCTGTACACCCAGGTTCTCCTGCTGCCCGGGCAGGGGCGCGCCCCGGTCCGCGTTGACGATGCCGATGGGCAGGTTGTGCAGGTCCCGGTTGGGGCTCACGATGCCGCCCATGTAGAGCAGCGACAGCAGGAGCGCGAGCAGCCCGGTCAGGACGGTGGGCAGCAGCCACAGTCCGGGCCGGCCCAGCAGAGCGGTGGCCCGCGCCCGAGCGCCGGGGGTGGGGGCCGGGGATTCGGGCGCGCTGTCGTCGGTTGCCATGGTTCTCCGGTGGTTCTGGAGCGGTTCAAGACCGTGCGGGTGACGGTCGTCGTATCGGCGTGGAGCGGAAGTCGCCGCCCGTCGGCCCAGGATCCTGGGTACGGCGGCACGGCCACGTCAGCGACTCGCCGGGCCGGAGACTACGGCCCCCGGGTAAACGTCACGTGAGACAGGGCCCAAGCCCGGAGGGCCGACGTCGGTTGGCCCTCCCGTCGGCCGTGAGCAGCCGGAGGTGCTGCTGGGCCGGCGCGTTCTGCTCGGGGGTCGGGCCCATGGCCTTGCGTGATCGCTGAGGGACCGCCATCGGGTCGCGGGATCCGCCGAGGGACCGCCAGAGGCACCGCGCGCGCCTGTTCGCGCTTCGCGGGGCAGACTTGCCTTGCCCGTCGCCGCCGTCCGATACCGGCCGGCGGGCGCGCACGATGTCGTGAGGCGCAGCGCCCTGCGCGGGCCCCATGCCGCCGAAGCCGAAGCCGAAGCCGAAGCCGAAGCCGCCATCGGCCGGGCGATGAGCATCCTCCGTACAGCACTCGCCACCGCCTGACCGCCTCTGACCGGGGGCAGGATCGGGTCACATGGCGTCGAGATAGTCCCGGAGCACCTGGGCGCGGGACGGGTGGCGCAGTTTGGACATCGTCTTGGACTCGATCTGGCGGATGCGTTCGCGCGTCACGCCGTACACCTGGCCGATCTCCTCCAGGGTTCTGGTCCGGCCGCCGGACAGGCCGTAGCGCAGGGAGATGATGCCGGCCTCCCGGGGGGTCATCTCCGCGAGGATGGACTGGATGGTCTCCTGGAGCAGCAGGAAGGTGACCATGTCCATGGGGGTGACGCTGTCCCGGTCCTCGATCAGGTCGCCGAGTTCGCCGTCACCGTCCTCGCCCAGGGCGGTGTGCAGCGAGACGGGTTCCCTGGTGTAGGCGGTGAGTTCCGGCAGTCGCTCCACGGGGACGCCCGCCTTCTCCGCCAGTTCCTCCGGCGTGGGTTCCGTCCCGGAGTCCTGGATCAGCTCGCGGCGGGTGCGGGCCACCCGGTTGATGACCTCCACCAGATGCACGGGGATGCGGATGGTCCGGCCCTGGTCCGCCAGCGCGCGAGAGATCGCCTGCCGGATCCACCAGGTCGCGTACGTCGAGAACTTGAAGCCCTTTGTGTAGTCGAACTTCTCGACGGCCCGGATCAGGCCGGTGTTGCCCTCCTGGACCAGGTCCAGGAACAGCAGTCCGCGGCCCGTGTAACGCTTGGCGACGGACACGACCAGGCGGAGGTTCGCCTCGATGAGGTGGGACTTGGCGCGCTCGCCGTCCGCCGTGAGGATCTCCAACTCCCGCTGGGAAACGGGGTCCTCGGGAGGGTCTTCCAGCAGTTTGTGCTCGGCGTACAGCCCGGCCTCGATCCGTTTCGCGAGGTCGACCTCCTGCGCGGCGCTGAGGAGCCGGACCCGGGCGATGAGCCGGAGGTAGTCCCGCACCTGGTCGACCGACCCTCCCGCGGTGGCCAGCCGGGGGAGGGGAGCGTCGCTCTCGTCCTCGGTGGCCGGGTCGAACACATCGGTCACCTCGGTATCGGTCGCCATCGTGCTCACTTCCTCTCCAGGAGTGCACGCAGGAACGTCCCTGTAGGAGAACGAGGCACCGCCGTCACGTGTTCCGGGGTCTCCTGGGCAGACACCAGGCCACCGTCGGACCCGCCCCCCCCCGGGCTGATATCGATCACCCGTTCGACCCTAGGGTACAGGGGGCCGTGGGGTCTCCGAATCGTTATCGAATTCGGCAGGGCCGGAATTCGGGCCACGGATATGCGCCCTTGTCAATTCCCCGGAGATTCCCCATTTCCCCTTCCCTGCCCCCGGGGAATTGCCATCAGGTGCGGCGGGCCGCCGGCGTGTCAGCAGTCGCGGAACTCCGGCGACTGGTTGAGGACCTGCGAGCGCAGCGAGGTGAAGCGGGCGTAGGTCGCGCCGCTCCGCGCCCCGGGGTGGAAGGCCGCGACCCGGTGGCAGTTCTGGAAGGCGAGCGCGATGCCGAAGTGCCGCTCCAGGCTCCCCCGGATCGCGTCGCTGGCCAGCGCCCGCAGCAGTTGGCCGCGCTCCTTCTCGGAGGGCGGCGGGGTCTGGTTGTCGGCGAACTCGGCGGTGCCGCCCTGGAGTTCGGACGCGAGGTCGGCGATGAGCCGGTAGGCGTACGGGAGAGAGGTGCGGACGGTTTCGACGAAGTCGTCCTCACGGATGTCACCCTGCTCGGCTTCGGCGAGGAGTTGGGGGGAGACGTCGAGCGACATGAATGGGGTGTCCTGTTCTTCTTCTTTGAATTTCTTGCGTTCTCACGGGTGGTACGAACGCGGTGGGATCAGGTGAGTGCGGCGGGCCCGTGCATGAACTCGGGGTCCACCTGCTCGGCCAGGTCCAGGCCCGTCGCCCTGTCCGCCCAGGCGCGGGCGTTGCGCAGATGGAACTCGACGGCGTGCCGCTGGAAGGCGGCCCAGTCCTTGGGGCGGGCGTCGACCGCGTCCCGGAGCTGGTTCAGCGCGTGCAGGTTCTGCGGCTCCAGTTCGCCCTGGTCGCGGCCCTGTTCGGCGGCACGCACCCAACTGGACTGGACGAGGTGGGTGAGCAGGTCGTCGCCGGTCTCCTCCTTGAGGAAGAGCAGGTCGTCCTCGCCGGTCACCTTGTTGCCGATCACCGCGAGCGGAATCCCGAACTCGCGGGCGTGATCGCGGTACTGGCGGTATACGGAGACGCCCTTGCGCGTCGGTTCGGCCACCAGGAACGTCATGTCGAACCGGGTGAACAGCCCGGAGGCGAAGGCGTCCGCGCCGGCGGTCATGTCGACGACGACGTACTCACCGGGGCCGTCGACGAGATGGTTGAGGTACAACTCCACCGCGCCCAGCTTGGAGTGGTAGCAGGCCACTCCCAGGTCGCTCTCCTCGAAGGCGCCGGTCGCCATCAGCGGTACGCCGCCCACCCGTTCGACGTGCCGGGTATGGATCTCGTCGTCGCCGAGCGGGCGCAGCAGCCGTGAGCCCCGGCCGGCCGGGGTCGTCTTGACCATGGCCTCGCGCGACTCGATGCGTGGGTTGGTGCCGCGCAGGTAGTCCTTGATGTCGCCGAGGTGGGCGCTGAGCGGCGGCGCGGCGAACGCCTCGCCGCCGACCGGGTCGAGCGCCTCGGCCAGGTGCTGGTTGATGTCGCCGTCGATGGCGACCACGGGCGCGCCGGAGCGTGCGAGATGGCGGGAGAACAGTGCGGACAGCGTGGTCTTGCCGCTGCCGCCCTTGCCGACGAACGCGACGCGCATTACCGGGCCGCTCCTCGTTCTGCGGTGGCCGGCACCGCGCCCGTCATTTTGAAAATGAATGTCATGTGGCAAGTTTTTATGCGGCGCCCGGGGATCTGTCAAATCGCCTCACCCTCAACTAGGCAGCGACTGCCTGGAGTTGGCGATCGTTTGTTGGATCAACTTAAATGCATATGATGTGCAGGTGCATGATTACTGCATCAGGACGGCGACCCCCGACGATCTCGACGGCGCGCGAGCCGTCATGCTCGACACCGTCTACCGCGACTTCGGAACGGGTTATGTGCCGCGCTGGCACGGCGACATCGTCGACCCGGCGTCCGCCTATCTCGCGCCCGCCCGCCACACCCTCCTGGTCGCCGTCGACGAACGCGACGCGAGCGTCGCGGCCACCGCCGCCCTCGACTCGCGCGGTCCCCTTCATCCGCCGAACCCGCGCCGGCTCGCCGAGAGTTATCCCTCGGGTGTCACCGCGCAGTTGCGTCGGGTCTACGTCCGTCCGGAACACCGCAGGCGCGGTCTGGCCCGGCGGCTGGTGGCCGAACTGCTGGCCTTCGCGGCGGCCGACGGCGGTTATCGCGCCGTGTATCTACACACGGACCCGACGGTGCCCGGCGCCGAGGGCTTCTGGCGGTCGCTGGGCAAGGTCGTGCACGACGAGCGCGAGGACGCGGGCGGCGGGCAGGCTGTCGTGCACTTCGAGGTTCCGTTGGCGCGGTGATCGTCGGTGGCGGGGTCGGGCTAGCTATTGGAAATGATTATCAGCTAGGCTGCCGTTTCTGTGCGGCCGACCCGTCCCCGGACGGCTCCTTCGTGCTGCCCGTCCCTGTGTGAAACCCCCTGTGTAGACCTTTACGGAACCGAGGACCATGCGCACCCCCCGCCGTCGCCGACTGCTCGTCGGACTGCTGCTCTCCCCGCTGCTCACCGGCTGCTTCGCCTCCGGCGGCGACGACAGCGACTCCTCGTCGGACGCCGGATCCGGCTCCCGGCTGCGGGTCGCGCTCGCCTTCCCGCCGACCGAGAACCTCTCGCCGTACGGTGCCGACGCCACCATCCTCAGCCGCCTCGGCGTCACCGAGGGCCTGACCGCCCTGGACGCCAACGGCTCCGCCGCTCCCGCGCTCGCCGAGTCCTGGACCCGCAAGGACGACCGCACCTGGCTGTTCACCCTGCGCGAGGCCGCCTTCCAGGACGGCACCGACGTCACCGCGGCCACCGTCGCCGCCGCCCTCACCCGGGCCACCCAGGCAGAGCCCGAGCCCGCCGCGCTCACCGGCGTGACCCTCACCGCGAAGGCCGCCGGTGACGGACGTATATCCGTCACCACCGCCGAGCCCGACCCCGTGCTCCCGCTGCGTCTGTCCAGCCCCGGCCTCGCCGTGCTCGCGCCCAAGGCGTTCGCGAAGAAAGGTGCCGTCGACCCGGTCGGCACCGCCACCGGGCCCTTCGAGCTGACGAAGACCACCGGGTCCACCGCGGCGACCCTCGACCGGTTCGACGACTACTGGGGCGGACGCGCCCAGGCGGCCGGGATCGACGCGCGGTTCATCGCCGACGGCACCGCCCGCGCCAACGCCCTGCGTACCGGACAGGTCGACATCGCGGAGTCGATTCCCGTCGCCCAGGCCGCCTCCCTCGACAAGGCGACCCGCCGCGAGACCGCCACGGCCCGCACCGCCTTCCTGCACCTCAACACCAAAACCGGCGTGTTCAAGGACGCGAAGCTCCGGGCCGCCGCCCGCGCCGCCGTGGACACCTCCGCGATCGCCGACGGTGTCTACGAAGGCCACGCCGACGCCGGCCAGGGCATCTACGGCCCGGCGCTCAGCTGGGCCGAGGGCAAGCGTGTCCAGCCCACCGGGCGGGCGAAGGCTGCTGCGCCCAAGGGCGCTTCCATCACCCTCGCCACGTACGACAACCGGCCCGAACTCCCGGAAGCCGCCCAGGTGTTGAAGCAACAGCTGGAGAAGGCCGGGTTCAAGGTGAAACTGGAGGTGCGGGAGTACTCGCGCATCGAAAGCGACGCGCTGGCCGGTAAGTTCGACGCCCTTGTCGCCGCCCGCAACACCATGCTCGACTCCGGTGACCCCGTCTCGGTCCTCGCCAGCGACTACACCTGCGACGGTGGCTACAACCTCTCCCTGCTCTGCGACAAGAAGGTCGACCAGGCCGTCGCCAAGGCCGAGGGCATCGCGGACACCGCCGAGCGCCAGGACGCGGCCATGACGGCCGAAGCCCTGATCCTCGGCGACGACGCCGTCGTCCCGCTGGCCCACCAGCGGATCATCACCGGCGTCGACGCCGACGTACGGGGCGTGCTCCTCGATCCGTACGAGCGCACGCTGGTCGGTACCGGAACGCGGCGCTGACCTGTGCGGGGACGTGTGGGCACGCTCCTGTGGCGTGCTCTGCTCGCCGCGGTCCTCGTCTGCGGGATCGGTCTGCTGCCCTGGCTGACCCGCACCGACCCGGCGTTCACCGTGCTCAAGGCACGTTCGGCGGAGCGCGAGGCCACCCCGGCCGTGCTGGCCGACATCCGGGCGCGACTCGGCCTCGACGCCGGGCCGTTGCGGCTGCTCGGGGACTGGCTCAGCGGGCTGCCGCGCGGCGACGCCGGGCGGTCCTGGATCTCCGGGTCCGAGGTCATGCCCGATGTCCTGCGGGCGCTCGGCGCCTCGCTGCTGCTCATGGCCGTGGCGCTGACCATCGCCCTGTTCGTCGCCGCCCTGGTGTGCGCCCGCACGTTGTGCGACGGCGGGCGGCGGCGCGGGGGCGGCAGCGGGTCCGCGATGGTCGCCGCGCTGCCCGAGTTCCTCACCGCGTCCGTGCTGGCCACCGTCGTCGGCGTCCAGCTCGGGTGGCTGCCCGCCCTCGGCTGGTACGGACTCCAGTGGACGATCCTGCCCGGCCTCGCCCTCGGCCTGCCCGCCGGTGCGCTGCTCGGGCGGCTCCTCGACGATCTGCTGCCCGGCGCCTTCGCCGAGCCCTGGGCGCTGGCCGCCGCCGCACGAGGCATCCCGGCCCGGCGCATCGCGAGCCAGGCCGTGCGGCGCTGTCTGCCCCCACTGCTGCCGAACGCCGGGCTGTTCGTCGTCGGACTCACCGGCGGCTCGGTCGCCGTCGAGCAGATCTTCGACATCCCGGGCCTCGGCCGCACCGCCCTCCAGGCCGCCATCGCCCAGGACCTGCCCGTCCTCCAGGCGAGCACCCTCGCACTCGTCCTGCTCGCGGCCCTCGCGGCGGTCGCGACCCGGGTCACGGCCCGGCTGCTCATCGGCCCCGCCCTGCGCGACGGAGGCCTCTCCTCCCTGCACCGGCCCGCGCCGCCCGCCCGCCGCACCCCGCCCCTGTTGTACGCCGGTGTGCTGCTCGGTGTCGTCGCCCTCGGGCTGCCGCGCGATCCGCTCGCGCTGGACACCCGGGCCCGGCTCCAACCTCCCTCCTGGGCGCACCCGTTCGGCACGGACGCGCTCGGCCGCGACGTTCTCGCCCGCGTCGGGCACGGCGCTCTCGACACGCTGCTGCTCGCCACCGCGATCAGCGCCGCCGCCCTGCTGATCGGCCTGGTGCTCGGGCTGGTGCCCCGGCTGTCCGGACCGCTCGTCGACACCGTCAACGCGATACCGCCCGTACTCGCCGCGCTGCTGGTCACGGCGGTCGTGGGGAGCGGCGGCGCCACCCCCGCGCTCGCCGTGACCGCCGTCGCCTGGGCGCCCCTGGCCGCGCACACCGCCGCCCTGCTGAGCCAGGAACGGGCCACCCTGCATGTCACGGCCACCCGAGGCCTCGGCGCCGACCGCTGGTACGTCCTGCGCCATGAGCTCCTGCCCGCCGCGCTGCCCCCGGTCACCCGGCACGCCCTGCTGCGGCTGCCCAATGTCGCCCTCGCCCTGGCGGCCCTCGGCTTCCTCGGTCTCGGCGCCCAACCGCCCTCCCCGGAATGGGGGTTGCTCCTCGCCGAGAACCAGCCGTACGCCGAACGGGCCCCCTGGGCGGTCCTCGCCCCCGCCGCCGTGCTCGCCCTGCTCGGCGCCCTGGCCGTGACCGCGGCGGGCCTCACGGTCCGACGCCCCCGGAAGGCGGTGCGGGCGCCCCAACCGCTTCCGGAAACGCGAGAGCTGGCCTTCCAATGACCACCCCTGCCGCCGTCGCCAAGGACAAGGCGCCCGCCTTGATGCGCCTGTCGCCGCTGCCCAAGACGCAGCAGCGGCGGGAGACGGTGCGAGTGACCCAACCGCATCCGGAAACGCGAGAGTTGGCCTTCCTGTGACCGCGCCCGCAATCGCCGTCGAGGGCAAGGCCCCCACCCGGACGCGCCTCTCGCCGCTGCTGCGACTGCTCATCCTGACCCAACTCGCCTTCAACGTCGGCTTCTTCGCTGTCCTGCCCTTCCTCTCCGAGCATCTGGGACAGGCGATCGGCATGGCCGGGTGGCTCGTCGGGTTCGTCCTCGGGCTGCGCACGTTCAGCCAGCAGGGGCTGTTCGTCGTCGGCGGCGCGCTCGCCGACCGGTACGGCATCCGGCCGGTGGTGCTCGCGGGCTGCGCCCTGCGCATCGCGGGCTTCGCCTGGCTCGGCTACGCCGGCTCCACCGCGACGGTCATCGGTTCCGTCCTCCTCATCGGTTTCGCCGCCGCGCTGTTCTCGCCCGCCGTCGAGTCCGAGGTGGCCCGGCAGGCAGTGGTCTGGGAGGAGGAGGGCAAGGGCTCGCGCACCCGGGTCCTCGCGCTGTTCACCGTCGCCGGACAGGCGGGCGCCTTCGTCGGGCCGCTCCTCGGCGGTCTGCTGCTGTCCGTCGACTTCCGGCTGGTGTGCCTCGCGGGCGCCGGAATCTTCGTCCTCGTCCTCGCCGGGCACGCCTGGCTCCTCCCGCAGCACATACCCGGCCGGGAGCGCATAGCCGCGAAAGGGGGCGTGCGCACATTGCTGCGCAACCGTCGATTTCTGGCACTCTGTTCCGCGTACGGCGCCTATCTGCTCGCGTACAACCAGCTGTATCTGGCGCTGCCCGCCGAGGTGGAGCGCGCGACCGGCTCGCAGACCGCGCTGGCCTGGCTGTTCGCCCTGTCCTCGCTGCTCGTGGTGACCGCCCAACTGCCGGTCACCCGCTGGGTCGGCGACCGGCTCGCCCTGCGCCGCTCGATGGTCGTCGGCATGCTGCTGATCTCCGCCGGGTTCGCGGTGGTGGCGCTGGCCAGGCCCGCAGGGTGGACCGGCACGGCCGGGCTGCTGCCCGCGGCCGGCTTCGTCGTACTGCTCACCTTCGGCCAGATGCTGGTCGCCCCGGTGGCCCGCGCCTGGGTGCCCGACCTCGCCGAGGAGGGCCGGCTCGGCCTCTACACCGGCGCCCTTTCGTCGGTATCCGGCCTGATCGTGCTGGTCGGCAGCTCGCTGACCGGCACTCTTCTCGACACCGGCCTGCCCGCGGTGGTGCCCTGGCTGATACTGGCCGCTGTGCCTCTCGGAGCGATCGCCGTGCTGCCGCGCCGGTCCTGACGTGTGGCCGGGGGAGCACCCCGGAGGGCCGGGCGGCACGGCGGTGGGGCATGCCGAATTGGTAGCGTCACACCACCCGCGCCGACAGGCACGGGTGAGCACCCACCAGCACCACTGAGCAGCACCACCGAGCACGACCGTGCACAACGACCGCTGAAACGCGTACGCGCATTCGTACAGGGGGGCCTATGGCCACGATTCGCAGGGCAGTCATTCCCGCAGCCGGACTGGGGTCCCGGCTGCTGCCGCTCACCAAGGCGACACCGAAGGAGATGCTGCCCGTCGGTGACAAGCCCGTCATCGAGCACACCGTCCGGGAGCTCGTGGCCTCCGGCATCACCGACATCACCATCGTGGTGTCCGGCGGGAAGGGCCTGATCCAGGACCACTTCCGGCCCAACCCCGCACTGGTCGACCAGCTGCGCGCCGACGGCAAGGCCGCCTACGCCGACGCCGTCGAGGAGGTAGGTGAACTGTCCCGGCTGGGCCACATCACCTACCTCGACCAGCACGGCCCGTACGGCAACGGCACGCCGGTCCTCAACGCCGCCCGCAACTTCGGCGACGAGCCGATTCTCGTGCTGTGGCCCGACGACGTGTTCGTCGCCGAGGTCCCGCGCGCCCAGCAGCTGATCAAGGCGTACGAGGCGACCAACTCCCCGGTCCTCGCGCTGATGCCGATGGACCCGGGCGACTCGCAGCGCTACGGCGTCCCCGTCGTCAAGGAGGACCTCGACGACGGTCTGCTCCGCATCACCGGCCTGGTCGAGAAGCCCCGCCCGCAGGACGCGCCCTCCGCGTACGCGGCCATCGGCGGCTACGTCATCACGCCCGGCATCATCGACGAACTGCGCGACCAGACCAAGCGCTGGTACGACCACCGCACCGGCGAGGTGTACCTCACCGACGCCATCAACGCCTACGCCGGCAGCCGGGCCGTCTACGGCCAGGTGATCCACGGCCGCTGGTACGACACGGGCAACCCGCTCGCCTACCTCACCGCCCAGTTCGCGGCGGCGCTCAACGACCCGGAGTACGGGCCGCACCTGCGCCGCATGGCGAAGGAGCTGGAGGACGAGGAGACCGGCGGGGCCCAGTGACCCCCCGGTCCCTTCCTGGGGGCTCCGCCCCCAGATCCCCGGTCGCGCTGAACGCGCTGTTCCTCGAGCGCCGGACGGGCTGGATGACGGCGGGCGGCGCTGAAGTCGACGGCGGCAGCGACGGACAAGGGTCCGGCGGGCCAGGGTCCGGGTGAGGGGGCTGTCGCGAGTTCCTCGGCGGTGGCCTCCGCGAAGAGCGGCGCCGGTCGGGCCTCGGACTCGGCCAGTGACTCGACGGCTCGCGGGCTGGGATCGCCGGGCTGATCATGGGGTGCTGGGGCTGGCAGCGGCGGCGTCCGCGCTGGTCAGGACCCGGACTTCACGTTCGTAGAACAGTAGTTGCAGTGGTCGCGGGAATCGCGGCAGTTGCCGTACGTGCGGTCCGCGCCCTGTCGCGCGGACCGTGCCTCAGCGGGACACGGACTCGGGCACCAGCGCGCGCAGCTGCTGTTCCACCGAGGCGAGCGACGCGACGGGCGCCGTGCGCGGACGGGACGTCCGGTACAGCCACAGGATGTCCCGCCCGAACGACCAGACCAGCGTGCCCAGGGCCAGCGCGGCCACCGCCTGTGTCGCCGCGAGGGGCAGGTACCCGGAGGCGGCGAGCAGGAGCAGGATGCCCTGGAGGGCGGCCACGGTCTTGCGGGCGGTGCTCGGGGGGAGCGGGGCGTTCAGCCAGGGCAGGGCGCGGGCGGCGGCGACGAAGGCGTAGCGCATACCGCCGATCAGCAGGACCCACGGGCCCAGCGACATCGACACGTACACGCTGAGCACCAGGATGAGGAACGCGTCGACCTCCATGTCGAAACGAGCGCCCAGCTTCGAGCAGGTGCCGGTGCGCCGGGCGACCTTGCCGTCCACGCCGTCGAGGATCAGGGCCACGGCCGCCAGTCCGACGAACAGCGTGATGGGCGGCGAGCTCACGAAGGAGTCCGCGACCAGCGCCGTCACCCCGCCGACCAGGGTCGCCCGGCCGAGGGTGACACGGTTGGCCGGGCCGAACGACTTCGACCCGGACCGGTGCAGCGCGCGCGACAGCACGGCCCAGGTGGCGATCGCGAACGCCAGCCCGGTCAGCCAGCCCGCCGGGCCCAGACCGATCGCGGAGCCGAGCAGGGCCAGCAGCAGGACCTGCAGGCCCGCACCCAGGGCGGTTTCCTGCTGAACCAGCCTCGCTTCGTACGTGTTGTTCAGGGCCACCGCGAGTCCTCCGCCGTATGTACAGAGTGGATCATGCCGCGTACTGTGCGCGGACTGTGCACCCCGCAGTACGTGAACAACTTCCCAAGCGTTCAGGAGGACTCCGATGAAGCGCGCCGCACGTGCGTTCTGGCTCGGTTCGCCGGACCACGGAGAGATCCGTGACGTCGGACTGACGGCGCCCGGTGAGGGCGAGGTACTGGTCCGCACCCTGTTTTCGGGGGTGAGCCGCGGCACGGAGACACTCGTCTTCCGCGGCGGCGTCCCGGTCAGCCAGTACGCCGCCATGCGGGCGCCGTTCCAGGAGGGCGACTTCCCCGGTCCGGTCAAGTACGGCTACCTCAACGTCGGTGTGGTGGAGGAGGGCCCGGACGCGCTGGTGGGCCGTACGGTCTTCTGCCTCTACCCGCACCAGACGCGTTACGTGGTTCCGGTGGACGCGGTGACACCGGTGCCGGACGGGGTGCCTGCCGAGCGCGCGGTGCTCGCCGGGACCGTGGAGACCGCCGTGAACGCCCTCTGGGACGCGTCGCCGCTGGCCGGCGACCGGATCGCGGTGGTCGGCGGTGGGATGATCGGCTCGTCGGTGGCCGCCCTGATCGCCCGGTTCCCGGGGGTGCGCGTCCAGTTGGTGGACGCCGATCCCGGGCGGGCGAAGACCGCGGAGGCGCTCGGCGTCGACTTCGCGCTGCCGGGGGACGCCCTGGGGGAGTGCGACCTGGTCGTCCACGCCAGCGCCACGGAGGCGGGACTCGCCCGCTCGCTCGAACTCCTCACCGCCGAGGGCACGGTCATCGAGCTGAGCTGGTACGGCGACCGGCGCGTCAGCCTGCCGTTGGGTGAGGCGTTCCACTCCCGGCGGCTCACCGTCCGCAGCAGCCAGGTGGGGACCGTGTCCCCGGCCGCGCGGCCCGGCCGCACCTACGCCGACCGGCTCGCGCTGGCCCTCGAACTGCTGGCCGATCCGGCGCTCGACGCCCTGATCACCGGTGAGTGCGCCTTCGAGGAACTCCCGGACGTGCTGCCGAGGCTCGCCTCCGGGGAGCTGCCGGCGCTCTGCCATCGCGTCCGCTATCCGGACATCGGCTGACGGGGTCGCCCACCCTCCGAAAAGTGGTTCGGGCACATGAACAAGTCGTTGAACAAGCTGCCGTGGGTAGCCGTACTACTCGGCATGCCCCGGCAGCGATCAGCTCGGGGCAAGACGCGCCGCACCTGGAGGGTCGTCCGTTGTTCAGCATCACCGTCCGCGATCACATCATGATCGCCCACAGCTTCAGCGGAGAGGTCTTCGGACCCGCCCAGCGCCTGCACGGAGCGACGTTCCTCGTCGACGCCACGTTCCGCCGTGAACAGCTGGACGACGACAACATCGTCGTCGACATCGGTCTGGCCACCCAGGAGCTCGGGGCCGTGGTGAGCGAGTTGAACTACCGCAACCTCGACAACGAGCCCGACTTCGCCGGGATCAACACCTCCACGGAGTTCCTGGCCAAGGAAATCGCCGACCGGCTCGCCGCGCGGATCGAGAAGGGCGCCCTGGGTGAGGGCGCGCGAGGCCTGGCGGGCCTCACCGTCACGCTGCACGAGTCGCACGTCGCCTGGGCCAGCTACGAGCGTGCCCTGTGACCGACACGACCCTCGACCGAGCGGTTCCCCTCTCCCCGGCGGCCACTTCGGCAGCCCCGGCCCAGGTACAGGTACAGGCTCACGTGCAGACGACCCTCACCTACGTGCCCGTGCAGAACGCGGCCCTCAAGAACGCGGCGATCATCCCCATGTCCCTGCGCTCCGTGCACTTCGTGATGCCGGGCGGTGTCGACGACCCGGCCAAGCCGAGCGGCGGCAACGCCTACGACCGGCGGATCAGCCTCGACCTGCCCGGCTTCGGCTGGCAGGTCCACAAGCACGCCGTCGCCGGTGACTGGCCCCGGCCCGGCGCGGACGCCCGCGCGGAACTGGCGCGGACGCTGAGCGAGCTGCCGGACGGCACGGTCGTCCTGCTCGACGGCCTGGTGGCCTGCGGGGTCCCCGAGATCATCGTCCCGGAGGCCGAACGGCTGCGCCTCGCCGTGCTGGTGCATCTCCCGCTGGGCGACGAGACGGGCCTCGACCCGGCCGTCGCGGCCGAGCTGGACGCCCTGGAGCGGACCACCCTGCGGGCGGTGCCGTCGGTGATCGCGACCAGTGACTGGGCCGTGCGACGCCTCGTCTCCCACCACGGACTCGCCCCGGACCGCGTGCACATGGCGGCCCCCGGCGCCGACATCGCGCCCCTCGCCTCCGGCACCGACGGCGTCTCCCGCCTCCTGTGCGTGGCTGCCGTCACCCCGCGCAAGGGCCAGCACCGCCTGGTGGAGGCGCTGGCCGCGGTGACCGACCTGCCGTGGAGCTGCGTCTGCGTCGGCGGGCTCGAACAGGACCCCGAGTACGTCGCCGACCTGCGCGCCCTGATCGCCAGGCACGGTCTGGAGGACCGGCTGCACCTGGCCGGCCCCCAGGCGGGCGCCCAGCTCGACGCCAGCTATGCCGCCGCCGACCTGATGGTCCTCACCTCCTACGCGGAGACGTACGGCATGGCGGTCACCGAGGCACTCGCGCGCGGCATCCCGGTGCTCGCCACGGACGTCGGCGGCCTGCCCGAGGCGGTCGGGCGCGCGCCCGACGGCGGCGTCCCCGGCATCCTCGTACCGCCCGAGAACCCGGCGGCGCTCGCGGCGGAACTGCGCGGCTGGTTCGGCGAGGCGGATGTCCGCCGACGCCTGAAGGCGGCGGCGCGAGGCCGCCGGGCAGCCCTGGACGGCTGGGCGGCGACGGCGCGGAACCTGGCCGGTGTACTGGGCCGGATTCCCTGGGAACCCCGGAGGGCGGCATGAGGACGGCGACGACGATGACGGGCGCCGACATCGGGCCGGTCTCCGCCCGGGGGCTCCGGGCGGCTGCGCTGCGCAGTGCCGTCGGCGTGCGGGGGCCGATTGCCCCGGGAACCTCGGAAGGCGGCACGACCAAGGTGACGACGATGACGGCCTCGGCCGGGCTCACGGCGCCCATGGACGCCGACAACGAGCTGGTCGCCGCCCGGGGACGCCGGGTGGCCGCGCTGCGGAGCCTCGTAGGTGCGCTGGGGCGGACTCCCCGTGGAGCAAGGAGCGCGGCATGAAGAAGACGACGGTCACGACTCCGGCGGCGTCGGACATACAACGACGGGGACCGGTGACTCCGGTGGACACGAATACCGATCCCGCCGCCGGGATTCCGGCCCAGCCGACGCACCGGGACGTGAAGCCCGGCGCCGGGCCGGTCGGCCCGGGAGAGCGCGGCACGGTCAGGCTGCGGGAGGCCGGGCCCGACGACCCGCCCCGGTACGCGCCCGACTGGCTGGAGCTGCGCGAGGGCCCCGACGCCGCCGCGCGCGCCGTCGAACTCCTCGTCCCGTTGCGCGGGCGGCTGGCCGAACTGCCCGGAACGCCGGGCGGGCACGTCATCCACGACCTGGGCTGCGGCACCGGCTCCATGGGCCGCTGGCTCGCGCCCCGGCTCGACGGCGCCCAGCACTGGGTCCTGCACGACCGCGACCCCTACCTGCTGCACTTCGCCGCCGTGGCCTCGCCGCGCGCAGCCGCCGACGGCAGCCACGTGACGGTCGAGACACGGCGCGGCGATGTCGCCCGGCTGACCTCCGACGCGCTGGCCGGCGCCTCGCTGGTCACCGCCTCCGCCCTGCTGGACGTCCTCACCCGTGAGGAGGTCGACGCCCTCGCCACGGCCTGCGCGGGCGCCGGCTGCCCGGCCCTGCTGACCCTCTCCGTGGCCGGACGCGTCGAGTTCGGCACCCCCGACCCGCTGGACGGGGACATCGCCGAGGCGTTCAACACCCACCAGCGGCGGGCGGGCCTGCTCGGCCCCGACGCGGTCACGGCGGCCTGCGAGGCCTTCGACCAGCGGGGCGCGACGGTCCGTGTCCACCCGAGCGCCTGGCACCTCGGCCCCGTGGAGGCCCCGCTCACCGCGGAGTGGCTGCGTGGCTGGGTCGCGGCGGCGGTGGAGGAACGCCCCGCACTGAGGTCCCGCGCCGACGCGTACCTCGCCGAGCGACTGGAGGCCTGCGCGGCCGGAGAACTGCGGGTCGAGGTCCACCACAGCGACCTCCTTTCCCTCCCCAGGCACACGGGCGGGACGACGTCATGAGCGTGCAGACGGTGGAGGCGGCGGAGGCCGTTGCGGGCGGGTGCCCGCCGGCGCCCCGCCAGGGGCGCGGGGCCGTGCCGATCGGCGGCTCCGCCGCGGGGCGCGACCGGCTCCCACTCGCCCGCGGCCGGCGAACCGCCTGTCCCACGGCGGGCTCCTCGGCAGGCCGCGCCGGAGTGATCGGCTTCGTCGGGCCCCGGGACGCCGCTCCTCAGGCACCCGCCCCGAGCCGTCTGCGCCGAGCCGCCAAAGCTGTCCGCCCCCACCTCGGGACCCTCGCCGGAGTAACGATTCTCGGCGTGCTGCTCTGGCGCCTCGGCACCGGTGTCTTCCTGGACGGGCTGCGCCGGATCGACGTACCGGTACTGCTCGTCGGCCTCGGGATCGGACTGCTCACCACCGTGTTCAGCGCCTGGCGCTGGGCGCTGGTCGCCCGAGGCCTGGGGATCAGACTGCCCCTCGTGCCCGCGATCGGCGACTACTACCGCTCGCTGTTCCTGAACGCGGCCCTCCCCGGCGGCGTCCTCGGGGACGTGCACCGTGCTGTGCGGCACGGGCAGAGCGCCGGGGACATGGGGCGCGGAGTCCGTGCTGTGGTTCTCGAACGGGCCGCCGGACAGGTCGCGCTGATCGTCGTCGGCGGAGTGGTGCTGCTCACCCAGCCTTCGCCGGTACTGGCCGAGGCCCGCCGGGTCGCCCCGATGGTGGCCTTCGCCGCCGTGGGCGCCGTCGCGGTCGTCGTCGCCGTCCGGATGAACCGCGCCCCGAGCAGCGCGGCCCGCCGGGCCCGGGCCCTGCGCGCCGTGCTCACCGAGGCCCGCTCCGCCCTGCTCTCCCGGGAGAACCTGCCGGGAGTGGCACTCTCGTCCGTGGTCGTTCTCTCCGGCCACCTCGGGATGTTCGTGGTCGCCGCCCGGGTCGCCGGATCCGATGCCTCCGTCGCCGAGTTGCTGCCGCTGGCCGTACTGGCGCTGCTGGCGATGGGCGTGCCGCTGAACGTCGGCGGCTGGGGCCCCCGCGAGGGTGTCACCGCCTGGGCGTTCGGCGCGGCGGGGCTGGGCGCCAGCATGGGGCTGAGCGTCGCCGTCGTGTACGGCGTGCTGAGCTTCGTGGCGGCCCTGCCCGGCGCGGTCGTCCTGGTCGTCCGCTACTTCTGGTCGCCGGCCCCGGTAGCGGCTCCGGCATCGGCATCGGTGAGCATCGAGAAATACGCCCCGAAGGACTCGGCGAAGCTCGCCAGCAACGCCTTCCCCTTTTCGGCGGAGCCCAGCGAAGGGCGGCCGATGACACCGGAATCGGTGTAACCGGCCATGCCGAGGGTGAGGAGATGACGGCGGTCGTCGGCAACGAAATCAGCGGTCTCATAACCGGGACGGAGCAATTCGGGATGAGCGTGCAGCAGGACGGAGGTCTCGATTTCCCCCGCGTGCATGTCGGTGAGCAGCGAGGTCACCACTCCGGCCCGCTCGCGCGCCGTCTCCCAGTCCTCCCCGGCCGGGAACAGCGCGATGCGCTCACCGCGTGCGGAGGATTCCTGAACGACGTTGCCCAGTACGTAGTTTCCGCCGTGTCCGTTGACGACCACCAGGGCGTCCACGCCCGAGCGGCGCAGCGAATCGGCGATGTCCCGTACTACCGCGTGAAGGGTCACGGAGGAGATGCTGACGGTTCCAGGCCAGGCCGCGTGCTCATGGGAGCACGCGATGGTCACCGGCGGAAGGAGGTGCACCGGGTATGCGGATGCGATCTCCCGGGCAATCGCACAGGCGACCAGGGTGTCGGTCGTCAACGGAAGGAAGGGGCCATGTTGTTCGAAGCTCCCGACCGGAAGAACGGCGACCTGCGTTGAGACGCCGGCGGCTCGTGTCCGTACGTCTTCCGTAGTGTCCACCGGCAACAGGCCGCCAGTGGGCATCGCTACGGACGCTGTCGACCGTATTTCCGAATCATCCATGTTCTCCCGGCCTTTCGTCTCTGCTTAGGAACCAGATCATGACAGAAAAACTTGGCGTACTCGGCAAAGCCTCCCAGGCCTCGGGAGTGGAACGCGTGGTGAATGCGCCGTTGCCCACCGTGTACGGCGATTTCCAGGCGGTCGGATACATGGACCACGATCGCGGTGACGAGCAAGTGGCGCTGGTGTACGGCGAGATCGCCGAGGACGACGTTCTCACCAGGCTGCATTCCGAATGCCTCACCGGCGACGCCTTCGGCTCCCAGCACTGTGAATGCGGCGACCAGCTCGACTCCGCGCTGCGCGCGATAGTCGCTGAGGGAAGCGGCATTCTCGTCTACCTCAGAGGGCATGAGGGCCGGGGTATCGGCCTGCTCGCCAAGCTGCGTGCGATGCAGCTCCAGGCGGAGGGCCTGGACACCGTCGAGGCCAACCTCGCGCAGGGTCTGCCGGTGGACTCCCGTGACTACGGTGTCGCCGCGGAGATTCTCCACGACCTCGGTGTCCGCTCGGTGCGGCTGATGTCCAACAACCCGCGCAAGCGCGAGGCGTTGCTCCGCCACGGCATCAAGATCGCCGAGGACGTGCCGTTGCTGATCCCGCCGTGCGAGAACAACATCACCTATCTGCGGACGAAGCGCGAGCGTCTCGACCACGTCCTGCCGCACCTCGACGCGGTGGCGCACTGGTCCTGACCTGACCGGGAGAGCAGGCCGGGAGTCCCGCTCAGGGGGAGCGCGTCACTCGGACGCGCGCGGGGGGTGCCAGAGGCCCCGATTCCGGAAAGGAAGAGGGAATGACCGACGACGTCCTCTTCCTCTCCCGGGACCAGGTGACGGCCCTCCTCGACCCCGACACGGCGATCGCCTCGCAGCGCGCGGCGTTCGGCGCGTTGGGCGCGGGGGGTGCCCGTACGCCTGATCTGCCCGGGAAGATCATGCATCCCAGCCGCTTCGACGACAGTGTGGTCTTCGCGTACGTCTCCCGGCTGTCCCGGGACACGGGCGCGGTGGCGAAGTTCGGCAGCGTCAACCCGGGCAACGCGGCGGCCGGCCTGCCGACCGTGCACGCCGTCATCACCGTTCTCGACCCGGTGACGGGCGAACCAGTCGCCGTCATGGACGGCACGGCGGTCACGACCCTGCGCACGGCCGCCGCCAGTGCCGTGGCCCTCGACGCGCTGTCCACCGCCGACAGCGCCGAACTGGCCCTCATCGGCTCGGGCACCCAGGCACTCGCCCATGCCCGGGCGGTCGCACGGGTGCGGGACCTGAAGTCCGTACGGGTGTGGAGTCCGACGCCCCAACGGCGAGCGCGGGCGGCGGAGCTGCTCGCGTCCGAGCTGGGCATCGCCGTCGAGGCGACCGGCACCCCCCGGGAGGCGGTGACCGGGGCTTCCCTGGTCGCGGCCTGCACCCTCAGCACCACCCCCGTCGTACGCGGCGCATGGCTCGCGCCCGGGTGCACGGTGGTCAGCGTGGGGTCGTTCGAACCGACCCGCAGCGAGGTGGACGCCGAGGTCGTACGGCGGGCGGCGGCCGTGGTCGTCGACGACCCGGAGACCGCGGCGGAGCACGCCGGACCGGTGGTCGACGCCCTGCGGGACCGCCTGCTGGCCCGCGCGGACCTGATCGGGCTCGGCGAGGTCCTCACGGGCGCCCGGACCGCCCGTACCGGCCCAGACGACATCGTCTTCTACAACAGCGTCGGGCTCGGTGTGCAGGATGCGGCGGCGGCCTGGGCTGTCGTTCACGCGGCGCGCGGGGAGGCGCGATGAGTGTGTGGCGGTCGGCGGACGTGGTCGTGATCGGTGGTGGGGTGATGGGCACGAGCGCGCGAAGTGCTCGTACCGGCCCCGACGGCATCGTGTTCTGCAACGGTGTCGGGCTCGGTGTGCAGGATGCGGCGATGGCCTGGGCTGTCGTTCACGGGGCGCGGGGGGAGGGCCGATGACCCCGACCAGGGCGGACGTGGTCGTGATCGGTGGTGGGGTGATGGGCACGAGCATCGCCTACCAGCTGGCCCGGGCGGGTGTCCGGGACGTGGTTCTCGTCGAGCGCGGCGAACTGGCCTCCGGGTCCACCTCGCGGGCGGCCGGCGGGGTCCGGGCACAGTTCTCCGACGAGCTCAACATCCAGCTCGGGGCGCGGAGTCTGGAGGCCTTCGGGCGGTTCGGGGAGGAGATCGGGCACGACATCGGACTGCACCGGGTCGGCTACCTCTTCCTCCTCTCCACACCCGAGGACGTCGCGTCCTTCGAGGCCGGGGTGGCGCTGCAGAACGGCCTGGGCGTGCCCAGCCGGATGCTCACCCCGGCCGAGGCACGCAGCCTCTCCCCGCTGATCAGCACGGACGGTCTGCTGGCCGCGGCCTACTCGCCCGAGGACGGCCACTGCACCCCGGAGGCGGTGGTCCACGGCTACGCGGCTGCCGCCCGCCGCCATGGCGCGACCGTCCTGCGCCACACCGAGGTCACCGGCATCGAACGCGACGGCGACACCCTCACCGCCGTGGCCACTGACAAGGGGCGGATCGCCACCGACACCGTGGTCTGTGCGGCCGGGGCCTGGTCGCGCGCGGTCGGCGCGATGGCGGGCGTGGACCTCCCCGTGGATCCCCTGCGCCGCCAGATCGCGGTCACCGAACCGGTCCCCGGACTGCCACCGACGCTCCCCATGACCATCGACTTCAGCAGCAGCCTCTACTTCCACACCGAGGGACCCGGCCTGCTCCTCGGCATGTCCGACCCCGACGAGACGACCGGCTTCGCCACCGACACCCACGACCGCTGGATCCCGCGCCTGTACGAGGCGATGGAACACCGGGCGCCCGCCCTGCTCGACCTGCGCCGCACCGGCGGCTGGGCAGGCCTGTACGAGATCACGCCGGACCACAACGCCCTGATAGGGGAGGCGAGTTCACCCTCCCGCTTCCTCTACGCGACCGGCTTCTCCGGCCACGGTTTCCTCCAGGGACCGGCGGTCGGTGAGGTGGTCCGCGACCTCTGCCTCGGCCGCGTACCCTTCGTCGACATCAGCCCCTTGAGCGCCGGCCGTTTCGCGGCCGATGCCCTGCGCCCGGAGGTCAACCTCGTATGACCGAGCTCCACTTGTGGCTGCGCCACGAGACCCGTACGACCGAACGCCGCACCCCCGTGGTCCCGTCCGACGCCCGGCGGCTCGTCGAGCAGGGGGTACGCCTGACCGTCGAGGAGTCCCCGCAGCGGATCCTCCCGACCGACGAGTACGAGGCGGTCGGCTGCCGCGTCGCCGACGCCGGGTCCTGGGTCTCCGCGCCCTCGGACGCGGTGATCGTCGGCCTCAAGGAACTCCCCGACCAGCCGGGCGAGTTGCGCCACCGGCACATCTACTTCGGGCACGCCTACAAAGGCCAGCCGGGCGCGGCGGAGCTGCTGAACCGCTTCGTCACCGGGGGCGGGGCGCTGCTGGACCTGGAGTACCTGGCCGACGAACAGGGGCGGAGACTGGCCGCGTTCGGCTACTGGGCCGGATATCTGGGGGCGGCTCTTGCCGTGCTCCAGCACCGGGGGAGACTGGCGACTCCGTTGCTTCCGACCACCAAGGATGCGCTGGAGGCCGAACTCCGGTCGCCCGGAACGCGGATGAGCGCACTGGTGATCGGAGCCATGGGCCGCAGCGGCCGGGGTGCGCGGGTCGCACTCGACGAGGCCGGGGTCGATCCCACCTGCTGGGACCTGGCCGAGACCCGGAATCTGGACCGACCGGCCCTGCTGGCCCACGAGTTGCTGGTCAACACCGTCCTCACCACACGCCCGGTACCGCCCTTCCTGACGGACCAGGACGTCGACACCCCGGGGCGCCGCCTGCGCACCCTCTCGGACGTCACCGTCGACGTCGGCTCGCCCATGAACCTCCTCCCGGTGTACGACACCGCCACCACCTGGGACGACCCGGTGCGCAGGCTGCGGAACGAGCCGCCGCTCGACCTGATCGCCATCGACAACCTGCCGTCCCTGCTGCCCCGCGAGGCGAGCGCGGACTTCTCGGCAGCCCTGATGCCCCAGCTGCTCGACTTCGAGGTGGGCGGCCCCTGGGGGCGCTGTCTGGAGCGGTTCGACGAGGCGTGCCGTGAACTCGGTCTGGTCAAGGGCGAGTCGGGAAGTTCGGGAAGCCAAGGGGGAGTGGACGCATGACCGACACGGTTCCCGCGAGCGGTACCGTCCACTGGATCGGCGTGGGTCTGTCCACGGGCGGCGGACTGTCCGGCCTGTGCGACAGCGACGCCGTGCGCCACGTACGGGTGTGGCACCGCACGGAGGACCGCGCGGCCGAGGAGCTGGCCCACCTGGGCCTCACCGGCCGCGCCGAGCCCCGCGCCTACACCCTTCCCGCGCTCACGGCCGAGCTGGCCCCCGGGGACGTGGTCGTCTCCATGCTCCCCGCGCCCGAGCACGCCCCGCTGCTGGCGGCCTGCGTACAGGGCGGAGCTCACTTCGCGTGCTCAAGTTATGTGTCGGAGGCGGTACTTGAGCACGTCCCGGCAGCCGAGGCGGCGGGTCTGGTCGTCCTCACCGAGTGCGGGCTGGACCCGGGCATCGACCACCTCTTCGCGCACAGCCTGGTCACCCGCGCCGAGCACGCGATCGGTGCGGGCACGCCGGCCTCGTACCGCCTGACCTCGTACTGCGGAGGCATCCCCGCGGTGCCGAACGACTTCAGGTACCGGTTCAGCTGGGCACCCGCCGGAGTTCTGGGCGCCCTTCGCTCACCCGCCCGTTACATCGAGGAGGGGGCCGAGACCGTCGCCGAGAGGCCCTGGGAGGTCACGCGCCCGCAGGACATCGGCGGGGAGGCCTTCGAGGTGTACCCGAACCGGGACAGCGTGCCGTTCGTCGAGCAGTACGGGCTGCCGGCGGCCTGGAAGGCGCGGACCTTCGTCCGGGGCACCCTGCGCCTGGACGGCTGGCTCAGCGCCTGGGACTCCGTCTTCGAGGAGCTGAAGGGCGGCGAAGACGAGCGGATCGGCTCCCTGGCAAGGGAGTTGGCGGCGCGCTACCCGACGACCGACGCCGACCGCGACCGCGTGGTCCTCGCCGTCTCCCTGGAGGTGGACGCGGAGGGGGACAGTGACTCCGGGCACCGCCGGAGCTGGTCCGGCCGCTACCTTCTCGATCTGGAGGGCGACGCGGCAGAGAGCGCGATGGCCCGCTGTGTCTCCCGCACGCTCGCCCTGGGGGTCCGGCACATCATCGACGGTTCACTGCCGCCGGGGCTGAGCCGCGCCGCCGAGACGGCACGGCGTTCGGAGGAGTGGCTGAACGAACTCGGCGGGGAGGGAATGGAGTTCAGGCTCACCGTAGGCTGACGGCGGCGTGTTCCCCGCCAACCATCCGTTACCCGTTACCCGTTACTCGGTGACGAGCGCCTCGTGGACCAGTCGCTTGAGGTCCTGCCAGTACGACTGACTCGTCCTGTGTCGCACCTGGGTCATGAACTGCACGGTCAGATCACGGCCCGGGTCGACCCAGAACGTCGTCGTCGCCACCCCGCTCCACCCGTACGTGCCGAGTCCGGCCGGAGCCAGGGTGCGGTCCGGGTCGATCACCACCGAGACCCCGAGGCCGAACCCGACGCCCGCGTTGCCGGGTTCGTCGTGGGGACGGGCACCGAAGGTGCGCAGGTCGGCGCCGCCCGGGAGGTGGTTGGAGGTCATCAGGGCCACCGTCTCGGACGACAGGACGCGAACGCCGTCGAGTTCGCCGCCCCGACGCAGCATCTCCATGAACCGGTGGTAGTCGTGGGCGGTGGCGACGACACCGCCGCTGCCGGACAGGAACCGGGGCCGGTTCTTCAGGGGCAGGCCGAGGATCGGCTCGATGCCGCCGTCCTCGGTCTCCCCGTACAACTCGGACAGCCGGGCCGCCTGTTCGCCGTTCACACAGAAACCGGCGTCCGTCATGCCGAGCGGACGGAAGACACGGTCGGCGACGAACTCGTCCAGCGGCTGCCCGGACGCCACCTCGATGACCCGGCCCAGGACGTTCGTGGCGACCGAGTAGTTCCACTGGGTGCCCGGCTCGAACTGGAGCGGGAGACCCGCGTACACCGAACACGTCTCGGCCAGGGTCGAGCCCGGTACCACCGACGACTCCAGGTTGGCGGCGCGGTACAGGGCGTCGACGGGGTGCGAGTGGTAGAAGGCGAAGGTGAGGCCCGCCGTGTGGGTCATCAGGTGCCGGATCAGGAGGGGTTGGGCGGGCCGGGTACTGAGGTCGCTCCCGGAACCGCTCACGTACACCTGCGGGTCGGCGAACTCCGGCAGGAAGCGGGAGACGGGGTCCGTGAGCGCGAGCCGGCCCTCCTCCAGCAGGATCAGCGCGGCGACCGAGGTGACCGGCTTGCTCATGGAGTAGATCCGCCACAGGGTGTCGGCCTCGACCGGAAGGTCCGCCGCCAGGTCGCGCCTGCCGTGCGTGGTGAGGTGCGCGACGCGGCCGGCGCGGGCCACGGACACGAGGAAGCCGGGCAGGCGTCCTTCGTCGACACTGTGGGCGAAGTGCTGGTCGAGGCGGTCCAGCGCCTTCGCGTCCAGTCCGACCTCGCCCGGGTCGACCTCTTGTCGCAGCTGTGCCATCGTTCCCCTCCGGTCGCTTGAAGTGCCGTCCTGTCATACCCCGACAGGATCACCTCAGGCCTCAGACCCCCCATGGTGACGCAGGGATCCCGCAGGCGTCGCCCGCGGGTCACCCGGGTCCGGCAGTTTCAGGGCGGCCAGTACACCCACGACTGCTATACCCGCCAGCACGGGCAACGACGTCCGAAGCCCGTCGGAGACGGCGGCGAGCGTGGCCGCAGTGGCCACTCCGAGGACCGGTCCGACGTTCATCGCGGTCTGCTGCAAGCCGCCCGCCACCCCCGCGGACTCGGCTGCCGCATGCCGTACGACGACGGCTGTCGCGGTCACCATCACGGTACCGAAACCCGCTCCGAGCAGCAGGAATCCACCGCCGACCGCCGCTGTCCCGGACGCCCGGAACAGCACGAGCACCCCGAGCGCGAGCAGCAGCAGCGCGGCGACGGTCGTCCGCCGGGCCCCGTACCGACGCAGCAGGACGGCGGCCGTCGGCGCCCCCAGCACCATCGCCACACCACCCGGCAGCGCGGCCAGACTCGTGCGCAACGGGTCCATGCCCAGCTCGCCCTGGAGCACATGACTGGCGACGAAGAGTGTGCCGAACATCGCAGCCGACGCGGCCACGAGAATGCCCAGCGCGGCTCCCCCGACCGCCGATCCGAGCACGTCGGGCGGAAGCAGAGGATCTCCGGTTCGCCGCTCATGGCGTACGAGGACCAGGCCCGCGCCGGCCGCCGTGAGCAGCCCGAGGACGACCTACGGACTCCAGCCGTGCTCGGAGACCCCGACGAGCGTGTGCACGAGACAGGCGAGGGACACCGCGAGCAGGGCCGCGCCGGGCAGGTCGAGCCGCCCGGATCCGGGCGCGGGGGACCGGCGCGGGCCGGGAGCGCGGACGAGCAACGCCAGTACGCCCAGTACCAGCGCCGGTACGACGTTGAGGAAGAACACCGCGCGCCAGCCCAGGTGGGTCACCAGGACGCCACCCACCAGCGGACCGGCCGCCGCGGTCACCCCGATCGCACTCGTCCGCAACGCGATCGGCATCCCCAGCCGGTCGGGCGGGAACGCGGTCCGCAGTATCCCGAGCGTGGCGGGTTGCAGCAGCGCGCCGAAGACCCCCTGGGCGACGCGCAGTCCGATGACCCAGCCCACCCCGGAAGCGAACCCGATGCCCGCCGACACCGCCCCGAAGCCCAACATCCCGATGGCGAACAGCCGTTGGTGGCCGTACCGGTCCCCGAGCCGCCCGGCGAACACGAGCAGACTCGCCACCGCGATGAGATACCCGGTGCTCGTCCACTGGACCTCGGCGAAGGAGGCGTGCAGATCCCGTCGCAGGGTGGGCTGCGCGATGGTCAGCACGGTGCCGTCGAGAGCGACGACCACCGCCCCGGTCACACTGCCTGCGAGGGTACGGCGCCGTCCCGGGTGACGCCCCCCGGACCCCCGGAGCCGATGCGCGCTCACCGCCTCGCCGGTCCGAGGTGCGCGTCGAGAGCCGTACGCAGCAGTGGCGTGAAGTCGTCGGCGCCCGTGGTGAGTTGGAGGCTGCCCCAGGCCCACAGCTGGGCGATGCCGTAGAGGTTCGCCAGCAGCGCCCCGGTGACGAGCCGGGCGTCGGCGTCCGGCCGGACCTGCCCGACGAGATCCACCAGCAGCGCGAAGACCGGCAGGCTGGCCTCACGCAGCCCCAACGTGTTGCTATCCAGCAGGTCGTGACGGAACATCAGCTCGTGCAAGCCCCGGTTGGCGAGCGCGAAGTCGAGGTACGCGTGACCAAGTGCGGCGATCCGCTCCCGGGGTCCGGCCGTGCCGGGCCCGAGCTCCTCGATCGCCCGCGATCCGCTGGCCGCCAGCTCGGTGAAGCCGCGGCGCGCGATGGCCGACAGCAGCTCCAGATGGGTCGGGAAGTAGCGACGAGGGGCACCGTGCGAGACACCGGCCCGGCGGGCGATCTCCCGGAGGGTGAGCGCGTGGACGCCTTCCGCGGTCACCAGGTCGACACCGGCATCGATGAGCCGGGTACGCAGCGAATCACTCATGGACACTGCCTACCAAGATGCGGTAGACGGTGTCTACCGCGCCCTGGGCGGGGGAAGGGGACAAGAAGGGCCGGAATGGTGGGACGCGGGCGCACGTTGAGCGAGACATGACTCAGGACGATGCGCAGGACGCGCTCCTCAAGCTGCTTTCCGAGTGCGACGGCGGAGTGCTGACGACCATCAAGGCCGACGGCCGCCCCCAGCTCTCGAACGTCAACCACGCCTACGACCCCGACGAACGCACCGTCCGCGTCTCCCTCACGGACTCGCGCGCCAAGACCCGCAACCTGCGCCGGGACCCGCGGGTCTCCTATCACGTGACCAGCGACGACCGCTGGGCGTACACCGTGGTCGAGGGCGTGGCCGACCTGACGCCCGTGGCCGAGGACCCGCACGACGAGACCGTCGAGGAACTGGTCCGGCTCTACCGGGCCGTGCGGGGCGAGCACCCCGACTGGGACGACTACCGCGCGGTCATGGTCCGGGACCGACGGCTCGTACTGCGGATCAGGGTGGACAGGGCGTACGGCCTGCCGCAGGGCTAGGGGCCTGTCGTCTGGATCACGCTTGGGCCGCGGGGTGTGGCACGCACTCTCCGGAGGGGGACCCACAGCCGCGTTGTCGTCGGTTGCCGACTCCCCCACTCCCGACTCCGCTCGACCGGGGGCCCTATCGCGTTGACGCCCCCCTCCGCCTCGCAGCCGCACGACCACACCCTGCTCACCGCAGACAACGGCACCGCAACCCGAAGCCGGCGCGATCCAAACGACAGACCCTGGGCGAACCAAGGCGGGTGACTTTCCGTCAATGTCTCCGCGCATGCCCAGGTCCCCGAACAGCTCGTTGCTGCCGGGGACCTGGGAAGGGCAGGGCTCAGGCCGACACGGCCTCGCGCTTCGCCACGTTCTCGGCTCCACGCTCACCGAGCCGCTCCGTCGGCACCCTGTGTGTCTCGCGTGCCGTGATCGCGGCCAGCACCGGCGGGATGCACAGGGCCGCCGTGAACAGGGCGACGGCGAACCAGTCGTCCCCGTCCGGACCGGCGATCTCCGCGGCGAAGGTCACCGCGAAACCGGCGACGGCGAAACCGATCTGCGTGCCGATCGCCATGCCCGACAGCCGTACCCGGGTCGTGAACATCTCGCCGTAGAAGGAGGGCCAGGTGCCGTTCGCGGCGCTGTAGACCACGCCGAAGGTGACGATGCCGAGGACCAGGATCAGCGGGTACGAGCCCGTGGAGATCGCCCACAGGTAGACGAACATCATGATCCCGCTGCCGGCGGCGCCGGCCAGGAACACCGGCCGGCGGCCGATGCGGTCGGACAGCGTGGCCCAGAGCGGAATCGCGGCCAGCGCGACCAGGTTGGCGAGCGCGGCCACCCACAGCATGGACGAGCGGTCCATGCCGACCGAGTCGCTGGTCGCGTACGCCAGCGCCCAGACCGTGAAGATCGTGGAGACGGAGGCGACCAGCGCGCCCGCGACCACCCGCAGTACGTCCGCCCAGTGCTCGCGCAGCAGGATCAGCAGTGGCAGCTTCACAACACCCTCGGAGGCGGCCTGCTCGGCGAAGGCCGGGGTCTCCTCCAGCTTGCGGCGGATGACGTAGCCGACGACGGCGACCGCGATGCTCAGCCAGAACGGGATGCGCCAGCCCCAGGACAGGAGTTGGTCCTCGGGCATCGCGGCGATCGGGATGAAGACCAGCGTGGCGAGGAGCTGGCCGCCCTGGGTGCCGCTCAGGGTGAAGCTGGTGAAGAAGCCGCGCCGGTGGGGTGGGGCGTGTTCGAGCGTCATGGAGTTGGCGCTGGCCTGCTCACCGGCGGCCGAGATGCCCTGGAGGACGCGGCAGAGCACGAGCAGGACCGGGGCGAGGGTGCCGACCTGGTCGCGGGTGGGCAGACAGCCGATGAGGAACGTCGAGACGCCCATCAGGATCAGCGTGAAGACCATGATCTTCTTGCGGCCGAGCCGGTCGCCGAAGTGGCCCAGGAAGAGCGCGCCGACCGGGCGGGCGGCGTACGCGACACCGAACGTGCCCAGTGACAGCAGGGTTGCCGTGGCCGGGTCCGACTCGTCGAAGAAGACCTTCGGGAAGATCAGGGCGGCGGCGCTGCCGTAGATGAAGAAGTCGTAGTACTCCAGGGCGCTGCCGATCCAGGCTGCCGTGGCGGCCTTCTTCGGCTGGCCTCCGGGTGGCGCGCCCAGGGGTGCTGCGGGGTCGTGGGGTGCGACGGAATCCGCCACGGCGTGCTCCTTCGAGGGAACTCCAGCGTAAGTGGAGTGAGCGGAGGGGAGGGAGAGGTGCCGGATCCCTGGGGTGACGGGACGGCCGTGCCGGGAGCTGCCCGGCTAATTAACCCACTGGATAGTTAGTAGCGGTTGGCTACGGATGTTGCGCCCACGTTTCCCGGGTGTCAAGAGGTCGCGGCGGAGGATCTTTCCCGTCGCGGGCCCGCGCAGCCCCCTCGTCAGGCCGTACGGTCCGCCGTCAGGTAGGCGATGACCATGTCGCCGAGCATCGCCCGGTAGTGCTCCCGCTGGTCCGGGGCCGTCAGGTCGCGGCCGAACAGCGCGCCGAAGGTGTGCCGGTTGGCCACCCGGAAGAAGCAGAAGGAGCTGATCATGGCGTGCAGGTCCACGGCGTCCACGTCGGCCGTGAACAGGCCGGACTTCCGGCCCGACTCCAGGATCCGGTGGATCACCTCCAGCGCGGGCGAGCCGATCTTCCCGAGCTGCTCCGAGGCGGCGATGTGCTCGGCCTCGTGGATGTTCTCGATGCTCACCAGCCGGATGAAGTCGGGGTGCGCCTCATGGTGGTCGAAGGTGAGTTCCGCGAGGCGCCTGATGGCCGCCACCGGGTCCAGATGCTCGACGTCGAGGTCCTGTTCGGCCTGCCGGATCACGGAGTACGCCCGCTCCAGCACGGCCGTGAACAGCTGTTCCTTGCCGCCGAAGTAGTAGTAGATCATCCGCTTGGTGGTGCGGGTGAGCGCCGCGATCTCGTCCACCCGGGCCCCCGCCAGGCCGGCCCGGGCGAACTCCTTGGTGGCCACGTCGAGGATCTCGGCCCTGGTCCGGGCGGCGTCGCGGATGCGCCCGCCTGTGCGTGCCGGTTCTTCGACGCTGGTCATCGGGTTCCTTCGGGCGAGGGGCCAGTCCCGTGATTCTAGAAGCAGCCCCGCGGACACCCCTGTGAGCGCTCCCGGGGGCTTCCCCGGTGCCGGGTGATGCTGATATAGCTAACGTACTAGTTCGTACATTAGTGAGCCGCAGTCGCACAGGAGGTCCGTCGTGGCCAAGGACTCGTTTCTCGTCGGACTCATCGGCTCCGGCATCGGCCCGTCGCTGAGCCCCGCACTGCACGAGCGGGAGGCCGACCGGCAGGGGCTGCGCTATCTGTACCGGCTGATCGACATCGACACGCTGGGCGTCGGGGCGGAAGCGGCGGGCGATCTCGTACGGGCCGCCCGCGACCTCGGGTACGACGGGCTGAACATCACCCATCCGTGCAAGCAGCTCGTCATCGAACACCTCGACGGCCTCGACCCGCAGGCCGAGGCGCTCGGCGCCGTCAACACCGTGGTCTTCGAGGACGGTCGCGCGATCGGCCACAACACCGACGTGACCGGCTTCGCCGCCTCCTTCGCCCGCGGCCTGCCCGACGCCCCGCTGGAACGGGTCGTGCAGCTCGGGGCCGGTGGCGCGGGCGCTGCCGTCGCCCACGCCACGCTCACCCTCGGCGCCGGTCGGGTGACCGTCGTCGACGCGCTGCCCGACCGGGCCGCGGACCTCGCCGCGTCCCTCAACCGGCACTTCGGCGCCGGCCGGGCGACCGCCGCGACGCCCGACCGGCTGGCGGCGCTGATCGGCCGGACCGGCGGCATCGACGGCCTGGTGCACGCGACACCCACCGGTATGGCCGCCCACCCAGGGCTGCCCTTCCCCGCCGAGCTGCTGCACCCCGGCCTCTGGGTCGCCGAGGTGGTCTACCGCCCGCTGGAGACCGAACTGCTGCGCACGGCCCGTGCGATGGGCTGCGCCACGCTCGACGGCGGCGGCATGGCCGTCTTCCAGGCCGCGGACGCGTTCCGGCTCTTCACCGGCCGTGAGCCCGACACCACGCGCATGCTGGACGACATCGCCGAGCTCGCGGGTGCGCTCCCGGCACCGAAGTAGAAGCAGAGAGAAGGCAGAGGTACCGACGTGCGTACGTCCATCGCCACCGTGTCGCTCAGCGGCTCCCTGACCGAGAAGCTCACGGCCGCCTCCCGCGCCGGTTTCGACGGGGTCGAGATCTTCGAGAACGATCTGCTCGCCAGTCCCCTCACCCCCGAGGAGATCCGCGCCCGCTGCGCCGACCTCGGTCTCACCATCGACCTCTACCAGCCGATGCGCGACATCGAGGCCGTGCCCGAGGACGAGTTCGCCCGCAACCTGCGCCGCGCCCGGCACAAGTTCGAGCTGATGCGGCGCCTCGGCACCGACGCCGTCCTCGTCTGCTCCACCGTCTCCCCGCTCGCCCTCGACGACGACGCGCTCGCCGCCGCCCAACTGGGCCGACTGGCGGACCTGGCACAGGACTTCGGCGTCCGCGTCGCCTACGAGGCACTCGCGTGGGGGCGGCACGTCAGCACGTACGACCACGCCTGGAGCATCGTCGAGGCGGCCGGCCATCCCGCGCTCGGCACCTGTCTCGACAGCTTCCACATCCTCTCCCGGGGGTCGGACCCGAAGGGCATCGAGGACATCCCCGGCGAGAAGATCTTCTTCCTCCAGCTGGCCGACGCCCCGCTGCTCGCCATGGACGTGCTCCAGTGGAGCCGCCACTACCGCTGTTTCCCCGGGCAGGGCGGCTTCGACATCGCAGGGCTTCTCCAGCACGTGGTCCGGGCCGGATACGACGGTCCGCTCTCCCTGGAGGTCTTCAACGACGTCTTCCGGCAGGCCGAGGCCGGAACGACCGCCGTCGACGCCCGGCGCTCCCTTCTCGTCCTTCAGGAGAGCATCGGTCTCGCGTCGCTGCCCGGGCCCGTCGTCCCCACCGGCATCGCCTTCGCCGAACTCGTCACCCCCGACGCCGAACCGGTCGCGGCGATCCTCGGCGCGCTCGGCCTCGCCCGTACGGCACGTCACCGCAGCAAGCCCGTGGACCTCTGGGAGCGCGGCGAGGCCCGCATCCTCGTCAACACCGGACCGGCCGCGCGTCGTGACGGCACCGGACTCGCCGCCGTGGGCCTGGAGTCACCGGATCCGGAAGGTGCCGCCCGCCGGGCCGAGGCCCTCCTGGCGCCGGTCCTGCCCCGCCGCCGCGCCCCCGAGGACGCCCCGCTCGACGCGGTGGCCGCCCCCGACGGCACGGAACTCTTCTTCTGTGCCACGGACCGCCCCGAACTCCCCAACTGGCGCGCCGACTTCGAGACCATCGAGTACGTCGAGACCGCCGGGGACGTAGCGGGCGCCGTCGATCGCATCGACCACCTGGCCCTCACCCAGCCCTGGCACCACTTCGACGAGGCCGCCCTCTTCCACCGCAGTGTGCTCGGGCTGCACGGCCAGGAGAGTGTCGACGTCGCCGACCCGTACGGACTCTTCCGCAGCCGGGCCGTCACCAACTCCGGTGGCAGCGTGCGCATCGCGCTGGCCGTCGGCCCCGCGCCCACCGAGGACGAGACCCGTGCCCAGCACATCGCACTGGCCACCGACGACGTGGTCGCCGCCGCCCGGCGCTTCCGAGCAGCCGGCGGCGGCCTGCTGCCGATGCCCGCGAACTACTACGACGACCTCGCGGCCCGGTACGAGTTCACCGAGGGCGAGCTGGCGACGTACCGCGAACTCGGCATCCTCTACGACCGTGACGCACAGGGCGAGTTCAGGCACTGCTACACGCGGACCGTGGGCCGCGTCTTCTTCGAACTCGTCCAGCGTGACGGCGGCTACCAGGGCTACGGCGCCCAGAACGCACCGGTCCGGCTCGCTGCCCAGCACGGGCAACGCCCGCTCCGCTGATATGGGTTGCCGCCGGCCCGGCTCACTGCCGGGTGACGCTCCGGCTCACCCCGGCGATGACGGTCGTGGCCAGGATCCAGCCGGTCAGGATGAGGGCGTACGACAGGAACTGGTAGCCGCCCGTAGGCGCGAAGGCACCCTCCTGGCCGAAGGAGATCACCGGGAGGAGCAGGTCGAGGGTGTAGAAGACCGGGTTGAACTCCGGGGCCTCGGCCGCCTTGAGCGGGCGGGGGTGGTGCAGGGCGTACACGATCGAACCGGCCGCCAGCAGCGACAGCAGCCAGACGGCGGCGCGCAGCGGGCGGAAGCCGTAGCCGACGGTGGTGTCCTGGAGGTGGCCCCACACCCGGCCGAGCCAGGGCAGGGTGGCCCGGTGCCGGCGCTGCTTGGCGAGCTGGACCCGGCGGGCCGCGCCCTCGTCGCCGACATGCCGGTAGGCGGCGGCCAACTGCTCGTAGGCATAGGGGACATAGCCGTCGCCGTCACGTTCCAGCAGGGGCAGGCGACGGTCGGCGGGCTCGTGCGGGGTGAGGGCCGTGTAGGTGAGGTTGTTGAAGAGCACCTCGCCCGGCGCGACCTCCGGCTCGAAGCTCAGTACGTCGATCCGGGAGCGCCGAAGATGGAGGGTGCCCTCAAGCGGCTCGCTGCGGAACAGCCACAACTCGCCGATGACGCAACTGCTGGCCCGCAGAGCCATACCGCCGGGGTTCGACAACCGCGACCGCATGAGGTCGAGCCGCCCCGCGATACGGGCGCCGCGAAGGTCGACGCCGCCCTCGGCGCGCAGGCGCCGTGCCCGTATGTCGGCCCGCACCTCGAGTGACTGCGCGCGCAGGGCGTTGCCACCGGGATTGCTCAGCTCGGCGCCCTCCAGATTGACCGATCCGCCCACGGTGGCGCCGTCGAGCCGTATCTCGCCCCGCACCCGCAGGCCCGGTGCCGCGAAGCCGTCGCTGAGCACGGACTGGTGGAGCTGGATCACCGGCACGGACGGGTCGGACGTGGTGATGTCGGCTCCGTCCATGAAGAGTGCGCCCGCGATCTGCGAGCCGGCCAGCTTCACCGGCCCTCGCACCCGGCAGTCCGTCATCCGGAGCGGGCCGTCGATCCGCGTACTGGCGAGGCTGACGGACGGGAGCACCGAACTGCGCAGATTCAGCTGACGCAGCCGGGAACCGTAGAAGTCCGGGGACTCCTCGAAGTGGCAGTACCGCAGATGGAGCGGATGGTCCACCACCGCGTACATGAGGTTCAGTTGCCCCGTGACGCGGGCACCCGACAGCCTGAGCCTGGGGATCTCACCGTCCACCTGTGGAGTGCTGAGCAGCAGGGCCCTCAGTACGGAGGCGCGTACGGTCCGCTCCGGTCCCCAGTCGGAGCCGGTGGCCGGGTTCTCGGCCTCACCCTCGCCGAAGGCCACGGGCTCACCCTTGTGGAAGGCCCGCCACACCCGCGATTCAGCCGCTGTCAGGTCGTTGATCTCCATCGGGGCGACTCTGACGCGCCCCGGAGGCACATGTCAATCGGGCCCGGGGACAATGCCCCGGACCCGATCGCCACTTCAGCCTGCCGAACCGAACGGTCAGCTCAACTGCCGGAACCCTGACGTGAGTTCCACTCCGCGATCACCGGACGGTCATGCTCCGTGGAGAGCCTGCTGATCGTGCCCGTGGCGAGCTGGAACAGCCGTCCGTCGGCGGGCGGCAGCCCGAGGTAACGGGCCGTCAGCACGCGCAGGAAGTGCCCGTGGGCCACCAGGACCACGTCACCCTCCGCGAGCGCGTCCCCGATGTGGGCCAGGGCGCGGTCCGCGCGGCGGCCCACCTCCTCGGGCGACTCACCCGGATGCCCGTCCGGACCGGGCACCACCCCGTCCGTGAACAGGAACCAGTCGGGCCGTGTGCGCTGGATCTCGGCGGTCGTCACACCCTCGTACCCGCCGTACTCCCACTCGTGCAGGTCCGGATCGGTCGACGCACCGGACAGGCCCGCGAGTTCGGCGGTGCGGACCGCGCGGGTGAGGGGGCTGGTCACCACACGTGCGAAGGTCCGTCCGGCGAGGAGCGGAGCGAGGGACTTGGCCTGCTCCTCACCGCGCGGGGTGAGGGGCAGGTCGGTCCAACTGGTGTGCTGTCCCGACGCGCTCCACTCCGTCTCGCCGTGGCGGACCAGAAGAAGGTCACCCACGGTCTGCTACTCCTTGGACTCGACGGCGTGGCCGCCGAACTGGTTGCGCAGCGCCGCGATCATCTTCATCTGCGGGGAGTCGTCCTGCCGGGACGCGAACCGCGCGAAGAGGGACGCCGTGATCGCGGGCAGCGGCACGGAGTTGTCGATGGCCGCCTCGACCGTCCAGCGGCCCTCGCCGGAGTCCTGCGCGAACCCGCGCAGCCGCTCCAGGTGCTCGTCCTCGTCGAGGGCGTTGACGGCCAGGTCGAGGAGCCAGGAGCGGATGACGGTGCCCTCCTGCCAGGACCGGAAGACCTCGCGCACGTCCGTGACGGAGTCGACCTTCTCCAGCAGCTCCCAGCCCTCGGCGTAGGCCTGCATCATCGCGTACTCGATGCCGTTGTGGACCATCTTCGAGAAGTGCCCGGCGCCCACCTTGCCCGCGTGGACATAGCCGTACGGGCCCTCGGGCTTGAGCGCCTCGAAGATCGGGAGAAGCCGCTCGACGTGCTCCTTGTCACCGCCGACCATCAGGGCGTAGCCGTTCTGGAGCCCCCACACACCGCCGGAGACACCGGCGTCGACGAAGCCGATGCCCTTGGCCGCCAGCTCCTCGGCGTGCTTCTCGTCGTCCGTCCAACGGGAGTTGCCGCCGTCGACGACCGTGTCACCCGACTCCAGCAGGCCGCCGAGTTCGTCGACGACGGACTGGGTGGCGGCGCCGGCCGGGACCATCACCCAGACCACGCGCGGCGCTTCGAGCTTCTCGACCAGTTCGGCGAGGCTGCTCACGTCGGAGACCTCGGGGTTGCGGTCGTAGCCAGTGACGGTGTGGCCGGCGAGGCGGATGCGCTCGCGCATGTTGCCGCCCATCTTGCCGAGACCGATCAGACCAATCTGCATGTCAGTTCACTTCCTGAGCGTCACGAAGAGCGCGGTACGTGGCAACGAGGGCGGCGGTGGAGGAGTCGAGGCCGGGGACGTGGGCCCCCTCGGTGAGCGCGGGCTCGACCCGCTTCGCCAGCACCTTGCCCAGCTCGACGCCCCACTGGTCGAAGGAGTCGATGTTCCACACAGCCCCCTGGACGAACACCTTGTGCTCGTAGAGCGCGATCAACTGGCCGAGTACGGACGGGGTCAGCTCGCGCGCCAGCACGGTGGTCGTCGGGTGGTTGCCCTTGAACGTCTTGTGGGCGACCAGTTCCTCCGGCACCCCTTCCGCCCGCACCTCGTCCGGGGTCCTGCCGAAGGCCAGCGCCTGCGTCTGGGCGA
>NZ_BMMU01000011.1 GCF_014646095.1 Streptomyces lacrimifluminis | reverse complement strand
GGCCTCCAGGCCGAAGCCGGTCGCGCGATGCCGGCGCAACTGCTCGACCTCGTTGAAGGAGCCCTCGTCGAGGAGCAGGCCGACCCGTTCGCGGGCGGTCAGCTTGCCCTTGGCCTTCTGTGCGGCGGTGGCCTTCTCGCTGGGCCCGGCGAGGACCCGCTGCCGTAACTCGGCCAGCTCCGCGACGTGGGACTTCATCTCTCTCCCTGTCGGTTGGCGTCGCCGGTCCGCCGTGTGAGGGGCGGAACGGCTCGGACGACGCGGTGTCAGCGGCCGAGTGCGCGCAAGCTGTTGATCTGCAGGAACGCGAAGCCGGCGACGACGGCCGCCTGGAGGGGAATCCACACCGTGCCGACCGTGTTCGGGTCGAACCAGCCGAACAGGACGGCGACGACGCTCGCGACCGCCCACAGCAGGTTGGCTTCGATGACCACCTTGGTGGCGGTGGCCGACGGGACCGGGCGGGACGCGAGGAGGGCTACGAGACCGCCGTACACGGTGAGGAACACGCCGATGCCGCGCAGGAGGCCGGGGGAGAGGTCGAGCAGATCGCCGACCGGGCCGGCGGCGACCAGGTAGATCAGGCCGTTCACGGCCGTGACGGCGGCGTCGAGCGCGAGGAAGACACGCAGGGGGCGGGCCGCGGCCGTGCGGCCGGCCGCGGCGGTGGAGGGTGCCGAGGTCTGGCTCGTGGTCATGGAATCTCCCGGTGAATGTGGGAAGTCATCGACTGTTTTCCTTGCGATCGTCGCAATCCGGGCTGACCTGACGCTGACGGCGGACTTATACGGATGATGATCGGAGAAGCAGAGGGGTCGCAAAAGCCCGCAAGGGCCTGTTGGCGGGGTTGCGTGTCATGGGCCGCATTGTGGAACGGAAGGTGGGCCGATCAAGCCATTTGGAGGGCGTACGAAGAGGTTTCTCCGGATCCCAGTAACGGGTCGTGGGAAAGAATCGCGTTTTCCACTCGGCGCAGTGCGGGCGACGGCTCGATTCCGAGTTCGTCCGCGAGGTGCTGCCACATGAGGCGATAGACATGCAGGGCGTCCGCCTGGCGGCCGGAACGGTAGAGGGCGATCATCAGCTGTTCGCAGAAGCGTTCCCGCAGAGGATGGTTGCCGTGCGCCTCGTGGAGTTCGGCGAGGATGGCGGAGTGGTGGCCCAGACGGAGCTCGGCGTCGAAGCGAAGCTCCATGGCACGCATGCGGTACTCCTCGTAGCGGGCGCAGGCCAGCTGGCAGAGCGTGCCGCCGGTGAAGTCGCCGAAGACCGGGCCGCGCCACATGGACAGGGCGGTGCCGAGAAGTTTCGCTGTGGCCCCCGGATCCGTCTCGGATCTGACCTCGGCCTGGCGGACCGCCTTGACGAACTCGGCGCCGTCGAGTTCACCCTCGTGGAGGGTGAGACGGTAGCCGGAGGGGTGAATGGTCACCCTGGGCACGGTCCGGTCGGGTTCCAGGCTCTTCAGCCTGCGACGAAGCCGGCTGACATGGGCCTGTAACGCGTTGGCCTGGTTGTCGGGTGCGGAGTCGCCCCACATCTCCTCGACGAGGCTCTCGCCGGAGATGGACTGCCCCTCGTTGACCAGCAGGGTCTGGACCAGTGTTCGTTGGAGATCGCCGGAGATCTCCGCGGGGCCCGAGACGGTACGGATCTGCAGTGCGCCGAGAATAGAGAAGCTCAACATGCCGTTTCCCCCTTGGTGTCCGGTGCGGTGTGAACGGCGGATCACAGTCGGGGGGTCGTCGGGCCGTCGCCCCGCGGTGTGGCCGTGGGCGGGGGCGGCAGTTGGCGATCTCCGGGGCGCGTCGTGCGGCGCGGTCTCGGAGCTTCCTCCCGTGCTGGATCCTCTCACAAAATAATTCGTTTGAGAAGGTATTTTTTCTCGAAGTGGCGCGTGATGCAAGCGGGAGGTGTAAGCGGGATGCGCCGTGACCTGTGTGGGGGAGAGGGGGCACGCGTTGCACCCCGGCGGGCCTCGTCCCTTGGCGGCCGCCGGGGTGCTCGCTCCGCCGGGGTGGGGGGGGTGCCCCGGCGGATCCGATGCACAGCTGTCATCGGAAAGGCTTTCGCGGAGAGGGCAGGATTCGAACCTGCGTGAGCCTTCCGACTCGACCTCGAATGATTCTCTCGGTCCCCGATAAACCACTCCGGGCACCTCTCCCTGTTCCCGGTCTCCGGTTTCCCGTGCCGTTCACGAGAACAACATTGCCAGGGGGTGCTGATAAAGCGCTGACATGTCTCTGACGGTGGAGAGTAATTCCCTTCCGGTCTTCCCCTTGACGGTACGTGGGTGCTGTACTCGCAACGACCGAAAGAGCTTCCGAAAGGGGTACGGGCATGCCCGCAACCGTTACGGACAACCCGATTCTCAGGGCGGTCCGAAGTCACACACAGAGCGAGAACCCCAGTGCGTTTCTGGCGCTCAACAGTGGAAACAGCGCTTTCACCCTGCCCGGCAGGGACGGTGTCGTCGTCTACCGCCGTACCGGCCGATACGCCGTGCAGCTCGGCGGCCCCTTCGCCGCCGAGGAGGACTACGACGGGCTCCTCGACGGCTTCCGCCGGTATGTGCGGGACGAGGGGCTGAACCTCGTCGGCGTGCAACTTCAGCGCGCCGACGCCGAGCGGTACGCGCGCTGCGGGTTCACCGTCAACCAGATCGGTGCCTCGTGGGCCGTCCGGCTGCCCGACTTCTCGCTGCGCGGCAGCCGCTTCATGCAACTGCGCAACAAGATCTCGCGGGCGCACCGCAACGGCCTGCGGATCCAGGAGGTGGCGGCCGGGAACTGGCAGGACGCGATCGCGGCGATCGACGAGGCCTGGCTCGGTGCCAAGGGAGGTGCGCAGGCCCTGGAGTTCCTGGTGGGGCAGATCGGCGGGCAGGTGCAGGCCGAGCGCCGGCTGTTCGCCGGGACCATCGAGGGGGCGCCGGTCGCCTACATCTCGTACTCGCCCGTCTACGGCGGCCGGGCCGGTTGGATGCACGACCTGAGCCGGCGGATACCGGATGGCTCGCCGGGGCTGATGGAGGCCATCAACGCGCACGCCATCGAAGTGTTCCGGGCCGAGGGCGTCGAGTGGCTGCACTTCGGATTCACCCCCTTCACGGGGCTGGACGGGGGACACGAACTCGAAGGCCACAGCCCGGCGTTCCAGTGGCTGATGCACGCCCTGTGGGCCGAGGGCGCGGCGCTCTACCCGGCGCAGACCCAGCTCTCGTACAAGCAGAAGTGGGCCCCCGACGAGTCGATCCCGGAATACGTCGCGTTCGACGGTCCGCAGGCCTCGCTGCCCGGCTTCGCACACATCTTCCGAGCCTGCAACGCCTTCTGACGTGTCGTCACCAGGACATTTTTGAAAGGGAGTTGAGAGCAGTGAGTGACAACGACGAGACCGCCACCCTCCAGCACGCGATGGTCGAGCAGCTCATGGCCGTCATCGGCGCCCCCGACGACGAGGACGTCGCCCGGGCCGCCGACGACGTGGTCCGGGCGCTGGACGTCCGGCTGCGGGAATCACCGGCCCCGGCCTGACCGGGACGGGGCCGGTACGACCGATCGGTCCGCCACGGATCAGGACCGGTCGGTCAAGTGACCGATCAGCCCAGTATCAGTACCACATCAGCGTGGCACGGAACTCTGGACACATGTTCGCCCAGGGGGTCCGGGCGGTGAGGTACCGCACGGTGCTCCAGTGGTCCGGGCCCGCCGGGCGGACACCACCCCGCGCCGGGACCGCCCGCGGGAGCACCCGTCGACCCGTGGTGCCCGCATGTCTGCCGGGCAGCGACGCCGCCCGCTCCGGGCACTTCTCCCAAGGAGAGCAACGTATGCAGCGTCCGCACGTCCAAGAAGCCGAAGCCCCCGTCGCCGACCAGCGGCGCACCGGCGCCTCGGCGACCTTCTCCGAGCTGCTCAAACGAGTCAAGGCGGAGGGCCTCCTCGATCTCGACCCCCGCTACTACACAGGCCGGCTGGTACTCAACACCACGCTGCTGCTGATCGGGTTCGCCGCGTTCTTCGCCCTTGGCGACTCGTGGTGGCAGCTCCTGACGGCCCTGTGGATGGGCCTGTGCGGGGGGCAGTCCGCCTTCATGTGGCACGACGCCGGGCACAAGGCCATGTTCCGCAACAAGAAGGCCGCCTCGGCCGTCGGCTACTTCCATGCCGATTTCGTCAACGGGGTCAGCTTCGGCTGGTGGGTCAACCACCACAACCGGCACCACAGCAACCCCAACCACCTGGACATGGACCCGGACATCGGCCGGCGCACCGCGATCTTCGCCATCAGGCAGTACCCCAGCCGCACCGCCGTACAGAAGTTCGTGGTGCGTCACCAGAGCGTGCTGTTCTTCGTGCTGCTGGTCCTGGAGTCCTACAAGATGCACAAGCAGGCGGTGCAGTCGATCGCCCGGGGTGAGACCAAGCGGCCCGTGCTGGAGTCGTTCCTGCTCGTGCTGCGCGCCGCGATCTATCTGACCCTTGTGTTCACCGTGCTGTCCCCGGCGCTCGCGATCGCCTTCGTCCTGGTCCAACAGGCCACCCTGGGCGTCTACTTCGGGATGATCTTCGCACCGAACCACAAGGGCATGGAGGTCCGCGACGGCGAGGAGGAGACCCTCGACTGGCTGGAGCGACAGGTCCTCACCTCCCGCAACATCCGCCCCTCCCTGCTCATCGACTTCCTCTACGGCGGTCTCAACTACCAGGTCGAGCACCACCTCTTCCCGGCCATGCCGCAGAAGAACCTGCCCCGGGCCCGCGAACTCACCCGCGACTACTGCGCCGAGCGCGGGGTGCCCTACCACGAGGTCGGCTTCTGGGCCTCGTACCGAGAGGTCGCCTCGTTCCTGCACGAGGTCAGCGCGCCCGCACGGCGTGGTGACGTGGACGAGCGCATCCGGCAGGAGTCCGGCCGCGCCGCCTGACCTCGCGGCGCACCCCGGAACCCGCACCTACCCGTAATCCCTCCTCGTACGACAGCCCCGGCCCCCGGGCCGCACGCCCGGGTCCACCGGTGCCCCGGGCGGTTCCCCTTCCTAGGAGCTCGCCCATGTTGGAGACCGCCAAGGCGGTGAGCGGAGGAGTCTCCGCTCCCGCCTCGATCGGGGCCCGCCTCGACCGTATGCCGATCACCCCGACCCATCGCAGACTCACCCTGGTCGTCGGGGTCGGGCTGCTCTTCGACACCTTTGAGAACAACCTGTCGGGCACCATCGCCAAGGTGCTGCAGAGCGACTTCGGCTTCGGCGCCAACGAGCTCAAACTGGTGCTGGCCTCCGCGTTCATCGGCCAGTTCTTCGGGTCGCTGCTGCTCGGCAGGATCGCCGACCGGTACGGTCGCCGCCGGGCCTTCCTGATCAACCTGGCGATCTACTCGGTCTTCTCGCTGCTCGGCGCCTTCTCGCCCAACGCGGCCTGGCTGATCGCGACCCGCTTCCTGGCCGGCGTCGGCATCGGCGCCGAACAGACCCTCTCCGACACCTATCTGGCCGATGTGCTGCCCGCCGCCAAGCGAGGCCGGTTCATCGCCTGGGCCTACACCCTCGCCTTCTGCGGAGTGCCCGCCGTGGGATTCGCGGCGCTGTGGCTCGTACCGTTGTCACCGCTGGGTGTGGACGGCTGGCGGTGGCTGTTCGTCATCGGCTCGCTGGGGTCCGCGGTCGTGTGGATCCTGCGTCGGCGGCTGATCGAGTCACCGCGCTGGCTGGCGTCGGCCGGCCGCGAGGCGGAGGCCGAGCTGCTGGTGTCCCGGATGGAGGCCGAGGTGCCGTCCGCCACACCGGCGGCCGTGGCGGGCGGCTACACCCGCGAAGAAGCCGGGGACGCCTCCCGACCCCGGTTGCGGGATGTGCTCAAACCCGGGCTGCGGCGCCGGACGCTGATGCTGTGGATCTTCTGTGCGCTCTCCGTCGTCGGCTACTACGGCTTCGGCGCACTCGCGCCGCAGATCCTCGCCGCCAAGGGGTACGGCATCGTCGCGGGCCTGGGCTACACCGCCCTGTCGTTTCTCGGCTACCCCATCGGCTCGGCGCTGTCGATCCCCGTCATCGACCGGGTCGAACGCAAGACGCTGGTCGCGGTCTCGGCCGCCGCGATGGCAGGAGCCGGCCTGGGCTTCGCCCACGCCGGCTCCGCCACCCTCGTCGTGGTGTTCGGCTGCGTCTACACCCTGTGCAGCAACATCTTCTCCAGCGTGTCGCACGTCTACCTCTCCGAGCAGTACCCGACCGCCATCCGCGCGACCGCGTCGGGTGCCGCGTACTCGCTCTCCAAACTCAGTGCCGCCGCACTGCCGTTCGTCCTGCTGCCCGTCCTGCAGGCGTACGGTCCCGGCGCCCTGTTCGCCGTCATCGCCGCCGCGATGGCCGTACTCACCGTCACGGTCCTCGCACTGGGGGACCGAACCACCGGCACCTCGGTCGACGGCGCGCGGTCGCGGTGAAGAGCCACGAACGGATTCCTGAACCCCCGACAGGACCAAGGAGTTTCGGATGACCTATGTCATAGCCCTGCCGTGTGTCGATGTACAGGACAGGTCCTGCATCGACGAATGCCCCGTGGACTGCATCTACGAGGGCCGGCGCGCCCTCTACATCCAGCCCGACGAATGCGTGGACTGCGGAGCCTGTGAGCCGGTGTGTCCTGTCGAGGCCATCTGCTTCGAGGACGACATCCCCGCGGAGTGGGGTGACCACCGTGCGTCCAACGCCGACTTCTTCGCCGAGCTCGGCTCGCCGGGCGGCGCCACGGCACTCGGCGCCCTCGACCACGACTCACCGCTGGTCCGTGCGCTGCCGCAGGCGGTGACCCGGTCATGAGCGGACTGCTCGCGGGCAAGCGTGTTCTGGTGACCGGCGTGGTCACCGAGTCGTCCATCGCCTTCCACGTGGCGCGGATCGCGCAGGAGGAGGGCGCCGAGGTCGTGCTGACCGGTTTCGGCAGGCTCTCCCTCATCGAACGCGTCGCCGCCCGGCTGCCCAAACCGGCCCCGGTGATCGAGCTGGACGTCACCGACCAGGAGCACCTGGACAGGCTGGCCGACCAGGTGCGGGAGCATGTCGACGGCCTCGACGGGATCGTGCACTCCATCGCGTACGGGCCGCGGGGCGCCTTCAGCTTCCTCGACGGCGACTGGGCGGACGTCTCGACCGCCGTACACGTGTCCGCGTACTCCCTCAAGTCGCTCACCACCGCCTGCCTTCCGCTCATGGAGCGGCGCGGCGGCTCGGTGGTCGGGCTCACCTTCGACGCGAAGGTCGCCTGGCCGCACTACGACTGGATGGGCGTGGCCAAGGCCGCCCTGGAGTCGACCAGCCGCTACCTCGCCCGGGACCTGGGGCCGTCCGGCATCCGCTGCAACCTCGTCGCCGCCGGGCCGCTGCGCTCCATGGCGGCCAAGTCCATCCCGGGTTTCTCGGAGCTCGCGGACTTCTGGCCCGACCGGGCCCCCGTCGGCTGGGACCTCACGGACCCGGAGCCCGCGGCGCGCGGTGTGGCCGCGCTCCTGTCGGACTTCTTCCCGCGCACCACCGGGGAGATCGTCCATGTGGACGGCGGGGTGCACATGACCGGCGCGTGAGCCCGGTCCACGAGACATGCGACAGGGGCGGGAGCCGGGTCCACACCCCAGCTCCCGCCCCTGTCGCTGTCCCCGCCCCTGGGGGTCGACCCCGTCGTCCTAGTCGGGGCTGGTCCTCCCGCCCGGCAGAATGCGGCGGAAGCCGGTGTAGGGCGCGAGGGCGCGGGGGAGCAGGACCGAACCGTCCGGTTGCTGCCCCTGTTCCAGGAGTGCCGCGACGGTGCGTCCGACGGGCAGCGCCGAGCCGTTGAGGGTGGCCACCGGGCCCTTGCGCCCGTCCGGCGTGCGGTGGCGGATGTCGGCCCGACGCGCCTGGAAGGTGCCGCAGTCGGACACCGAGGAGATCTCGCGGTAGGCGTCGATGCCGGGCAGCCACACCTCGATGTCGTACGTCATCCGTGCCGAGAAACCCAGATCGCCGGCGGGCAACAGGACGACACGGTACGAGAGTTCCAGGAGCCGCAGACACGTCTCGGCGTGCTCCACCATCAGTTCGAGCTCGGCCTGGGCGTCCTCGGGGGCGCACACGCGCACCAGCTCCACCTTCTCGAACTGGTGCAGGCGCAGAATGCCCCGGGTGTCCCGGCCGTACGCCCCGGCCTCCGCGCGGAAACAGGGCGTGCGGGCGGTGAAGGCATACGGCAGTTCGCGAGCGTCGACAAGCTGTCCCGCGAGCAGGTTGGTGAGCGGGACCTCGGCGGTGGGGATCAGGAACAGTTCACGATCGCCGACCTGGGTGCGGAACAAGTCCTCCTCGAATTTGGGTAGTTGGCCGGTTCCCGTCATGGTGTCCCGGCTGACGAGGAACGGCACGGAGTGCTCCGTGTAGCCGTGCTCCCGCGTGTGCAGATCGAGGAAGAAGTCGGCCAGGGCCCGCTCCAGACGGGCCCCGGCACCCCGGGCGACGCTGAAGCGGGCACCGGAGAGCCGGGCCGCGGCCGGGGAGTCCAGGACGGCGAGCGACTCGCCGAGGTCGGAGTGGTGGCGGGCGCCGGCGGAGTCGCGCGGGGGCGGGCCGCCCCGGCGTATCTCCACCGCCTCCTTCTCGGAGTCACCGTCCGGGACCGTGTCCAGAGGGATGTTGGGCATGCCGAGCAGCAGGTCGGTGAGGTCCTGGCCCGTGGTTCTGGCCGTCGCCTCGGCCCGCTGGACCTCGGCGCGCAGCGTGCGTGCCCGCTCCTTGGCCTCCTCGGAGGGAGGACCGGACCGCGCGCCGCCGCGCGAGGTCCGGTTCAGCTCGGTCCGCAGCCGGGTCACCTCGGCCTGGGCCCCGGTCCGGCGGCTCAGGGCCTCGGACAGGGCCTCCAGATCGAGGACGTGACGACGACGGGCCAGCCGCCGCACGGCGGCCGGCCCGTCGTCGAGCAGCTCACGTGGATCATGCATGGCGGTCTCCCGGGGAGTGATCGAGGAGGCGGGCGGTGGATGTCGGGGTTCCGGCCGCCGGATCGGGTCCGGCCGTGGCAACGGTCGGGGCGACGGGGCCGGCCGTGGTGAGGTGACGGGTGCCGAGCCGTTGGTAGCGGTCGGGGTGGGTCCGGCGCAGCCGGGCCGCGTACGCCAGACCGAACACCGCGGTCGCCACCAGCAGCCACGGCAGCCTGGCGATCAGGCGATCAGGGGATCGGGCGAACCGGTGAGCATGGCGAAATTGCCGGTCACCAGCCACGCGGAGGCCACGAGTCCGGCGAGGCCGAGCACCGGTGCGACGATCTCCCGCCACAGGTGCGCCTTCGGCAGTCGGTGCCGCAGCCGCAGCCCGAGGACGGCTGCCGCGGCCACCGCCTGGAGGACGACGATGCCCAGCGTGCCGAGGCCCAGCATGCTGGTGGTGAGATCCGCGTACGGGTCCAGGCCGGCGACCGCGAAGCTCCCGACGACCATGGCCGTCAGCGCGCTCTGGGCCAGGCCCGCCCGGTGCGGGGAGTGGTGCCGGGGGTGCTCGGCGCCCGGGGCCGAAGGCACCAGCCCGTCCTCGGCGAGCACCCGGGCGTACCGGTTGGCGGCCCCGTGCGAGCGGCACCGTGCCGACCGTCGCGGACAGCGGAGCGGCCGCCGCGACGAGCAGGAAGAGGATGCGACGGGTGCCGAGCTGCCCCGGCCGGCCTTCCGTCGGAGGAGAACTGCTCTCGGGCATGGTGACTCCGGGTGGGGACAGGACGGACGGGGAAGCGGAAGCGGCGCGCGGAGAACGGAGCGCGCAAAGGAACAGGAGGAAGCGGGTGCGTCAGGACACGCCCGGCCGGTCCGGCCGGTCCGCCGGACGGGCCCGTTCGCCCCGCCTGTGCGGACCGGCCGCCTCCCGGTGGCCGTTCAGGTGCTGTGCGCCGTACGCGGGATGTCAGGCGGGGGCGAGGGCCAGGACGGTGTTCTGGCCACCGAAACCGCACGAGTTGCTGAGGGCCAGGTCGATGGGCATGGAGGTCGCGGTGAGGGCCAGTTTCACTTCGATCCGGGGGTCGGGGATGGACAGGTTGGCGACCGGCGGCACCATTTCGCGCTCGATGCTCAGCAGCGCGAACGCCGCCTCCACCGCGCCCGCCGCGCCCAGCAGATGGCCGGTGACTCCCTTCGTGGAGGTGACCAGGGGATCTCCCTGGAGGGTGCGGCGGATCATGCGGCCCTCGGCGAGATCGTTCAGCGGGGTGGAGGTGCCGTGGGCGTTCACGTGCTGGACGTCGTCCGGGTCGGCGCCGGCGTCGGCGAGGGCCGCGCGGACCGCCGCCTCGACGCCGGCGCCGTCCGGATGCGGCGACGTCATGTGGTGGGCGTCCGCGGTGGCTCCGTAACCGACGATCCGGCCGTGGATGTGCGCACCCCGGGCCCGGGCGTCCTCGACGCGTTCCATGACGAGGATCCCGGCGCCCTCCCCGGCGACGAACCCGTCCCGGTCGATGTCGAACGGCCGCGACGCGGTGGCCGGGTCGTCCTCCCTGCGGGACAGCGCGCCCATCTGGGCGAAGCCCGCCATGACCAGGGGAGTGATCATGGCCTCGCTGCCGCCCGCCAGGACGATGTCGCAGCGCCCCAGGGCGAGCAGGTCCCGAGCCGTTCCGATCGCGGTGGCGCCCGACGCGCAGGCGGTGGCCACCACCAGGTTGGGCCCGGTGGCCCCGAACTCGATGGCCGTCTGACCGGCCAGCATGTTCGGCAGCTGCATGGGCAGCAGCAGCGGGGACACCCGGTGCGCGCCCTGCTCCCGCAGCACATGGTGCTGTTCCTCGACCGTGCCGGGACCTCCGTCGGCGCAGCCGAGGACCACTCCGACGCGTGCCCCGTCCCAGGTCTGCGGATCGAGGCCCGCGTCGGCGACCGCCTCGTGCGCGGCTACCAGCGCGAACTGTACGAACCGGTCCAGACGGTGGGCCCGGCGGGCGCTCAGCAGGCGTTCCGGGTCGAAACCCGGTACCCGGCAGGAGATGCGTACCGGGTTGTCCGCCAGCGTGGGATCGAGCCGGGCGGCGGGCCTGCCGTCACAGACCGCCGCCCAGCTCGCCTCGACCCCGACGCCGCCCGGCGTGACCAGACCGAGTCCGGTGACGGCGATGTCGATGCCGGCCATCAGACCTTCGCGCTCCGCTCCTCCATGAGCCGGACCATGTCGGCCACGGTTTCGGCCTCCAGGAGGTCGTCGTCGCTGATGTCCAGGTCCAGTTCGGACTTGAGCAGCAACGAGAGTTCCACCACGGCCAGCGAATCCAGCTCGATGTCCTCGCGGGTGGCCTCCGGGGTGATGGACTCCGGCGACACCTTGAGCTTGTTGGACAGGATGTCCTTGAGCTGCTCCAGCATGACGGTTCCTTTCGGTTGGGTGATGCGGGTGACGAGAGGGTCGGGAAGGTGGACGACCGGCGGGGGTGAGGCGGGCGGTGACGGGAGGTCAGACCGAGTGCACCTCGGGCCAGACCAGGGTGGTCGCACCCCATGACAGCCCTCCGCCGAACGCGGTGAGCAGCACCCGGTGTCCCGCCCTCAGCCTGCCGTCGGAGGCCGCCTGCGCGAGCAGCAGCGGGATCGAGGCGGCGCCGGTATTGCCGACCTGTTCGATGTTGCTGAGCTGCCGCTCGGCCGGGACGGCGAGACGCTCCGCGACCGAGGTGAGGATGCGGGCGTTCGCCTGATGCGCCGCGAACCGGTCGATGTCGTCGAGGCGCCAGCCGGCCAGCTCCGCCGCTTGCGTCGACGCGCTCGTCATCCGTTCCACGGCGTGCCGGTAGGTGTCGCGGCCCAGCATCCGGAAGTACTGGTCGTCCGGATCGGCCGGGGGACCGGCCGAGCGCTGCCGCGAACCGCCGGCCGGCACCTCGATGAGATGGCTCAGCTCGCCGTCGCTGCCGAGGACCAGTGGTCCGAGCGCACCCGCCTCGGACGCCGCGCCGGCCCGCAGGACCACCGCGCCCGCCCCGTCCGCGAAGATCACCGCGGTGGTGCGGTCTGCCGGGTTGACGATCGTGGTGAACGCGTCGGCCGCGATGAGCAGGACACGGTCGGCGATGTTGGCGGCGATCAGTCCGGAAGCGGCGGCCAGGCCGTACAGGAAGCCGGAGCAGACAGCGGCCACGTCGAACGCGGCGACCTGGCCGAGACCGAGCCGGGCCGCCACCTGCGGGGCGGTACCGGGACAGGGCTGGTCGGGTGTGGTGGTGGCCAGGACGACCGCGTCCACCCGGCCGTCGCCCGCCGACTTCAGCGCGCGCAGGCCGGCCTCCACGGCCAGGTCGGAGGTGGCGGTGCCGGGCGACACCACGTACCGCTCGGCGATGCCGGTGCGCGACCGGATCCAGGCGTCGGAGGTGTCCAGACGCTGTGCCAGATCGTCGTTGGTCACCAGTTCCGGGGGCACGTACCCCCCGATCCCGTCGACCACGGCCGCCCGCCCGAGCACGGCCGCGCCACCGCTCACGTGTCGGCCCCGGGACTGCTCAGGACCTCCAGGGGCAGGCCCATGTACGCCATACGGGACTCGGCCATCTCGTCCGTCCACTGCTCCGCCATGTCGTAGCGCTGCTCCGGGGTGGTGTCGAGCATCCGTACGCCGGGCCAGATCTCGTAGTCGCCGATGCGCTCGGCGTGCTGGGCCATGCCCTGCTGGAAGAGTTCCTCACGGTGGATGACGAACTCGCGGTCGGGGATCTCGTCCCAGAGCCGCACCCCGGCCCGCAGGATCTCCAGGAGGCGCGGGCGGTACTCGGGGAAACGGGCCACGTGGTCGCGCAGGATCGTGCTGGCCACGGTGAGGTGGCGGATCTCGTCGATGGCGGTGCCGCGGGAGATCTCACCGGTGGCGGGGGACAGGGGAGTCCACTTGCGTTCGCTCAGCTCGGCGGCCGGGGCGAGCACGCCCTCGATGACGATGGCGAACACGGCGACTCCGCCCGGGAAGTCGGCCTGGTCACGGACGATGTCGAGGGTGAAGTCGACCACCGGGTCCAGGACCCGCTTGCGGTAGTCCCGGGCCATGTCGTCGATGTCCGCGAGCAGGGTGTCCGCGGGGATGCCCAGCTCGACCAGATGGTTGCGGAAGACGCGGGCGTGCCGTGCCTCGTCGATCAACTGAGTTGCGTAGAACTCCAGTTCGGGTACGCCTGGCGCAATGGCCACGTAGTGACCGAGCAGCCGGGTCGCGATCTCCTCGGACAGGCCGCGGAAACCGAACTCCAGGACCAGCGCGTCGCGCAGCGGACCGGGCTCCCGCAGGAACTCGGGCACGGTGGCGTCCACGTGGTGACCTGTCTCGCCCCGGTCGCGCAGCGTGCCCTGCGCCACCGAGGTGAACCAGTAGGCGAGGTTGCACTCCTCGGGGCCGAGCGTGAGCTCCTTCGCGCCGTCGAGCAGGCCGGGAGCCTTTTCCCAGTCGGCCTCGGGGGCCACAGAACCGGTCATGACGCCGATGTCTCCTTCGCGGGGTGCAGGGAACCGGTGAACAGACGGCCGGCATGGCTGAGCAGGGGCGGCCCGTCACCGGCGGTCGCGCGGACGACGTAGCCGAGCAGCAGCTCGCTGTCACCCGTCGAGTGCGCGGAGTGGAACCGGCAGGTGTAGTGCGCGAGCGCGCCGGCGATCAGCGGGGCGTGGGCGTACGAGTCGGCCGTCCACGCGAGCCCCGCGAACTGCCCGTCACCCGCGAGGCGCGCTCGGTCCGCGAAGTGCCGTGCCACATCGGCCTGTTCACCGCCGAGTACGTTGATCGCGAACCGGCCCTCGGCCGCCGCGAGCCGGGCGAAGGACGAGTCGGCCCCGAGGACCACCCCGACCAGCAGGGGAACCCGGGACACCAGCGTGACCGTGCTCGCGGTCGTACCGTGCGCGGTGCCCTCGTGGCCCACGGTCAGCACGGAGACGGGCGACGCCAGGTGGTACAGCGCCCGGCGGCGCTCCGCCGGGTCCTGCCGCACCGGACGGCGTGCGCTGCGCACCTGGGTGACGGTGCTCATCGCACGGCCTCCTGGCGCTCCTGGTGCTCCTGGCGCTCCTGGCGGACCCGGGGTGCGGGAACGTGACCGACCGGAACCGGGTCCATGGCGTGCCCGGCCGGCTTGGGGTGGGCGATCCCCAGGTCGTCGAGGAGCCGCAGATAGCCGGGCTGGCGCACCGGCTCGAAGGGCAGCGCGAACGATTTCATGAAGTTGCCGAACAGCCCGCGGTCACCGAAGAGATGGAAGGGCAGCACCAGCAGCGCCCACTCGGGCTTCACCAGCCAGCACCACAGCGCGGCCACCGCGCCCTGCGTGATGAGACTGTGCATCGTGTTGTAGAGGACGTAGTACGCCTTGTGGATCGGCCGGCCACCGGCGCGCTTGAAGGCGATGGCGCCCGGGATGTAGCCGATGAGGTCGATGTAGAGGAAGAGCGCGATGGCCGGCAGCCAGCGGATCTCCCCGAAGTGGGCGATGATCAGCCCCGTGGTGACGGCGAGACCCACCAGGTACTCGGCTCGGTGCAGCGAGTACGTCCGTGGTGTCTCGAAGGGGTTCGCCTGGTCCATGGCCGGTCAGCTCCCCACGGCGGCGGGCGTGATGAGCTCCACGCCGCCCGACAGCCGCACGGCGGGGAACAGCCCGGCCAGCGCCCAGGCGACGGTCTCCTTGATGACCCGCTCGGCGATCGGGTCGAGGATTCCCTCCAGGCTCGGGATACCGAAGTCGAAGTCGGCCGCGAACCGCACGGAGACATCGGCGCCCTGCTGGACCAGGGTCCAGGTGCCGGTGAAGGAGTCGAAGTCGCCGTCGGTCTGCTCGAAGCGGATCTCACCCCGCTCCGGCACGAAGACGTCGGACTCGGTCCAGCGGAGCAGACCGCTGCGGAAATGCAGCTCCCAGCTGGAACTGGCGTTCTCGTCGGGGTAGGTGGCGTGCACGGTGGTCGCGTTCACATGGGGCGCCAGGTCCGGGTACCGCTCCCAGCGCCGTACGGAGTCGTAGACCGTGTCGGCCTGCTCCGCGGGTATCAGTGCATCCAGTTCGACGTGCCGCACGATCAGTTACCGCCTTTCGGCATGGTGGCCGCGCCCCGCACCAGATCGCGGGTGGCCAGGTCGAAGGAGTTGAGGAGGAACTCCACATCGGTGTCGCTCAGCACGGCGGGCGGCGTGAACCGCACCACCGAGCTGCCGTTCATGGAGTGGTTGGCGACCACTCCGTGGTTGAAGAGCTCGATCAGCAGCTCGCCGGCGAGACCGGCCTCGACCAGCTCGATCCCGATGAGCAGGCCCTGACCGCGCACCTCCACGACCAGTTCGGGGATGTTGCGGTACGCGATCTCCGAGATGCGGGGCAGCAGCGCCGCCCCCAGGTCGGTGGCCCGGGTGATCAGCCGTTCCTCCTTGACGGCCCGGATCGCCCCGCGCACCGCGGCCATCAGCACCGGCTGGCCGGAGAAGGTCGCCGTGTGGACGTACGGGTCCTTGTCGAAGGGGCGGAACGCCTTGCGGGTCGCCACGGCCGCGGAGACCGGCAGCACACCGCCGCCGAGCGCCTTGCCCGCGAGCAGCACGTCGGGCACCACCCCCTCGATGTCCGCACCCCACCACTCACCGAGCCGGCCGAAACCGGACTGGACCTCGTCGAGAATCAGGAACCCGTCGTGGGCTCGGACCAGTTCCTCGACGCGCTTGAGATAGCCCTTGGGCGGAATGATGACGCCGCCCTCGCCCTGGACGGGTTCGAGGATGACGCAGACCTCGCCGGGGTGGGCGGAGAGCTCCGCCTCCAGGGCGTCCGCGTCGCCGAACGGCAGGTGCAGGAAGTCGGGTATCAGGGGCCGGAACGGCCGCTGGTAGACCTCCTTCGCGGTGGCGGACAGCGCGCCCAGCGTCTTGCCGTGGTAACCGCCGTTCATCGAGACGGTCCGCTTGTAGCCGTTCGCGCGGGCCAGCTTGAGGCCGGTCTCGACCGCCTCCGCCCCGCTCAGCGCGAAGTGCACGCGGTCCAGGCCCTCGGGCAGCACGGAGACGAGGGCCTCGGCGGCGAGGGCCACGGTGGGTTCGAGCAGGATGCGGGTGGCGGTGGGGTGGGTACGCAGCTGGCGCTCCACCTCCTCCATCACGATCGGATGGCGGGCGCCCATGATGAACACGCCGTAGCCGCCCGCGTTGAGGAAGCGCTCACCGTCGCTCGCGGTGAGCCAGGCGCCTTCGGACGCCACCTCCATGTGGCTGCCGAAGAGTTCGGCGAGGGTGGCCCGGCCCTTGCTCAGATGAGCCCGGTACAGGCCGAGGATCCGCGCCTCGGTGTCTGCGGCGGCCTCCTGGATCACGGTCATGGATCTCTCACTCCAATGGACGGGTCTGGTGCCGCCGGGCGGCACAGCGGTCTCCCGGGGCAGGACGGCGGGGCGGGTCTTCAGGCCAGGACCAGCGGGCCGCCGCCGAAGTAGCCGAGCAGCGGCTCGGCGGCGGCGCCCTGACCCGGGGGATGGAAGGCGAGCGCGCGCACGGCGGCCGCCGTCCGGGCGTTCGCGGAGTCGCGGATGAAGTCCAGGCCGCCGAGCAGCTCCAGCGCCCGGGCGGCGATGGACGGCAGCGCGTTCTGCACGGCGTAGCGCGCGACCAGGACCCGGGCCACCGACTCCTCGTCACCCGGCTCGGTCCCGATCCCCCGCGCGACCCCCTCCAGGAGGGCCAGCGAGGCCTCCACGTCGACGGCGAGCGAGGCCCGCTCCCGGACGCTCCCGCGCTCGCGGTCCAGGACCTGCTCGACCAGGGCCGCGGCGCCGCCCGCGTAGCCGGCCGCGATGAGCATCTCGAACCAGACGAACCCGGCCGTCTGAAGGTCGTCCAGGCGCTGCGGGTCGTCCGCCCCGGCCCTGACGACCATGTCCGCCGGTACGAAGACGTTGTCGAGGCGCACCTCGTCGCTCTCCGCGCCCGCCAGCAGGTCGTTGCCCCAGAAGGGGTGGACCGACAGCCCGGGCGCGCCGGCCGGAACCAGGGCGAGCGCCAGCTCGGGGACATCCCCGTCGTGGATGGCGATGCTCGCCGTGAGCAGGCTCATCGAGTGCGACAGACTGCACGGTTTCTTCGCGCCGGACAGCAGGTAACCGTCCTGAACGGGACGGGCCGTCACCCCGGGCGTGAGGATGTTCTGCGCGGTACGGCCCTCGGCCCAGCCGGAGGCCATCACCTGCTGCTCGGGGACGATCCGGTGCAGCAGATCGGTCTGGGCGCCGGTGAGCCGTCCGGCGTTGCCGGCGAGGGAGTAGAGCATCGCGGCGGTGAAGTGGTGCATGGAGACGGCCGCCACCAGCGACGGGGACTCGGCCCCCAGCGCCAGCTGTACCCGCAGTGCTTCGAGCGGGCTGGCACCGTGGCCGCCGTACTCTCCGGGAATGAGCAGACCGACGCCGCCGTGGATGCGGAACAGGTCGATCACCGGACTGCCCGGCCGCTCCCGCTCGGCGTACGGGATCTCCTTCAGTTCCTTGATCAGGCCGGGATGGAAGCGCTCGCAGACGGCCCGAGCAGCATCGAGGGAACGCACGGAAACCTCCGGTGGGGACTATGCGGTGGGCGCTGAGCGCGCCGCTGGATACGCGGTTCGTTGGCTGCGGGCCGGTGGGGGCTGGTCGCGCGGTTCCCCGCGCCCCTTCAGGGGCGCGGTTCCGCTCAGGCGCCGAAGACCGCGTCGTAGGGACTGATGTCGCGGGCGATGCTGACTCCCTGGACGTGCGAGGTCTTGAGCATCGGGTAGTTGGCCTCGCCGAAGGCCCCGCCGGTGCGGCCGGTGCCGCCGTGGCTCGGCAGATACGGCAGGAAGCCGATGTGCGAGTCGTTGACCTTCAGCAGACCGCCGTTGACGACCCGTCGCACGAAGGTCTCGATGACGTGGTCGGAGCGCGACCAGAGGGAGTTGCGCAGCCCGTACTCGTTGGAGTTGACGAACCGGAGGAACGCCTCCAGCAGCGCGTCGTCGTTGTCCGCCTCCGGCACGATGACGGGGATGAGCGGGAAGAAGGTCTCCTCGCGCACGACGTCATAGGTGCGGGCCCGGTCCAGGCCGTCCACCCGGAGAACGGTGGGCTGGAGGAAGACACCGGTTTCCGAGGGCGTACCGTCGACCTCGGTGCGGTTCCCGCCGGTGACGAGCGTCGCGCCGTTGTCGAGTGCCTGGCGCAGCAGCCGGAAGAACCGCTCACTGCGCCGCACCGGTGACAGCAGGACGTCCTCCTCCTCGGGCAGCCCGGGCCGGATCGCCTTGACCTGCTCCTTCACCTCGGCGATGAGGGCGTCGGCGATCTCGGGGTGGACCAGCACGTAGTTGGGCACCATGCAGATCTGGCCGGAGCCGAAGAACGACTCGGTGACGGCCTCGGCGGCCCAGGTGATGTCGGCGTCCTTCCACACCACGATGCCGTCGTTGCCGGCCAGCTCCAGGATGGGCTTCTTGCCGTGCGCGACGCACTGCTGCTCGAAGCGCAGGCCCTCCTGGCTGCCGCCGATGTAGAAGATGTCGTCGATCAGCGGGTCCGCGATCCAGCGGTCCATGGTCTGCTTCGGATTGCTGCACACCGCGTTGAGCACACCGGGCGGCGCGTCCAGCTCCTCCAGCAGTGGAGCCACGATGTCACGCAGCAGCCACATGGTGCTCAGCGCGATGCTGCGCGGCGCCCTGACGATGACGGCGTTGCCGGCCATCAGCGCCAGGACGGCGAGCGCGGCGCTGGGCAGCGGAGCGTTCTGCGGCGGGTTGAACGCCACCACCCCGTCGGGCTGGCGCTGCAGGATCAGCTTGCGGCCCGCGTACTCCTTCTCGACCCGCATCTGCTTCGTGTACCAGCGCAGACTGCCCGGCGCGTAGATCTGCAGCAGGCAGCTGAGTTCCCAGCGGGCCAGCTTCACCGGGTGCGACTCGGCGACCAGCATGTCGAGGAACTCGTCCTGGTGCTTGAGGAGTTCCTCCCTGAACCGCGTACCCAGCCGCATCCGCCGCTCCAGCGGCACGGCCGCCCAGTCCGAGGCGGCAGCCGCAGCCGCCTGCGTGGCCAGGTCGATGGAGTTGTCGTCGGCTATCGCACAGCGGCCCACGACATAGGGGTGCTGGGCGGCGTCGGACTCGGGGTCCTGCTCCAGCTGCCGCTTGAGGCTGACACTGGTGAACACGTCTTCCAGCAGGGATCGTCCGCTGACGGTGTAGACCCATCCGTCCCCGGCGACATCCTTGCCCGCGATGTAGAGGTCGTAGCTCTTGAATCCGGAATGTGCCGGAACACTTTCTTCCTGCCCAGCTCCGTGAAGCATCATCAGCCCTTCCGAGCTTCCGTGGGGAATTTTCGGTCAACTGCTTTTCGAAGCAATCTGATCGTGGCAGCTGAATCTGACTCAAATCTGACTCGCGGCTGACACCGGACTGATCTAGAGGAGGGCCGCACTCCGGCTGCCGGCCGTCAGCGGAGCGTCAGCAGCTGCTGTTTGCATGGCAGCCATGTCATCCACCGACACAACGCCGCACCGGCTGCGCGAGCTGCCGCGGGCCGAACTCGCCGAGGAAATCGAGACACTCGTCCTGAGGAGGTTCAAGACCGTTCTCCTCATCGACGAGTCGGAGGACCTCCCCCTCGACATCAGCTATTTCGATCTCGGCCTCACCTCACTGCGGCTGACCGAGATAAGGCAGAGCCTGGAACAGCTCCTCGATCTCTCCATCAACGCGAACGTGCTCTTCAACGAGCCGACGATCGCGCACCTCGTGGATCACCTGGCCGACGCGCTGGCCACCCCCTCCTCCCGCTGAACACCGATCAACCAGGACCAGGACAGAAGGAGTTGCTCCATGCCGCGTACGGAATCCGGGACGGACCCGGCCCCCGAGCCGATCGCGATCGTCGGAATCGGTCTGCGATTCCCGGGCGGCAGCGACTCGGCCGACGAGTTCGACGCATTCCTGCGCGACGGACGCAGCGGAATCGGCCTGATACCCGAAGACCGGTGGGATGTCGCCGCATTCACCCCGCAGAGCCCCGACGACAAAGGGAAGATTCACGCATCGGGCGGCGGGTTCCTCGACCGAATAGACCTGTTCGACGCCTCTTTCTTCAACATCTCCCCGAAAGAGGCCCAGTACATGGACCCCCAGCAGCGGATGCTGCTGGAGACCGCGTGGCAGGCGCTGGAGCACGCGAACATCGACCCGACCCCGCTGCGCCGCGGCAACGGCGGTGTGTACGTCGGGGCCAGTTCCATCGACTACGCGCTGGAACTGGACTCACTGCCGTACGAGGAACTCGACGGTCATCTCGCTTCCGGCATCACCATGTTCCCGCTGTCGGGCCGGCTCTCCTACTTCCTGGGCTGGCGCGGTCCCAGCATGAGCGTCGACACAGCGTGCTCGTCCTCGCTGGTCGCCCTGCACCTCGCCGTACAGGGACTGCGCGCCGGCGAGAGCGACATAGCCCTGTGCGGCGGCGTCAACGCCCTGCACCATCCCCGCATCCCCGTCATGTTCTCCAACGCGCAGATGCTGGCCCCCGACGGACAGTGCAAGACCTTCGACGAGTCCGCCGACGGCTACGCGCGCGCCGAGGGCTGCGGAGTCCTCGTACTCAAGCGGCTGAGCGACGCCAACCGGGACGGCGACACCGTCCTCGCGCTCGTCCGGGGTACCGCCGTCGGTCAGGACGGCGACAGCGCGGGCCTGACCGTGCCCAACGGACCGGCCCAGGAGAAGGTGATCCGCAGCGCGCTCGCCGTGGCCCGCCTCGCGCCCGAGGACATCCAGTACGTGGAGGCGCACGGAACCGGCACCCCGCTCGGTGACCCCATCGAGTTCGGCGCCATCGGTGACGCCTTCGCCACCTCCCACACCAAGGACGCCCCGCTCCTCGTCGGCTCGGTGAAGACCAATCTGGGCCACATGGAGCCGGCGGCCGGCATCGTCGGAGTCATCAAGACGGTGCTTCAGCTCAGGTCCGCGACCGTCTACCCGCACCTCAACCTCAACACGCCCTCGGGGCGCATCCCCTGGGACCTGTATCCGGTCCGCGTGCCCACCGCCTGCGAGCCGTGGCCGGCCGGTACCAGGCGCGCGGTGGTCAACAGCTTCGGCTTCGCGGGCACCATCGGCGCGGTCGTCCTGGAACAGGCCCCGGTGCGGGACCTCCCCGAACCCCCCGCCACCGCCGAGGCGCCCGCCGTCCCGATGCTCACGCTCTCCGCGAAGAGCGCTGCCGCGCTGAGCGAACAGGCCAGGCGCTACCGGGAGTTCCTGGCCGAGCGGCCCGACGCGGCGGTGGACCGGCTCGCCTACACCGGCAACGTCGCCCGCGCCCACCACTCTTACCGGATCGCCGGACCGGTGCCCGACCGTGCCGCCCTGGAGCGGCTCCTGGCACAGGCGGAGGAAGGCGGCCACGAGGGCCCCTCCGGCATCCGCAAGACCGCCTTCATGTTCAGCGGCCAGGGCTCCCAGTACGCCGGCATGGGCGCCGCGCTCTACGAGGCGTTCCCTCTCTTCAGGGATCAGGTCGACGAGTGCGACCGGCTGTTCGCCCCCCGTCTCGGCCGCTCGGTCCGCGACCTGGTGCTCGGCACCGCCGCCGACCCGGACGCCATCCACCGCACCGAGTACACCCAGCCCGCCCTGTTCACCCTGGAGTACGCGCTCGCCCGGCTGTGGATGTCCTGGGGCATCCGCCCGAACGTGCTCATCGGGCACAGCATCGGCGAGGTCGTGGCCGCCGCCGTGGCCGGTCTGTTCGGCCTCTCGGACGCCGTGACTCTGGTCGCGGCCCGGGCCCGGCTGATGCAGGCGGTGCGGGCGGAGGGCGGGATGGCCGCCGTCGCCGCCCCCGCCGAGGAGATCGAACCACTGCTGGCCGCCCACCCCGACCTCACCCTGGCGGGGATCAACGCCCCCGACCAGGTGGTGATCTCGGGTGCCACGGCCGCCCTGGACCAGGTCACCGCCGAGCTCCGCGAGCGGGGTGTCAGGGTCGACCCGCTGGCCGTCTCGCACGCCTTCCACTCCCCGCTCATGGCCGAGGTGTACGACGACTTCCGCGCCGCCCTCGACGGCATCACCTTCACCGAGCCGGCCATCAGCCTGATCTCCAACGTCACCGGAAAGCTCGCCCGGTTCGCGGAGATCGGCAACCCCGACTACTGGGTACGCCACATCGGCGAGCCGGTGCAGTTCATGGCCGGCATCCGGGCGGTGGCCCAGCGTGGCCGGCACGCCCTGATCGAGATCGGCCCCTCCACCGCGCTGACAGCACTCGCCCAGCGGTGCCTGAACACCGAGGACCACCTGTGGCTGGCGAGTCTGCGCCGTCGCGACCGCGCCGGTGACACCACGCTGTCCGCGCTCGCCGCGTACTACGCCGCCGGACTGTCGGTGTCCTGGACGGCCTACCACGAGGGCCGGATCACCCCGGCCACCACGGTTGTGCCCACCTACGCCTTCCAGCGCAAGCGGTACTGGCTGCCCTCCGTCAGCCCCCGGCGGACCGGCTCGACGGGCGGCACCGCACGCCATCCGATGCTCGGCACCGAGGAAAGGTTCGCCAGCGGGGTACGGGAGTTCACCGCAGAGTTCACCGCCGAGGAGCTGGGGGCGCTCGTCGACCTCGGAGACGGCGAAGGAACGACGACACTGCCCGCCGGTGCGTACGTCGACCTGCTGCTCGCTCTCCAGGACGCGGCGTGGGGACACACCCGGTCCGCGATCCACGACGTACGCCTGCCGTCGCCGCTGCGGGTGCCCGCCGAACCGGCCGTGGCCCTGACCACCCGGTTGCGGCCCCGCGCCGGGGGCGGAGCCGACGTGGAGGTCTTCACCCTGGTCGGCGGTGAGGAGGACATCCATGTCACCGCCCGGTTCGCCGCCGAACGTGAACCGGTCGTGCCCGTCTCCGAACTGGCGGAACTGGACGCCGCTCTGGCGCCCGCGGGGCAGGAGATCGACGACGAGGACATCTACACCGACCTGGCCTCGGTCGGCCGCCCGCACGGTCCGCGCATGCGGCTGCTGCAGCGTGCCGCCCGCCATGAGGGCGGCCTGGTCACCGGCGAGTTGACCGGCCGCGACGCCACGTCGGTCGAGCATGTGCCGCCGGAGCTCCTGGAGGCCGCCGTACAGGCCGCCATCGTGCTCGACCCCGAGGGCCCGGTTTTCGAGGTCAGGTCGATCGCCTCCGTACGGCACTTCAGGAAGCCGCGCGGTGAGCGACTTCGGGTCCTCGCCCGCGTCCACAGCGACCAGGACCGGCGCGTCGCCGACCTGATCCTCCTGGAGGACGGCAGCCCCGTCACCGAACTCCTCGGCGTCGAACTCGCCCGTCCCGAAGGCCGCCTGGGCCGACGCCAGTTCCTGCACCGCCCGGGCTGGGTACGCCGAGCCCTGCCGGCCCCCGCCGAGACGGCGCCGGACACCGGACCCCAGCACGTCCTCCTGCTCGCCCCGGACCACGTCGGCACCGACACGCTCGGCCCCTCGCACAGCTTCAAGGTGACCCGGATCGCGGAAGCCGCCGATCTGAAGGCCGCCCTGGACGACCCGACGGTCACCGACATCTGCCGTGTCTGGCACCGGCACGAAGGCCCTGCGTCCGCCTCCCGGCTGCGCGCCGAGTGCGAGGACAACTACCGTGAACTGCTCGCACTGGTGGCCGCGCTGGACGCCGCCGATCCCGCCAGGCCACCCCGGCTGTGGCTGGTCACGGAGGGCGCCCAGTGGCTGCCGGGCGACCCGCCCGGCGACGGGGCGCACCTCGCCGCCGCCACTCTGTGGGGCTTCGGGCGTGTCCTGCTCACCGAGTACCCCCAGTACCGGGCGACGCTCGTGGACGTCGCCCCGGGCACCGGGCTCGCGGCCCTGCCCGACGAGTGGTACGCCGAGGTCCCCGGTGAGTACCAGGTCGCCTTCCGGCCGGACGGGCGCCGTGTACGCAGGCTGCTGGCCGGCGACGCCACTCTCACCTGGCCCGGCGGCTTCGAGCTGCGGGCCCCCGACTCCGGCGATCTCTCCGACCTCGCCCTCGTCCCCGCCCGGCACGTGTCGCCACGCGGCGACGAGGTCCAGGTGCGGGTACACGCCGTCGCCCTGACGGCGGCCGACGCCGCCACCGCCCTGGACACCGGCCGTGCCGGGCGCGAGGAGGAGGAGCCCCCACCGGTACTCGGCGCGCTGGCCACCGGGACGGTCGCCGAGGCCGGTGCGCGGTCCGGCTTCACCGCCGGGGACGAGGTCCTCGTACGCCACGAGGGTGCTCTGTGCTCCACCCTCACCGTCCCGGCAGCCTCGGTGGCTCCCGCCTCGCTGCGACAACCGGTCGACGGCGCCCGGCACTTCCGCCTCGACGAGACGGGCGAGGCCCTGCGCACGGCCGCCGCCGGGACGGCACCGGAGGTCTGGGTCGACCTGTCCGGCGAGCACGTGTCCGGGCCGGCCGCCGACGACGTCGGCGCCGGTGTCCGGGCCGACCGCACCTACCTGATCACCGGTGGTCTCGGCGGACTCGGACTGGTCACCGCGCGCAAACTGGTGGCACTCGGCGCCCGGCACCTGACGCTGGTCAGCCGTAGTGGACGGCCCACCGCGGAGGCCGGACCGGTCCTCGCCGACCTGGCCCAGGACGCCGAACTGGCCCTCCTGCGCGCCGATGTGAGCGATGCCGGGGACGTGGCCCGGCTGATGCGGGCCGTGGCGGCGGGACCTTATCCGCTGGGCGGGATCGTGCATGCGGCCGGGTCGTACGACAAGAAGCTGATATCCGAGCTCACCTGGGAGTCCATCGACGCCCAGCTCGGCGCGAAGGCCTACGGCGGCTGGCTGCTGCACGAGGCGTCCCAGGACTCCTTCCCGGAGCTGGAGTTCTTCGTCACGTACTCGTCGATCGCCTCCGTCCTGGGCGGCGCGACCCAGGGGCACTACGCCGCGGCCAGCGCCGCGCTCGACAGCCTCGCCGAATGGCGTACCCGCCAGGGCCTTCCCGGGCTCTCGGTCAACTGGGGCGCCTGGGCCAGGGTCGGCATGTCAGCCCGGCTGGAGGAGTACCTCAGCCGGGAGATCGAACGCAGCGGCGTCCACTTCTTCTCACCCACCCGGGCCCTGGACACCCTGGCCAGGCTGTGGGGGAGGCCCCGCAGTCAGCGGGTGGTGGGGGAGTTCGACTGGGACCGCTATGTCGCCGGCAACGCGACCGGCGACCACTTCTACGACCGCCTTGCCCGGCGTGAGCAGACGGACGACGGCCCCGACCTCGCCGCGCTGACCGGCCTGCCGAAACCGGAGCGTACGGCCCTGATCACCGGCCTGGTCCGGGACACGGTCGCCGCCGCGCTGCACCTGGCGGCCGACGACGAGCTGGACCCGACGGCCGAGTTCGTCTCGCTGGGCCTGGACTCGCTCATGGCGATGAACGTCAAGTCCGGTCTGGAGCGGATCTTCCGGCTGCCCCTGCCGGCCTCGCTGACCTTCGATCACCCGACCGTACGCAGGCTCACCGATTTCCTGGACGGCCGGCTCTGCCCCACGCCCACGCCATGACGGCCGCAGCCGAACCCCACGACAAGTACGACAAGCACGACGGACACGACGGACACGACGGAAGCGACGGACACGAAGGGGAGGACGACATGACCCACCCACCGAACGCGAACTGGACGCTCACCCACACCTCCCGGGCACACGCCGGGGCCCGCCCCGACCACCCGGCGATCATCTGCGAGGACCGAGTCCTCACCTACGCGAAACTGCACCGGGCGAGCAACCGGGCCGCGCACGCCCTGCGCGCCCAGAACGTGCGACGTGGTGACCGGGTCGCCTACCTGGGCCGCGAGTCGGAGAACTACTACCTCGTGATCCTCGCCTGCGCGAAGGTGGGCGCGGTCCTGGTCCCGGTCAACTGGCGGCTCACCCCGGACGAGGTGGACCACATCCTGCGCGACTCGGGCGCGTCACTGGTCTTCGTCGACGACGAGTTCTGGGACACCCTCGAAAAGGTCCGCCCACAACTGCCCGCCCTGCACACGGTGGTCCGGATCGACGGCATGGACATCGACGGCGAGCCGGCTCGCGGCACCGGTCTGCGCGGCTGGTGCGCGGACCGGCAGGCCACCGACCTGGAACTGGTCTCCAGGCCCGACGACGCGGTCGTGCAGATCTACACCAGCGGTACGACCGGGCTGCCCAAGGGCGCGGTACTCGCCCACCGCAGCTTCTTCACCCTGCCGGCGGCCATGCGTGAGCACGGTGTCGCGTGGATCGACTGGCTGCCCGACGACATCAGCCTCATCTCGCTGCCGGGCTTCGGAATCGCGGGCATCGGCTGGTTCATGCACACCTTCAACGCGGGCGGGACCAGTGTCGTCATGCCGCAGTTCGACCCGCAGGAGGCGGTGCGCCTGATCCGTACCTACGGTGTCACAACCACCTTCGCCGCACCCGCCATGCTCCAGACGATGGCGGCCGAACGTGACGCCGGCCCGGTCGCGTTCGCCTCCCTGCGCAAGATCGCGTACGGGGCGGCACCGATGTCCGAGACGCTGCTGAAGCAGTGCCTGGAAACGTTCAACTGCGAGTTCGCGCAGATCTACGCGAGCACGGAGACCGGAAGCGTCGCCGTGTGCCTGCCGCCCGAGGCGCACCACCCGGGCAGCCCGGTCCTGGAGTCGGTCGGGCTGCCCTGTCCCGGCAACGAGGTCAAGGTGATCGGCCCGGAAGGCGACCGCCTGCCGCCCGGCACCATAGGCCAGATCTGCGTACGCGCGCCCTCCCTGATGCTCGGGTACTGGAACCTGCCCGAGGCCACCGAACAGACCCTGGTGGGGGAGTGGCTGCACATGGGCGACGCCGGATACCTCGACGAGGACGGCTATCTCCACCTGTGCGACCGCATGAACGACACGATCATCGTGGCCGGGCAGAACATCTACCCGGCCGAGGTAGAGAAGGCTCTCGCCGCCCACCCGGACGTCGCGGACGCCGCCGTCGTGGGCGTCCCGGACCAGAACTGGGGCGAGGCCGTGCACGCCTGCGTCGTCCTGCGGCCCGGCGCCCGCGTCACCCCGCGCGAACTCCTCATGTCGCTGCGCGGCCACCTCGCCGACTACAAGATCCCGGGCGCGTACCACTTCGTGGACACGCTGCCCCGCAACCCCACCGGAAAGATCCTGCGCCGCGCGGTACGCGAACAGTTGACCCGCCCTGTCTGAGGAGCACTCCATGTCACGCCGGCCGACGGGACCAACCGCCCGACCAGCCACCAGTAATCCGCAGCCGACCCCTCACCTCCGTATCGGCGTCCTGCTCCCCACCAGGGAGCAGGCCATCACCGGGACCTACGCGGCTGCCCCCCTCCTGGAGTTCGCGCGGGAGGCCGAGGCACTGGGGTTCGACTCCCTCTGGGCGGGCGATTCGCTGACCGCCCGTCCCCGCCTCGACCCGCTGGTCGTCCTCGCCGCCGCTGCCGCCGCCACCGAGCGGATCACCGTCGGCACCGCCGCACTCACCCCTGCCCTGCGCCATCCGCTGATCGGCGCCAACATGGTCGCGAGCCTCGGCCATGTCGCCGCGGACCGGCTGATCCTGGGCCTCGGCTCCGGCTTCCCGATGCCCGAAACGGAGGAGGAGTTCGCCTCGGTCGGCGCCTCCTTCGCCGGACGCGTCGGCCGCCTCGACGAGATCGCCGCCCTGTGGCGCACGGCGTGGCGGGCGGGGAAAGAGGGTCAACCCACGGAGTTCCAGGGGAGGTTCTGGCAGGCCGAGCGACTCGACCGGCTGCCCGCACCCGCCACGGCGGGCGGTCCGCCGCTGTGGCTGGCCGGCAGTGACACTCCGAAGGTGCTCGAACGCGTGGCCACCCGGTACGACGGCTGGCTGCCGTTCCTGCCCGACGCCGAGGCGTACGGCAGGGCCCGGCGCCGGATCGCCGAACTCGCCGAGGAAGCGGGCCGGGGCGCGGACGCGGTGACCCCCGCGCTGTACGCGACGCTCACCGTCAACAGCGATCGCGCCGCGGCCAGGGCCGAGCTGGAGCACTACATCACCCACTACTACGGGCGCTCCCTGGAACAGATGTCGGCCATCCAGGCCTACGGCTGGGGCAGTGCCGAGAGCTGTGCCGAATGGCTCGGCGGCTACGTCCGCGCCGGCGCCCGGCATCTCGTCATCCGGGTCGGATCGCTCGACCCGCAACCGCAGTTGAAGGAAATCGCCGAGGTGCTGCTCCCCGCGCTGCGCGCACTCGGCGAGCCCACCACCCTTGCCGCCACCGTCGGAGGAGTCCAGTCGTGACCAGTCCCAGTGTCAGTGCCATCGGCCCGGAGATGTCCCGCGCCGGGCAGTGGTTCCACCCCGCGGAGCCCTCTCCGGACGCATCCGTACGGCTGTTCATGCTGCCGCACGCGGGAAGCGGCGCCATCATCTACCGCGACTGGGAGAAATTGCTCCCGGCGGACATCGCCGCCCAGGCCGTCACCCTGCCGGGCCGCCACAACCGCCGCGACGAGGAGATGTACGAGGAGTGGGGCCCGCTGCTCGACGCCCTCCACGACGCCGTGCTCGCGGACATCGACGACCGCCCGTTCGCGTTCTTCGGGCACTGCCTCGGGGCCCAGCTGGCCTTCCGGCTGACCATCCGGCTGGAGGAGGAGGGCGGTCCTTCCCCGGTCATGGTCGGCATGTCCGGCTGGTCGCCCGAGGGCTTCTTCCAGCCGACCGAGGAGCAGAGCCGGATGCCCGAGCCCGAAATGGTCGACTGGATCAAGAAGTTGGGCTCGTTCCCCGCCGAGATCTACGACAATCCGGAGATGCTCGCACTGGTCGTGCCGGCGCTGCGCGCGGACCTGAGGGTCGCGGCGCAGTACGTCGACGACGGGGCCGGGGTCCGCTGCCCGCTCGCCTCCTACGGCGGCAGGTCCGACCCGCTCCAGGAGTACCCGGACGCCATGACGCACTGGGCCGGACGCAGCGCCGGGTACCTGGGCCACAGCGAGTACCCCGGCGGCCACTTCTACATCGACAGCCACGCCCCGTCCGTGACCACCCACTTCGCCCAACGCCTCCAACGCCTGGTCCAGACGCCCTCCGCACACTGACCACCGGAGCGACGCGATCCCCACCGGGCCGGTGGACGCCTCTGGGCCCGTGCACGACCCGTGCGACCTGCCGGACGGGGGCCGGGCTCCGGGGTCTCCTGTCCCGCCCGTGCTGGTCGCCTTCGCTGTTCGCCCTCGGGCGGTTTGCGGGTCGGCGCGTGTCGGTGGCCCGTGCCGGCTCCGTGGGGCCTTCGCCGGGGGTCGTGGCTGTGGTGGTGCAAGGTGTCCGGGCTCCGGGCTGTTCGCGTCCCGCCCGTGCTGGTCGCCCTCGTTCTCGGCCTCCGGGTGGGCAGCCCGGCACCTTGCCCACGCGGCGTCGCCGATCCTGCGCCCACCGCCTCACGACAGTGGTCTGTGGGCCGCCCCCACCATCCCCTGCTCACCTCCCTTCCATCCGCCCCGCCGTCGACGAGCTGCGGGAGCGGCACCGTGCCGCCCCCGAAGCCGCCCGGGAACAGCGTCAGCCGCACGTCAGCGGCACGTCAGTACGTCCTGCCAAAGTCGTGAGTGCCGTGCCGTCACCGTGTCGGTCCGGCCGCGTCCGGGCGTTGTCCCGTTCGTGTCCGAGCCCGTTCCGCAACCGCCCGGCGCCGCCCCGAAACGAGGAGTTCGCCTGCCATGGCAGACAGCGCCGCATTACCCGGCCCCACCCGCGCCCTCGTCCTGGCCAACCCCGCCTCCGGCAGTCACAGCCCCCAACTGGTCGATGATGTACGTGAGTTGTGTGTCGGCCACCTTGAGGACGCCGAGGTCCACCTGACCACGGCACCGGGCGACGCCACCGTCGCCGTGCGCCGCGCCCTCGAACGGCCCGGCCGCACCCCCGACCTGATCGTGGTCATCGGAGGCGACGGCACCGTCCGTGAGGCGATCCAGGGCCTGGCCGGCGCCCCGGAGCGCGCGGCCCTCGCCGTGGTGCCGGGCGGCACCGGGAACTCCGGCTACAAGATGCTCTGGGGTGAGCGCCCCTGGACCGAGTCGCTCAAGGCGGTGCTCACCGACTCCGGTGTGAGCGGCACCGCCCGGCCGCGCCGGCTGGACCTGGCCCGCCTCGCGCAGACCCGGCAGTACGTGTACCTCGGCGCCTGCTCGGGCGTGATCGCGGACGCGCTCATCACGGCCCAGGACCTGCCGCTGACCGGCCGGGAACGGTATGCCCGCGCCTTCGCCGACACAGCGGCCGGATACGTGCCCTACCCGGGCCGCGTCACGGTCGACGGCCGTGTGGTGCACGAGGGCCCGACCGTCCTCGCCAATGTCGGCGGCGGGCGCTACCGCGGTGGCCGGTTCCTCGTCCTGCCCGAGTCGCTGCTCGACGACGGGCTGCTCGACGTCTGTGTCATCGGCGGCGGCCTGCCTGCCGCCGAGGTGCCGGAACTGACGCTGACCGCCGGCCACATAGGGCATCCCGCGACCGTGTACGCGCGAGGCAGCACCATCACCGTCGAGCGCACCGACGGCCGACGCCTGCCCCTGGAGCACGACGGCGAGTACCAGCACGGCATCGGCTCCTCGGCGACCTTCGAGGTCCAGCCCGCGGCGCTCACCGTCTGGGCCCCCGCCTGACCCCCTGATCCCCGGCGCGCCGAACCGACCTGACGGCATGCCGGCCCACCCGCAACGGACAACCAAGGAGAACACCGTGAGCGACCTCACCAACACCGTCACCCAGTACCTCGCCATCTGGAACGAGGCGGACGCGGACAAGCGCGCGGCGGCCATCGCCGAGCTCTTCACCGCGACCGCCCCGTACATCGATCCGCTCGCCGCGGTCGAGGGCCACGAGGGCATCGGAGCCGTCCTCACGGGCGCCCGCGAGCAGTTCAAGGGACTTCTGTTCGAACTGCACGGCGCGGTCGACACCCACCACAACCTGGCCCGTTTCCAGTGGGGCCTGGTCACCGAGCCGGGCGCCGAGCCCATCGCGATCGGCTTCGACGTCCTGGTCACCGGCGACGACGGCCGCATCACGGGCGTCTACGGCTTCCTCGACAAGGTTCCCGCCGCCTGATCCCGCGCGGACGGCGGGGGCACCACCGAGGGCGGCCGATGCCCCCGCCGTCCGCGTCCGCCGGTACGGAAACGCACCGACAAGGCACACACACCGGTACGCGACACCGGTAGGGAAAGGCAAGGTGCGACGCACCATGACGGCTGTACTCGCCGAGAGCGTGGCCCGAGCCCTGTGCGAGGGATGGGAACGGGTAGGGCCGGCGCGCTCCCACGCACCCTCCGACACACCCTTGCGCGAACTGTCCCAGTGGGCCGCGAACCTGCGCCCCGAGGACGTTCCGTGCCGGGTGCTGAAACTCGCGGCCAGTCAGGTCCTGTCCCAGATCGCCTCCATCCGCGCCGGCCTCGCACACCCGCTGGGCCGCAGGCTGGTGGCCGCGTTCGGGCACCCCATGCAGCGTGACCCGAGGGCCGCGGCCGGTGTCTTCGCAGCCCTCGGCTCCTGGCTCAACCTCGACGACACCGCTTACGCCGGACACCTGTCCAACTCCACGGTCGCGGTGCCCCTCGCCTTCGCGTACGCCCGCAAACTCGACGGACTCTCCTTCCTGACCGCCGTCGTGGCGGCCAACGAGTGCGCCGCGCGCATCACCGCCTCGGCCACCCTTGGCCCGCTGCGCGGACAGAGCGCGGTGCACACCCATCTCGCCGGCGCGGTGGCCGGCCGGCTGCACAGCGACCGCGCGCCCGCCGACCAGTGGGAGAACGCCCTCGGCCTGGCCTTCGCCATGCCCAACTGGCCGCTGATGCGCGCCTTCCTGGCCAGTGACGCCCGCTTGTTCAACACCTTCACGCCGGTACGCACCGCGATGGACGCCTGTGACGCCGCCGCCGCGGGACTGCGGGGCGCGCCCGACATCCTTGAGCACCCCGACGGCTTCCTGAGCCGGTTCGCGACGGTGCCGCTGCCGCAGGCGGTGGCGAAGGGGCTCGGCACCCGCTGGCACACCGACACCCTCTCCTTCAAGATGCATCCCGGTGGCCCCGGTATCGACGCGGCGGTGGACTGCGCCGCCGAGATCCACCGGGAGCTGGGCCCGATCCGTCCTCAGGACGTCACCGAGATCGTCGTGGAGGCCTCCCTGTACACGCTGTTCGCGGGGGAGCGAGCCGCCCAGTACGTCAACGGCCCCGGCTCGCCGCTCGGCGCACTGGTGCTCGACGTGCCCTACCCGGTCGCCACCACCCTGCTGACCGGGGACTTCTCGGTGGACGACTTCTCCTCACCACACCTGGACGACCCAGGGCGCTGGTCGCTCGCGAGCCGGGTGCGCCTGGTGCACGACACCCGGATGACCCGAGAACTCTTCCTGTCCGAAGCACCGTTCGGTGAGGCGGTGCGTGAGGCGGGCCCGCTGGCCCTTCCCTGGCTGCGCGGCTTCGGCGGCGAGGAACTGGTGGATCTGCTCGGCACGATCGAGCCGGGAGGCCGCGACTTCTCCGGCGCCACCAAGGCCACCGGTGCCCGGGTCACCGTCCATCTGGCCGACGGGCGTACGGTCTCCCGCACCCGGCTCATCCCCGTGGGCGCCGCGGGGCCGGACACCCGGGCCCGCCACTCCGACCTGGTGCGCGAGAAGTTCCTGTCCGTCGGCGGCGCCCGGCAGGTCGCGGACACCGTCGGCGGACTGCACCGCATGAAGCCGCGGGGCGTACGGCGGTGGATAGAGGCAGCCTTCCTGGACTGAGCCCCGAAGGCCGGTCAGCCCGAGGTCAGTGCCATATCAGGGCGGCCTGGGAAATTGGTGGACAGGCAAGTTTCCTCTAAATCATGGAGAGTTCACATGTCGCTCGGTGACCGGACCGACATCCTGGACTGGCCGTTTCCCCGCACGAAGGACGGCGAACCCGCCCTCGTACTGGGCGAGTTACGAGAGTCACCCCCCTGTGTGGTCCGTATCCCGGAGGGCGCGGCCGAGTCGCGTCCGGCCTGGCTGGTGACCCGTTACGCGGATGTGCGCCAGGCACTCGCGGACTCCCGGCTCAGCGCGGACGAGACACTGCCCGGCGCACCCGTACGCATTCAGTTGCCGCCCGGCCAGAACCCGAGTTCGTTCCTGCGCCTCGACGACCCCGAGCACGCCAGGCTGCGCGGACTCATCCAGCCCGAGTTCACCGCGCGCCGGGTACGGCGGCTGCGGGCGCCGATCCAGCGGCTGATCGACCGACTGCTGGACGACATGGCCGTCCTGCCCCAGCCTGCCGACCTGCACGCGGCCTTCTCGCGCACCCTTCCGACCCTGGTGATCGCCCGCCTGCTGGGCGTGCCCGACGACGACTCCCCGTTCTTCGTCGAGAAGACCCGCGTGACCATCTCCCAGGAGGACCCGGCGGAGTCCTATGCCGCCTTCGTGGAGATGTCGGACTACCTCGCCGAACTGGCGGGCCGAAAGCGCGCGTCCCCCGGAGACGATCTGATCAGCCGGCTCGCCGTCAACCACTGGGCCACCGGCACGATCTCCCTGGACGAACTGGTCGGCATGGCCCGGCTGGTGCTCGTCGCCGGGCACGAGACGACCACCAACCAGATCGCCCTCAACGTGCTGGGCCTGTTGCGGGACGACGGACTGCGCGCCGAGGTGGCCGCCGACGACGGAGCACTCATACCCCAGTACATCGAGGAGTCGATGCGCTACTGGTCGATATCCCAGGACGCGATGGTCCGGCTGGCACTCGAGGACATGGACCTCGGCGGGGTGGCCGTGGCCAAGGGCGACGCGGTGGTCATCTCGGTGCCCGCGGGCAATCACGACGAGTCGGTGTTCGCCTGTCCCCGGACGATCGACCCGCACCGGGACACCAGTGGGCACCTCCAGTGGGGATACGGGCCGCACTACTGCCAGGGCGCCCCGCTCGCGCGCCTGGAAATGGAACTGTCGCTGCGCACCCTGCTGCGGCGCTTCCCGGACCTTCGGCTGGCGGCCGACCCGACCACGGTCTTCCGCAGAGGGACCGTCTTCCACGGCGTGTCACACCTGCCGGTGACCTGGTGACACCCAAGAACATGAAGAACAACACAGGAGAGCAGTCGGATGACGTCTGAAGCAAGCACGCGCCCCGCCGTCGAGGAGAGTGAGACGGGGCCCCCGGCGCCGCACGGGGCGCCCGCGCGCGGAGCCCTCGCAGTGGTCCTGGTGGGAACCTTCATCTCCGTCCTCGACTTCTTCATCGCCAATGTCTCCGTCCCGGCGATCCAGGCGGATCTGCACGCTGGTTCGGCGCAGGTCCAGCTCGTCGTGGCCGGGTACGGAGTCGCCTTCACGGCGGGTCTGATCACCGGCGGCCGACTGGGTGACCTCTACGGCCGCCGGCGGATGTACGTCCTGGGCATGACCCTGTTCATGCTCGCCTCCGCATGGTGTGCCATGGCGCAGAACGTCGACGTCCTCATCGTCGCCCGCATCGCGCAGGGAGCCTCCGCGGCGCTGATGGTTCCCCAGGTGCTCGGCATCATCGGGACCATGTACACCGGGGCCGCCCGCGACCGTGCCTTCACCGTCTACGGCCTGGTCATCGGTCTCGCCGGTGTCTTCGGGCAGTTCATCGGAGGTGCCCTGATCACGGCCGACGTGGCCGGGCTGAGCTGGCGGACGATCTTCCTGATCAATGTGCCGCTCTGTCTGGTCTGCCTCGCCGTCGCCCGCCGCTCGGTCCCCGAGTCGCGCGGCGCCGACGGGGGCACGCGTCTCGACCTGACCGGAGCCCTCCTGATCACGGCGGCTCTCGGGCTCATCGTGTACGCGCTCGTGGAGGGCCAGTCGCACGACTGGCCGGTGTGGGTCTGGGCGTGCCTCGCCTTGGCAGCCGTACTGCTGGCGCTGACCGTCCTGCACCTGCGCAGGCGGGCCGCGGCAGGCCGTGGACCGCTGATCGAGCCGTCGCTGTTCCGGGTGCGGACCTTCTCGGTGGGGCTCGTCGCCACCGTCCTCTACTTCCTCGCCATGGGTTCCTTCTTCTTCGTCCTGGCCCTGTACCTGCAGACCGGGCGGTCCCTGTCGCCGCTGGAATCCGGCCTGGTCTTCCTGGCGGTCGGCGTGGGCTACTTCGGGTCCTCGATCGTCTCGGCCCGGTTCGCGGCCAAGGTCACCGCCCGAACGGTGGCCGCCGGCCCGCTGACTCTCGCCGTCGGCTATGCCGTGACCGCCTGGACGGCCACCGGACTCGGCACGACCGGGTCCGTCCTGTGGCTGCTGCCTCCCCTGCTGCTGGCCGGCCTCGGCATGGGCCTGACGACCGGACCGCTGACCAACCTCGTGCTGGGCGCCGCCGTACCGGAGCACGCCGCTTCGGCGTCCGGGCTGCTCAACACCGCGCAGGAGGGCGGGGCCGCCGTCGGTGTGGCGATCGCCGGCACCGTCTTCTTCCCGGCGCTCGCCGACGCGGGCTCCGCCGACTCCTACCCGCACGCGTTCGCCGTCACCCTGATCCCGCTCATCGCCTTCTGCGTCGCCGCCTCCGCCACGGTGCTGCTGGCACCCGGCAGGGCCGCCCGGCACTGACCGGCGACCGACAAGGAGGGAATGACCATGCCGTACGTCACGACGAGGGACGGGACGCGACTCCACTACACCGACTGGGGCGATGGACGGCCCGTCGTGCTGCTGGGCGCGGCCATGATGGACTCGCGCATGTGGGAGTTCCAGGCACCCTTCCTGGCCGAGAACGGCCTGCGCTGTGTCACCTACGACCGGCGCGGCTGCGGAGGCTCGGACAGGCCGTGGGAGGGCTACGACTACGACACCCTCGCGGCCGACCTCGCGGACCTTCTCGACCGGCTCGACCTGAGGGACGCGGTCCTGGTCGGCTACGCGGTCGGCGGTGGGGAAGCCGTACGGTATCTGTCCCGCCACGGCGCCGGGCGGGTGGCGAAACTGGTCCTGCTCTCCTCGACGACACCGTTCATGCGGAGGACGCCGGACAACCCCGACGGGCTGGATCTGGCGTTCTTCGAGGAGATGGCTGAGGCCATCCGGCGGGACCGGGCGGGGTGGCTCAGCGGGTTCACCATGCCGTTCTTCGGCGGTGCGGATGCCGACCCGGACAACCCACCGGTCTCGCCGGAACTCGCGCGATGGCTGGTCGGCACCTGCATGGACGCCTCGCCGAAGGCCGGCCTGGAGATCTACCGCACCCTGTTCTGTACCGACCAGCGTGCCGAGACGGCCGCGGTCAAGGTGCCCACGCTGGTGATCCACGGGGCCGCCGACCTCGCGGCGCCGTACGCCCTGTGCGGCAGCCGGACGGCCCAGCTCATCCCCGGCAGTACGTTCGTACGGTACGAGGACGCCGCACACGGACTGTTCGCCACCCATGCCGAACGCCTCAACCAGGATCTGCTGGCGTTCGCCAAGGGATGACGGTGCTCGTGCGCCGAGCCGCCCGGCCCTGGTGGGGCCGGGCGGCTCGTCAGTGCGTCACGGAGTGTTGCCCGTGCAGGGGAATGAAGGCTTCGACGACCTCCTCCACCCGCTCCAGGACGTCCTCGCGGTCGTTGAGGACCCAGGACATGTGCTGGGCGCCGAACACCGCGGCGCCCAGGGCGCGGGCCAGGGCCGCGGGGTTGCTGCCCGTGGGAAGGCGTCCAGCCTCACTGCACCGCTCCAGCAGTTCGGTGAGGACGGCCAGTGTTCCGACGTAGGGGATGGGCAGCTTGGCCTTGATGTAGGGCTGTTCGATCTGCAGCCGGGCTCCCGCGTGGACGAAGGTGTCGTCGTGGAAGGCGTGGGCAAGCCGCCTCATCATGTCCACGACCGTCGAGGGCAAGGAAGGGTCTCCTGTCTCCAGTGCTCCGTCGATCACTTTCTGCATTCGCCGGTAGAACTCGTCCGTCACGGCGACCGCGAGCAGTTCCTTGTTGGCGAAGTGAAAGTAGACCGCGCCCTTGGTCATCTCGGCGCGGTCCGCGATGTCCTTGATGGTGACCTGCGGAAATCCGTCCTGGGCGAAGGCCTCGGCGGCGGCGTGAAGGATCGTCGAGCGGGTTCTGATGGCGCGCTGCTGTTTGAGGTGTGAGGTGTCGTCGAAGGGCGCTCCCGCGGGGAGCTGGGCCGCCTGTGTGCTGTGCTCGTTACTCATGAGATCCAAATCTTGCCAGGCTGATCTGCTGTGGCTGAGTTCCTACCCTCGGACCCAAGCACTTTGCTAGCAAAGAGAGTTGACCATGAAAGGCTATGACGGCAATCCTTGTAATATACCTTCGCGTAGGTATATTAATGACTCGCCGGAAGGCGCAGCACGTCTGTTCGCTTGCATGGGTTGACTCCAGTACGGGGAGGCGAAGGTGCAGATGTCCGTTGTGCGCGACGAGGCCACACTCGGTGGCTCCAGGTTCAATGATTCCAGGTGTACGCAGGACCGGGCAATGGTGTCGCTGAAGGAGACGCTCCGTTTCCTTCAGCCCGTGACGCGTGAACTGGTGCACCGCAGTTCCGTGTCCGAGGTGTTCGTCACCGACGGCCTGTACACGGGTGGAGCCGAGTTCGTGGTCGCGGCCCAGTGGCCCCGCGACCACGCCCTCTACCACCCGGACGAGAACGGTCTGTATGACCCGCTCCTGTTTGCCGAGACGCTCCGCCAGGCTCACTTCTACGCGGCCCACACGTTCTTCGGTGTGCCGCTCGGGCACCGCTTCGTCGGGCAGGACCTCAGCTTCGAGATCACGGACCCCACAGCGCTGCGCGTCGGTGCCGCGCCCCTTGCGGTACTGCTCGACGGGACGTGGGAGTGGCAGGGGGGCACGCCCGCGCGCCGGGCCGGTGCCCGTATGGACGTCTCGCTCGTGGTGGACGGCCGGGTGTGCGGTCGCGGTCACGCGCGCGGCCTGATCGTGGACGAGCGCAGGTACGGTCTGCTGCGCAGGCGGGCCGCCGAGGCCGCCGGGGTGGGGGAGGCCCCGGTCGGCCACGGTCCCGCGACGGTCGCCGACACCGGGCTCGTGCCGCCGCACCGGGTTGGTCGGCAGCGCCGGAAGGACTGTGTGCTGGAGCGAGTGGCGACGGGTGCTCCGGACCGTCAGTGGCGGCTGCGGAGCGACCAGGATCACGCGATCCTCTTCGACCACCCCACCGATCACGTCCCCCTGATGGTCATGCTGGAGGGCTTCCGGCAGCTCGGGCACCTCACTGTCCACGAAAGTGCCCAGGGGGCGGCGGCCGGCGAGGAGTTCGTGCTGTCCGGACTGGTTCTCGACTGTGCGGCCTTCGGTGAGTTGAGCGCACCGGTCCATCTGACGGTGGTGGAGGACGCGCCCGACCCCCTGCGGGACGGAGGTCGTCGGCTTCGCTTCGAGGCCGAGCAGGGCGGCAAACGGCTGGCTGTCGCGGAAACGCTGTGGTGGAACGTGGGCCGGTGTGATCCCGGGCCCCTCGAATGTCTTACTGAGGCCCCGCCGCTGTCCGCCGCCGCCTCCCGCTAGGCGCCACCCGCTTCCTCGCGGGCCGGTGCTCAGCGCGGCGGGGTGTTCTCGTCCAGGGTGCGCGCCAGCGCGTTCCACATCGCGTCGACGAGGTCGACCGGTTCGCCGCGCCTGGCGCCGTACCTCGTCCAGACGATTCCGAAAACCGTCGCAACGATCAGGTCCGCGAGGGGCCTGGGCTGCAGCGCGGAGTTCAGGTTCTCCTCCCGCTGCGTGTCGTCCACCAGTTGGAGCACGACCTCGTGTGTGTGCACCAGCAGAGGTATCGGCACGGCGCCCGCCCAGGCGGCCTCGGCCTCCAGCCGGAGGGCCGCCAGGGCCCGGGTGTCGGTCTGGAAGAGCCGGCCCAGGGCGAGCACCAGGGCCCGCAGCCGGTCTCGTGCGGGGGCGGACGGCTTGCGGGCATCGTCGAGGAGGGTGCCCGTCGTGTCGGCCAGCTGGTCGGTGAGAGCGGTGGCCAGCTCCTCCTTGTTGGTGAAGTGCCCGTAGAGCGCTCCCTTGGTCAGGCCGATGCGGTCGGCGATCCGTTGCAGATTCGTGTTCGCGTATCCGTAACGGGCGAACTCCTCGGCCGCTGCATCGAGTACACGGTCGTATGTGCGCAAGGCCCGCGCCTGTTTGGCCATGAAGCTCACCTCCTCTGCTGAGAGCCGCGACGGGGGACGGTCGAGAAAAATACGTTCACGAACGAATTCTAATCACCAGGTGAGGTGGGTACCAGAGATGACGCAATGTCAAAGCCCTGTGAACGGAACGCGAGAAGCCCTGGGACCGCGGTCGGTCGCGGTCCTGAGGGCAGCTGAATCGGCGGCGACCCACGCCTTGGCCGCCGACGCCGAACGCCGGTTGAACCACGAGACCGTCGCCCGGCTGACCGGCGCCGGCTTCGCCCGCCACTTCGTCCCCCTGGCCTGGGGCGGAACGGAGGGAACGTTCACGGACCTGCTGGCGGCCGTGGCCGCCGTCGGTGAGGGCTGCGCCTCATCGGCGTGGTGCGCGGCCCTGTGGTCGGCCCACGCCCGGTACGCGGCCTATTTACCGGAGGACGGCCAGCGCGACCTGTGGGCGTCCGGCCCCGACGTACGGATCTCCGCCTCGGTCAAACCGTCCGGCGAGGCCAGGCGCCTCCCGTCGGGCTGGCTGCTGAGCGGGGAGTGGGAGTTCGTCAGCGGAGTGGAGTTCGCCCACTGGCTCCTCCTCGCGGCGCTGGAGCCCGGCGGGGACGGCGCACGGTGCCGGCTCTTCGCCGTACCACGGGACGACGTCCGCGTCCGGGACTCCTGGCACAGCACCGGGCTGCGCGGCACCGGCAGTCACACCGCGGTCATGGAGCCCGCGTTCGTACCCGACCACCGCACCTTTCTCATGGCCGACCTCGTGTCCGGCCGGCCGGGCCCCGGGCGGGGCAGATGCCACACCGTCCCGGCACACCTCGCGGGCGGTCTCCTGTTCTGCGCCCCAGCGCTCGGCGCGGCCCGCCGAGCGCTGGGCGAATGGTCGTCCTGGGCTGCCCGCACCCAGGCCTCGGGCCGTCCCGACCAGGACGGCAGCCGACTGCACCAAGCCCTGGCACGCTCGGCCGACGACATCGACACCGCCCAGCTGCTCCTGGAGGACGCGGCTCGGCGCGCCGACTCGGGCACCCGTGCCGAGCGGGACGTACTGAGGAACCGGCGGGTGACGGCCGTCGGCGCGGACCTGCTGGTGGACGGGGTCGAACGGCTGTTCCGTACGGCCGGAGTCCATGCCGGCGCGGGCGTGCTTGACCGAAGCTGGCGCGACGTCCACATGGCCGCCGCCCACCAGCTCCTGCGCCGCGAGTCGGCGGGGATGGCGTACGCGACGTCCGTCTTCTCCGCCCTCGCCGGGGAACAGCCCGTCCGCGCCGGGACGGCCACGCTCCGGGAGGTGACCGCAGGTGAGTACTGAACCGACCTTCGAGCGGCTGGTGTTCTGCGATGTGGACGACACCCTCATCAGGTGCACCAGCGCGACCGAGTTCCTCCGCTACTACCTGGCGGCCCGCCACGGTCGCGACGGAGCGCTGCGGGCCGACGAGTTCCTGGCGGACCTGTACGGGCAGATCGGCCGGGGCCTGCCGCGAGAGGAGGCCAACCGGGCCTACCACCGGATCTGGCGCGGCCACCAGCTCGCGGAGCTGGAGGTCTGGGCGCGCAAGTGGTACGCGGAACGCAGCGCGGCGGCGGACTTCTACATCGCCAGTACCACCGCCGAACTGCGCCGCCACCAGGCAGAGGGCGCGGCCGTCGCCCTGGTGTCCGGGTCGTTCCCACCTCTGCTCGGTCCGGTCGCCGAGGCGGTCGGTGCGCGGTTCGTGCTCTGTGGCCGGCTCGAGCGCTGCGGCCGGGTCCTGACCGGACGGCTCGAAGGCCCGCCGGCGATCGGCGAGGGCAAACGCACCATGGTGCGAGAACTCCTCGCCCAGTACCCGCACATCGACCCCGCGGACTGCTACGCGTACGGGGACCACCCGTCCGACCGTCCGATGCTCCGGTCCGTCGGTCACCCGCTCATGGTCGCCCCGGACGGCACTCTGTCCCCGGCGGTGTGCTGAGCGCGGGAAGCGAGGGCCTGGTTCCGGCTCCGCGACGGATTCATCCCCGTCGCGGAGCCCGTCAGGAAGACATCAGCGGTGTGTCAGCGCCCCCTGGCACTGTTGTTCTTGTGAACGGCACGGGAAACCGGAAGCCGGGAACATGGAGAGGTGCCCGGAGTGGCTGATCGGGGACCGAGAGAGTGTTCGAGGTCGAGTCGAAAGGCTCACGCAGGTTCGAATCCTGCCCTCTCCGCCGAAAGATGTGGGCCCCTGCTCGGCCTACCGTGAACGGGCCGCCAGTCCGGCGATGCCGTCCCCGGCGGGAGCGTCCGTGAGCTGGGCCAGGACGTTGTCGAGGATGACGTCCAGGGAGGCGCGCGGCGGGAGCCGGAGCCCGGGGGAGGCGGCGCAGCGACACGTCGATGTCCTCGCCGCGCCGCTCCATCAGCCCGTCGTGCAGAGCAGGAGGACGCCGTCCGGGACCGTCGGGCGGGAGTTGGCCGGAGTTCGCTTAGGAGCAGCACCTCGACGTCCTCGACGAGCAGCGGCCGGAAAGCGTCCATGACCTCCGCGCCACTCAGTTGTCGTCGGCTCAGCGCTCGCCGCACGGCAGAGACAGTGACCGGTGGCATGGGGGCCGTGCGCATGTCGGGAGCAGGCGCTCCGCGGACGCCTGCCTGTCCGTGGAGAGCACGGAGGAGCCGGTCACGAGCGTGCCCCGGGCCGACCCGGCCCGCTGCGCCTACCTGCCCTGGTTCTCCCGCTTCTCCTGCTGTTCCTGGTGCAGTTCCTTGATGCGGGCGGCTTCCTTGCGGACATCGACCTGCACCGAGCGCTCGTGCCGGAGCCACTCGGGGTCGTCCTGCTTCAGGGCGTCGATCTGCTCGGTGGTGAGCGCCTCGGTGACCCCGCCGCGGGCGAGCCCGGCGATGGAGACGCCCAGCTTCGACGCGACCACCGGACGGGGGTGCGGGCCGTCGCGGCGCAGGTCACGCAGCCAGGCCGGCGGGTCGGCCTGCAACGCGGTCAGCTCGGCGCGCGTGACGACACCCTCCTGGAACTCTGCGGGGGTGGCCTGGAGGTACACACCCAGCTTCTTCGCCGCGGTCGCGGGCTTCATGGTCTGGGAGGTCTGCTGCGTCGTCATGGTTCAAGGGTATCGAGCGTATGAACCAGCGCCGACCACGGCGGACGGGGGCGGTAACGGTGAGCAGGGCGGGAGCGCGACGGGAGGAGTACGGAAGGTAGCCTGGCGCGGTGACTGGCTCGGAAGATTCCCCCGCGTTCCGGCTCGCGTACGTCCCGGGAGTGATCCCCGCCAAGTGGGTGCGGATCTGGAACGAGCGGCGAACCGACGTCCCCCTGACCCTGCTCCAGGTGTCCGCCGCCGAGGCGCACGCCCTGATGCTGGCCGGCGACGCCGACGCGGGCCTGGTACGTCTGCCGGTCGACCGTACGGTGCTCAGCGCGATCCCCCTCTACACGGAGACCTCGGTGGTCGTGGTCCCCAAGGATCATCTCGTGGCCGCCGTCGACGAGGTGACCGCCGAGGACCTCGCCGACGACATCGTGCTGCATCCCCTCGACGACACTCTCGGCTGGGAGACCCTCCCCGGCCGCCCCGCGCTCGAACGCCCCGCGACCACCGAGGACGCCGTCGAACTGGTCGCGGCCGGGATCGGTGTCCTCGTCGTTCCTCAGTCCCTGGCCCGCCTCCACCACCGCAAGGACCTCACGTACCGCCCGGTCACCGACGTGCCCGAGTCCCAGGTCGCACTGTCCTGGCCGGAGGAGCGCACGACCGACCTGGTCGAGGATTTCATCGGCATCGTCCGGGGCCGCACCGTCAACAGCTCCCGCGGACGCCGGGAGGAGCCCAGGGCGGACCAGCCGAAGCCCAAGAAGCGCTCGGGCACGGAGGGCACGGCCCGCAAGCCCGCCGCGGGAAGGTCCGCGGGCCGGGGTGCGGGCGCCGGGAAGGGTGGAGCGGCGGGCCGGGGCACCCGCAGCGGCGGTTCCGGCAAGTCCGGCGGTACCCGCCAGGGCAAGCCCCGCCGCAAGTCGTAGCAAGCACCCCGCTGCGGCCCTGAGCGGCCCCGGCTTCGCAAGGGGGCGCGGGGAACCGCGTGACCAGCCCCCACCGGCCCGCGGCGAAAGAACCGCGTACCGAACGGAGCCCCAGGCGCCGGGCCCCGGCGATACCGCGAAGCGGTCCTGCCCACGAGCCGGGACGCGTGAACCCGAGTCCGCAGCGATCTCGAACTCGTACAGCCGGGACGGCGGCACCCTCCGCACCTCGTACCGCGCGGACGCGACCTCGCGCCGGACCGGGCAGACCTGGCGGAGACGGACGCCTACTCACCGCCAGGCGTACCCGCGGGGCGCGGACACCCCCGAGCCGCAGGCCGTGACGTCGTACGGCGGGCACGGCGCCGGCCCGGTCCGGGGCGCATGGACCACGAACTCCCGCACCGGGTCCGGGAAACCCTCACCGCGCTCAGGGCCCAGTACGGCGGAGGCGGAGGCGAACCGGATGCGGCGACTGGCCGCGGAATTCCGGAAGTTGAGGGCGGAGGCGGGGGCGGGGCCGAGCGACTCCCGGGAGCCGCGCCGGGGACTTTCCCGAGGCGCCCCGCGCTACCCTGCCCTACCGGCGAGCCAGTCGTACGCCGCCCTGGCCGTGAACTCCCGCTGGCCGCCGCGCAGGAGCAGGTCCGCCGTCGCGAACCCGGGATCGTCGGCCTGAGCGGCGAGGTACGGGATCGCGAGGCAGCGCATACCGGCTCTGTGCGCGGCGACGCTGCCCGGAGCCGCGTCCTCCAGGACGACGCAGTCCGCGGGGGCAGCTCCGAGACGCCGCGCGGCCTCCAGGAACACGTCCGGCGCGGGCTTGCCGTGGGCGACCTCGTCGGAGGACACGACGGTCCGCAGATGCGCGTCCAGGCCGGTGCCCGCCAGAATCGCGCCGATGGCCCGCAGCGCGGAACCCGAGGCCACCGCCATGGGAACGCCCTCACCGGCCAGCAGCTCCACGAACTTCCGCATCTCCGGATAGACGGGGGTGGAGGCCCTGGCCAACTCCAGATAGCGCCGGTTCTTCTCCGCGAGCAGCTCCTCGACCGGCGCGCTCAGCCCGTACCGTTCCCGCCAGAGTGTGACCGTCTCCCGCGTGCTGATGCCCACGGACTCCTCCTGGTCGGCCCAGGTGAATCCGGTGACGCCGTACGCGGCGAGGGTCTCCCGGCTCGCCTCGAAGTAGTTCGGCTCGCTGTCCACGAGGGTTCCGTCGAGATCGAAGATGACCGCGGTGGTGCCGAGGGTGCTCATGGTTCCCAGGATGCCAAGGGCCGGGGACGGGCGCGGGGCGCAGAGTCAGCCGGTGGGTGTACGCCCGATCGACTCCACCAGGGGCAGCAGCCGGTGCGGGACCCGCTCGCGCAGGGCCACCTCCGTGCGGGTGCGGACCACGCCCGGCACGCTGATCAGTGCCTGGATCACGTCCTCCAGGTGAGCGTTGTCGCGGGCCACGACCCGCGCGAGGAGATCACCGCCCCCGGCGATCGAGAACGCCTCGACGATCTCCGGCACGGTCGCCAGCGCGTCCCCGACTTCGTCGAGATGGCCCTGGGTGACCTCGATGTGCACGAACGCGAGCACGGGGTGGCCGAGTGCGGCGGGGGACAGGGACGGGCCTGTGCCGGTGATCACGCCGTCCCGTTCGAGGCGGTCGAGGCGGGCCTGGAGGGTGCCGCGCGCGACGCCGAGGACACGGGCGTACTCGCGGACGCTGGTGCGTGGCTGCTCCAGCAGCAGCCGCAGGATCCGGGTGTCCAGCTGGTCCACGGCCATGGCATCGGCCTCCTCGTCCATGGTCCGTTGGCACGTCGGTGGATGCTCACGGACCGAAATGTCTGTGCCAATGGCCCAGCGTATGCGACCCCACTTGAGCCAGTGGTGGCGGCAGTGCTGCAATGATCCCGTCGATGGCGCTGCGGACTCCGCGGCGCCTTTTCCATGCCGATTCCAGTGGGGCGGGACAGCAGTGCTGAAGAGGGTGTTCATGGCGCCGGACCCGGGCCGCGCCCGGCTGCGGTTCGCCGCGCGGGCCGTGCTCGGCATCGGCCTGGCGGTCATCGTCTGCGGCCTCGCCGTGCACTCGCTCGCCGGGGCCGTGACCGGCGGACTCGCCGCGCTGCTCGCCCTGTTCACGGTCACCGACGCCACGGTGCGCGGGCAGGCGGTCACCACCGCGTTGCTGCCCGCCGTCGGGCTCCCGGTCCTCGCCGCCGCGGCCGAGCTGCACGACCGCCCGGTCGCCCGCGGGCTCGTCCTCCTCGCTGTCGTCGGCGCCGGTGTGTACGCGCGCCGCTGGGGACCGCGCGGCCACAGCCTTGGCGTCTTCGCGTTCATGACCTTCTTCGTCGCCCAGTTCCTGCACACGGGACCGGAGCACCTGCCCGAGCTGTCCGCCGCCGTCGTCCTGTCCCTGCTCACCGCCTCGACGGTGCGCTTCGGGCTGTGGTGCTACGAGCGTCGTACGCCCCCACCGCCGGCCCCCGTCGCCCCGGCCGGCGAACGAGGCCTGGCCCGCGCCACCACCCGCCAGGCCGTCCAGGCGACGGCCGCCGCCGGGTTCGCGCTGGTCGTGGGCCACCTGGTGTCCGGGGATCGCTGGTACTGGGCCGTCGGCGCCACCTGGTGGATCTTCGTGAACACCACCTCGCGCGGAGAGACCCTGGTCCGGGGCTTCCGCCGCATCCTCGGCACGGTGCTCGGCATCGGACTCGGTCTGGCCGTCGCGGTCCCGGTGGCGGGGGCCGCGGTCCCCACCGCCGTGCTCGTCGCCGTATGCGTGTTCGGCATCTTCTACTCGGCCGCCGTGTCGTACACCTGGATGATGCTCTCGGTCACCCTGCTCGCCGAGCTCCTGTACGGGCTTCTGGGCGTCCTCGATCCGGCGCTGCTCGGCGTACGGCTCGCGGAGACCGGGGTCGGCGCCCTGGGTGCCCTGCTGGCGGTCGTCCTCGTGCTGCCGATCACCACGCACGCCACCACCGACGCCTGGATCCAGCGCGCCCTGCGCTGCGTCCACACCTGCACGGCCGAGGCCACCGCCCGGCTGGCCGGGGTGCCGGGCGCCGACCCGGCACCCCGGGTGGCCGAACTGGAGCTGCTGCTGGGGCGTGTCCGGCTCTCGGTCGCGCCGCTCGTGCATCCGCTCAACCCCGTGCGCACCCGTAAGCGCCGCGCCCGCCGGGTACTGGCGCTCCTCGACGACTGTGCCCGCGAGATCCGCGGTCTGGCCGCCGTGGCCGCCGACCTGGAGGCCTCTCACGACGCCCGGCTCGCCGCAGCCTGCCGGCGTGTGGAGACCGCGGTGGAGGCCCTCACGGCAGGCCGCGCGGACGCCGTCACCGCCCCCGCCGACCGGTCCCACGCCACCGAGCCCGCCCTCGCCCACCTGCACGGACTGGAACGGGCCCTGGCCGAGCTGGCCGTTCCGCTGCACCGCCCCGCCGGCTCGGCGCTGGCCGAGGTCTGAGGTTTTCCCGCCCATACCCGGCCTTCTGGTCTAGACCGATGCGGTACGGTCGCCCGGACCGATGCAGGAGACCGAGAGGGGACGGCAATGGGGCGACGGCGAGCGTTCATCGGCTCGTTCACGGCGGCGGGAGGCCCAGGTGTGCTGGTCGCCGCCGTGGACGACGACACAGGTGCCCTGACCGTACTCGGCGTGGCGAGCGACGTACCCGACCCGTCCTATCTCGCCCTCGCCGCCGACGGACACACGCTCTACGCGGTCAGCGAGACGGCCGAGGGTGCCGTGGCCGCCTACCGGGTGAGCGGCGACACGCCCGAACTCGCCGGGCCGCCCGTGCCGGTCGGTGGCAGCGGGCCCACGCACCTCGGCCTCTTCGCCGGGCACGTGCTGACCGCCAACTACGGCTCCGGCAGCGTCACCGCGGTGCCCGTCCGCGCCGACGGCGCCCTCGACGGCACCGTGTCCGACGTGCGCCAACACACCGGCTCCGGCCCGCATCCGGCACGACAGCGGGGGCCGCACGCCCACCAGGTGCAGCCCGACCCGAGCGGCCGATGGGCCGTGGCGGTCGACCTCGGCACGGACTCCGTGCACGTGTGCGCCCTGCGTGCCGGCCGCCTCGTACCGCATCGCGAGACCGCCCTGCGTCCCGGTTCCGGACCGCGCCACCTGGCCTTCCATCCGGAAGGCACATACGCGTACGTGTTGAACGAACTCGCTCCGACGGTCACCGTCTGCCGCTGGGACGCCGCCGAAGGCCTCCTGACGCCCCTGCGCGAGACACCGGTGCTGCGGGGCGCCCCGGACGGCGACGCCTACCCGTCGGGCATCGTCGTCTCGCCCGACGGCCGCTTCCTGTGGACGGCGACGCGCGGACAGGACGTCGTGTCCGTGCTCGCCGTCGAGGATGCCGGAGCCGCCCTGCGACCGGTCGGCACGGTGCCGTGCGGCGGTCACTGGCCCCGCGAGCTCTCCGCCTCGAACGGATTCCTCTACGCCGCGAACGAGCGCTCCGGGGACGTGACCTGGTTCGCCCTCGACCCCGACACCGGCGTCCCCCGTCGCGCCGGATCGATCGCGGTCCCGGCGGTGTCCTGTGTGATCTTCGGCTGAGCGCACGCCCTGGGGCCGGACACGCCGAGGGCCCGCTCCCGGAGAGGAGCGGGCCCTTCGGCGTACCAGGTGTTCCGGTCGTCGGACCGTGTCGTACGGAGTGCTGTCCGGGTCAGCGGACCGGGGTGCCCTGCGGCTGCTGCGGGGTGATGCCCAGTGCCGTCGTGTACTTGGCCAGGGCCAGCTTGCCGATGGCCGGGTAGGGGCCGAGCGCGTCGGAGGAGGCACAGCCCGCCTCCTGGGCCGCGGCCTCCAGCAGACCGGCGTCGATCTCCGGGCCGATCAGATACGGGGCGAGCGCGAGGTTCTGCGAGCCCGAGGCGCGCAGTTGTTCGGCGATGGCCGCGATCGAGCCGTCCTGGTCGAGGGCCGCCGCCATCACCGGCACGGCGAGGCGCGCGGCGAGCAGCATGCCCGTGATCCCGGCCGCCTGTACGGCCTCCTCGCCGCCCACCGAGGCCAGGATGATGCCGTCCGCGGCGGTCGCCACGGTGAACAGGCGGGCCCGGTCGGCGCGCGCGAGGCCCGCCTCGGACAGTCGTACGTGCAGCCCCTCGGCGAGCAGCGGGTGCGGGCCGAGGACATCGGTGAGGTCGGCCGCGATACGGCTCTCCATGACGGCCTGGCGGATCTGGCGCAGCAGCGCGTTGTCCGGACCGGCGAGCAGCGGCACGACCACCGCCACGGGTCCTTCGGGCTCCTTGGCGTTTACCCCGGCGGCGCGGGCCTGCTCGTAGCGGGCGGTGCGCTCCTGCGCGGTGTGCGTGAGCACGAACTGGAGCGTGGGGAACTCCGCGTCGTCACCGTCGAGGTACCCGATGCGGGCGTCGAGGCCGGGGAGTTCGGAGCGGGCGATGCTCACGACCTCCTCGGCGAGGCTCCGCGTGGCGGGGCTGGGCCCACCCGGCACCGCGAGGACGAGCGCGGGCGCACCCTCGGGAGCCGCCAGCGGTTCGGGGCGGCGGTGCCGGCCCGGCTGGCGGGGGCGCGGCATTCGTACTGGCAGGCCGGCGGGCCCAGTGGGGGAGCTCATGGCGCCGCATGTTACTGGCTTATTGGGCTCCCCTGTTCGGGGAGGGGGCAGGTGAGCGGTATCCGTCCGCTTTTGTCTGATGAGTTACGTACGGATCAGAAGTGATCAGTTCGTGACATCCTCGCGCGGGACGGGAGGGGTGGGCTCGGTCGTCGCGACGTTCCGGCGCTGGTCAACGGCGTGTGGTCGGCATGTCCTGGCGTGATGGGCGGACTTGCTCACCCATAGAACGAGTCATTATTTGCTCAGCAATAGTGCATAAAACTCCTATGCCGGTCATTCGGATTCGCATATCGGGCGCGACGGAGAACCACAGCCCCACCGGGGAGGCGGTGGCCGAGCGGCTCGGCCGTTGGATGCAGCGGGCTCCCCTGTTTGTGCGGGCTCCGGTGTGTGCCAGTAGGGTGACGCGCTGTGGCACCACGACCCTTGCATGAACTTGTCGAAGCAGGCTGGGCGAAGGCTCTTGAACCTGCGGCCGAACGCATCGCCGCGATGGGCGACTTCCTCCGGGCCGAGATAGCGGCCGGTCGGACCTACCTTCCCTCCGGCGCGAATGTCCTGCGGGCCTTCCAGCAACCCTTCGACGACGTCCGCGTCCTGATCGTCGGTCAGGATCCCTACCCGACGCCGGGGATGGCGATCGGGCTGAGTTTCGCCGTGTCGCCCGAGGTGCGGTCGCTGCCGGGCAGTCTGGAGAACATTTTCCGGGAGATGCACTCCGACCTGGGGTTGCCCCGGCCGTCGAACGGTGATCTGACGCCGTGGACTGAGCAGGGGGTGCTGTTGCTGAATAGGGCGTTGACAACGGCTCCGCGCAGTCCCGCTGCGCACCGGGGCAAGGGGTGGGAGGAGGTCACCGAGCAGGCGATCCGAGCGCTGGTGGCGCGTGGTAAGCCGCTGGTGTCGGTGCTGTGGGGGCGTGATGCGCGAAATCTGCGGCCATTGCTGGGGGATCTGCCGGCGATCGAGTCGGCCCACCCGTCCCCGATGTCGGCGGACCGGGGGTTCTTCGGCTCACGGCCGTTCAGCCGGGCCAACGACCTGCTCGTCAAGCAGGGTGCCCAGCCGGTGGACTGGCGACTGCCGTAGGGCATGGCATGGCCCTCGTGGTGGGGGTGCCGTGTGCGGCTGCCTGCCGCCGTCCCACGGAGACGTCCTGCGAGGGATGTTCGCCGGCCGTACCGACTGCGAGTCCACGATCGCGACAAGCGGACGGCGTCTCGGTCGGCGTCGGCGACTTGCTTGATCGTCGCCGCGACCACGCCGACGTCTGGTGCGCGCAGTGCCGAGCAGTGGTCGGTGTCCAGGCGCTCGGTGACCAGGACCGCGCTTGAACCCGATCCGCCCGGACGGCGATTCCTTGGTCCGGCCGATCCGCGGCGAGCGCGACGGTGTGCACGGCGAGTACCTGGTCGGACACGTACGTGGCGACCGCGTCGCAGTGCCGTTCGTATGTCCGCCAACGGTGGCCAGCATTTTGGTCGACACATCATGCCCGGCGGTACGCAGCCGTGCGGACAGCGCCAGGAGAACGTTCCGCACCCGCTCTTCCGAAAGAGGGCCCGCGTCGGCGGGAACGACCACCGACGAGGCGTCCACACCGAGCGCCAGGCAGACCGTCGTGGCGGAGCCCGCGAGGCGCTGCCACATCGGCTCGAAACGGAGAGCCGGCCCGATCGGTGGCGGCGGGTCGATCAGTACCACGCTCCTTGCCGCCTCGTCGTAGCCGGCCGCGACTCGAAGGCCAGCTGGCCACCCATCGACCACCCGCGAGCACGTCCGGTCGCAGATCTTCGTCGTCAAGGCCGCTACGGTACCGGTTTGCCGGGCCCGTGATGTTGGGACGCCCTCGCGGGAGTCGACCGGCGTCCCGTACGCCCGGCGACGGGCGGGACGCCGTCGACGACGGTGAGGATCTGGGCGACGTCGGCGACATTGCGCGTACCCCTAGGGGTCGGATACGGGTCCTGTCCGACGATCAGGACCCGTACGACGTCGAAGAGCTGCTGGAAGGCCCGTAGAAAGTTCGGTCCGGCCGCGAGACAGGTGCGTCGCGCGGCGATCTCCGGGCGCAGGAAGCCGCCCAACCCGGCGAGCCGTTCGGCGACGGTTTCGAGAGCCTTGTCGACCGGTGGTCGAAGAACGACCGCGGATGACCGAACCGTTGACTGGTCCGACCCCGGCAGGGCGTACCGCTGCTGACAGGTCTGACAGGTCTGACAGGTCTGACAGGTCTGACAGGTCTGACAGGTCTGACAGGTCTGACAGGTCTGCCAGGTCTGCCGGTTCTGGCAGCTCTGACGGTTCTGCCAGTTGGGCCTGAGCTTCTTCCTGACCGAACCTCAGTCGATCACCGCGGCCCGCACGCACAGTACGTCCGGCAGATGCGACGCCAACTGCTGCCAGCTGTCGCCGTCGTCCGCCGACGCGTACACCTCGCCGTTGCGGTTGCCGAAGTAGACACCCGCCGGGTCCGCGTCGTCCGTGCACAGGGCGTCGCGCAGCACGGTGCCGTAGTGGTCCTCCTGGGGCAGGCCCGCGGACAGGGGCTCCCAGCTCTTGCCCGCGTCCGCCGTACGGAAGACGCGGCACCGGTGGTCGGCGGGGACGCGGTCCGCGTCGGCGTTGATCGGGAAGACGTATGCCGTGTCGCCGCGGCGCGGATGGGCTGCCACCGCGAAGCCGAACGTCGAAGGGAGGCCGGCACCGATGTCCGTCCACTGCGTGCCCGCGTCGTCGCTCCGGTACACGCCCCAGTGGTTCTGGAGGTAGAGCCGGTCCGGGTTGGCCGAGTCCTTCGCGATCTTGTGCACGCACTGGCCGAACTCAGGGTTCGGATCCGGCAGGAACACCGCGGAGACACCGGAGTTGGACGGGGCCCAGTTCTCGCCGCCGTCGGACGTGCGGAACACTCCGGCCGTCGAGACGGCGACCGTCAACGCGCGCGGGTCGCGCTGGTCGGTGACGATCGTGTGCAGCCCCTCACCGCCGCCGCCCGGCACCCACCGGGAGCGGGTGGGGTGTTCCCACAGCGGGCGGACCAGTTCGAACGACTCACCGCGGTCCTCCGAGCGGTAGAGCGCCGCCGGTTCCGTGCCCGCGTACACCACGTCCGCTTCCGCCGTCGACGGGTGGAGCTGCCAGACGCGTTCCAGTGAAGCGCCCGTGTCCTTGGGGAACTTGACCGCGGGCTGCGCCGGTTCGGTCCACGTCCGGCCCAGGTCGTCGGAGTGGAAGACCGACGGTCCCCAGTGCGCGCTGTCGCCGCCTACCAGCAGCCTCGGGGTGTCACGCCGGGTGTCGATCGCCACCGAGTACACGGCCTGCGCGTTGAAAGAAGGGCTGTCGTCGAACTCCCATGTGCCACCGCGCCGGTGCCCGATGAACAGGCCTTTGCGCGTGCCGACCGTGAGCAGTACCTCGGTCATGCCGATCGCCTCCGAGACGTCTTTGTCCAGTCATCGGCCAGTCTGCACCCCACCACTGACAGTCACCTCTGGAAACGGCGTCATCGCAGGTCGGAGCGGTTTGTCGGCGGGATGTGACGGAGACCTCGGGTCGGCCGTGAGCAGCGCTGGGGCATCGCGCGTATGGGAGGACGGCAGGGCATGTCCGTGTGCGCGTGAGGAGGATGCCTTCGATGGCGGCATTCCGTGGTCCCAGGGTGTGGCTGTGGCGTTGGCGGCGCAATCCGCTGAGGCGCCGGGTGGATGCCGTGGAGGGATGGGCCGTACTGGCCACCTGGGCACTCATCGTCCTCACCGGCGTCCTCGTCGGCCTCGCGTCGACCCACTCCGTCGAACAGGGGCTGGCGAGGGAGCGCGCCGAGTGGCGCCCCGTGACGGCACTGGTCGTCGAGGACGCGCCCGGCACGGCAGGCAGCGAGAAGGTGTGGGCGAAGGTCCGCTGGAGCGCCGCCGACGGCACCCGGCACACGGGTCAGGCTCGGGTCGACTCGGGCAGCACCGCGGGCACCTCCGCGACGGTCTGGACGGACCCGCAGGGCCGCCTGGTGACGGAGCCCGCCACCGAGTCCGAGGCCCGTCTCAGAGCAGCCCTGGTCGGCGCCCTCGCGGGCGCGAGCGCGGCGACCGTGCCGTACGTCGGCTGGCGCCTCCTCCGCGGCCGTCTGGAGCGACGGCGGATGGAGGAGTGGGACGAGGCGTGGGAGCGGTTCGACCCGATGTGGGGGCGCAACACGCGCTGACCCGTGTCGAGGGAGGCGGGGGAGCAGGGGGAGGGACTTGCGGCCTCTCACCCGCTCCACCAGTCCCCGCCGGCTGTCGAGTGGGTGAGCGGCCTGGTGTCCGGCTGTGTCGAACCCGGCGGCCGGGGCGCCGACCGTGACGTCGCGCTCGGCGAGCCGGTCGGTCATCGGCCACGGCATGGGCGTGGGCGGCGCCCTCCTGGCCACGCGAGTGCCGGGCTGCGGCACTGCGCCGACGCCACTGCTCGGCCAGTCAACTCCCGCGACAGCACGGGCAGTACGGCGGACACGTTCCCCTCCACCGGCGACAGCGCGTCGGCCGCCTCGACGACCTTCGGCAGCAACTCCACGATGCCGCGCCGGTCCCGCACCTCCTCCCGGGCGACGACCGCGAGCAGGGACGGAACGCAGGCGAGAGGGAGAGCGAGTGAGTGAGCGAGTGCGTACGCTCCGTCGACGCGACGGTCAAGGCCTCTTGACGTCCAGGAGCCCGGAGGACGGCGGCTGTACGAGGCGGGTGCGAGCCGCCTCGTACAGCCGCCGGAGGGGGGATGGATCAGCGGTACGTGATGTCGCTCGTCGCGTACTTGCAGTACGTGCCGTCGGGGTTGGAGCCGTTCGTGGTCGGCTCCTTGCCGGTGTTGTTGCCGATGTACTTCTGGCAGGGGACGATCTTCCTGCTGGAGTCCCCGACGATCGTGATGCCCCGCAGGGTCGCGCTGTCGCCGTAGTTGGTGTTGATGCCGGCGAGCTTGCCGCCCGACCAGGTCGCCTCGATGTTGGTGAGGTTGATGGTCCGCTTGTACTGCGTGGAGCAGTTGCCGCAGGACCGGACGAAGGTGCCGAAGTTCTTCGCCGCGAAGTTGGAGATGTTGAGCGTCCCGGCACCGTTGAACTGGAACACCTTGTCGCTGGCTTCCTTGGCGCCGCCGCCGGAGATGGTGTAGACGTTCGACGAGGAGCTGCCCCGGAAGGTGGCGGCGTCCTCGCCGACGTCCTCCCACCACACGTTCTGCAACGTGCAGCTGCCCTTGCAGTGGATGCCGTCGGCCGCCGGGGCGCCGATGATGACGTTCTTGAGGACGGCGCCCGCCGCCAGCTCCAGGATCGGCCCCTGGTCCTCGTCCTGGCCACCGGAACCGAGATCCCCGGTGCCGTAGAGACGCTTCATCCCGTAGTCCTTGGTGCCGGAGACGGGGATGGTCGCGGAGACGCCCTGGCTGCCGTTGGCGGTCGGCCAGGTCGCGGCGCTCGCCGGGGTGAGCGCACCGCTAGTCATGATCATGCCAAGCGAGAGGCCGAGGGTGGCCAGGGTGCCGGTGAGTGCGCGCCCGCGCGCGCGTGGACGTGCTGCGGAAGTCATGTCCCGATGCCTTCTTCCGGTCGGTCGTGCCGTGTGGGGAGTTGGGGATCGTTCAGAGCTTTCCGGTGCCCGCACCCGACGTCACCGAGGCGACGACGGTCGAGGCCGGCTCTGCGGTGTAGCTGTACGGAGCGGTGGTGAACGTGCCGACCCGCGAGACCTCCGTGGCGGCTCCGCCGAGGTCGTTGCCGCGCAGGTTTGCGTATCCGTCGATGTCGCTGCTGCGGTTCGTGGTGACCGCGACCGCCGTCGAACGGAAGACGTTGTTCTCGACGAGCATCTGCGCGCCCATGCGGGAGTGCACGGCGGTCTCGGCGCCCTGGACGTAGTTGTCGTAGAAGTGGCCGGTGCCGAACCGCAGGCTGGGGATGCGCGAGTGGACGTTGCTGAAGTGGTTGTGGTGGTACGTCACCTTCAGGTGGCCGGTGTCCTCGGACGCGTTGTTGTCGCTGTGGCCGACGAGCGAGCCTTTGAAGTGGTCCTTGAAGGTGTTCCAGGACACGGTCACGTTGTCGGAGCCGTGATTGATGTCCAGCAGGCCGTCGTAGTGGTCCTTGTCGTGGGTGCGGTCCGCGGAGAAGGAGTTGTGGTCGATCCACACCTTCGTGGACTCCTGGACGGTCACGCCGTCGGACGGTGCGAGCGGCTTGCTGATGTTGAGGTTGCGGACGACGACGTTCGTCTCCTCCTTGATCCGCAGGCCGCCGCCGGTGAACCCGGAGGACGAACCGACGCCCAGGACCGTGGTGTTGGAGCCGAGGTCGACCTGACCGCTCAGCGTGATCAGACCGTTCACCCGCACGACCTTGGCCGCGTTGCCCGTGACGGCCGCCCTGAAGGCGGCGAGCGTCGTCACGGTGACCGGGGCGGCGCTGCCACCGCCGGTCGTCCCGGCGCCGAATCCGATGGGTGCGTTCTCGGCCGCCCCGGCCGGCTGGGGGACGGCCAGAACGGCCACGGCCGCGAGAGCGGTGGCCACGACTGTCGCCACCAAGGGTCTTTGCGTCTGTGTACTGGGAGGGTCTGTACGCATGCGGGTGCGTCCCTTCGGGAGGCCGACTGATCGAGGGGAAGATCAGCCATATGAACGTCATTCACCATGTTGTGCGCCACGTTGTGTGCTGTGCGCGAGCTGGTGGAGCGGTGACGGCGGGCCCGAGGTGGGGGGAAGGTAGCGCTCCAGGGAGTGCACTGTCCCTGGGGAGCATGCTTCGGGGCCGTCTCGTCGAATGCGGATCGACATCGATGGGTCACGTCGCTGAACGGAAGGTAGGGGGTAAGCGCTTTCTGGTCAACGGTTTGCGCGCAATGTGTGCCGACCGGTTCCGCAACCGCTGGTCGGCGAATGTTTTCGACGTGTGGGAGCGCTTCCATGGCGGCCATGCTCATGCCACGATGCGGGCGGGCAGCCCCGCCGAGCGGGACTTCGACTTCCGCCACGCGTACCCCACGAGCCGTGATCAGGAAGGGACAAGGACGTGTCCACCACTGTCGGCAACATCGCGAGAAGACCGCTGCGTTCGGTGCTCGTCGCGCTTCTCGGAGGCCTGCTGCCGTTACTCGCGGCAACATTTCTGGCCGCGCCCGCGGCGTCTGCCCGTACGGAACCGCCCGCGCCGGCCCCCGCGGTGGCCGCCGCGGCGCTCACCGAGGTGACGAACTTCGGGACCAACCCCAGCAACCTGCAGATGTACGTGTACGTGCCGGACAGCGTCACCACCCGCCCTGCGGTTCTGGTGGCCGCCCACTGGTGCACCGGCTCCGGCCCGGTGTTCTACTCCAACACCGAGTACGCCTCGCTTGCCGACCGCTACGGCTTCATCGTGATCTACCCCTCCGTCACCCGCAGCAGCAAGTGCTTCGACGTCTCCTCGCCGCAGGCGCTCACCCGGGGCGGCGGCAGTGACCCGGTGGGCATCAAGTCCATGGTCGACTGGGTCACCCGCACCTACAACGCCGACACCGGCAGGGTCTTCGCCACCGGCGTCTCCTCCGGCGCGATGATGACCAACGTCCTGCTCGGCGACTACCCGGACGTGTTCGCGGGCGGTTCCGCCTTCTCGGGCGTGCCGTTCGGCTGCTTCGCCACCACCAACGGCTCGGAGTGGAACAGCGACTGCGCCAACGGGACAGTGATCCACACCCCGCTGGAGTGGGGCAACCTGGTGCGCAATGCCTACCCCGGCTACACCGGGCCCCGGCCGCGCATGCAGCTCTGGCACGGCACCGAGGACGACACCCTGCGCTACCCCAACTTCGGGGAGATGATCAAGCAGTGGACCAACGTGCAGGGGCTCACCCAGACACCGGCCACGACCGACTCGCCCCAGTCAGGCTGGACCCGTACCCGCTACGGCGCCACCGGTGACAAGGCGCCGGTCGAGGCCATCAGCCTTCAGGGAGTCGGCCACAACCTGATCACCACCGGCATGGCCGCCCGTGTGATCACCTTCTTCGGCCTGGACAGCGGCGGCACCGTGCCCCAACCGCCGGCCGGTCCCTGCGAGGTGGCGGTCACGACCAGCGCCTGGAACACCGGGCTGACGGCGTCCGTGACCATCACCAACACCAGTACGACGGCCGTGAACGGTTGGAAACTGGGCTTCACCCTGCCCTCCGGCCAGACCATCACCTCCGGCTGGAGCGCCACCTTCGCACCGGCCTCCGGCGCGGTGAGCGCCACCAACGTCACCTACAACGCGACCATCGCGCCAGGCGCGAGCGTCGGCTTCGGCTACCAGGCGAGCCACACCGGCAACAGTGCGGCGCCGTCCGGCTTCACGCTCAACGGAGCGGCCTGCACGGCCGGTTGAGCTCCGCTGTGCCGGGTGCGTGCCACGAGCGCGCACCCGGTCACCTGCCGCTCCACATGATCGAAGCAGACGCCGAACGGATCTGAAGCAGACGCCCGGCGGATCCGGAGAAGACGCCCGGATCCGGACAGAGGGAGGCACCCGGCCCGTGAAGTCGCTCCGCCGTACGCAGTCGTCCCGGCCCCAGCGGCCGTCCGCCAGAACAGCGCTCGCCCACCTGGTCGCCACCTGCGTGTTCGTACTGGCCCTCGCTGTGGCGTCCTCCGCCGTGGTGGCCCTGGTCAGGAGCCCGCAGCCGACGGTCGCCGACCCGGGCCGGTCCGCGCCGCACTGGGTCAACACCTGGACGTCGATGCCTCAGCTCACCGAACCCGGCAACATGCCGCCCGCACCCTTCACGGGGGAGCGTGCCGTCCTCGTCGACACCACCCTGCGTCAGACCGTCCGTGTCTCCACCGGCGGCGAGCGCATCAGGCTGCGCTTCTCCAACGCCTTCGGTACCACTCCGCTGCCCTTGACCGCCGTGACGGTCGCCCTTCCCCAGGACGGCCGGGCCGGGGTGAGCGCCGTCGAACCCGGCACCCTGCGCGAGGTGACGTTCGCCGGACGCCGGGCCACCACCGTCCCCGCAGGCGCCCAGGTCGTCTCCGACCCGCTGGACTTCGGGCTGCGCCCCGCGACGAACCTGACCGTGACGACGTACCTCGCCGACGGCCAGGCCTCGCTCGCGCTCACCTCGCACCCGGGCTCGCGCACCACCTCGTATCTGCGCACCGGAGACGGCACGGGCGAGCAGGACCTGGCCGGGGCCACCCCGGTCAACCACTGGTACCTGTTCAGCGACGTGGAGGTGCTCTCCGGGCGGGACACGCGTGCCGTCGCCGTGCTGGGCGACTCGCTGTCCGACGGCAGGGGCTCCACGACCAACGGCAACAACCGCTGGCCCGACCAGCTCCTGGACCGGCTCAGAGGCCTTCCGGGCGGCAACCGCATCGCCGTGCTCAACCAGGCCGCGGGCGGCAACCGGGTCCTCAACGACGGCCTCGGCCCCAACGCCCTCGCCCGGCTCGACCGGGACGTCCTGGCGCACAGCGGGGTCTCCTGGCTGATCGTCTTCGAGGGCGTCAACGACATCGGCACCGCCGAGACCACCCCGGCCGCCCAGCAGCGCGTCACCGACGACCTCATCGCCGCCTACCGGCAGATCGTCGTCCGCGCGCATGCCCAGGGCATCCGCGTCTACGGCGCCACTCTGACGCCCTTCCGCGGCAACACGCCGTACGACGATCCCGCGGGCCTGCGCGAGACGACCCGACAGGCCGTGAACGCCTGGATCCGCACCTCGGGCGCCTTCGACGCCGTCGTCGACTTCGACCGGGCGGTCCGCGATCCGGCCGACCCGGGCCGGCTGCGCCCGGACCTCCACGACGGGGACTGGCTGCATCTGAACCCCGAGGGATACCGGACGCTGGCCGCCGCCGTTCCCGCGTCCTGGTTCAGGAAGGGCTGATCCCGGGGCGATGGCAGCCACCAGCGCTCTCGTTCCTGGGCGTACGGGTGAACGGGCCGCGTGCGGGAGAGCAGGTGGTCCCGGCTGATGACGCCCTGGTGGCGGTGATCGATGCGCGCGGCATTCTCACGGGCTGGAACGAGGGCTCCCGCCGGCCCACCGGGTACGCCGCCGTCGAGGCCACCCACCCCCCGGCGGCGGATCCGATGGGCCGACGGCTCGCAACCGGCCTGGCGGGCGCTACGCAGGTCCGGCACAGCAGTCGCGACCGTAGTACGGCACCGGGACGGGCGGCGCCCGGAGTCGGCGCTGCGCCTGTGTCCGGTGATGCCGGGAGTGCGGCAGGCATACGTCGTCATCGTCCCGCCCGACGACCTTCCAAGGCGAAGCTGAGCCGCCGTGAGCACCGCAGCTCCCGGTACCGGCAGCCGTGACGACCCGATGCGGCTCCAGGTCGTGCGGGAGCTCTCCGCCACCCGCGACGAGCTCCCCTGTCTGAACGGCCTGCGCCGGGACGACTAGACGACCTCTTCCCGGGACTTCCCGACGGACTCCTGTCCGCCGCCGACCCCCTGGCCGACCGCCATGGCCGAGTCGTCGTCGGCTGAACCGCCCTTCCCCGCAAGGTGGTTGAAGAGGAGGTTCAGGACGATCGCCGTCAGGCAGCCCGCGCTGATGCCGCTGTTCATCACCGTCTGGAACCAGTCCGGGAACTTCGCGTACACCGTGGGCACGCCGACCGGCAGCATGCCCACGGCCACCGAGACCGCCACGACCGTCAGGTTGTGGTTGTCCCCGAACTCGACCCGGGCCAGCGTGCGCAGCCCGCTCGCGGCGACCGTTCCGAACATCACCAGGCCCGCGCCGCCCAGCACCGGCGCCGGTACGGCCGCGACCACCGCGCCCAGCTTGGGCAGCAGACCGAGCAGTACGAGGATGCCGCCGGCGGTCGCCACGACCCAGCGGCTGCGCACCCGGGTCATCCCGACGAGGCCGACGTTCTGGGCGTAGGCCGTGTACGGGAAGGTGTTGAAGACGCCGCCGAGGACGGTGGAGAAGCCGTCGGCGCGCAGCCCGTCGGCGAGGGAGCGCGGCTCGACCTTCCGGCCGGTCATCTCGCCGACCGCGATCAGGTCACCGGTCGTCTCGGTCATCGTCACCAGCGCCACCACCAGCATGGAGATGATCGCCGAGACCTCGAAGGCGGGCGCCCCGAAGTGGAACGGCGTGCTGATGCCGGCCCAGGCGGCGTCCCCGACCCCGTCGAAGTCCGTGAAGCCGAAGGGAATCGCCACGGCCAGCCCCACCACGATGCCGATCAACACCGCGATCCGGCTCAGGAACACGGGCGCGAACCGCTGCACACCGAGGACCACGGCCAGGACGAAGGCGGCCAGCGCCAGGTTCTTCGGCTCACCGAACTCCGCCGAACCCACTCCGCCGGCCGCCCAGTTGCCCGCCACCGGCAGTAGCGAGAGGCCGATGACCAGGATCACCGTGCCGGTCACCAGCGGCGGGAAGAACCGCAGCAACCGCCCGAAGACCGGCGCGAGCAGCACGATCGCGAGTCCGGCGACGATCACCGAGCCGTAGATCGCGGGGAGCCCGCCGCCCGTCGTGCCGATGAGAACCATCGGCGACACGGCCGCGAAGGTGCACCCCTGCATGATCGGCAGTCGGACGCCGAAGCGCCAGAAACCCACGCACTGGATGAGCGTCGCGATCCCGCACACCAGCAGGTCCGCCGTGACGAGATACGCCAGATCGGCGGGCGACAGCTTCATCGCGCCACCGACGATCAGGGGCACGGCCACAGCCCCCGCGTACATCGCGAGCACGTGCTGCAGACCGAAGGCGGCCAGCTGGCGTACGGGTGGGACCTCGTCGACGGGATGCACGGGCGGGGGTGCGGTGGGGGCCATGCGTACTCCAGGGGCGGCGGGGTGAGCGGGTGTTCCGAGGCGGTGGGGGAGCGGCCGGACAGGGGAGGCCGTAAGGGGATTGAACAGTTTGTTGATGTCTGGCCTGTTGCCGATGTGTGTCATGCCCACCGACGTGCCCTTGACCCCGCCGGACAGGGCGGTGTGCTCTCTGCGGGCCGGTGCAGGCCGGTGCAGGCCGTGCGGTCCCGTTGGGACTGGTCGTGCCCTGCGGGGGAGCCGCGATGCGATGAGGCCCCGCGACCCTAAAGGGCGTCCTCCGCCTGCGCCGCTGCCATGAGTGAGTCCCAGTCGGGCAGCTTGACGACGCTCCGCCCCAGCGTGGCGCCCAGTTCCGCCTCGGCCCGTTCGATGGCCTGCCAGCCCGCCCACCCCACCGGCCGGAATCCCTCCGCGCGCAGGGTGGTCAGCGGGTCCTGTGACCTGTCCTGGCGTACGAGCACGGCGGCGTCCGCGAGCAGGGAGGTCGCCGTCTCCTTGGCGCAGGGCCGGTTGGTGCCGATGACGCCGGTCGGGCCGCGCTTGATCCAGCCGGCCACGTACTCGCCGGGGGAGGGGTTGCCGTCGCGCAGGACGCGGCCCGCGAGATGCGGCACGGTGCCGTGTGACGCGTCGAACGGCAGCCCGTCGAGCGGGACCCCGCGATAGCCGACCGAGCGGAGCACGAGCTGCGCCTCGATGTCCTCGTACTGCCCTGTCCCCGCCACACCGCCCCTCCCGTCCGGCACCGTCCGCTCGAAACGCACCGCACCCACCCGGCCCCCGACGGCGAGCAGCTCCACCGGACGGCGGAAGAAGCGCAGCCGGATACGGCGGGCCGCGCCCGCGGGTGGCACGGCCGCCCAGCCGCGCAGTGCCTCCACGTTGCGGCGCTGCACGGCGGGCAGGGCCGACGGGTCGGCGTACGCCGGATCGAGCGCCAACTCGGCCTCGTCCACGACGACGTGGGTGTCCGGCAAAGAGCCCAGCTCGCGCAGCTCCTTGGTGGTGAAGCGGGCCTGCGAGGGGCCGCGCCGGCCCACCATGTGGATGTCGGTCACCCGGCTCGCGGCCAGGGAGGTGAGCGCGGCCTGCGGTATGTCGGTGGGGCTCAGCTCGGCAGGGCCGCGTGCCAGCATCCGGGCCACGTCCACCGCCACGTTCCCGACGCCGATGACCACCGCCGAGCGCACTTCGCGGACGAATCCGTCGTCGCCGGCGTCCGGGTGGGCGCTGTACCAGGACACGAACTGTGTCGCCGACCAGCTGCCCGGCAGTTCCTCACCGGGAATCCCCAGGTGGCGGTCGGTGGCGGCGCCCACGCAGTACACGACCGCGTGGTACAGCTCCCGCAGTCGGGCCCCCGGCAGCTCGCCGGGGCCGCAGCCGATCCGGACACCGCCCAGGAAACGCACCCGGTCGTGCTCCAGGACCGTGCGCAGGTTGTTCTGCAGCGACTTGATCTTCTCGTGGTCCGGCGCGACGCCGTACCTCACCAGTCCGTACGGCGCCGGCAGCCGGTCGAGGACGTCGACCAGTACCTCCGGATCCTGCTGGACCAGGCTCTGCGCGGTGTAGACCCCGCTCGGACCCGAACCCACGACGGCGACACGCAACACGGCGGAACCCCTCACTGCGGGACGCTGCGGAACTCCCTGTTGCTGACACCTTCAGGATCGCACTCCCGGAGCTGCGCTGACAGGGTGCGGGACAGGAAGGGCGCGCGTGTCCGTTCGTATGGAATGTGATGATGCGGTTACGTTCCGTATGTGATGGAAACATCCTTTCTTCATCTTTCCGGTCGCTGCCCGACGGAGGGCGTGGTGTCGGTACGGCCCGCCTGGGAAGTGCAGGAGCACGAGGGCTCGGCGACGACCGCATGGTTCGACGTCCGGCTCGCCTTCGCCGACGGCGCCCACGTCGACGTACTCGCCGTGGTCCGTGACGCGGACGTCTCCATCGAGGACGTACGGGCGCAGCCCGCGCTGTCGCTGGACGATCTGGCGGCGCTCGCGGACTGGATCGAGGGGCCGCTCTTCGAGGCGTGCGGCGACGGGCCCACGGCGACCGGGCAGTCCGAAGGAGGCCTGCGGCCTCGTCGCGCCCGGCCCGCCTGGCCGCGCGGCATCGAGGGGCGGTGGCTGGTCGCGGAGGAGTACCGGGCGGCCCAGGAAGAGGGCGCCGACCCCGTTCTCGCCGTGATGTGCGCGACCGGCCACAGCCGACGCCGATCCCTCAGGCTGATCTCGCAGGCCCGTGACGCGGGGTTCCTGACGCCTCGTCATGCCCGGCGCTGAGCAGGGGTTTCCGGGAGATGTGCTGCCCCAGTCGGCGTGCGCCGACTACATTCCGCGCATTCGGTTGATCTCGGTGGTCTGCTGTGCGATCACGTCGTCGGCCATCTCCTCGACCCGGACGTTGTTGCCCTGCCCCTTCACCTCGGTGGCCATGGTGACGGCCCCCTCGTGATGCGTGATCATCAGCGTCAGGAACAGTTCGTCGAAGGCCTTCCCCTTCGCCGCGCGCAACGTGGCGAGCTGAGCCTCGGTCGCCATGCCGGGCATCGCCTCGTGGGCGTGCCCACTGGCCCTGTCATCACTGCCGTTGTCCTTCAACCAGCCCTGCATCGCGGCGATTTCGGGACCCTGCGCGGCGGCGATGCGCTCGGCCAGCAGCTTCACGGCTGTCGACTCGGCGCGCTTCGGGACGAGTTCGGTGATCTCGAGCGCCTGCGCGTGGTGCTCGATCATCCTGCGGGCGTACGAGATGTCCGCCGAGTTGGGCGAGTCGTCCGGCAGTTGCGCCTTCGCCTCCTCGGGGGAGAGCGTCTGGGCCGCCTCGCCGGGCAGGCCGGGCGCGATCACCGAAGGCCCGGTCGGCTTCCCGGACTTGGCGTCCGCATCGGCGGACGGCTTTGAGTCGCAGGCGCCGAGCGCGAGGGTGAGCGCGAGCACGGCCAGGACCGGGCGGAGGGTGCGGGACGCGCGGCGGACGGGCACAACGACCTCCAGTGTCAGATGGGTTGACGGACACCTCGCGGGTACGGGCGCACCTCGTGAGTGCTGTCCGTCCTAGCACGCTTCCATACGTCGGTGATCGGAAACTTTCGTTACGACTGCCTTGCCTACTGTTGATCGGTACATGATGACGACGATACTTCGGAGGACCGTGAACCGTTCTGACCCGAACGGCTATCAGGGAGGATGCAGTGACCCTGTCAAATGATCCCCGAACGCGGCACAGACGCCTCGGAGTTGTGGCCGTAGCGGCCGGACTCCTGGCCGCGCTGCTGACCGCAGGCCCCGCAGTCGCGACCCCCGACCCGGGGGACGGCCCGGCGGTGCCGGAGAAGATCTCCAAGAGCGTGCAGACCCAGGTCAAGGAAGCCCTGGCCCAGGGCGAGATACCCGGGGTCGACGAGATCGTCCACTCGGACAACATCACGCACCTCAGCAACGTCCCCAAGGGCGCGCTGTCCGGCACCAACACGGACCTCGTCTTCCAGGGGAAGTACGCCTTCTCCGGCAACTACGACGGCTTCAGCGTCTTCGACATCAGTAACCCGAAGGCCCCCAGGACCGTCTCCCAGGTGCTGTGCCCCGGCGGCCAGAACGACATCTCCGTCTCCGGGAACCTGCTCTTCCTGTCCACCGACTCCTCGCGCAGCGACAGCAGTTGCAACAGCGTCTCGCAGCCCGCGACCGAGAAGTCGTCGTGGGAGGGCATGAAGATCTTCGACATCACGGACAAGGCGAACCCGAAGTACGTCGCCGCCGTGGAGACTGCCTGCGGCTCGCACACCCACACGCTGGTGCCCGAACGCAAGAACGTCTACGTCTACGTCTCCTCGTACTCGCCGAGCGCCGCGTTCCCCGACTGCCGGCCGCCGCACGACGGCATCTCGATCATCAAGGTGCCGCGAAAAGCTCCGGCGAAGGCGGCGGTTGTCGGCTTCCCCGTGCTGTTCCCCGGTGAGGGCCCCGACGGTGGCGGCAACCCCGGCTCGCCCACCAACCCGGGCGTCTCCAAGACCACCGGCTGCCACGACATCACCGTGCTGCCCTCCAAGGACCTCGCGGCGGGCGCCTGCATGGGCGACGGAATCCTGTTCTCCATCAAGGACCCGGAGCGCCCGAAGGTCATCGATCGGGTCCAGGACAACGTCAACTTCGCGTTCTGGCACTCGGCGACCTTCAACCAGAAGACCAACAAGGTCGTCTTCACCGACGAGTTGGGCGGCGGCGGCGCGGCCACCTGCAACGCGGAGATCGGGCCGAACCGCGGGGCCAACGGTATCTACGACATCGTCGGCAAAGGCGACAAGCGCAAGCTCGTCTTCAAGAGCTACTTCAAGATTTCCCGCTACCAGGCGGACACCGAGGTCTGCGTGGCCCACAACAGCTCGCTGATCCCGGTCAAGGGCAAGGACATCATGGTCCAGGCCTGGTACCAGGGCGGTGTCTCCGTCTGGGACTTCACCAACTCCACGAAGCCCAAGGAGATCGCCTACTTCGAGCGCGGCCCGGTGACCACCGACCGCGTCACGACCTCCGGCTCCTGGTCGGCGTACTACTACAACGGCTACATCTACTCGAACGACATCGCCAAGGGCTTCGACGTCCTGAAGCTCGACGACCGGCGGACGGATCCGGCCAAGAAGGTCCGCGTGCGCGAGCTGAACGTCCAGACGCAGCCGGACTACTTCGACTGACGGTCGCCGACGGATCCCTCTCGCGCGTCCCGTCGGGCACCCCGGTGCCCGGCGGGACGCCCATGTCCCGGGAACGCCGCCGTGATTCCTCATTGACCGAGGCGCCGCGTGGGGACATGCTGTTACTTCTGCGTTGACATTTTGTCAGTTGGCGAGGGTCGACGCAGCCGGAGCCGCCCTGTGCGGGCGGTTTCGGACGGCCGCCTGTCTGGGGTGACGCGGGGGATCACCTCAGACCGGCGTGCCCGTCTCGGAGCGCGGTTTCAGCCGATCAGGTTCAGCATCGGCCGCAGTCCGTCCGGCCGCTGCGACACCGGCAGATGGTCCACGAAGTGCACCGCGCACCCCAGTGCCGCGGCGCCCCCGTCCGCGCGCCGGTCGTCGCCGACCATGAGGACGTCGTGCGGGACGACGCCGAGCGCGTCGCAGGCCACCTTGAACAGGCGCGGGTCAGGCTTCTGGATGCCGTGCTCGTACGACAGGACATAGGCGTCGACGTACGGGTCGAGCCCGTGCTCCCGGAAGACGGGGCGCAGGTCCCAGCCGATGTTGCTCACCACCCCGACGGAGATCCCGCGCTCCCGCAGCGCTTCCAGCACCTCGGCGGCGTCGGCGTACGGGGTCCACGCGGCCGGCGTCATGTGCCGCTCGTACAGCGCGTCGTACAACGCCGGGTCGGGAAGCGCGACTTGCCGGGCGACCCCGGTGTACGCGGACCTGTGCAGCTGCGCGCTCTGGTCACGGACGCCCCACACTGCGGCCAACTCCTGCGGCAACCGCTCCGGAGAGGCCCCGCCCGGCAGCGCCCCAGCCGTCTCCAGCGCCCGCGCCGCCACCGTCAACTCCGGCTCGGGCAGGGCGAGACCGCGCTCGGTGAGCACGGCGCGCAGCCAGGACTCGGTGGACTCGATACGGAAGAGGGTCCCGGAGAAGTCGAACAGCACGGCAGCCATGCGCCGGACCCTACCGAAGGATCCGTCCAGCGCGGGGCCGCCGCGATGAACGTCAGTTCGTCGCCGTCGCCAGGGCCGCGCCCGCCGCAGCCGATTCCCGCGGCCGTCGTGGATCGTACGCATGGGCCAGGGGTGATCGGGGCTGAAGGGGACCGTCCGCAAGGGGAGGCGTGAACAGCGAGGTCAGCGCCGTTCGGGCGCCGACGACCCGAACCGCTCGTACGACACAACTGCCAGCGCCACCACGAGGGTCCCGAGAAGCCATCCGCCGAGGACGTCCGACGGCCAGTGGACGCCGAGCCAGATCCGGGTCAGGCCGACGCCCACGACCGAGATCACCGCCACAGTGACCGCCGTACGCCATGCGACGGCTCCGGCGCCGTAGCGGCGCAGCAGCCACAGCAGCAGGCCGCTCACCACCGTGGCGGTCATGGCGTGGCCCGAGGGGAAGGCCGCGTAGTGCGCGGAGTCCACGGGGTCGGGCCAGACGGGACGGGCGCGGCCGACCGCCGCCTTCAGGCACTGCTGGAGCACTGTGCCCAGCGCACAGGCGACCACCAGCCACAGCGCGAGCCACCACGCCGAGTGCCGCCACACCAGCCACACCGCCACGGCCGCGACCAGCAGGCGCATCGTCAGCGGGTCCCACACCCAGTCCGTCAGGATCCGGAACGCGTGCGTGAGCCCGGGTTCGTCGACCGCCCAGCGATGGGTGGCGCGCGCGATGTCGCCGTCAAGGGTGATCAGCGGGTGCCAGTCCATGGCGACCAGGGCCAGCAGCAGCACGGAGACGAGGGCCAGGGGGACGATGAGGCGGACGGCCGGGTGGGGGACCGGGCGCCGGAGTCGGGGGCCGAGGTGGGGGGTGCTCATGATGCGATCCTCGCCGACGTGCCGGGCGGGAGGCCAACCGAGGTGTACGGCGGCGCGCTACCCGAGTGCCCGCAGCCCCGGTACGAACGCCACCAGCACCGGAACCACCGGCACGAGGGCCGCAGCCGCCGTCAGCCGAAGCCTTCGGCCCGCCGTCAGCCGGTCCGGTGCGGTCAGCAACCGGTGGACGCGCAGCGGGACGTGGGCCTGCGGGGTCGGAGCCGGGCCGAACACCCCCCGGTCCTCGTTGAGTTCGACCAGGGCGAGGGCGGTCGTGAGACGGCCGAAGCGGCGGGAGGCCATGTCGTCGGCGGCGAGTTCCACCAGCCGGTGCATCTCGTCCCGGAACGAGGCGAAGACCGGCACCTGGGGAAACCCGTTGGCCAGCGCGCCCGAGCAGTGCAGCAGCCAGTCGTGGCGGGCCCGCGCGTGCCCCTGCTCGTGCGCGAGTACGGCGTCCAGCTGACGTCCCTTGAGGCGGCGCAGCGCCGCCGTGGTGACGACGAGCCCGGGGGTGGTGCCGGGCAGCCACCAGGCGTCGGCGCGCCGGCCCTCCAGGACCACGAGACGGTCGGGGCCCGGCTCCTCACCGGGCAACAGCGGGGCGCGGTCCAGGAGTTCGGTACGCCGCAGCCTGCGCCGCCTGCGCGCCCGTACGACCTCACGGACAAGCATCGCCGCGGTCCACAGCCCGCCGCAGGCGAGCGCAACGGCCGTCGTCGCGGCCCAGGGGCGGGAGGCGCCGAGGACGTAGGCCTCCACGACCTCGTGCGGCGCCGGGGCGAACACATGGCCGCGCACGGCCTGCCAGGCCGCCGCCGCGCTGAGCGTCATCGACAGCGCGCAGCACATCAGTACGGCGGCGACCACGCACTGCCACACCCACAGGGCTACCACCGGTTCACGGTCCGGCCAGTCCGCGCGGGCGAGCAGCCGCGGGGCGACGACGGCGGTCAGCGCGCCGAGCAGCAGCAGTGCCGCGGGGACCATCATGGGTGCAGCCTATGAGCGGGGCGGTGCTCAGACCTACGGTCCGTCGCGCCAAAGTGACGCAGACCACGGTTTCGTACAGTCAGAGCGTGATCAGCATGGCGACCGTCGCGATGCCCATGGACAGTCGGCAGGCGCGCGCCAGTTCGGGCCGGTCGCCCCAGCCGAGCGAGGCTGTCCGGCTCCCAACACCGACGGTCAGGAGGGGGGCGGACATCAGACGGACACCGGACAGCAGCACGTATCCGGTGAAGTAGGCGAGCAGGGTCGCCGTCAGCAGGGGGGCTCCCGAGCCGCCGGAGCCGTGGTGGTGACCGGGAGCGGTGGCCATCACGGCCGCCATGTAGGCCATGGCGAACGCGCCCATCAGATGGTGCAGATGGTGCGGCCCGTTACGTGCCGCCCACAGGGCGCGCAGCGCCGCCGCGCCGAACACGGCGGCATACACCAGCCAGGCCCAGCGCGGCGGGGCGAGTACGGCGGCGGGCACGGCCATCGCGGCCATGCCGAAGCCCATCAGTGCCTCGCCGCCGGCGGCCCGGCGCTGTTCCTCGACGGTGCTGCGCATCCGCAGCAGGCAGTACGCCCCTGTCGCCGCGCACAGCGCGACCAGCAGCCACCCGGGCGAAGCCGGACCGTGCACACGAACCTCCCCCTCGACCCCCGAGACCTCCGCTGAAGGGATGCCCGCGCAGGGCGGTGCGCATACGAGCGCAAGGGTGTACGCGGGGGAGCGTATGCCGGAGCATCGCAGGTGAGGGGATATATTTCACGAGTAAAACACCTGCTAATCTTCTAACGTGAGTCCTGATGTGAGCCCCGAGTCCGTCGCTTCCCGGCCCGTACGGCGCCTCCCGCTGACCGGCGTGCTGCGCGTCGGCCGGCCGTCCGACATCTGGTTCAAACCGGCCCTGAGCGTGATCGGCGCCGTCGCTCCGCCCTGCCTGACCCTCGCGGCACTGGACCGCCTCGACCTCGCGATGTACGCGATGGCCGGCGCCCTGTGCGCGCTCTACGCCCACGACCGCCCGTACGCCGCCCGGGCCCGCGTCCTGGCGGGAGTGGTCCTCGGCATGCTCGCCGGTCTGGCCGTAGCCCTCGTCGCCGCCTCGCTCACCGGCAACGCCGTCGTCCTGGTCGCCGTGGGCGCGCTGCTGGCCGCCGCGCAGAAGACGCTGTGCGACGCCACGCGCATCGGGCCACCGGCGAACGTCGTGCTCACCTTCGTGTCGTCCGCCGCGCTGTTCGCCCCGCAGACGCTCGGCCAGGTGCCCGGCCATCTGGCGCTGGCCGCCGGGGCGGGCGTCTGGGCCTGGCTCGTCGGCATGGCGCCCGGTCTCCTCCGCCCGCACGGCCCGGAGCGCCGCGTGACGGCCCAGGCTCTGACCGCCGTCGCCGCTCACACCGAGGTGTACGGCAGCGGGACCGGCGACGGCGGCCATGCGTACGTCCGGTCGCGGGTCGCCGCCGAGGCGGCGGTCCAGGGGGCTCGGCAGACGCTGGCGTCGGCCGGCGGGCGCCCGGGCACCTCTCGCGCCAGGACCCGGCGCGCCCTCGAACGACTGGTCGTGCACGCCGAGTTCGCGCTTGGCATGCCCGCCGAGAGCCGGCCTCGCGAACTCCGCTCCTGCGCACGGGAGTTGCTTGACGGGCGACAGGTCCCGACGCTCGGCACTCCCCTCGTCGAAATGCCGCCCAACTCCGAACTCGCCGCCCCGTCCCAGCTGTTGTGGACCAGGCTCGGCCCCTTCGCACCACTCGCCGCACGTACCGCCCTCGGCTGCACCCTCGCCGGTTGCGCCTCCCTCGCTCTCGGCGTCGGCCGCCCCTACTGGGCCCTCGTCACAGCGGCCTCCCTCTTCCAGGCCAACGTCACGCTCACCTGGAACCGGGCCGTGCAGCGGACCGTCGGCAACCTCGCCGGTGTGCTGCTCTTCGCCGCGCTCGTACCGCTGGCGCACCTCGGTCCGGTCGCCCTCGTCCTGTGCTGCCTCGCCCTCAACTTCGGTGCCGAGGCGCTGATCAGCCGCAACTACTGGCTCGGCAGCGTCTGCGTGACCCCGATGGCGCTGCTCGTCACCGAGTTCACGGGGTTCCAGGAACCCGGCCGCCTGATGACCGAGCGGATCGTCGACACGTTCGTCGGCGTGCTGCTCGGCTTCGGTGCGGCCGTCGCGGTCACCAACCGCCGAGCGGGCGACCGTGTCGAGCACGCGCTCTCGGCGGTCGAACACGCCCGCACCCGCGCCGAACGCGCTCTGACGGGCGTACACCCCGTACCCGGATCCCTGGAATCCGCCCGCCGCGGCCTCGCCGCCGCCCTCGCAGACCTGCGCACCACTGCCGACACGGCGGCCGGCGAGTGGTGGCAGCGCACCCGCCCCCAGGAGCGGGTCGTGCTCGCGGAACGGTCCGGACACCGTACGCTCGCGGCGACGGCACGAGGCCCGGGGCTGCGCCCCTGAGGCCTGTCATCGAATCCCCGCCCGCCTCGCGACGCCATGCCGACCCTCCCGGGCGGACGACGGGACTGCGACGACAGGACCAGGGGCGGACGCCGGTAGACGCCACGGACGACAGCGCGACGGAGGACGTACGGCCATGACGGCAGTGAACGGGGGCACGGCGCGCGGGGGAGCAGCGGCGGCCGAGGACCCAGGCCAGGCCACCGGGTCGCGAGTCCCCCGCCGCGAGGCGGACGACACCGTGGCCGGAGTGGTGCGGCAGTGGCAGGCCGTTCATCCCGGCCTCGACACCGGGCCCATGGAGATCATCGGCCGGATCAACCGCTGCGCCGCCCTCCTCCAGCAGGCCGAGGACGCCCCGCTGCGCCGGGTGGGACTCACCCGCCCCGAGTTCGATCTGCTCGGCGCGCTCCGGCGCACCGGCCGCGAGCTGACCCCGGGCGAGCTGGCCCGCGAGACCTTCTCCTCCGGGGCCGCCGTCACCAAGCGGCTCAAGCAGCTGACCGAACGGAGCCTCGTGGAGCGGCGCGGCGACACCCGGGACCGGCGGGTGGCCCACGTGCGCCTCACCGACGCCGGACGCGACCTCGTCGACGGCGTGCTGCCCGAGCAACTCGCCTACGAGAGCGCCGTGTTGTCCGGCATCGACAGCGAAAGTCAGCGGGAACTCGCGGGACAGCTGGGCGAGTTGCTCGGCCGGCTGGAGGGGCGGTTGGGCGCGCTGCGATTCTGACGGCGGAGGCGTCAGATACCGGGCCGGTACCGCAACGGATGGTCCGCCGGTACCTCCACCAGCACGATCCGCGTGCCGTCCGGGTCCGCGATCCACATCTCGACGAGCCCCCACGGCTCCTTCACCGGCGGCCGGAGGATCTCGACGCCCCGCGACGCCAGCTCGTCGTGCGCGGCCGTCACGTCCGCCACCTGCAACCACAGCCGTACGGAGGGCGACGGGGGCTCCTCGGCCCGCCCCGAGAGCTCCAGGAATCCGCCGCCGAGGAAGTAGACCGTGCCCCGCTCCGGCCCCGTACCGAACTCGCGGTGGACGGCGAGCCCCAGATGCTCGCCGTAGAAGACCCGGGAACGCTCCGGGTCGAGGGGGTGAAGGAGAACCCGGCTGCTCAGTACATGCACCATGCGAGCGGAGCCTAGCGGGCTCGCCGGCGACGGGCGTTACGATCGTCGGTGCCCGCGCCGCAGGAGCAACCCGAGCCCCCGGAGAACCGCCGCCATGGACACCGCCGCCACCGGACCCACCTTCCGTGACGCCACCGAGGCCGACGTCGACACCCTCGTCGCGCTGATCGAGTCGGCGTACCGGGGAGACGCCAGCCGGGCCGGCTGGACCACCGAGGCGGACATCCTCGAAGGGCAGCGGAGCGACGCGCAGGGCGTACTCGACGTCATCAAGTCGCCCGACAGCCGACTGCTGACCGTCGAACAGGACGGCCGGGTGATCGCCTGCTGCCAGCTCGAACACCGCGGCGATCACGCCTACTTCGGCATGTTCGCGGTCAGCCCGGCCCTCCAGGGCGCGGGCCTCGGCAAGGTGATCATCGCCGAGGCGGAGCGCGCGGCGCGCGAGACCTGGGGCGCTCGGGCGATGCACATGACCGTGATCTCCGTACGGAACGACCTGATCGCCTGGTACGAGCGGCGCGGCTACCGCCGTACGGGAGAGATGAGCCCCTTCCCGTACGGCGACGAACGGTTCGGCGTGCCGCAGCGTGACGACCTGCAGTTCGAGCTGCTGGTCAAGGAACTGGTGTGATCTCGGACGTGTTCGCTACGCGGTGAAGCGGCCCGTGCGTTTGATCTGCGGGTAGTCGGTGGTCACGCCGTCCAGTTGCAGGGCGCGGGCGAGGCGCAGCTGGTCCTGGGTGTTCACCACCCAGCCGATGATCCGCAGGTCCGACTTCCTCGCCAGCTCGACGATCTCCAGGGTGAGACGGCGGATGTCGAGGCACACGGTCGAGGCACCGGCGCGGGTGGCGCGGTCCACGACGTCGGTGCCGTAGCGGCCGGCGATGAGCGCCGTGCGAACGCCGGGCACCAGGAGGGTGATCTCGGCGATCGCCTCCTCGTGGAACGAGGACACCTCGACCCGTGAGGTCAGCTCCCGGCGCTCCATCACTTCGGCCAGCGCCCGCGCCGCCGCCGTGTCCTTGATCTCGGCCTGGAGCGGTACGCCGACGGCGTCCAGGACCTCCTGGAAGAGCGGGACACGCTCGTCGCGGCCCGCGTCCAGGGCGCGCAGTTCGGCGAGGGTCCTCCCGGCGAGGGGTCCGGTGCCGTCCGTCGTGCGGTCCAGGTCGGCGTCGTGCATGACGACGAGGGCGCCGTCGCTGCTGAGACGCAGATCGAGTTCGATCATGTCGAGGCCCGCCTGTTCGGCGGCGACGAACGAACGCAGGGTGTTCTCCGGTTCCACGCCCATGATTCCGCGGTGCCCGATGGTCAGGAAGTTCAAGGTCAACTCGCTTCCGTCGACTGGCGGCTCGGCTGCCGCAGCCTAACCGCCCGGCCCGGCATTGAACCCGCACGGACGCGCCGCAACGGATGGCCGGAAGTGGTCGACAGGGGGGACGGGTGTGAGCCGCCCGCTGTCGGGTAGGAAGTCACCGTCCTCACGGTTTCCGGCAGGAAAAAACGCGGTGACCATGGGTGTGCGCAGGATAATCTCTCCCGTCTCGCCTTGTGTTCGGGAACCTCGTACCCATACGGTGTCCATACGCGAGGTTCTCCCGGGGAGGATGGGATATGACGGAAATTCTTGTGCAGGCGGTTCCGGACGAGCGGTTTACCGCGCTCGGCAGGGTGGTGGAGCACCCGGCATGGCCCGTGCTCAAGGATGCCGTGGAACAGATCCGGCCATGGCAGGCCAAGGACGGGTCGATCGACTTCGACCGGGAGGACGCCCCGGACCCCGCGGACGTCGAGCTCGCCGTACGCCGGGTCGTGGACGCCGTCGCGGAACTCTCCCCGCTGCTCCCGCACGACACCGCCTACCACCAGGCCCTCGCCAAGGATCTGCGCCGCTGGTCCGACAGCGGTTTCCGGGTGCCGGACTTCCTCGACTCGCTGCTGGCCTTCCAGCCCGCCGCGAGCCGTACGGACGGCCTCCAGCACCTGGTCGTCTTCCCGATGTACACGCAGAACGGCAACCCCGACCGCAACCTCGAAGCGGTCGTGCTGCGCATGGTCTGGCCCGACTGGCTGGCCGAGCTGGAGCGCACCCGTTACGACAACCCGCTGTTCTGCGGCATCACCTTCGAGGACTTCACGGCCGGGTACGACACCAACTCGGCCGTCCTCTTCCCGGAGACGATCGCCGTGCGCGAGGCGCCGGAACGGTTCACCTGGGGCGGTATCTTCTGCGACCGCGAGGCCGCCCGCTTCCGCCGTGTCACCGACGCCGCCGTCGACATCCTCGGCCTCGAACTGCCCGCGGACGTCGCCGCGATGGTCCACGACCAGAAGCGCTGCGAGGAGGCGTTCGTGCTGTGGGACATGGTCCACGACCGCACCCACAGCCACGGCGACCTGCCCTTCGACCCCTTCATGATCAAGCAGCGCCAGCCGTTCTGGATGTACGGCCTGGAGGAGCTGCGCTGCGACCTCACCGCCTTCAAGGAGGCCGTGAAGCTGGAGTCGGAAGGCGTCCCGCAGGCCCGTGACGTGCAGTTCGCTGTGCTGTTCGACCGGATGTTCCGTTTCCCGGTCACCGGTGAGCGCGTCCGCAACTACGACGGCCTCGGCGGCCAGCTCCTCTTCGCGTACCTGCACCAGCACGACGTGATCCGCTGGACCGACAACAAGCTGCACATCGACTGGCAGCGCGCCCCGCAGGTCACCAACCAGCTCTGCGCCGAGATCGAGACCCTGTACCGCGAGGGCATCGACCGGCCCAAGCTCGTCCACTGGTTCAAGGCGTACGAGCTGGTCTCCGCCTATCTCGCCCCGCACCCGGGATCCCGCTGGGCCAAGGGTCCCGACGCCCTCGACCTGAGCCAGCCGCCGCGCAGGCTCGTGGACGACGTGCTTCCGGACGAGTTTCCGCTGAGCATGTTCTATGAGGCCCTCTCCAAGAAGCTGAAGAACGTGATCGCCTCGACCCGGGGCATCACCAGAGAGAGCGCGGAGAGCGCCGAGCGGATCGCCGCGTGAGCGACCGTGCCACCGAAAACACTGCTCAGGAGGCGATGAACATGGGGAACGGTGCTCTCAGCGGTGCGGTGATCGCGGTCGCGGGCGCCGGCGGACCGGCGGGCCGGGCGACGCTGCTGCGGCTCGCCGAGGCGGGCGCGACCGTCGTCGGCTCGGACAACGACCCGGAGCGGCTGGCCGAGGCCGTGGACGCGGCGAGCTACGCGTACGGCGGTGCCACCGTCGTCGGCGACACCGTCGACCTGCTCGATCTGCAGTCGACCCGGGACTGGGCCACCCGCATCGAGAAGGACTTCGGGCGCGTCGACGGCCTGGTTCACCTCGTGGGCGGCTGGCGCGGCAGCGAGACCTTCACCAAGACGGTCCTCGACGACTGGGACCTGCTGGAACTGCTGCTCATCCGCACGGTGCAGCACACCTCCCTCGCCTTCCACGAGGCGCTCCAGCGCAGCGACCGCGGCCGGTACGTCCTGACCAGCGCCGCCGGCGCGAGCAACCCCACCGCGGGCAACGCCGCGTACGCCGCCGCCAAGGCCGCCGCCGAGGCGTGGACGCTCGCCTTGGCCGACTACTTCCGCAAGGCCGGAGCGTCGGAGGGCGCCGAGGGGCCGTCATCGGCGGCTGCGATCCTGGTAGTGAAGGCGTTGGTGCACGACGCGATGCGCGCCGAGCGACCCAATGCGAAGTTCGCGGGCTTCACCGACGTCAAGGAGCTGGCCGACGCCGTCGTCGGCGTCTGGGAGCGGCCCGCCGCCGAAGTGAACGGGAAACGTCTGTGGCTGACCGAGAAGCCGTGAACCCTCCGAAGACCGACGCACGCCGTCATCACGACCCGGAGGCCCGAGGCTTCGCCAGCGACAACTACGCGGGAGCCCACCCCGAGGTGCTGGCCGCCCTGGCCCTGGCCAACGGCGGGCACCAGGTCGCGTACGGCGAGGACGACTACACGGAGAACCTCCAGCGGATCGTCCGCAGCCACTTCGGGGCCACGGCGGAGGCCTTCCCCGTCTTCAACGGCACCGGGGCCAACGTCGTCGCACTCCAGGCGGTCACCGACCGCTGGGGCGCCGTGATCTGCGCCGAGAGCGCGCACATCAACGTCGACGAGGGCGGTGCCCCCGAACGCATGGGCGGCCTCAAGCTCCTCACGGTGCCCACCCCGGACGGCAAGCTGACCCCCGACCTCATCGACCGGCAGGCGTACGGCTGGGACGACGAGCACCGCGCGATGCCGCAGGTCGTCTCGATCACCCAGAGCACGGAACTGGGCACCCTCTACACCCCCGACGAGATCCGCGCGATCTGCGACCACGCCCACGCCCACGGCATGAAGGTCCACCTGGACGGCTCCCGCATAGCCAACGCGGCGGCCTCGCTCGACGTCCCGATGCGGACGTTCACCAACGCGGTCGGCGTCGACATCCTCTCCCTCGGCGGGACGAAGAACGGCGCGCTGTTCGGCGAGGCGGTCGTCGTCATCGACCAGGACGCCGTCAGCCACATGAAGCACCTGCGCAAGCTGTCCATGCAGCTCGCCTCCAAGATGCGCTTCGTCTCCGTGCAGTTGGAGGCGTTGCTCGCCAAGGACCTGTGGCTGCGCAACGCCCGCCACTCCAACGCGATGGCGCAGCGGCTGGCGGAGGGCGTGCGGGCCGTGCACGGGGTCGAGATCCTCCACCCGGTCCAGGCGAACGCGGTCTTCGCGCGCCTTCCGCACGACGTGAGCGAACGCCTGCAGAAGCGCTTCCGCTTCTACTTCTGGGACGAGGCGGCGGGCGACGTCCGCTGGATGTGCGCCTTCGACACCACAGAGGACGACGTGGACACCTTCGTGGCGGCACTGAAGGAGGAGATGGCGCGCTAGCACCCTCTCTGATGCATAGATATGCGGTCACCTGAAAAGTCATTGACTGTCGGGTGATCGCTTTTCTATGCTCTGGGGTCGTGGAGCTGATCCAGGAAACCCCTGACCTGTCCGCATATCTGGCCGCTGACGAGGTCATAGATCACCATCATCCGGTGGTGCGGGAGGCCGCCGCGCAGCTAGCCAAGGGTGCGACGGACTCGTATGCCTATGCGCGGGCGGCGTACGAGTTCGTGCGCGACACCATCCCGCACTCCGCCGACAGCGGTGACGTGCGGGTCACCTGGCGGGCCTCCGCCGTTCTGGAGCAGCGCACCGGCATCTGTCATGCCAAGGCCCACGCGCTGGCCGCGCTGCTGCGCGCCGAGGACATTCCCACGGCGCTGTGCTACCAGCGGCTGGCGCACGACGACGGGGGCGGTCATGTCGTGCATGGACTGGTCGCCGTGCGTTTCCACGGCGCCTGGCATCGCCAGGACCCGCGGGGCAACAAGGCGGGCGTGGACGCGCGGTTCTCCCTCGGTGGTGAGCGGCTGGCGTGGATCCCGAACGCAAAGTCCAATGAGGTGGACTATCCAGTACTGTACGCTGAACCTCATCCGGTCGTGCTGGGCGCATTGAAGGCCGCGCCCGACAGGCCGTATCTCTGGAAGACGCTCCCCACCGCACTCTGAGGCAAGGCGATGACTCTCACCCTGACCGTGTCCGACGAGGTGCGCACGCTCGCGCCCGGCTTCACCCATCTCGCGATCGAGGCGCACGGACTCGTCAACGGGCCCAGCACCGACGCCAGTTCGGCACTCCTGGACGACGCGGCCCGCCGGCTCGCCGTACGCCTGGACGGCCGCGCCCCGCACGAGGACCCGCACATGGTCGCCTGGCGGGACACGTACACAGCGTTCGGCTCCAAGCCGTCGCGCACCCGCAACTCGGCCGAGGCGCTCGCCAAGCGGGCCCTGACGGAGGCCGGTCTGCCCCGGATCAACGTCCTGGTCGACCTCTACAACGCGATCAGCGTGGCGCATCTGGTCCCGGTCGGCGGTGAGGACCTCGACCGCATCCAGGGCGGGATGCGGCTCGTACGCGCCACCGGCACCGAGGACTTCGTGACCGTCGCCGGGGGTGAGGAGACCGTCGAGCACCCCGACGCCGGTGAGGTCGTGTGGTGCGACGACGCGGGTGTGACCTGCCGCCGCTGGAACTGGCGCCAGGGCCCGCGTACCCGGCTCACCGAGCAGACCACGTCCGCGATCTTCCTCCTGGAGTGCCTGGCCCCGATGACGGCCGCGGAGTCGGAGACGGCCGGCGCCGAACTCGCCGAACTGCTGGAGAAGTTCAGCCCGGGCGCGGAGATCACGATCAGGTGAGCGCCCCATAGGGGCGCGGGGCTGTATTCGATCTGCGGCTCCGCCGCGTGGGCGCGACAAGCCCCCACCGGCCCGCAGCAAACGAACTACCTGCCCGCACTTCCCCCGGGGGGCTGCGCCTCGGTCTCCCGAACCTCTTCCGGCGTAGGAGCCGTCCCACCGAGGTGCGCCGGCATCCACCAGGTGTCGTCCGGCCCCTTGGGGCGAACCGGGTACGCCCGCTGAGCCGCCTCCAGAAGCTCGTTCACGCGCTCACGCACCTGCCGCGTGAGCGCGCCCGCGTACTTGTCGCGGGACGCCTCGATGGCCTCGCCGACCCGGATCGTGATCGGGATGTGGCTGCGCTTGAAGTTGCGCGGGTGTCCCTTGGTCCACAGACGCTGCGTGCCCCACACGGCCATCGGGATCAGCGGGACGCCCGCCTCCTGGGCCATCCGCGCGGCGCCGGACTTGAAGCTCTTGAGCGTGAACGACTGCGAGATCGTGGCCTCGGGGAAGACGCCGACGATCTCACCGGAGCGCAGCGCGGACAGGGCGTGCGCGTATGCCGCCTCGCCGTTCTTGCGGTCCACCGGGATGTGCTTCATGTTGCGCATCAGCGGGCCGGACACCTTGTGCCGGAACACCGACTCCTTCGCCATGAAGCGCACCAGACGCTTCTGCGGGAGAGCCGCGAGACCGTCGAAGATGAAGTCCAGGTAGCCGATGTGGTTGCTCACCAGCACCGCCCCACCCGAGCGCGGGATGTTCTCCGACCCCTGGCAGTCGATCTTCAGGTCCCACGTCTTGAACAGTGTCTGGGCGAGACCGATGGCGGGACGGTAGACAAGCTCAGCCATGGACGGGGATGCCCCTTCTCTCTGCTCTGCCTGGGAAGGCGGTTCCCGGCGGGAAGTTACGCAGCCGTAGGTTTTACAGCGTTGCGCAGATCGTGCCCCAAGAACGGACGAGTGACCAGCCCTCGTGCCTGTGCAGGGCGAGATTCTCGTCACGTCACCCCCTTGATCCACCTCGGCCTTTTAAGCCGCCTTTACTCTGCGCGTACCGTCACCCGCCGTACGACGAGGTACATCTCGCATCCCAGGCAGTACCCGAACGCGGCGTTCAAAAACGCCGCCGCCAGCGCCGCCCCGGTCGCGGCGAGCCCCAGCCACTCCACACCCAGCCCGTACCCGGCGAGCCCCACACCCGCGAAGACGAGCCCGACCGCCTGCGCGAACCGCGGTGGCTCGGGTGCCTCGAACTCCGTCGGCGGGCCGAGCCGCGGGCGGACGGCCCTGCGGAACAGCCAGCCGTAGGGGGAGCGCCCGACCCCGCCCGCCGCGCCCAGGGCGAACGCCAGCGTCTGCCATGCCAGCAGCCACGCGCTCCCGGTGACCAGTACGACCGCCAGGACGACGGCCGTCACGGCCGCCCCGAAGCGGGGCCCTCTCACATCGATGTCCATGAAGTGATCATTCCGCAGCGGAAACGTTTCGAGCGGGCGGGAATCTTTGCAGTCTGATGAACGCTGGAATCGGGGATGACCGGAATCGTGATGTGCGTGGCAGTGCTCGCGGCGGCGAGCGCCTTCGGAGTGCTGCATCGGCGGCGGAGCGGGAGAGTACGCGTGCGCGTGCGCGACGACGGAAAACGGCTGGGCGCCGCGGAGTTGGGCGAGAGCCTCGGCGAGCGGGCGACGCTCGTCCAGTTCTCCAGTGCCTTCTGCGCGCCCTGCCGAGCCACCCGTCGTGTCCTCGGTGAGGTAGCCGGCCTCGTCCCCGGCGTCGCGCACGTCGAGATCGACGCAGAGGCGCACCTGGACCTCGTACGCAGGCTCGACATCCTCAAGACGCCCACCGTGCTGGTGCTCGACGCCGACGGGCGGATCGTGCGACGGGCGACCGGGCAGCCGCGCAAGGAAGAGGTCATCGCGGCGCTTGGGGAGGCAGTTTGAGGCCTTCCGGGTACCCGATGTCGCCGCTGATGGCGCGTTCGGTGACGCATCTCCCAGATGCCGGGGGCCACTTGACTGCGTCCGCCATCTATCGTCAACCTGACCCTATGCCTCCGGAACTCCTTCTCCACGCGCGTGTCCATGTGAATCTCGTGCGCACCGCGAGCGCGCGCTGTCCGGGCCGTTGAGCAGCCGCCGACCCGCTCGTCGACTCCCGCCGCAGAAGGACAACTCCATGACGGCCACGCCCGCCCTCGGTACCCCTCAGTCCATCGTTCCCGCCTCTGCTGACCTCCTGCGCTCCGTCTTCCGGCAGCACGCGGCAGGGGTCGCGGTGATCACCGCCCGGGGGAGCGCCGGCCCCGTCGGCTTCACCGCGACCTCCCTCGCCTCCGTCTCCGCCGAACCACCGCTCGTCTCCTTCGGCGTCAGCACCGGAGCCTCCAGCTGGCCCGCGATATCCGGGGCCGACCATGTCGGCGTGCACATACTCGGCGAGCACCAGCACGAGCTGGCCGCCACCTTCGCCCGCAGCGGCGCGGACCGGTTCAGCGCGCCCACCGCCTGGCACGAGGGTCCCGAGGGGGTGCCCGTCCTCGACGGTGTCCTGGCCTGGCTGGTGTGCCGGACCGTCGCGCGGGTACCGGCCGGGGATCACCGGATCGTGCTGGCCGAGGTCGTGCTGGGTGATCCCGCGGGTTCGGGACGGCCGCTTCTCTATCACCAGGGCCGCTTCAACGGGCTCCGAGACTGACCGACCGTGATCGACCGCTCAGGAAAATATGATTTTGACCATCCTGCGGGGCTGCCGGGTTCCGGTTACGCTGCGTTGCGAAGGTCACACGTCAAAGCGCTTGCTCAGCGGGCGCGCAGTGGGTGTACTGGCGAGTAATATTTCGTTCGGAGCGTGGGTCGCCCCCATCGGGATCTGCCGCTTTGAGGCGCCTATGCTGCCTGCAGGAAGGCAGCCCGGAACAGACGATGCAGTAGGAGAGCCGGCGTGAGCTTGAGGATCGTTGTCACTGTGAAGTACGTGCCCGACGCCACTGGCGACCGGCACTTCGCCGATGACCTGACCGTCGACCGTGACGACGTGGACGGTCTGCTCTCGGAGCTCGACGAGTACGCGGTCGAGCAGGCGCTGCAGATCGCCGACGAGGCCGACGACGCGGAGATCACGGTCCTGACCGTCGGCCCCGAGGACGCCAAGGACGCGCTGCGCAAGGCCCTGTCGATGGGCGCCGACAAGGCGATCCACGTCGAGGACGACGACCTGCACGGCACCGACGCCATCGGCACCTCCCTGGTGCTGGCCAAGGCGATCGAGAAGGCCGGCTACGACCTGGTCATCTCCGGCATGGCCTCCACCGACGGCACCATGGGTGTCGTACCGGCGCTGCTCGCCGAGCGTCTGGGCGTCCCGCAGGTGACCCTGCTCTCCGAGGTCTCCGTCGAGGACGGTGTCGTCAAGGGCCGCCGCGACGGCGACTCCGCCTCCGAGCAGCTGGAGGCCTCCCTCCCGGCCGTCGTGTCGGTCACCGACCAGTCCGGTGAGGCGCGTTACCCGTCCTTCAAGGGCATCATGGCCGCCAAGAAGAAGCCGGTGGAGTCCTGGGACCTGTCCGACCTCGACCTGGAGGCCGGGGAGGTCGGTCTGGAAGGCGCGTACACCGTGGTCGACTCCGCGACCCAGCGTCCGGCGCGCACGGCCGGCACGATCGTCAAGGACGAGGGCGAGGGCGGCAAGCAGCTCGCCGAGTTCCTCGCGGGCCAGAAGTTCATCTAGGCCCTGTTCGAGGCTCGCGTCGAGCCCCGACTCGCTGACTGCCCCTCATCTTCCGCAAGCAGGAGAGTAGAAGTCCCATGGCTGAAGTTCTCGTCTACGTCGATCACGTGGACGGTGCCGTCCGCAAGCCCACCCTGGAGCTGCTGACCCTGGCCCGCCGCATCGGCGAGCCCGTCGCCGTCGCCCTGGGTGCCGGCGCCGCCGCCACCGCCGGCGCGCTGGCCGAGCACGGCGCCGTCAAGGTCCTCACCCACGAGGCCGCCGAGTACGCCGACTACCTGGTCGTCCCGAAGGTCGACGCCCTCCAGGCCGCGTACGACGCGGTCTCCCCGGCCGCCGTGCTGGTCCCCTCCTCCGCCGAGGGCAAGGAGATCGCCGCCCGCCTGGCGCTGCGCATCGGCTCCGGCGTCATCACCGACGCCGTCGACCTGGAGGCCGGCGACGAGGGCCCGGTGGCCACGCAGTCCGCGTTCGCCGCGTCGTTCACCACCAAGACCCGTGTCGCCAAGGGCACCCCGGTCATCACGGTCAAGCCCAACTCCGCCCCGGTGGAGGCCGCCCCGGCCGCCGGTTCCGTCGAGGCGCTCGACGTCACCTTCTCCGCCCAGGCCACGGGCACCAAGGTCACCGCGCGCACCCCGCGCGAGTCGACCGGCCGCCCCGAGCTGACCGAGGCCGCGATCGTCGTCTCCGGCGGCCGTGGCGTCAACGGCTCGGAGAACTTCGGACTCATCGAGTCCCTCGCCGACTCCCTCGGCGCGGCTGTCGGCGCCTCGCGCGCCGCGGTGGACGCGGGCTGGTACCCGCACACCAACCAGGTCGGCCAGACCGGCAAGTCCGTCTCGCCGCAGCTCTACATCGCCAACGGCATCTCCGGCGCCATCCAGCACCGCGCCGGCATGCAGACCTCGAAGACCATCGTCGCGGTCAACAAGGACGCGGAGGCTCCGATCTTCGACCTCGTCGACTACGGCGTCGTCGGCGACCTCTTCGACGTCGTCCCGCAGCTCACCGAGGAGATCAACAGCCGCAAGGGCTGATCCCGCCCGCGCGACGAGGGCGGCGGATGTACGAGGCCCCGGCGACCGACACGGTCACCGGGGCCTCGGCCTGTCGGCGCGCGCCTCAGGCGAGGCTCAGCGACGCCTGCACGGGCAGATGGTCGCTCGGGTACATGCCGTCGACGGAGAAGGTGTTGATCGCCGCCCAGTGAGTGGTCACCCCTGGTGAGGTCAGGATCCAGTCGATGCGCCGACCGCCGGGTCTGGGCGGCCGGTAGGCGTGGTGCGTCCCGTACACCGGACTGCGGGAGGCCGCCGTGTCCCAGGTGTCCACGAGCCCGTTCCCCAGCATCAGGTCGTACACCCGGTTGTCGTGCGCGGTCGCGTTGAAGTCGCCGGTGACGACGACCGGCGCAGACGGGTCCCAGCCGGCGATCGTCTCGCCGATGAGCTTCGCGGAGCGCTCCCGGGCGTACTGGCTCACGCTGTCCAGATGGGTGTTGAGGACGTAGAACTCCCGCCCCCCGTCGGCGAGATCGGCGAATTTCACCCAGGTGACCATGCGCAGCCAGTCCGCTTTCCAGGTGTTGGAAGCGATCGTGTACGGGGTGTCGGACAGCCAGAAGTGATCGAACTCGATCGGTTCGAGTCTTCGGGTGTCGTAGAAGATCGCCATGAACTCGTCCTTGCTGCCACCGCCACGGCCGGTGCCGATCCAGTCGTAGTGCCCGCCGAGATCCTTTTCGATCGCGCGCACCTGCTGGTAGAGCCCCTCCTGGGTGCCGACGATGTGGGGGCGCTCGCGCCGCAGCAGCTCCCGCATCACCGGGCGGCGCACGGACCAGCGCGGTGTCTTGTCGACGACGGTCGCGAAGCGCACGTTGAACGTCATGACGTTCAGGGCGCCCGCGTGCTCGCCGGCGACCGCCGGTTTCGATGAGCCCGCCGTGGTCAGCAGCGGCACGGCGATGGTGGCGGTCGCCATGGACTTGAGTCCCTGGCGACGCGTCACTCCGACCTCTCTCGGCACGCGATCTCCTCCCCTTCGCAGTCAGAATGAACCTTGCCCACTGAATACGGAAGAAGAGGCCGGGATCAGCAGTGACCGGGGGAGAGGATCGGGAATCCCGCTTCGAGACGGTGTTGACCGGGGTGAAGATCGAGGGCTAGCTTCGTCATACGGATTGTAGATTCCGTAGTGCGGAAAATGGAGGGTTCGGGATGGGGCAGGGCCAGCAGGAGAAGGTCGTGACGAGCCTCGCGGGTACCGTCAGCGAGGGGATCAGTGCCTCCCTCGCCCCGGTCGACGCGGAGCTGGAGCGCCGCTACCCCGGCGATCCCGGCACCCGCCAGCCCGTCCACACCGTGTACGTCCCCGGGGACGCGTTCGCCGCGGACACCATCCGCTCCTGGGGCGACCAGGCCCTCGCCGCCCTCGACGAACACGCCCCGGACGCAGCCTCACTCGCCGCCGTCCTCCGCCTCCCCGACGCCCTCGCCGAACCCGTCCATGACCGTGTCCGCGCCAAACTGGAGCGCGAGCCGGTCGAAGACCTGCGCGTCGACTTCGAGGACGGCTACGGCCCGCGCCCGGACGCCGAGGAGGACGAGACGGCGGCCCGCGCGGCCCGTCTGATCGCCGAGGCGTACGAGAAGGGCACGGCCGCCCCGTACATGGGCATCCGGATGAAGTGCATGGAGGCGCCGGTGCGCGACCGGGGCATCCGCACGCTCGACATCTTCCTGACGGGCCTGATGGAGGCCGGCGGACTGCCGGAGGGGCTGGTCCTCACTCTCCCCAAAGTGACGTACGCCGAGCAGGTCACCGCGATGGTCCGGCTCCTGGAGGAGTTCGAGAAGGCGCGCGGTCTCACGCCCGGCCGGATCGGCTTCGAGATCCAGATCGAGACCAGCCAGTCCATCCTCGCCACCGACGGCACCGCCACCGTCGCCCGGATGATCCAGGCCGCCGAGGGCCGCGCCACCGGGCTGCACTACGGCACCTTCGACTACAGCGCCTGCCTCGGCGTCTCCGCCGCCCACCAGGCCAGCGACCACCCGGCCGCCGACCACGCCAAGGCGATCATGCAGGTCGCGGCGGCGGGCACCGGCGTGCGCGTCTCGGACGGCTCCACCAACGTCCTGCCGGTCGGCCCGACCGAGCAGGTCCACTCGGCCTGGCGCCTGCACTACGGACTCACCCGCCGCGCCCTGGCCCGCGCCTACTACCAGGGCTGGGACATGCACCCCCGGCACATCCCGACCCGGTACGCGGCCGTCTTCGCCTTCTACCGCGAGGGCTACGAACAGGCCGCCGCCCGCCTCTCCCGCTACGCCAACCGCACCGGCGGCGACGTCATGGACGAGCCCGCCACCGCCAAGGCCCTCAGCGGGTATCTGCTGCGCGGCCTGGACTGCGGCGCCCTCGACGTCGCGGAGGTGGCCCGGGCGACGGACGGCCTGACCCGGACCGACCTGGACGGCTTCGCGAGGCCGCGCAGAGCCGATCTCACGGCGTCGCCCAGGTAGCGCCCCGTCACAACAGCGGGCACGGTCTCCCGGTGTCACACCCGCCCCGTAATCTGTACGGACATACGAACGGGTCACACGAACGGGGCAGTGGTGTCTTCGGGGGAACACGGGCAGGCGGCCGGACAGCCGGAGGAGCGGGCGGTGGACGGGACGGCCGGGACCGGTCGTCTGCTGGCAGGCCGCTACCGGGTCGTGAGCCGGCTCGGGCGCGGCGGCATGGGCATCGTCTGGCGTGCGGTCGACGAGGTGCTCGGCCGCGAGGTCGCGGTCAAGGAACTGCGCACGTTCACGGACATCGCCGCGCCCGAACTGGCCGCCCTGCGGCTGCGGATGCAGCGCGAGGCCCGCGCGGCGGCCCGCATACGCCACCCCGGCGTGGTCGCCGTGCACGATGTCACGGAGGTCGACGGCCGCCCCCTGATCGTCATGGAGCTGGTGAACGGCCGCTCGCTGGACGACGTCCTGAGCGAGCGCGGCACCCTGGAGCCGCACGAGGCCGCCGGAATCGGCGCCCAGGTGATGGACGCGCTGGCCGCCGCCCACCGCGTCGGCGTCCTGCACCGGGACGTGAAGCCCGGCAACATCCTGCTGGAGACCTCGGGCCGGGTCGTCCTGACGGACTTCGGCATCGCCACGATGGAGGATCCGGGAGACGGCTCGGCCACCCACCTCACCCGCAGCGGCGAACTCGTGGGCTCCCTGGACTACTTGGCACCCGAACGGGCTCAGGGCAACGACCCCGGCCCCGCCTCGGACATCTGGGCCCTGGGCGCCACGCTGTACGCGGCGGTCGAGGGCGCCTCGCCCTTCCGCCGTACGTCGACCTGGTCCACGCTCACCGCGATCGTGGCCGAACCCCTCCCGGAGCCCCGGCAGGCCGGCGCCCTGGGCCCGGTCCTGCGGCAGCTGATGGCCAAGGGGCCGGAGGAACGCCCCGACGCGGAGACGGCGCGGGGCCTGCTGCAAGCGGTCGCATCGGCCACGAGTGATGCGTCGGCTACGAGCGGTGCGCCGGACGCGAGGAACGCGCCGGACACGCCCACCACGGGCCTGCGCCCGTACGGGGCGGCTGCGGCCGGAATGCCTGAGGCGGCGTCCGAGGTAGGTGCCAACGAAGAGGCGGAGGAGGAGGCGGCGGTGTCCGGTGCGCCGCCGGTGCCCCGGGGGTTCGGTCCCACCGAACAGGCGTCGCCCGCCCGCGAAGCCGCTCAGCAGACACCGCCCGGCTTCGGGCCGCCCGAGCCGATGACATCCGGATCGCCCGGTTTCGGCCCCGCCGAGCCCCTGGCCGCCACCCCAGGCGCACCGGCCTTCGGTCACCTCGCGGCCCCGACCACGGTCTCCGCTCCCGCTTCCGCCCGACCCCGCCGCAGGGGACGCGCGGTGCTCGCCGCCACGGCCGTCACCGTGGTCCTGGCCGCCGCCGGAGTCACCGTGGCGCTGCTCGGCGGGGACGACAAGGGGACGAGCACCCGGCCGGTGGCGGAGGACAACCCTGCCGCGCCCTCCACGGGCAGCGGCCGGGCCGACCTGGACCTCTCCGATCCCACACCCACCGGAAAGGACACCGACAGGTCCCCGTCCCCGACAGCACCCGCCACGACGAGCGGCGCCGAACCGGAGGGCAAGGCGACCCCGGCCCCGTCGCGGACGTCGGGCAGCGGCACGACGGACCTCGGCACCTCTGGCGGTACCTCGGGCGACAGCGGAACCGGCACGACCGGAGGTTCGGACACGACCGGAGGAGCCGGGACGACCGGAGGGACCGGCACCACCGGCGGGAGCACCACGAGCGGTGGCACGACCCCGGCCCCCGACTCCGCGTGCGAGTCCATAGGCGACGGTAAGTACAACTGCTCGGTCTGGCGCACCGCCAAGTCGTACAACGCCTCCGGCACCGAGGTCGGTGTCCTCTACTCGGGTACCAACTACTTCTACTGCCAGCAGAACCTGGGACGGCGCGAGACCTACGGCGAGTGGACGAACGTCTGGTGGGCGAAGACCGACGACGACAGCGGCAACGCCGGTGTCCATGTCAGCGCCGTCTACCTCAAGGGCGGCGACAACGACGCCCCGGTGCCCGGACTCCCGGTCTGCTGAGCCCGCACATACGGCTCCAGACCGGACGCGATGACCAGCCCCTCCTCCGCGAACAGACGGGTGCCCCGATCGCACCGGTCCCGGTCGAAGCGGGCCCGGGCGCAGAACTCCTCGGGCGTGCTGCCGAACAGGTCTCGCAACCCCGGTGATCCGCCGAGGAGTTCGGTGAGCAGTCGGCGTTCTCCCGGATGCCGGCGCGGAGTTCCCGACCCGTCGTGCGGGACTCCGCGCCGGTTGACATAGGCGTACACACCGGAGAGCCGTTCGCCGGACTCCAACTCGACGCCCACCTCGGGGGAGGGCAGCCACGCACGGTCGTACGGCCCTGTCGGCACCGGCACGCCTTCGCTGGCGTCGACGACGGCGAGTTGGTCCGCGTCGAGCCAGGTGACGAACAACTCCCTTACGTTCCCGGGGGCCTGGAAGGGCGACGCGGACACGTAACCCAGCCGGCTCACGTGGGCCGGGACACCGGCCTCGATCCCGATGACCAGGGCCCGGGTCATCGGGAGCGGCTCGCGAATGTCGAACTCCGCCATCTTGTGCCGCAGTTGACCGGGGCAGGCGTGGGAGCCCACGGCGAGGACGGGCACGCGGTCGGGGAAGATGCGGGGAAAGCCGGGTGGCGCACCGGTGGGGAGCGGGGGGAACCGGTCGCCGTCCAGGATCCCGGACTCGCTCGGCCATACGCCCGGACAGGTGAGCGGGTGCTCGCGCGGGGCCTCGGCGAGGCCGAGGGAATCGAGTGTGGGCATCCCCGCGCTCAGTCGGCCGGGGGCAGTTCTCCTGACCCCCGGGTGATCAGACGGGTCGGGAGTTCGATGCGCTCCGGGGTGAGCAGGGTGCCGTCCAGCTGGCGGAAGAGGCGTTCGGCGGCCGTGCGGCCGAGTTGGGCCGCGTCCTGGGCGACGACGGTGACGCCCGGCCGGAGCAGGTCGGCGAGTTCGAAGTCGTCGAAGCCCACGAGGGCGACGGGACGGCGCTGCTCGTTGAGGACCCGGACGACCGTCACCGTCACCCGGTTGTTGCCCGCGAAGATCGCCGTGACGGGGGACGGCGCGGTGAGCATGTCCTCGGCCGCGCGGCGCACCCGCTCCGGGTCGGTGACGCCGAGCGACATCCACGCGTCCTCGACCGGTATGCCCGCGTCCTCCATCGCGGCGCGATAGCCGCGAAGCCGCTCGGCGGAGGTGTGGATGCGGGGCATGTCGCCGATGAAGCCGATCCGGCGGTGGCCGTGTGCGATCAGATGGGCCACACCGTCGTGGGCGCCGCCGAAACTGTCCGACAGGACGACGTCGGCGTCGATTCTTCCGGCCGGCCGGTCCACGAACACCGTGGCGACGCCCGCCTTCAGCTCCGGCTCCAGGTACCGGTGGTCGTTGCCGGCCGGAATGATCACCAGTCCGTCCACCCGCCGTGCGCACAGCGCCAGCACCAACTCCTGCTCGCGGTCCGGGTCCTCGGCGCTCGACCCGTTGATCAGCAGGGCGCCGTGCGCGCGGGCGATCTCTTCGACCGCCCGGCTCAGGGGGCCGTAGAACGGGTCGGCGAGGTCCTCCAGGACGAGGCCGATGCTCGCCGTACTGCCCTTGCGCAGCACCCGCGCGCTGTCGTTGCGGCGGAACCCCAGCGCGTCGATCGCCTCCTGTACGCGGCGCTCGGTCTCCGGGGTGACCCCCGGTTCGGCGTTGACGACACGCGAGACCGTCTTCAGACCTACCCCGGCGCGCGCGGCCACGTCCTTCATGGTCGGACGGTTGCCGTAGCGGTTCTCCGGGCGGCGGGCGGTGTCGGCCACGATGCGCTGTCCTGTCCTGTCGGCCACGGGACGACGGCGGTCCACGGCGAGGCGTGTCGATGCTTCGGACCGTGTGGCGTACGGGGGATGCGTCGTCCCAGGTTGTGTATGAGGATGTGGCGTCGAGCATAGAGCCTGGACAACGTTGTCAGATGCAGGGGACACTGTCCACCGCTATCTCCGGCCTGCGCCCCCACCATCAGACCGGCCTGCCCGCTTTTGCCATGGTTGACAGGGAGATCCGAGACTGATGCACACCGACCTCGTGGCCGCGCTCGACATCGGCGGCACCAAGATCGCCGGAGCGCTGGTGGACGGCCACGGCCGGATCCTGCTGCGCGCACAGCGCCCGACGCCCGCGCTGGAGGCCGGCGAGAGCGTGATGCGGGCCGTCGAGGAGGTCCTCGCGGAGCTGACCGGATCGCCGCTGTGGATCCGCGCGACGGCCGTTGGAATCGGCAGCGCGGGGCCGGTGGACGCCTCCGCGGGCACGGTGAGCCCGGTGAACGTACCCGGCTGGCGCGGCTTTCCGCTCGTCGAACGCGTCCGCGCCGTCACCGGTGGCCTGCCCGTCGAACTGATCGGTGACGGAGTGGCGATCACGGCGGCCGAGCACTGGCAGGGCGCCGCCCGCGGCCACGACAACGCGCTGTGCATGGTCGTCTCGACCGGTGTCGGCGGCGGCCTGGTCCTCGACGGACGGCTGCACCCCGGACCCACGGGCAACGCCGGCCACATCGGGCACATCAGCGTCGAACTCGACGGTGACCCCTGTGCCTGCGGCTCCCGCGGCTGCGTGGAGCGCATCGCCAGCGGCCCCAACATCGCGCGCCGCGCGCTGGCAAACGGCTGGCAGCCGGGCCCCGACGGCGACACCTCGGCCGCCGCCGTGGCCGAGGCGGCACGGACCGGCGACCCGGTCGCCGTCGCCTCCTTCGCGCGGGCGGCCCAGGCGCTGGCGGCGGGCATCGCCGCCACCGCGACCCTCGTGGAGATCGACGTCGCCGTGATCGGCGGCGGCGTGGGCAAGGCCGGCGACGTCCTGTTCACGCCCCTGCGCGCGGCCCTGAAGACATACGCGACGCTGTCGTTCGTCCAGCGGCTGGAGATCGTGCCGGCGCAGATGGGCACGGACGCGGGCCTGGTCGGCGCGGCAGCGGCGGCCCTGACGCGCAGGGCGGACGACGCGGCCGAGGCGAGCGTCTGAGAGCCACGAGCCGATCGCCCGATGCGGGCGGGAACCGGTGAAGTGACTCCGAACGACAGGACCTTCTGGCGGCAGCCGCGGTGTCGGAACCCGGCCGCTGCACAAGGTCCTGTCATGCCGAGCGACGTCAGGCCGGCAGGGTGCCGACCCGGCGCAGTTGCGCGAGGACGTCGACGACACCCCGGATCTCGGCGATCCGCCCGTCGGCGAACCGGCAGATGGAGATCTCGCTGTAGGTGACGGCCTCCCGGCGGGCGGCAGGCCCTGGCACTCGTCCCGGTGGCTCCCGGCACCGTGCTCCGGGAGGTGACCTTGTCGCCCTCCGCGACCGTCCTCTCGACGGCGACGCGGATGTCGGGAACGCGTCCAACAGCACATCCCACACCCGCTTCAGAGCCCCCGCTCCCGTCGCGGGCATCGGCACAGGCGCGTGGAAGAGCACGTCGGGTGCGACGAAGTCGTCGACGGCCTTCGAGATGATGTGCAGGTCGCCGCTGTTCATGGCGGAGTGGAGTCGGTGGAGCGACTCCGTGTCGCCGGTTGCCCCGGCTGTCGACATGCGGTCTCTCCTCCGGTCCGTGGGCTGTGCCTCGGCAGAAGGACGACGTGGCCGCCGTAAATGTGACGCGATGCGCGAATGCCGTGACCCCCGGCCCGGTTCGGCAGTTGAACCGGGCATGAAGAAGCGCAGCATGCTCGCCATCGCCTCCCTCGCCACCGGGTTCGTCGTCGCGGCGATCACCCCCTCCCACGGGCTCGGAGCCGACGCCCTCGGTGATCTGAGCGTGGACGACACGCTCAGCACCCTCGACCACACCGTCGCCAGCGACAGCCTGGCCGTGGACGAGAACGCGCTGGGAGGCGACAGCACCACCGGCTGACGGCCGGAAGGTGTCCAGGTGGCGCCGGTGACCCGTGTGACGGGGCCCCCCCGCCACTGTGTCTGCGGCCTCAACGCGATCTGGTTTCCGTGGCAGGGTGGAACGGGCAAGCCTCAGGGGTCCAACAGAAGAGGGGGAAACGTGATCGTCGTCTGGGTCAACGGCGCGTTCGGTGCGGGGAAGACCACCACCGCACGGGAGCTGATCGAACTGATCCCGAACAGCACGCTCTTCGACCCCGAGGTCATCGGTGGCGCACTCATGCACCTGCTGCCGCCGAAGCGCCTCGCCGAGGTCGGCGACTTCCAGGACCTGCCGATCTGGCGGCGGCTCGTCGTGGACACCGCGGCCGCCATGCTCGCCGAGTTCGGAGGGACCCTGGTGGTGCCCATGACGCTGCTCCGCCAGGAGTACCGCGACGAGATCTTCGGCGGTCTCGCCGCCCGCAGGATCGCGGTCCGGCATATGCTCCTCGCCCCGGCGGAAACGATCCTGCGCGAGCGAATAGCCACCCGGGAGGTCCCCCCGGACCTCCCGGACGGGGAGATACGGATACGGCAGTGGTCGTACGACCAGATCGAGCCGTACCGGACGGCGCTCGCCTCCTGGCTCACCGCCGACGCCCACCCGGTCGACACCAGCACCCTCACCCCGTACGAGACGGCCGTACGGATCGCCGGAGCCGTCAGCGCGGGGACCGCGCCCGTGTGCGACATCGTGCAGACCCCGGAACCCACCGGCGAGACGGTGGCCTCCGGGGTCCTGCTCTTCGACGAACAGGACCGGGTCCTGCTCGTCGACCCGACCTACAAGGCCGGCTGGGAGTTCCCCGGCGGGGTCGTCGAGCGGGGCGAGGCACCCGCGCGTGCGGGCATCCGCGAGGTCGCCGAGGAGACGGGCATCCACCTCACCGGCGTACCCCGGCTCCTCGTCATCGACTGGGAGCCGCCCGCGCCGCCCGGCTACGGCGGGCTCCGCCTCCTCTTCGACGGCGGGCGGCTCGACAGCGCCGAGGCCGGGCGGCTGCTGCTGCCCGGCCCCGAACTGCGCGGCTGGCGCTTCGTCACCGAGGAGGAGGCCGCCGAGCTGCTCCCTCCCGTCCGCTACGAGCGTCTGCGCGGGGCGCTGCGGGCGCGCGAGCAGGGCGCCGCGCTCTATCTGGAGGCAGGGGTGGCGGTGGGACAGGCCGAGGCGGAGTAACCCGCTCCCGGCGGGATCAGGACGCCGCGTAGTTCCGGAGGAACAGGGCCTCTGCCACCGACAGGCGCTCCAGTTCCTCCGGGGACACGCTCTCGTTCACCGCGTGGATCTGGGCCTCCGGCTCACTCAGTCCGATCAGCAGGATCTCGGCCTCCGGATAGAGCGACGCGAGCGTGTTGCAGAGGGGGATCGAGCCGCCCTGGCCCGCGTACTGCATCTCCTGGCCGGGGTACGCGACCGCCATGGCCTCGGCCATCGCCGCGTACGCGGGGCTCGCGGTGTCGGCGCGGAACGGCTGGCCCTGGCCGATCTGTTCCGTGCTGACCCGCGCGCCCCACGGCGTGTGCGCCGTCAGATGGGCCTCCAGGAGCTTGGTCGCCGCCGCCGCGTCCACGCCCGGCGGCACCCGCAGGCTGACCAGCGCGCGGGCGCCCGCCTGCACGGACGGGGTGGCGCCGACCACCGGCGGGCAGTCGATGCCCAGGACCGTGACCGCCGGGCGCGCCCAGATCCGGTCGGCGACCGGTCCGGAGCCGATCAGCTCCACACCGTCGAGCACCTTGGCGTCCGTGCGGAACTGCCCCTCGTCGTACTGGAGCCCGTCCCACGACGCCTCGTCCGTGAGCCCGTCGACCGTCGTCGAACCGTCCTCGGCCCGCAGCGAGTCGAGGACGCGGATCAGCGCGCCCAGCGCGTCGGGCGCGGCCCCGCCGAACTGGCCCGAGTGGAGGTTGCCCTCCAGGGTGTCGATCCGGACGCGTACGAGGGCCATGCCGCGCAAGGTGGAGGTGACCGTCGGCAGACCGACCCGGAAGTTGCCGGAGTCGCCGACGACGATCGCGTCGGCGGCGAGCAGTTCCGGGTGTTGCTCGGCGTACCGCTCCAGCCCGCCCGTGCCCATCTCCTCCGAACCCTCGGCGATCACCTTGACGTTGACCGGGACGCCGCCGTTCGCCCTGAGGGCCCGCAGCGCGAGCAGGTGCATGATGAGGCCGCCCTTGCAGTCGGCGGCGCCGCGCCCGTACCAGCGGCCGTCGCGCTCGGTCAGCTCGAACGGCGGGGTCGCCCAGCCGGCCTCGTCGAGCGGCGGCTGCACGTCGTAGTGGGCGTAGAGGAGGACGGTCTTCGCGCCCTCGGGGCCGGGCAGGAAGCCGTACACCGACTGTGTGCCGTCCGGGGTGTCGAGCAGGGCCACGTCCTGGAAGCCGTCGGCGAGCAGCGCGTCGGCGACCCAGTTCGCGGCGGCCTCGCTCTCGCTCTTCGGGAACTGCTCGAAGTCCGCCACCGACTTGAACGCCACCAGTTCGGTGAGCTCCGCCCGTGCCCTCGGCATGAGGGAGGCGACGGTCTCGGCGACCGGATTCGAGGACATGGGCACGCTCCTTGTGGGTGCGACGTTGTACGAAAGAAGTCCTGAGATCCTCCCACAGCGGACTGTGGCGACGCCCGCCGTAGGATGCGGGAGAACAGGTGCGGCAGGCGGACGGATCGGGAGCACTACACCATCGTGAGCAGCGAGAACTCTTCGGCGGACGACGTGGCGCAGGTGTGGGACGTCGTTGTGGTGGGGGCGGGACCCGCGGGGGCCTCGGCCGCGTATGCGGCGGCGGTCGCGGGCCGCAGTGTGCTGTTGCTGGAGAAGGCGGAACTGCCGCGCTACAAGACGTGCGGCGGCGGGATCATCGGCCCCTCGCGGGACTCCTTGCCGCCCGGCTTCGAACTGCCCTTCCGGGACCGGGTGCACGCGGTCACGTTCTCCAACAACGGCCGCTTCACGCGCACCCGCCGCTCCAGGCAGATGCTGTTCGGCCTGATCAACCGGCCGGAGTTCGACCAGCAGCTCGTCGAGCACGCCCAGAAGGCGGGCGCCGAGCTGCGTACGGGGGTCACGGTGTCGCGGGTCGAGCAGCACGGCTCGGCGGTGCCGGACCGGCGGACGGTCGCCGTCGTCCTGCAGGGCGGTGAGACCGTGCTCGGCCGCGCTGTCGTGGGCGCGGACGGCAGCGCCAGCCGCATAGGAGCGCATGTCGGGGTGAAACTCGACCAGGTGGATCTCGGCCTGGAGGCGGAGATCCCGGTCCCGGAGACCGTCGCCGAGGACTGGCAGGGGCGGGTGCTCATCGACTGGGGCCCCATGCCCGGCAGTTACGGCTGGGTGTTCCCCAAGGGGGACACGCTGACGGTGGGAGTGATCTCCGCGCGCGGTGAGGGCGCGGCGACCAAGCGGTACCTGGAGGACTTCATCGCCAGGCTGGGGCTGGCCGGCTTCGAACCGAGCATCTCCTCCGGCCACCTGACGCGTTGCCGTGCCGACGACTCGCCGCTGTCCCGCGGCCGGGTGCTGGTCTGTGGTGACGCGGCGGGCCTGCTGGAGCCGTGGACCCGCGAGGGCATCTCGTTCGCCCTGCGCTCGGGGAGGCTCGCGGGGGAGTGGGCGGTACGGATCGCGGAGGCGCACGACGCCGTGGACACGCGTCGACAGGCCCTCAACTACGCGTTCGCGATCAAGGCGGGTCTCGGCGTCGAGATGGCCGTCGGCCGGAGCATGCTGAAGGCGTTCGAGCGGCGGCCCGGCCTCTTCCACGCCGCCCTGACCGGTTTCCGCCCGGCGTGGAACGCCTTCCGGGACATCACCCGTGGCTCCACCTCACTGGGTGAGCTGGTGCGCACCCACCCCATGGCCGGGCGCGCGCTGACCGTGCTCGACAGGCCCTGAGGCCTAGTACAGGTCCCGAGCGGTGGTCACGGTGTGACGGTGATCCGGAAGACGGGGTGCTTGGGAGCGGCGGCGAGCAGTTCCTCGTCGGTCGAGTTCGCGTCGACGTCGCCGAAGAAGCGCCCTACTTCCCAGCCCCACTTCTTGAGGTAGGTGCGCAGTACGACCGGCTTCTCCGCGTCGGGCAGCTCGACCGCGGTGAACTCCTGTACCCGGCGGCCGACCTTGAGCCGGCCGCCGCCGGCGGCGCGCATGTTCCGCACCCATTCGGAGTGGCCGCGAGCCGAGACGAGGTACGGGCCGCCCTCGTAGGGCAGCGGGTTGACGGGCACCTGGCGCCATTCGCCGCTCTTGCGGCCGAGCACGGAGAGCTCGGCGGTACCCATGAGGCTCACGCCGTGGCGTGCGAGCCGGCCGATGATCCCGTTCAGCACCTTGTCGAACGCCTTGGGCTTCACATAGTGGGCTGACGACGACGGCATGGTGTCCTCCTGGAGTTCTGGCAGCAGAGCGCGGAAGCGCCGCCACTTACGAGAGCACTGCTCTCGCTTGAGAGCAGTCTGCCGGAGATCGGTGGTCTAGAGCAAGAGCGCTGCTCTCTTTTTAGTTCGTTGCTCTCGTTTGTGTGCACTGATCTAAAAGCATGGAACACTCGCATCCATGAGCACCGCACAAGGAGCCCGCGCCCGCGCCCGGATCGAAGTCACCTCGGCGATCAAGGACGAGGCGCGCAGACAGCTCGCGGCGGAAGGCGCCGCCAAGCTCTCGCTGAGGGCCGTCGCCCGAGAACTGGGCATGGTCTCCTCCGCGCTGTACCGCTACTTCCCCAGCCGCGACGACCTGCTGACCGCTCTCATCATCGACGCCTACGACTCCCTCGGCGAGGCCGCCGAAGCCGCCCACGCAGCCGCTTCGGACACCGGCCCGCTGCGGCGCTGGGTCGCGGTGTGCGACGCGGTGCGAGGCTGGGCACTGGGCCATCCCCACGAGTACGCGCTGATCTACGGCTCGCCCGTCCCTGGCTACACCGCGCCCGACACGACCGTGCGGGCCGCCTCCCGGGTCGGCCTGCTGCTCACCCGCATCGTGCGGGACGCCCACCGGAGCGTCGGCGTGGCGCGTACCCCGATCCCCGTCGAACTGCGCCCCGAGGCCGAGCGGTTGACCGCCGACCTCGCCCCCGACCTCCCGCCGGAGGTGACGATGGCGCTCGTCGCGGCCTGGGCCCAGGTGTACGGCCTGATCGGGTTCGAGCTGTTCGGCCAGTTCAACCGGGTGGTGGAGGACCGGGAGACGTTCTTCCGGTATTCCGTCAGCCGGATCGCCCACGAGGTGGGGCTGGTGTTCCCCGAGAAGGAGTAGGGGCGCGGCCGGCGAGCTCTCGGACCACCTTCGAACTCGGCGAGTACGTCTTTGAGGCGATCCGGCGATCCGGCGATCCGGCGATCCGGTGCGGTGCCTCCGGCTTTCTGGTGAAGGACAGCGAACCGGACGAACTCCTGCGCGCCGTACGGGCGGTGGTCGTGGGTGACGCGTTGCTCTCGCCCGGAGCCACCCGGCATCTGATTGGCGAGTTCGCCGCCCGTTCGAAGGAACCGGCCGCCGCCGGTGCCCTCGCCCGGCTCACCGAGCGGGAACGGGAGTGACGGCCCTCGTCGGAATCGGCCTGTCCGACTAGGAGATCGCCCGGCGCCTGGTCGTCGGCCCACTCACCGCGAAGACTCATGTGAGCCGCACGATGTGAAGCCGGGCACCCGCGACCGGGCCCAACTGGTCGTGCCGGACTACGAGTCGGGGTTGGTGCGGCCGGGCTGGATCGGCTGAGCCCTACCGGTGCCGTCGTTCTCGCGGGCGAAGCGGATCAGCACGCTGACCACGCGCACGGCGAACAGGACGGCGCCCAGCGTCGCCCCCGAGGCGATGAGCGTGGTCTGCGCGGTACCCGACAGCCCGAAGACCCATGCGGGACCGGCCACCACCGCGAAGACGAGGGCCGCCAGGAACGCGGCGCTGCACAGGGCGTATCCGATCTCCACGGTGACCGCGTCCCGCCGCGCCTGGGAGTCTCGCGCGCGGCCCTGCCCCATGTGTCCCCCGTAGTTGTCCATCCGCCGAGTCAAACAGGCGGGTGCCCGGCCGGGCAAGGCGCCCCGGCCGGGCACGGTGGCTGGAATGCCCTCTCAGTCGCGTGCCGGCACCGGTTCGGCCAACGCCTCCTGCTGCTGCGGGGACTTCGCGACCACGACGGACCGACTCGGGCGCCGGGTGCGCAGACCGGGGAGCGTGGCGAGCAGGCCGGCGAGGGCGATGCCCGTCACGACGATCAGCCCGGGCCGGTAGGCGTCGAGGACGGCCTGCGGTGAGGGGTTCTCGGGGGTGCCGGCGGTGACCACCGCCGTCACGACGGCCAGGAAGATCGCGCCGCCCACCTGGACCGAGGTGTTCAACAGGCCGGAGACCATGCCCTGTTCGTGGTCGTCGACGCCGTTCGTGGCCTGGATGTTGAGGGAGGGGAAGACCAGCGCGAAGGCTCCGCCTATCAGCACCATCGACGGCAGGATGAGGGTGGCGTAGCTCGGGTCGAGGCTGACGCGGAGGAACAGCGCGTACCCGGTGATCATCAGTGCGAAGCCCGCCACGATCAGCCGTTGGGTGCCGAACCGGTCGACGATCGCGCCCATCTTCGTCGCGGACAGCGCGACGATCACCCCCGCAGGCAGGAAGGCGAGCGCCGTGTGCAGCGCCGACCAGCCGAGCAGCGACTGCATGTAGATGGTCACCAGGAACTGGAATCCGACGTACGAGCCGAAGAGGGTCAACGCGCCGAGCTGGGCGCGGATCTGGGGACCGGAGCGCAGCACACCGAGCCGGATCAGCGGTCCGGCGGAGCGCCGCTCGACGCGGACGAAGACGGTCAGCAGCACGGCCACCGCGAGGAACGACAACAGCGTGCGGGCCGATGCCCAGCCGACTTCCGGTGCCTGGACGACGGTGAAGACCAGCAGCAGCATCGAGGCGGTTCCGAGAATCGCGCCGGGGACGTCGTAGCCGTTGTGGTTCTTCTCGCGCTCGCTGCGCGGCAGCAGCTTCAGGCCCGCGACCAGGGCGAGCACGGCGACCGGCGCCGGCAGCAGCATGGTAAGGCGCCAACTCGCCTCGGTGAGCAGGCCGGAGAGCACCAGGCCCATCGAGAAGCCGGTGGCCGCGCAGGTGGTGTAGATCGACAGGGCCCGGTTGCGCAGCGGGCCCTCCGCGAACGTCGTGGTGATGATGGACAGGCCGGCCGGCGCGGTGAAGGCGGCGCTGAGCCCCTTGACGAACCGGCTGGCGATCAGCAACGGACCCGAGTCGACGAGCCCGCCGAGCAGCGAGGCGAGTGCGAAGACACCGAGCGCCACGAGGAACACCTGCCGGCGGCCGAGCAGATCGGCGGTCCTGCCGCCGAGGAGCAGGAGTCCGCCGTATCCCAGGATGTAGCCACTGACGATCCATTGCAGCGTCGAGGTGGAGAGGCCGAGTTCGGAGCCGATGGACGGCAGCGCGACACCGACCATCGACACGTCCAGCGCGTCCAGGAACATCGCGGCGCAGAGCACGAGCAGGGTGCCCCACAGGCGGGGAGTCCAGCGTCCGTCGGACGCCGGGGTGTTGAGCGGAGAGGTCATGGCAGAGACATTACATGCGCGTGCATCGAATGCAAATGCATGTAATGCTCGCGCAACAAATGACGGGTCGGCCTCAGACGGCCGACTTTTCCTGCCACAGGGCGGCGAGCGCTGCATCGCCGCTCACGCCGGGGAACGGCTGCCGGTTCCACAGCGCCAGGTAGAGAGCCGCGGCGGGGCCGGTCACCTCGCAGTCGGCTTCCTGGGCTGCTGGAACGGCCTGATCGGCCTGATCGGCCTGATTCGTGGTGCGCTGGGCCGCCGGCGGCTCCGACGACAGCCGTACGGTCCACTCCGCGTCGCCCCTGTCGGTCGCCCGCACCCGCAGAACCCGCGGCTCCTCCGTGCGGGCCCGGCTCTTGGCGCGGGCGTGGAAACCGAGCAGGAGTTCGTCGATGCCGTCCGTGGCGAAGTCCGGGGCGAGCGGGGTGGGCGTGATGCCGAGGGCGAACTGGGCGTCCACCCGGTGCACGGCGGTTTCGTGGGCCTGCCGCCGGGCCCAGAACGCGAGCGGTGAGGGGGCGGGCAAGAAGCTCCAGCACTCCACGTCGGGCGGGGCCGAGGTGAGGGTGTCGACGAGAGCGCGATGGCCCTCCCGGAACCAGGTGAGCAGCGCGCTGCCGTCGAGGTCGGGCGGGCCGCCGAGGCGCTGGGGCGACATCTGCCGCTCGGCGACGTACGAGGCGGCCCAGCGGTGCACCGCGCCCATGTGTCGCACCAGGTCGCGCACCCGCCAGTCCGGGCAGGTCGGCACCTTGGCGTCGGTCCCCGCCTGCTCGGCGGCGGCGGCCAGCAACTGGCCCTCCGCGTCCAGGATTTCCACGAAGCGCGCGGTCTCCATCAGAGCGTTCTCCAGTCGAGAGTCGAGAGTCGAGAGTCGAGAGAGCTGCGAGTCGAGAGGGGCGAGGATTCCGAGTGCTCTCTGAGGTGGTTCCTACCTCAGGAACGCTTCGGCGGTCGCCACGAACCTGTCCGCGTCGTCGAGCCACGGGAAGTGTCCGGCGCCCGGCTGGACGACCAGTTCGGCGTGCGGGAACAGTCCCGGGAGCTCGGCCATCGCGGGCGGTGGGGAGTTGAGGTCGACCTCCCCGGCCAGTACGAGCACCGGTGAAGTGAGACGGGCGAGTGCCGCGCGGGTGCCGACCGGGTCGAAGGCGCCCTCGGCGGCGAAGACCGCCGCGGCATCGTTGTTGCGCTGCACCTCCTCCGCCGCCCGGTGGACGCGGGCGGCCTCGTCCCAACGGCCGTACCAGAAAGGTGCGATGGCCTGGAAGGCGTCGGCTCCGGCCCGGCCCGCGACGAGCGCCTCCAGGGCGGCGAACGCCTCCGGGAACCACGGCTCGTCCCGGCGTGACTGTGCCGTCCCGATCCGCATGTCGCCGGTGACGGTGACGCCGAGGGCCGCCACGCTGGGCGTGATCAGCGCGAGCCTGCCGATGCGTTCGGGATGCCGGGCCGCGTACAGCACGGCCAGGTTCGTGCCGGCGGAGTGACCGAGCAGGTCCAGCCGGTCGAGGCCGAGGTGCTCGCGCAGGGCCTCGACGTCTTCTACGAGGCGGTCGCAGCGGTAGGACGCGGGGTCCTCCGGTACGGCCGACCGGCCGGTTCCCCGGAGGTCGAGCATGATCAGGCGCCGGTGCGCGGACAGACCGCCGAGGTCCCCGAGGTAGACGGAGTCCTGCATCGGGCCGCCGGGCAGGCAGATCAGTGGTGGCCCCTCCCCGAGTTCGCGACAAGCCAGCTTGGTTCCGTCGTACGCGGAGAAGGCAGACATGGCCATGACTCTCGCAGCGGTGTGCCGGCCGGGCAACCGGGTTTTGGGTGGGGCCGGACTACGGAGAAGGCGTTGGTTGCGAACATGTTCGGCCCACGGCTTCCCTTGGCCATCCGGCCATCCGGCCATCCGGCCATCCGGTCGCCGGTCCGTCGCTCGGCAGGGTTCTTCCGGCGTGGGTCGGGGGAAGTGAGCGCTCATACCGCAGTCGAGGCGCGGATCATCAGCACCCCCCGTGCCGGGTGGGACCGGACTTCTCCCCTGCCATGCGGCGACCCCGACGTTCGGGGGAGGGGTATCCGGGCGTACGCCTGCCCCACTCCAGGAACCTCGTGCACTGGCGGTTCCTCGGCGGGCCGCCCGACAGCCCTCGACTGCTGTGTTGACCGGGCGGCCGGACTCCGGCGGGATGCCGGCGCCGAATCGGCCTCGTACTGGTATCTGAGCCACGTGGACGGCCCTCCCTTGCCTGGTACTTCCTGTACGTCACCGCCGACGACCGGGGCGAGACGGTGCTGTGTGTGGCCAGTGGGAACCGGGACACGGGTGACCGAGAAGATGACGCCGGGGTCGGACGAAACATGGTTGAGGACCCACACGGGCGTCCCCTTCGAGCAGGCCGACATGGTCGACGCCTTCGAGTCCGCCTCCCCGGGAGCGGGGGTTGACCGAGGCCACCGGTCCACCCGGTCCGCCGGCGTGCTCGTCCGCCCCGCCGCCCGTCCCGGGGTTGGGTAGGCTCAGGCCATGCGGATCTCCGTTTCCTCGGACATGGACGAACCCGTGGCTCGCGCTCTCCTGGGGCAACTGCGCGACCGTGGCCACGATGTGGTGACGTTCGGTGCGCTGAGCGCCGGCGATGATCCGCAGTGGGCCGCCTGCACGGAGGCGGCGGCTCGCGAGGTCGCCGCCGGGAACGCCGACCAGGCCGTTGTGTGCTGCTGGACCGGTACGGGCGCGTCGATCGCCGCGAACAAGGTGCCCGGTGTGCGCGCGGCCCTGTGCACGGACGCCTACACGGCGGACGGCGCGCGCCGCTGGAACGACGCCAACGTGCTCGTGCTCGGCCTGCGTCTGACATCGGAGCCGCTGCTCAAGGAGATCCTCGACGCCTGGTTCGCCGCCGAGGCGAGCGAGGACTCCGAGGACAGGGAGAACGTGGCCCGCGTGGACCGACTCGACAGTGGCAGAAGTGCCCTGTGAGGCAAGGCAGTTGAGGGCGTCGTCCTCGGGCGCCGGTCCGCCGCCCGGGCCATGGTTGCTCAGACCGTGATGACCCTGAGCCCGGCCTCCTCGAACAGTCCCACCGTCGCCTCGTCCGCCGCTGTGTCCGTGACCAGTGTGTCCACGGATCCCACCGCGCAGATCCGGGCGAACGCCCGCCGCCCCAGCTTGCTGGAGTCGGCGGCGACCACCACGCGCTCGGCGCGCTCGCACAGCAGCCGGTTGACCGCGGCTTCCGCCTCGTCGTTCGCCGCCGCTCCGTGCGTGACGTCGAAGGCGACCACGCCCAGCACGGCCAGGTCGATCGTGATCTGGCCCAGCACGCCGTCGGCGAGCGGCCCGATGAGTTCGTACGACTGCGGACGGGCGACCCCACCTGTCACCACGATCTTGAACTGGGGCCGTACGGCAAGCTCGGTGGCGATGTTCAGCGCGTTCGTGACGATCGTCAGCGCGGGCGACCCGGCGGTCAGATCGCCGCGTACGGCCAACGCGCGCGCCACCTCCGTCGTGGTCGTACCGCCCGTCAGGCCCACCGCCTCGCCGGGGGAGACCAGGTCCGCGACCGCTCTCGCGATGCGCTGTTTCTCGGAGGCGCGGCGAGCGGTCTTGTAGCGCAGCGGCAGTTCGTAGGACACGCCGTGCACGACCGCGCCGCCCCGGGTGCGCACGAGCATCTGCTGCTCTGCGAGCTGGTCGAAGTCGCGGCGGATCGTCGCGGCCGACACCTCCAGCTCGGCCGCCGCCTCCTCGACCTCCAGCCGGCCCCGCTCGACAAGCAGCTCCAGCAGGGACTTCCAGCGGGCGTCGCGGGACATTCGGACTCTCCGTTCCTCGATCTTCGGCGACCCTAGCGCACCGAAAGTTCACCTCACTCCTTCCAGATAATGCTTGATTCTGCTCGAAAGCTGGCTATATTTTGCAGAAAAAAGCATTGCGATGACTCTCTGGGGGAGGGGCAGGGCATGACCCATATAGAGGACGAGCTGAACAGCCAGCCCGAGTGCTGGTCCCGCGCTGCCGGGGAGGCTGCCGGGCACGCCGGCGCGTTGCCGGTGGCGGGGGAGCGGGTCGCGATCGTGGGCTGCGGCACCTCGTACTTCATGGCGCAGGCCGTCGCGGCCCTGCGGGAAGGCGCGGGCCAGGGCGAGACGGACGCCTTCGCCGCCTCCGAGTTCCCCTACGGCCGCCCGTACGACCGGGTCGTCGCCCTCACCCGGTCCGGTACCACCACCGAGGTGCTCGAACTGCTCGGGCGGCTGCGGAGCGCCGCGCCCGAGGGTGCCCGGACGCGGACGACAGCCATAACCGCCGATCCCCGAACTCCCGTGAGGGAAGCCGCCGATGCACTCGTCGTGATCGGCTACGCGGACGAACGGTCCGTCGTGCAGACGCGGTTCGCCACCACCGCCGTCACGCTTCTCCGCGCCCATCTCGGACTGCACGACGAGGCCGCGGTCGACGACTGCCGTACGGCGCTGGCCGCTGCGTTGCCCGAAGGGCTCGTCGACTGCGCGCAGTTCACCTTCCTCGGCCGGGGCTGGACGGTGGGGCTCGCCAACGAAGCCGGGCTGAAGATGCGCGAGGCGTCCCTGTCCTGGACCGAGGCGTACCCGGCGATGGAGTACCGGCACGGTCCCATCAGCGTCACCACCCGGGGTACGGCGACCTGGATGTTCGGCGAGGCGCCGGAAGGGCTGGCCGAACAGGTGCGGGCCACGGGGGCGTTGTGGGTGGCCGGGACCCTCGATCCGCTCGCCGAACTCGTGCGCGCGCAGCGCCTCGCGGTCGCGGTGGCGGCGAGGCGGGGTCTCGATCCGGACCGCCCGCGTCACCTCACCCGCTCGGTGATCCTCACCCCCTGAGGCCTCGTCGGCACCAGATGCTGCATGGTTGCCGACCGAAAGGAGTGACAGGTGCCGATCGTCACCACCGGCGAGCTCATCACCAGGGCCGCCGCCGCACGTTCGGCGGTCGTCGCGTTCAACATCGTCACCCTTGAGCATGTCGAGGCCGTCATCGCCGGTGCCGAGGAGGCGGGTTCACCCGTCGTCCTCCAGGTCAGCGAGAACGCCGTCAAGTTCCGCCACGGACGGCTCCTCCCGCTGGCCCGCGCCGCCGTCTCGGCCGCCGAACGCGCCGCCGTGCCCGTCGCGTTGCACCTCGACCACGTGCAGAGCGACGACCTGCTGCGGCAGGCCCCCGGCGCCGGATTCAGCTCCGTGATGTACGACGCGGCCAGGCTGTCCTACGCCGAGAACCTCACCGCGACCCGCGCCGCCGCCGACTGGGCGCACGCCCAAGGGCTCTGGATCGAGGCTGAGTTGGGACAGGTGGGCGGCAAGGACGGACGAGTTCCGCTGGACGCGCACGAACCCGGAGCCCGTACCGACCCCGCAGAGGCCCGTGCCTTCGTCACCGATTCGGGGGTGGACGCCTTGGCCGTGGCCGTCGGCAGCTCGCACGCCATGACCACCCGGACGGCAGCCCTCGACCAGGATCTCCTGAAGCGGCTGTCCGCCACCCTGGACGTCCCCCTCGTCCTGCACGGCTCCTCCGGCGTACCGGACGACCAGCTCGTGGCCGCCGTCGCGGCCGGGATCACCAAGGTCAACATCGGTACTGCCCTCAACATCGCCATGACCGGCGCCATCAGGGAGTTCCTCGGCGCCCACCCCGAGGCCGTCGACTCGCGCAAGTACCTCGGCGTGGGCCGGGAGGCGATGGCGCGGGCGGTGACGCGGATCATCGGCGTGCTGTGCTGACAGAGAGGTCCGCTGGTAGTTTTTCACCATGCGGGAAACGGAGCTGTATCTGGGTGAGCCGCCTCACGTGGCGAACGCCGGCGTCGGCGTACACGGCGTCGCGAGCCGGACCGACGTCTTCCGGCTGCCCGAGCTGTGGCAGCTGCACCTCTACCAGTACGAGGCCGAGCTCACCGTCGACGGCACAGTGCACGTCGTCCGCCCGGGCCGGGTCAGCCTCGTACCGCCCGGCAGCACGGTCCGCTTCCGCTACCAGGGCCGCTCCGAGCACCTCTACGCCCACCTGCGCATCCCGGCCGTCGGCCCGTCGCGCACGGTTCCCGTCGTTCAGGACTCCGGCCCCGAACTCCCCAACCTCACCGGCCTGTTGCTCGCGGCGATCGCCGCCTTGCCGCGCACACCCGAGCGCACGAGAGCCGAGATCTGGACCGCGCTGTGGCGTATCGCCCACCTGCCCCCGGACACCGAACGCCCCGGTCCCGGCCCGCATCCGGCGGTCGGCGCCGCCATCGCGTACATCGAGAGCCGACTGGCCGCCCCGCTCACCGTGCCCGCCGTCGCTCGGGCGGCGGGTGTCTCGCACAACCACCTGACCAGGCTCTTCAAGGCCGCGACCGGCGACACGGTGGTGGGCTACGTCCGCCGCCGCAGACTCGACCGCGCCCGCCACCTGCTGCGTGCCACGACCCTCTCCATCCCCGCCGTGGCGGCCTCCGTCGGCATCCCCGACCTACAGGCCTTCAACAAGGCGTGCCGACGCGAACTCGGCGCGTCACCCCGGGCCCTGCGGGGAGAGGCAACGCCGAACACTCCATGAAGTTGTCAAAATTCACTCCCCGACTCCTACTGCCGACCACCTCACTGCTTCACGGCCTTCAGGACCACGAACTTGGCGTCACTCGCGACGAGCCGGCTGTTGCCGAACAGCTTCCGCAACTTGATGTGATAGCCGAGATGCCGGTTGCCGATCACATACAGCTCACCGCCCGGCCGCAGCGCCCGCCGCGCGCCCGTGAACATCCGCCAGGCCGTGGCGTCCGACGTCGCCTGGTGGGTGTGGAACGGCGGATTGTTGAGGACGAGATCGACGCTCTCGTCCGCGACCCCCGCCAGCCCGTCCCCGACCCGGAACTCGGCACGCCCGTCGGGCAACCCGTTGGCCCGGTACGTCGCCTGCGCCGAGGCCACCGCCTGGAACGACTCGTCGACGAACAGCAGCTCGGCTTCCGGCGCGGCCAGTGCCACCGCCGTACCGACCACACCGTTCCCGCAGCCCAGGTCCACCACCCGGGCGGTGCCCGACGGCTCCGGCAGATGCCGGAGGAAGAACCGGGTGCCGATGTCGAGGCGCTCGGCGCAGAAGACGCCCGCATGGTTGACGACAGGGCGCCCCGACGCCGGGCCGACACCGTCGGGCAGCTCGTAGCGGTACGGCCAGGGACTGGCACCCCCGTCCACCGAAGGACCGACGGTGGCATGGATGAGCCGGGCCTTCTTCTCCGCGAGGGAGGTCCGGGTCGGGCCGATGATCCGCTCGAACAGCTTCAGCGTGGAGGTGTGGATCTCCTTCACCATGCCGGTGCCGACGACGACCGTGCCCTCGTGCAGCGCGGGCGCCAGCCGCAGCAACTGGTCCTCAAGGAGCGCCAGACTCTTCGGGACCCGCACGAGCAGCACGTCGATCCGCTCCGGCGGCGGGTCCTGGGTGGTGAGCAGCCGTACGGAACCCTCGTCCGCACCGGCCCGCCGCAGGTTCGCCCGCGTCGCCTCCTGGGCCAGGAACGAGTCGGTGATCTGCGTCGGCCGGTGTGCCGCGAGCGCCGTGGTGAGAGCGCCCCAGCGGTCGCCGACGACCACGACCGTGCCGGACAGCTCGGTCCCGGACTCGGCGAGGTGCCCGAGGAGGTAGTCGTCGGAGGCGTCCCAGGCGCGCAGCCGCTCGCGCGGATCGGCGGGGAAACGGGTCAGCGTCAGCTCGGACCAGGGAGTTCTCATACGGTCGGTCATCGTGTCCCACCCTACCGATCAGCAGCTCACCCCCGTCCGCACGGTCGGGCAGGATGGGACCATGGAGGCCGAACTGTTCCCCAGACCTCGTACGGAGATCGCGCCGGGCGCGATGCATGTGCCGGACTGGCTGGACGCGGCGCGTCAGCGCGAGTTGCTGGGCGCCTGCCGCGACTGGGCGCGCCCACCCGCCGGCCTGCGTACGGTCCGGACGCCCGGCGGCGGCACGATGACCGCCCGGCAGGTGTGTCTAGGCCGCCACTGGTATCCGTACGGTTATGCGAACACGGTCGTCGACGGCGACGGCTCGCCCGTGAAACCGTTCCCCGAGTGGCTGGGCGAGCTGGGGAGGCAGGCGGCCGGCACAGCGGCGTACGAGTGCGCTGGCGACTACGACATCGCGTTGGTCAACTTCTACGATGCCGACGCCCGCATGGGCATGCATCGCGACAGCGACGAGAAGTCGGCCGCGCCCGTGGTGTCCCTGAGCCTCGGCGACACCTGCGTCTTCCGCTTCGGGAACACGGCGACCCGGACCCGGCCGTACACCGACGTCGAGCTGCGCAGCGGCGACCTGTTCGTATTCGGCGGTGCCTCCAGGCTCGCGTACCACGGGGTGTCACGGGTGTACGCGGGCACGGCGCCGCCGGAGTTGGGGCTGACCGGCCGGTTGAACATCACGCTCCGGGTCAGCGGTTTCTAGGCAGACCGCGCGGTCGGCGGTCGTGGGGATCATGGGAGACTCGCCCTCATGAGCGGCAAGGTTGAGGGGACCACCTCAAGGACGCGGTTGGACCGGGGGCGCGGCGCACTCGGGCCCGCCTTGGAGCTCGTGCACACCGGCCGGGCGCCCACCCGGGCCGTGCTCACCGCCGAGCTGGGGGTCACCCGGGCAACGGCGGGTGCGGTGGCAGCCGAGCTGGAGGCGCTCGGGCTGATCAGCGTGGACGCGCGGCCCGGGGCGGCGGCCGGCTCGCAGGGGCGCCCCTCGCACCGGCTCGATGTCGCCGAGGACGGGCCGGTCGTGCTGGCGGCGCAGGTGCACGCGGACGGGTTCCGGGCCGCGCTGGTCGGGCTCGGCGGGCGGATCGTCGCCACGGCGCCCGGCTGCGAGACCGTCGACGCCGACCCGGCGAAGGTGCTCGGCTCGGTCGTGGAAGCGGGCGCCGACCTGCTGCACAACACCGGGCGCCGGTGCGTGGGCGCCGGTCTCGCGGTGCCGTCGGCCGTCGCCGAACCCGAGGGCCTGGCCCTGAACCCGCTGCACCTCGCCTGGCCGGCCGGCGCGGCGGTACGGGAGATCTTCGCCGAGCGGGTACGGGCGGCGGGCATCGCCGGTCCGGCCTTCGCGGGCAACGACGTCAACCTCGCCGCGCTCGCCGAACACCGGCACGGCGCCGGACGCGGCGCCCGCGACCTGCTCTGTGTGGCCACCGGGCACCGGGGTGTCGGCGGGGCGCTGGTCCTCGACGGGCGCCTGCACACGGGCAGTTCGGGCCTCGCGCTCGAAGTCGGCCACCTCACCGTCAACCCCGAGGGGCGCTCCTGCCACTGCGGCAGCCGGGGCTGCCTGGACGTCGAGGCCGACCCGCTCGCCTTCCTCACGGTGGCGGGCCGCGACCCCGGCCCCGAGGTGTCCCTGCTCCAGCAGGCCAACGACCTGATCCGCGACCAGTACCCGGACCCGGCGATCCGCACGGCCGCCGAGACCCTGATCGACCGCCTGGGCCTGGGCCTGGCAGGCCTCGTGAACATCCTCAACCCGGACCGCATCATCCTCGGCGGTCTGCACCGCACCCTCCTCGACGCCGACCCGGACCGCCTGCGCGCGGTGGTCGCCGACCGCAGCCTGTGGGGCCGCAGCGGCAGCGTCCCCATCCTCGCCTGCACGCTGGACCACAACAGCCTCGTCGGAGCGGCCGAGTTGGCGTGGCAGCCGGTGCTGGACGATCCGCTGAGGGCGCTCGCGTAGTACGCCGCCGAGGCCCGCCGCACGCACCGCACGACCGGGATGTGGGCGGGCGCGATCCCCGCCCCGCAGCCCAGGGGCGACCTGACCCGGCAGTCAGGACCGGTCCGGCCGTCCTTGGACATCCCCGCGCCGACACCCCCGGGAAGCAGCCGAACGTGCCCCGGGTACTTCCGATCCGAGGAGGTACGCGCACTGCCGCTGGCTCGTACGACGTCCCGGAGCCCCTCCCGGCGCGAACCGTCGGCCAGACCCGCGGCCAACTGCGCGCCATGGTCCGCTGGGAGCCGGTCCTCGTCGCCGCCTTCGGCACGGTCGGCGGGCTGGCCCGCGGCGGCTTCCTCGGCTGGGTACTGGTGAAGGCCTCGGACGGCGCGAGCGACAGTGCCTTCGCCTTCGCGCTGCCGCCCGCACAGCTCGTGATGGTGGCCCTGGTGGGCGTCGCGGCCGACGCATTCGCGGGCCTGCGGCCCGGCCCGGCGGGCGGCACGCCTGGACGTACTGCGTGCCATGGCCACCGAGTGACGTACGGACAGAGGCGGGGGAGGGATACCGCTGGTCACCGCCCGGTCAGCCGACAACGGCCGACCGGGCGGGAGCGTGTTCCGGCCTGCGCCGGATTGCCCCCGGCTTGCGCCCCTTGTCGTACGCCAGTTCTTCGTACCCGGGGCCAGCGCACAGTTGTTCATCGAATGACTGAATTGCTGGTGCCGCAGCGGGCCTGGTCTCCGGGGTCGCCACCACCGGCGTGAGCGTCGGCAGAGTGAACCAGACGACCTTTCCGGACTCGCCGTCCGGCCGCACTCCCCAGCTCTCGCTGACCGCGGCGACCATGGCGAGGCCGCGTCCGCAGGTGGCAGTGGGATCCGCGTCCCGCAGTTCGGGAATGCGCGGGTCGTGGTCGTGCACCGAGACCGTGAGCCGGTCGAGCAGGACCTCGATGTCCACGGTGCACATCTTGTCGGGCTGGGCGTGCCGGTGGACGTTGGTGAGCAGTTCGGTCACACCGAGCGAGGCCCGGTCTATCAAGGGATCCAGATGCCAGTAGCGCAATTGTGCAGAGACGATTCTGCGGACCTGGCCGATCCGCGACGGCAGGGCTTGGAGCTCCACCGTGCAGTGCCTGCTTGGGTGACTGATCACGGCTTGCGACTCCCCGAATTGAGGTCCGGAAGAAGACACGAGATCCGATCCAGCAGAGTGCCTGCGTGCATTGGGCCGCCTGCTGTCGATGGCCGGCGGGCTGGTTCGCAGCGTTATCGCCGGTAAACCCAGAGTGATGTGTGACAAGCGTGGCTCAGGGGGTGGAAACCCGCAACTCGCGGCGCGTCCCGCCCGACACGCTCCGTGTCCGCGCGAGGTACGGCCCCACCGTCCCCGCCCTGTTCAGTGCCCGCGCCCCGCCGCCCGGCGTACGGCCTCGATGAACCGGCGCGCCGCGGGTGGTCCGGGCCGGCCCGGCGCGGGATCGTGCTCCCCCAGGGTCAGCAGATAACGCTGGCCGTTGAGGTCCGCCAGCGCCCTGTCGTCGGCCGCGAACCAGGGCTTCGACGCGCGCACCGCCTGGACGGGAGCGCTGTCGATCTCGCTCCCGTAACTGGTGAGCAACTCCAGCCTGCCGCCGCTGATCCGGACCTGCCCGGCCCGGGTGAGGGAGCGCAACCTCTTTCCGATCCGCACGCCCGTGGCCGTGAACTCCGGCTCCGCCATGATGCTCCGCCCCCTAGTCGGCTACCGCCGAGATGCGTGGTGATCCCGCCTGGAACGTGATCCAGTGTGCGCCCCCGTGCCGAGCAGTCTGCCCGCCTCCGGCGTCGAGCACCAGTGCGTACGACGCTCTCCGGTAACCGGTGGAAGCACTCGGCGGGATGCGCCCCGGGCCCTTCCGGCCTCCGCCCCGCCTGTCCCCGACTCCCCACCCCAGGCCTGCCTTTGGGTCGCCCAAAGGTGTGTTTATGCAGGTGGGAGGCGTGTCGAGGGTGACTATGATCGAGGTGTCCGGCCGCTTCAGGAGCCGTCGGCGAGCGCACCACAAGGAGTCTGACGTGAGCATCCCCGACCCCACCGGGACCGCCGAAACCCTGGACACGCTCGACGTTGACCGAAGTGACGCCGACTACCGCAGCTGGCTCAAAGAGGCCGTCCGCAGGGTCCAGGCCGATGCCAACCGCTCGGCCGACACACACCTGCTGCGTTTCCCGCTCCCCGAGAAGTGGGGTATCGACCTGTATCTGAAGGACGAGTCGACCCACCCCACCGGTAGCCTCAAACACCGCCTCGCCCGCTCGCTCTTCCTCTACGGTCTGTGCAATGGCTGGATCCGCCCCGGCCGCCCGGTGATCGAGGCGTCCAGCGGCTCCACCGCCGTCTCGGAGGCGTACTTCGCGAAACTGATCGGCGTGCCGTTCATCGCGGTGATGCCCCGCACGACCAGCGCCGAGAAGTGCCGCCTCATCGAGTTCCACGGTGGGCGGTGCCACTTCGTGGACGACTCCCGGAAAATGTACGAGGCCTCGGCAGCCCTCGCGGCCGAGACGGGCGGCCACTATATGGACCAGTTCACCTACGCGGAGCGGGCCACGGACTGGCGCGGGAACAACAACATCGCCGAATCCATCTTCCGGCAGCTGGAGTGGGAACGTTTCCCGGAGCCCGCGTGGATCGTTGCCACGGCCGGCACAGGCGGCACCTCGGCGACGCTGGCCCGCTACGTCCACTACACGCAGCGCGACACCCGGATCTGTGTCGCCGACCCGGAGAACTCCTGTTTCTTCGAGGGCTGGACCACCGGCGATCCGGACGTCACCTGCGACTGCGGCTCCCGGATCGAGGGCATCGGCCGGCCCCGCATGGAACCCAGCTTCGTCCCCGGCGCGGTGGACCGCATGATGAAGGTGCCGGACGCGGCCAGCATCGCCGCGGTGAGAGCCCTGGACCGAGCCATCGGCCGCAAGGCGGGCGCCTCCACGGGGACAGGCCTGTGGGGCGCCCTCAAGATCGTGGCGGACATGGTTGCGACAGGCCAACAGGGCAGCGTGGTAACCCTCCTGTGCGACCACGGCGACCGCTACCTGGACAAGTACTACTCGGACACCTGGCTGAAGGACCAGAACCTGAACATCGAGCCCTACGGGGCGACGATCGAGGGGTTCCTGAAGACCGGCGTATGGCCGAACTGACCTATAGGGGTGCGGGGCTGTGACATTTGCGGCTCCGCCGCGTGGGCGCGCCAAGCCACAACGGAACCGCACCCGCAAGCACACCTACTGAGCCCCCCTCAGGCGCCCCCTCAACTACCAACCTCACCGGCGACAACCAGCCGCCGCAAATGCTCCGACACCTCACCCCGGGCCTCGGGCACCAACCCCGAGTCCGTCACCAACGTGTCCACCTGCTCCAACGCCGCGAACGAACTGAGCCCCACCGTCCCCCACTTGGTGTGGTCGGCGACCACGACAACCCGCCGTGCGGACTGCACGAGCCGCCGATTCGTCTCCGCCTCAGCGAGGTTCGGCGTGGACAGCCCCGCCTCGACCGATATCCCGTGCACACCGAGGAACAGCACGTCGAAGTGGAGCGACGCGATCGCCTGGTCGGCCACCGGCCCCACCAGCGAGTCGGACGGCGTCCGCACCCCACCGGTCAGCACCACCGTCGCCGCCCCCTGCCGCTGCCCCGACACGCGCTGCGCGGCGTGGAAGACGTCGGCCACGCGCACCGAGTTGGTCACCACGGTCAGATCCGGCACGTCCAACAGCTGATGCGCCAGCGCGTACGTCGTCGTACCGCCCGACAGGGCGATCGCCGAGCCCGGCGCGACCAGCTCCGCCGCGGCCCGCGCGATGTCCTCCTTGGCCGTCAGTTCCAGGCCGGACTTGGCCTCGAACCCCGGCTCGTGGGTGCTCGCCTCGACCACCGGCACCGCGCCGCCGTGCACCTTCTCGAGGACGCCCTGGCGGGCCAGCGCGTCGAGGTCACGGCGGACCGTCATGTCCGACACGCCGAGCTTGCGGGTCAGCTCGTTGACGCGAACGCCCCCGCGGCGCCGTACCTCGTCCAGGATCAGGGCGCGGCGTTGCTCCGCGAGGAGGTTCTGGTTGTCATTCACGACCGCTCCACGTCCTTCCGGGGTTCCTTCGGGCCTGTCGGTCCACTCGCCCCCACCATCTCCGACACGTCCCGCACACCCGCTGCGAACCTGCTGCGCACCCGCTCCGACAAGGACATTCCTCCTGCTAACCGCCCGGCGGACGTCCCATACTCGCATGGGCCGGTACTCGTCGCGCCACTGCCCGTCACGACGCGGACATGTCACTCTGGCAACACGGGCTCCTCGCTCGTCACACGGATCGGGGAGATTCCGTGACGAGAGGTGTACGGAGCCCGCCGGGCGGAGATCCTCCAGTCCCGCGCGGCACGGGGGAAGTACGAGCAACGGGGGAAGTGCGAACAGTGGAGCGTGCACAGGAACGGGTCTCGACGAGCGGGGTGAACGGCGCGGCCGAGCCGCCCGGAGGAAGCAAGCGGACCGGGGCGGGGGTGACCACCGGCATCGCCCTGGAACTACTGGTCCACGGCGTGGGTGGTGCCAGGCCCGAGAAGATGCTCAACGATCCGCGGATCGTCCGCGTCACCGGCGACGACACGGCCGCCGTCTTCCGCCGCGTGGACGACGCCGAGGCGGAGGACGAACGTGCCGACCCGCACCGCGCACCGGTGCGCGAGGCGTACGTCTGGTGCAACCTCACCTCCGGCAACGGCACGCGCGCCCTGTGGCTGTTGCTGCTGCCGTTCATGGTGGTCAACCTCGCCCACTGGATGCGCCCGACCGCCCGCAACCGGCAGGGCACGGTCCGTTTCTACGGCCTTCTGGTGCGCCTCGCCGGCCTGAGCCTCACCGTCCTCCTGGTCGCCGCCGCCTGCGAGGTCGCCCTCGACCTCACGGCCTGGCAGTGCGCGGGCACGCGCGCGTGTGCCGAGGCGCACTCCTGGCTCGGTTTCCTCTCCCCGACCGAGTCGGGCGGCGGCTGGTGGAGCGCGCCGGGCCGCCGCCTGGCCCTGGCCGCCGTGGTGCCCGCCGCGCTCACCGGCCTGTTGTGGTTCCTGTCCCGCCGCACCTGGAGCGCGTACGAGTCCCAGCAGCCGATGGCCCATGCCCCCGAGCCCGCGGACGAGAGCATCCGTACGGCACTGGGGCGGCCCGGATTCTGGTACGGACGGCGGCTGGTCGCCCGGCTGCGCGCCGCGCACACCGCGGCCGGCCTGCTGACGGTCGCCGCCGCGCTCGGCTCCGCCGCCGCCCGTCACGACCGTGAGCCCGGTGGTCCGGAGGCTCTGGCCACCCTGGCCGGGCTCCTGTACGCGGCGCTGATCGCCGGGGCCGTCGCCGTGGTGTGGGTGGTGTGCCGCAGGGGGCGCAGCGAGAGACACCTGGACCGGGAACTCGACGCCCGGCTCGTCCGCCTCCTCCCGGGCGGCGCGCTCGCCCTGCTGCTCCTGACGGCCGTGTACGCAGGCTGGTCCCGCCCGGGATGGCAGTCGGCGGGGCGGCTGCCGGGCGACACGACCTTCGGCGCTCTCACACTGCTCCAGGGCGTCATCGTCCTCGTCCTGGCCGTCGTCGCCCAGCTGCTGCACCGGGCCCACCCCGACCCGCGTGCCGCCATGCGCGGTCTCGGCGGACCCGCGGTCACGACGCTCGCCTGCGCACTGGGCGGCGTGATGTCCGGCGGCGTGTCCCAGCGCGTGGCCGACTGGCTGGACGGCACCGGCGGCACCATCGAAGGCCCGCCCGTCCTGCTGACCTGGCAGGCATCCGTGATCCCGGCCGTCCTTCTGGTCGTCCTGGGCCTGGTCGGCTGGCTGGCCCGGCGCACCCTGCAACTGCGCCGCGCCGAGCTGGCCGCCGTCGAACAGGACTACGAGGACGGTTCCGGGGAGCCGATGGACGCCGGCCGCACCCGCCGCATCGCGAGCATGCGCGCGATGGCCGCCCTGACCGACCGGGCTCCCCGCATCGTCGGCATCACCTCCACGGTGACACTGCTCCTGGGCGCCGCCGCGCTGATCGGAGCCCAGGCCACGGGCGACACGCCGGGAGAGGCATCGCACGGCGCGTACGCGGTCGTCGAGGGCGCCGCCGAGACCGCCCAGGCCCTCGGGTCCTGGCTGATCGGATTCGGCTTCCTGCTGTTCGTCACCTGGGGGCGGCGTGCCTACAAGGACCCGGCGGCGCGGCGGACCATCGGCATCCTGTGGGACGTCGGCACCTTCTGGCCGCGCGCCTCCCACCCCTTCGCGCCGCCCTGCTACGCCGAGCGCGCCGTGCCCGACCTGACCTGGCGGATGGCCACCTGGACCGAGGCCACCGGCGGCCGTCTGGTCATCTCCGGGCACTCCCAGGGCAGCGTCCTCGCGGCAGCCGCCGCCTGGCAGCTGAAGCCCGCCGTGCGGGCGCGCGTGGCGCTGCTGACGTACGGCTCACCGCTGGAGCGCCTGTACGGACGCTGGTTCCCGGCCCACTTCGGTCCCGCCGCGCTCACCTCGCTGCACCACGACGTGGCCTGCTGGCGCAACCTGTACCGGCTCACCGACCCCATCGGCGGCCCCGTCCACCTGCCCGGCGACTGCGGCCCCGAGGTGGACCGCGCACCGCTCAGGGACCCGCTCTCCTACGGCCGCAACGAGAAGCATCCGCTGCCCTCACCGATCCTCGGCCACTCCGACTACCAGGCCGACCCCGCCTTCGTCGAGGAGCGCGAGAACCTGCTGAGGCGGCTGCAGCCCGGCGGGACGCTGCCCGGTCCGCGGCCCGGGACTCAGGAGAGCTCGGGCAGGTCCTCCGAGTAGAGGAGGGTCAGGTCGTCCGTGCTCGGCTCGGCGTGCTGGGCGACCCGGCCCGCGTGCCGCTCGACCATCGCCTCGAACGTCTGCCGCGCCGTACGGCCGTTGCCGAACGTCGCCCCTTTGGGGATCGCCTCGAAGTACTTGAGCAGGGCGTCGGAGGCGCCGGGGCCGAGCCGGTACTCGTGCTCCTCCGCCTGCTGCTCCACGATCCGCAGCAGTTCCTCGGGGCCGTAGTCACCGAAGGTGATGGTCCGCGAGAAACGGGACGCGACACCGGGGTTGACCGCCAGGAAGCGCTCCATCTCGGCCGTGTAGCCCGCGACGATCACCACCACGGCTTCCCGGTGGTCCTCCATCAGCTTCACCAGCGTGTCGATGGCCTCCTTGCCGAAGTCACGGCCGGAGTCCTCCGGGGACAGCGCGTACGCCTCGTCGATGAACAGCACACCGCCGCGCGCCCGGTCGAAGGCCTCCTGGGTGCGGATCGCCGTCGAACCGATGTGCTCGCCGACCAGGTCCACCCGGGACACCTCGACGAGGTGTCCCTTCTCCAGGACACCGAGCGCGGCCAGGATCTCGCCGTAGAGCCGGGCGACCGTCGTCTTGCCGGTGCCGGGGGAGCCCGTGAAGACCAGATGGCGGCGGGCGGAGGCCGCCTTGAGGCCCGCCAGCTGGCGGCGCCGGCCGACCTCGATCATGTCGGTGAGGGCCCGCACCTCGCGCTTGACGCTCTCCAGGCCGACCAGCGCGTCGAGTTCACCGAGGACGTCCTTCGAGGACCGCGCTGCCTTCTCCGGCTCCGTCGCGGCCACCTTCGGGTCCTGCTCGGTGGTGTGCTGGCCCGGGATCGCGCCCAGCAGCCCCGGCGACCGCACAACCGTCTGTACGGCCGTCTCCGGCACCGGGGGCGTCCGCAGCGCCGCGCTCTCGTCGCTGGTGCAGTCCTCGACGAGCGGCCCACCGCCGGAGGCCGCGCCGGAACCACCGTCGGCGAACTCGTAACCACCGCGCGCACACCGCTCCGTACGGCACTTCGTCAGCGTCGTGCGGCAGCCGTCTATGACATGGAAGCCGTAGCCCTCGCTGCCCGTCACCCGGCAGTGCAGGAAGCTGCCCCGGCCGCCCGCCGACACATAGAAGCCCGCCTCGGCGGGGGAGTCGACCGTGCAGCGCTCGATGGTGGGGTCGGCGCCCTTGGTGACGATCACGCCCGTCTGGGTGCCGACCACCGTGCAGCCGTTGAGCGTGCCGCCGCTGCCGTGGTCGCGGAACCAGGCACCCGTCGCCGCGTCCCGGATGCGGCAGTCGTCGAGCTGTGCCGTCGCGCCGTCACTGACCGACACGGCGGTGTTGCGCACCTGCGAGAGGTCGCTGTCGATGACGTCCGCGCGGGACCCCCGGTCGAGCACGAACAGCGCGTCCGGCACGTCGTGCACGCGACAGGACTCGAGGACCGCCGTGGCGCCGTCGCTGATCCACACCGCCGGATAGTCGCCGGTGCTGTCGAAGATCTCGCACTGGTTGGCGTCCACCCGCGTGCCCGGGTCCCACACCGACAGCCCGTTGCGCCCGAACTGACGCACCGTCGTGCGGGTCAGCGTGAGGACCGAGCGGGACCTCAGGTCGACCGCGTTCTCCGGGATGTCGTGGATACGGCAGTCGGCGAGCGTCAGCACGGCGTCGGTGTCGAGCGTCACGCCGTCGGCGGACGTGCGGTGGACATCGCAGTCGGTGAGGTGGGCGGTGGCCCGGCCGGTGATCTGGACGCCACTGCCCTTGACCTCGTAGACCTCACAACCGACCGCCTCCAGCGCCGAGTTCTCGCCCGAGACCGACAGTCCGACGCCCGAGGAGTGGTGCACCCGGCAGCGCTCCAGACGGGGATGGCCGCCGTCGCGCACGGTCACGCCCGCCTGGCCGGCCGCGACGACCTCGCACTCCTCGAACACCCCGCCCGCGTCGTCCAGAACGGCGATACCGGCGCCCGCCGGGTTGTCGATCGTGCAGCGCCGCACCGTCGGGCGCGCGCCGCCGCGCACCTCGATGCCCGCGGCGGACCGCGTGACGATCCGCAGGTCCAACAGCTCCGGGGTGCCCTCCTCGACCAGCACCGCCGCCGCGGTCGAGTCCTGGCCCTCCACATGGAGGTCCTGGACCACCGCCGAGGCGCGCACGGTGAGCGGCACGCCGTCCACGGGCGCGATGCGCACCGAGCCGGGGGAGCCCTCGGGGCCGCGCAGCGTCACCGCCCGCTCGACGACGAGGTTCTCCCGGTAGGTGCCGGGCGCGACGGTGAGGACGTCACCGTCCGCCGCGGCCTCCAGGGCCGCGGCGAGCGACGCGTACTCACCCGTGCGGCGCCGCCACCTCGATGTACCGGTGTGCGTCACCTGGACCGTGCCCTGTGCCATGGCGCTGCTGTGCCCCCACCTCGTGGAACGCGGGATGTCGCGGATGGTGCCGCACGATGTCGGCCGGTCCACCGTAGCGTGCGCGGGCACGGTGGGTTGACCAGAGCCGGAAGGCGGTCAACTGCCGGTCCCGGTCCGGCCCCAGTCGGGTCCGGCCCGGTCCCAGGCCTGGTCCCAACGGGCATACCTGCGACGGACCATGCGCCAGAGGATCAGTCGCCGGCCACCCTCGACGAACCCGGCCGACAGGACGGAAGCACCGAGTCCGGCGAGGACCGCGTGCGTCGTCGCGGTGGCGGTGTCCAACGGGCGGGCGGCTATTCGCCCCTGTTCGTCCGTCCACAGCGTGAAGTGGTCGCCCGGATGCGGGGACTTGAGGCTCGCCATGACCTTGCCGTGCCGCTGTGTGCCGTCAGGCCCCGTCCAGTCGGCCTCCACGCGGCTTCTCGCCGCCCGGGGGGAGACCGACTCGGGGTCGGGTTCCAGCGGGGAGCGGGCCAGCTTCTTGACCACGGTGGCCGTCACCAGATGGCGGACCTCACGCTGCTCCCGTACGGCCTGTTGCAGCGCGTCCTGGGCAGCGCCGCCGACGAGGACGCCGATCAGGGGCGCCACGAGCAGCATCAGCAGCAGGGCCGCGAGCGCCACCCAGGCCTCCGCGAGGTCGGTGGCACGGCGCAGCGGATTGTGCCGCCAGCGCCAGAGTCCGCCGATCGCCCGCACAGCCGCACCCCCTTACCGATCCGTGTAACCCCGGTCGGAGCAGTTCACGCACGATGCCGGTCGAAGAGAGTGCGAAATCACCCCTCACCCTTTCCCGCCGGCTGTCTCATGAACTTCTCACAAACGCAACGGCCGGGCCCCGTGCCGGTGTTCCCGCGCCCGGGGTCAATCGGAAGTTCACATCCGAAGGGAGGGCTCGAAGCTCACGCCCGTCTATTCGAGGATCGTGAACGGATCGCCGACCCTGATCGTGCCGCGAGTTTCGGGCACCAGGTTCTGGCCGAAGACCAACTGGTTGCCGAAGCGGCGATGGCGCCCGAGTGTGCGCAACGGTTCCCGCCCGCGTTCGGAGGTGTCCTGGTCGGTGGTGGTCACCACGCATCGCCCGCACATCTTGGCGACCCGGAAGGAAACCTCGCCGATGGCGATCCGGGACCAGCCGTCCTCGGCCCAGGGGGCCGTCCCCGCCACCACCGCGTTGGGCCGGAAGCGGTTCATGGGCAGCGGGCCCTCCTGCCGATGATCCCCTTGCGCGATCAGGGAGTTGAGGGCGTCGAGCGACGCGAGCGTGGTGAGCAGCAGTGGGTAGCCGTCGGCGAAACTCACGGTCTCGCCGGGCTGTGCGAACTCCGGGTCGATCGCGCGGCGCGCGCCGGGGTCGTCCATGTGCAGAAGGCGTACGTCCTCGCCGAGATAACCGCCGCACCAGTCATGCGCGTGGTCACCCGCGAGGACCGCCTGGACCTTGGTGCCGAAGATGTCCACCGTCGTCGTGCCCGTCACCTCCGGGACGGGCACGGTCAGGGGTGCGCGGCCGGGCGCGGACAGACGGATTCCGCCGCCGGGGAGCGGCTCGGCGGCAGCCTGCGCCAGCCGCGGCTGCTGGCGTTGAGTGACGACCTTTCCCCCGGCGTCAATCAGGACCCAGCGTCGGTCTCCGGCCAGTCCCCAGGGCTCCACCACGGCTTGCCGGGGCGCCAGGCCCCGGAACGCCTTGACCGGATGGACGTGAATCGAGTGCAGCTCCGCGTTCCCCATCCCGCCATCGTGCCAGCAGGCACGGACGGTCCGGGGGCGAGAATCAGTACCCGCGGTACTGCTGGTTGTTGTACGGGTCCTGGTAGGGCGTCGGGGCCGGCCGGGGAGCCGCAGGGCGCATCGCCTCGTAACCGGTGGCAGCCGCCGGACGCTGCTGCTGCATCGGCTGACCGCCGCCGGGGTAACCGCGCTGCGGCGCCTGCTGCGGGATGTACGCCGCCGGCGCCTGTTGCAGCGGCGAGGGCTGCTGCGCCTGCTGGTAGCCGTAGGAGGGGGCCTGCTGGGAGGGGCCGGCCGGCAGCGCGGGAAGCGCGGACGGCAGCGCGGGCAGGTTGTTGCCCGTGTCGTACGCGGAGGGGACCCGGATCGGGGCGATCTGCGGGGCCCCCCGCTCGGCCACGAGCGAGTCGTAGATCGGAGTGTCCGGGAAGGCGGAGTAGTAGCCGCCGCCGTAGGTGGAGCGGGGGGAGGTCATGGAACATAAGTTAAACCCACATCAGCTGGTTGGGGAGACCGATAAGAGGGTTGTTTTCCGTGTCGGCTGCGACGCGGGATCCCCAATGCGAGCGAACTCGCCGAAAAGGGGCACCAGGTGCTGCGGAGATCAGGTAAAGGCCAGGTTCCGGGCTGGTTACCGACGGGTCGCCCCGCGTTCTTCCCGCGTTCGACTGGGCGGTTCAACAGGAGTTCACAGGATCGGGAGAATAGGGTTTGGTCGCGAGTCCGGAGAGATGGGGGCGGTCATGTCCATGGCTAAGGGATCGAATGCACCAGTGCCCACGGCGGCACTCCGTGTCGAACTGGGCTGGCGCTCCGGACCGGGCGTGCCCGACGCGGACGCCTCCGCGTTGCTGTTGGTGGTCGGAAGGGTTCGGTCCGACAGCGACTTCGTGTTCTACAACCAGCCCGTGCACTCCTCCGGGGCGGTCCGGCACGAGGGCAAGCGGGACGCCGGAGGACGGGTGACGGACACCCTCCTCGTCGACCTCGCGCGCGTGGAGCCGGCCGTCGAGACCGTGGTCCTCGCCGCCTCCACCGACGGAGGAACGTTCGGGCAGATCCCCGGCCTGTACATCGAGGTCCGTGACGCGGCGCAGGGCACGGTGGTGGCCCGCTTCGACAACGCCGGTGCCAGTGTCGAAACCGCGTTCGTGCTCGGCGAGTTCTACCGTCGGCAGGGTGCCTGGAAGTTCCGCGCGGTCGGCCAGGGCTACAGCAGCGGACTGGCAGGCCTGGCCACGGACTTCGGCATCACCGTGGACGAGCCCCGGCGCGCCCCCACGCCACAGGCCGCCGCTCCCGCCGCTCCGCCCGTCGCACCTCCGGCCACCATGCCCCCGCCGCCCGCACGGCCCGCGACCGCGCCCCCGGCCACCCCTCCTGCGGCGCCGGTGCGCCTGACCAAGGTGACGCTCACCAAGGAGGCCCCGTCCGTCTCGCTCACCAAGCAGGGCGGCACCTCGGGCGCCCTGCGCGTCAACCTCAACTGGCAGGTCCACAAGCAGTTCTCGGGCTGGGCCGCCAAGCTCGGCCGCGCGGTCGCCCAGCACTCCGATCTCGACCTCGACCTGTGCGCCCTCTTCGAGCTCTCCGACGGCAGCAAGGGCGTCGTACAGTCGCTCGGCAACGCCTTCGGGGCGCTCCATCAGCCGCCGTACATCCACCTCGACGGTGACGACCGCACCGGGGCCGTGTCCAGCGGCGAGAACCTCACCGTCAACCTGGACCACAAGCAGGCCTTCCGGCGCATCCTCATCTTCGTGACCATCTACGCCGGGGCGCGTTCCTTCGCCGACCTGCACGCCACGGTCACCCTGACCCCGGCGAACGGAGCGGCGGTCGACTTCTCGCTCGACGAGTGCACGGTGCCCTCCACGGTCTGCGCGCTCGCCCTGATCACCAACAACGGCGGCGATCTGATTGTCCAGCGCGAGGCCCGCTACCTGGTGCCCGACCGCGGGGTGAGCCCGCAGCGGACCGTCGACCACGTCTACGGCTGGGGCATGAACTGGACCCCCGGCCGCAAGTGACCCACGCGGCTCAGGTCTCGTCCACGACGGTTTCCGGACGCGCGTAAGTGCGGCCCTTCCAGGCGGCGCCGCGCCCCTGGTAGTGCTGCACCGCCGAGTCGACCGTCATGAGCAGGTACAGGAACGCGGTGAACGGCAACAGGGGAGCGAGCCACAGCGGCTGTCCGTAGTAGCGCAGCATCGGGGCGTACGTCCCCGCCATCACCAGCCACGCGAGGCCGCCGCACACCGCCGCGGGCGTCGTCCCGGTGGCGAGCCCGGCCAGCAGGGCGAACGGGGGCACCAGATACACCAGGGCGAGGCCGAGCACCGTCCCGAGCAGGAGCGGCGGGCTGTGGCGCAACTGCGCGTACGCGCTGCGCGAGACCATCCGCCACAGGTCGTGCAGCCGCGGGTAGGGCCGCACACTGTCCACCCGCTCGGCGAGCCCCAGCCAGATGTGGCCCCCACCGCCCTTGACGGCCCGCGCGAGTGCCACGTCGTCGATGACGGCGTGACGGATGGCGTCCGGGATCCGCGCACGCTCGGCCGCCTCCGTACGCAGCAGCACGCACCCACCCGCGGCGGCCGCCGTCCGGGTCCCCTTCCTGCCGATCCGGCGGAAGGGGTAGAGCTGCGCGAAGAAGTAGACGAAGGCCGGCACGACGAGCCGCTCCCAGGTGCTCTCCACCCGCAGCCTGGCCATCAGCGACACGGCGTCGAAGCCGCCGCCCCGCGCCGCAGCCACCAACTCCCGCAGGCTGTCCGGCGCGTGGGCGATGTCCGCGTCCGTCAGCAGCAGAAACTCGGGTCCATGCGCGCGTGCCAGGCCGATTCCATGGCGTACGGCCCACAGCTTGCCCGTCCAGCCCGCGGGCGGTTCACCGGGCGGGTCCACGGTCAGCGGCAGCCCGCCATGGCGGCGTGACAACTCCCTGGCCAGTTCCCCGGTGCCGTCCGAACTGCCGTCGTCGACCAGGAAGACCTCGGCCCGCCCCGGATAGTCCTGGGCGAGCAGCGACGGCAGGCTCGCGGGCAGTACGGCGGCCTCGTCGCGTGCCGGCACGACGACACAGACGGACGGCCAGGACTCCGGCTCCCGGTCGTAGGACGGCAGCCTGACGTCCGTACGCCAGAAGAAGCCCTGGCACAGCAGCAGCCACAGCCAGGCGGCGAGTGATCCGGCGGCGATCCACACAACGGCGCTCACCCGCCGCAGTCTGCCCCACCCCAGGGGGCCGTAGGGGGACGCCGTTTATAGTGACCGGGTGAAGATCGCGCTCATGGACTCCGGAATCGGACTTCTGCCGGCCGCCGCAGCGGTACGGCGGCTGCGGCCCGACGCGGATATCGTCCTCTCCCTGGACCCCGCGGGCATGCCCTGGGGCCTGCGCACCCTGGAGGATCTCACCGAGCGTGCCCTGGCCGTCGCCGAGGCCGCCGCCGCACAGCGGCCCGACGCTCTGATCGTCGGCTGCAACACCGCGACCGTGCATGCCCTGACCGCCCTGCGCGCCCGCCTCGAACCGGAACTTCCCGTCATCGGCACGGTTCCGGCGATCAAACCCGCCGCCGCCGGAGGCGGGCCCCTCGCGATCTGGGCCACCCCCGCCACCACCGGCAGCCCTTACCAGCGCGGCCTCATCCGGAACTTCGCCGAGGGCGTGCAGGTAACCGAGGTGCCCTGCCGGGGACTGGCCGAAGCCGTCGAACACGCGGACGAAACGGCGATCGACGCCGCCATCGCCGCCGCGGCTGCCCTCACCCCCGACGAGGTAACGACCGTCGTCCTGGGCTGCACCCATTACGAACTCGTCGCCGAGCGCATCCGCACGGCCGTTCAGCAGCCCGGCCGCCCGCCGCTCGTCCTGCACGGCTCGGCCGGCGCTGTGGTCGCCCAGACGCTCCGCAGGCTCGGCGCGCACCCCGCTCCGGAGGCACCGGCGGACGGCACCCTCACCGCGCTGCTGAACGGCACCGCGAGCCCGCTGCCCGCCGCCGCGCTGGCCTACGAGGAAGGCCGGCTGCTGCAGGCGGCCACGCCCGTGCGCTGACCGGGGGCCGTGGGGCGGCCAGGCGGAGCAGTCACCCTCCGCAAGCCGGTGCCCGCGCAGCGGAACCTGAGTAGTCTCGTAGGTATGAGGGACCTCCCCCGCGACGAAACCGTGCCGAGCGAGATCTGGACCGGCCGGGCGACCAACCGCGTCCAGTGGCTGCTGGCGCTCGGCGGCTGCGCCTTCATGGCGCTCGGTATCGAGCTCGCGGTCGACTCGGCGTGGACGTCCGGCGTCGCACCGCTCGCCATGTCCGTCGTGGGCTGCATCGCGGCGGGGCTGCTCGTCCTCTTCGGCACCCTCGCGTTCGTGCACGTCTCCGTGAAGATCGACAAGGACTCCCTGGAAGTGCGCTGCGGCCACATCGGTGTGCCGCGCCGCCGTATTCCGTTGTCCCAGATCGTCGGCGCCGACTTCGTGGCCAGGGTCACCCCGCGTCAGTGGGGCGGCTGGGGCTACCGCTGGCGGCCCCATCAGGGCACCGCGGTCGTCGTACGCCGGGGCGAGGGAGTCGTGCTGCGCCTCGGGGACGGGCATCTGTTCACGATCACGGTGGACAACGCGGAGGCGGCCGTACGCGTCATCAGGGACCAGCTGCGGTCGGGTGCGGCGGGGGCCGCGCACTGACGTTCCGGTCGCTCCTCCGGGGACCTACCGGCGTTCCCGCACTTCCCGCGCGCGTGTCGGCGCGGTGGCCGTCATCTCGTACACGATCGGACGTGTGGACAAGTTGTGCAGGAACGATGCGGCAGACGGGCCGGAGCGGGCCCACCGGAACGGGCCGGACCGTGCTGTCGGCGCTCTGGGCAGGCGCCGTACACTCCCGGAGTGACCGCCACCGTTCCTTCCATAGACGAGCCGGACCAGCTCGAACCGCAGCTCGCGCCCGCTTCGCGCCGCGCGCGGCTGCTGCGCCTCTGGCCGGCCGCCACCGCCGCGCTCGCCGGAGTGCTGCTGTACGTCAGCTTCCCGCCGCGCACCCTGTGGTGGCTCGCCCTGCCGGCCTTCGGGATCTTCGGCTGGGTGCTGCGCGGCCGGTCCTGGAAGGCGGGGCTCGGTCTCGGCTACCTGTTCGGTCTCGGGTTCCTGCTGCCGCTGCTGGTGTGGACGGGCGTGGAGGTCGGCCCGGGACCCTGGCTGGCGCTGGTCGTCATCGAGGCGGTCTTCGTCGCGCTGGTCGGCGCGGGCGTCTCCGTCGTGTCGAAGCTGCCCGGGTGGCCCCTGTGGGCGGCGGCCGTGTGGATCGCGGGCGAGGCGGCACGCGCGCGTGTGCCGTTCCGCGGCTTCCCCTGGGGCAAGATCGCCTTCGGCCAGGCGGACGGCGTCTTCCTGCCGTTGGCCGCGCTGGGCGGCACTCCGGTACTCGGCTTCGCGGTCGTCCTGTGCGGATTCGGCCTGAACGAGGTTGTCCGCCAGGTGATCGAGTGGCGTCGTACCGGTGCCGTACCGCACGTTGCAGCGGTCGTCGCCGCGCTGAGCGTGGTCGTCCCCGTGGTGGGCACCCTGGCCGCGCGGACGCTGGTGAGCGACAAGGCCGAGGTCGGCACCGCGACGGTCGCCGTCATCCAGGGCAACGTGCCCCGCGCGGGCCTCGACTTCAACTCCCAGCGGCGTGCCGTGCTCGACTACCACGCACGTGAGACCGAGCGGCTGGCCGCGCAGGTCAGGGCGGGCAAGGTGGCACAGCCCGACTTCGTGCTGTGGCCGGAGAACTCCTCCGACATCGACCCCTTCGCCAACCCGGACGCCGCCGCGGTCATCGAGAACGCGGCCAGGGCGATCGACGCGCCCATCTCGGTCGGCGGTGTCGTCGAACGGGACGGCAAGCTCTACAACGAGCAGATCCTGTGGGACCCGGAGAAGGGCCCGACCGACACCTACGACAAGCGGCAGGTACAGCCCTTCGGCGAGTACCTCCCGCTGCGCTCGATGCTCGACCACATCAACAAGAACTGGACGACGATGGTCCGCCAGGACTTCAGCCGGGGCTCCGAGCCGGGTGTGTTCACCATGGACGGCGCCAAGGTCGGCCTGGCCACCTGCTACGAGGCCGCCTTCGACTGGGCGGTGCGTGACACCGTCACCCACGGCGCCCAGATGATCTCCGTGCCGAGCAACAACGCCACCTTCGACCGCAGCGAGATGACCTACCAACAACTCGCGATGTCCCGTGTCCGCGCCGTCGAGCACAGCCGGACCGTCACGGTCCCGGTGACCAGCGGTGTGAGCGCGATCATCATGCCGGACGGGAGGATCACCCAGAGGACGGGCATGTTCGTCGCCGACTCGCTCGTCCAGAAGGTGCCGCTGCGCTCCTCGGAGACGCCGGCCACCAAACTCGGCATCCTGCCGGAGATGCTCCTCGTCCTGGTCGCCGCCGGCGGTCTCGGCTGGGCGATCGGCGCGGGTGTGCGCGGGCGGCGCGCCGGTGGCGTGTAGTCGTACGCCGGTCGCACGCCCCCGTGATCAACAGGAGTGACAGGGCCACCCGGTTAGGGTCGGGGCATGGCTACTCCTGACTTCATCAGCGCTCTCCGTGCCTCCGCCGGCCGTCAGTTGCTCTGGCTGCCCGGTGTCACCGCCCTTGTCTTCGACGACGAGGGCAGAGTGCTCCTGGGACGGCGTACCGACACCCGCAAGTGGTCGGTGGTCGGCGGCATCCCGGACCCGGGCGAGCAGCCGGCGGCCTGCGCGGTGCGGGAGGTCTACGAGGAGACGGCGGTCCGGTGCGTGCCCGAACGGGTGGTGCTCGTCCAGGCCCTGGACCCGGTGACGTACGAGAACGGGGACGTCTGCCAGTACATGGACATCACCTTCCGCTGCCGGGCCGTCGGCGGGGAGGCGCGGGTCAACGACGACGAGTCCCTGGACGTCGGCTGGTTCGCGGTGGACGCCCTGCCCGAACTGAACGAGTTCGCGCTGTTCCGGATCAAGCAGGCGATGCCCGACGCCGAGATTCCCACCTGGTTCGACACCACGGGTTTCGCGAGTTTCGCATGACCTGACCGTCGCGGCGCGGAGAACGGCCTGGCGGACGATCCGGCCGGCCTGCTCCTGGATTCCGTATCCAGCGGCAGGCCGGCCGTGCCGCGTTCGCCCGTCAGTCGCGGCCCGTGCCCCGGTAGAGGTCCAGCTCACCGTCGAGCTCCACCGCCAGGACGGTCGCGTACACGTCGAGGTCGGCCGCCCCGGGTGCGTCGATCCAGGTCACGCCCGGCACCTTGTCCAGGCCCCCGGTGACGTGGTGGCCCAGCTCGGTGCCCGTACCGACGACCGAGACGCGCCGTACGGCGTTGCGCAGGCCCCGGATCGACACTGCCTCGCGGGGCGCGTCGAAGCAGATCAGGTACAGGGTGCGCCGGTCGGCGGAGAGGGTGCTCGGCCCGTAGTGGTGCCCGGCGGGCAGGCCCGCGACCGTGCCGTACACCGCGTCGGCGTGCTTCGTGACCCAGGAACCGAGCCCTTCCAGGCGCTCGACCTGCTCCGGGGGAATCGTGCCGTCCTCCCTCGGGCCGGCCGCGAGCAGCAGGTTGCCGCCCATGCCGATCGTCTCCGTGAAGTAGCGCACCAGCTGGCGCACCGACTTGAAGTCGCGGTCCTCGGCCCGGTGGCTCCATGAGCCGTTGATCGTCAGGCACAGCTCCCACGGGCCGTCCGGGGCGACCAGCGGAACGCCCTGCTCGGGGGTGGCGTAGTCGCCGTAGCCGAGCATGCGGGCGTTGAGGACGGTGTCCGGGTTGCCCGCGAGGATCAGCTCGGACAGCTCCCGCATCCGCCACTGCTCCTCGGTGCGCTCCCACTCGCCGTCGAACCAGAGGATGTCGGGGCGGAAACGTTCGACCAGCTCGCCCACCTGGCCGTCGCGGTAGGCGAGATAGCGCGCCCAGGCCTCCGGGTCCTCCTCGCCGGGGCGGGCCTGGGAGTAGTCGTTGGGCTCGACGATGTGCGGTCCCGGGCGACGCTCGCTCGCATAGTCGGGGTGGTTCCAGTCGGAGTGCGAGTAGTAGAGGCCGACCTTCAGGTTCCGCTCGCGCAGGGCGTCGACGAAGCCGGTGACCAGGTCGCGGCCGGCCGGAGTGTTCCGGACCACGTCCAGACCGCGGTGGTCGGTGTCCCACAGGGCCACGCCGTCGTGGTGCTTGGTGGTGAGGACGGCGTACTGGGCGCCGACGCGGGCGAACAGCTCCGCCCAGGCCTGCGGGTCGTAGCGGGAGGCGGTGAAACGGTCGAGCTGTTTCATGTACTCCTCGTGCGTGACCTCGCCCGTGTAGAAGGACCACGACTCGGCCCACCCGTCCACGGCGTAGATGCCGTAGTGGATGAAGATGCCCAGCTTGGCATCGGAGAACCAGGGTTGCATCGGCATACGCCCACGCTAGGCACGGGCTGTCGGCGCGCGCGTGGGTGACGGTCACCATTACTGGTCCGTTCTCACCATGGGTGGCGATCGCTGTGGGATCTGGATCAGCGACACAGCGCGTCCCCGACGTCCCCTGTCGGCAGGACGCATGCCCGCGACCCGGTCGGGTAGGCGACGCACACCGCGCCCGGGACCGACAGCGTCCCGGGCGGTCCGCACGACAGCCACGACCGGAGGATCCCCCCATGGAGACGCCCGCACACCATCACACCGCCACTCCGGCCCGACGGGCGCTCGACGCCCTGGCCGACAACACCCAGGATCCGGCCGCGCTGGACGTCCTCGCGATGAGTGACGTCCTGGTCCCTGTACCGGACGACGTCAGTGACGTGGACGCCGGAAATCCCTCGACCGTGGCCCTGCCCGTCCTGGAGGAGCGGGACGGGCGGGAGGCCGTGCCCGTGTTCACCTCGGAACCCGAACTGGCCGAGCTGCTGCCGTCCGTCGCCCGCTACCGTCTGATCCCGCTGGGCGCGCTCGCCGACCAGTGGCCCACCGGCGATCTCTCGCTCACCATCGACGCGGCCTCCCCGCACGGGATGACGGTCACCTCCGAGGGTGTACGCACCCTGCTGGCCAGGCCGTTCCAGTACTGAACCCTCAGCCGGCCAAAGGGACTTGCCGGGGTCGAGGACGCCCAGCGGATCGACGCGTCCTTGACGCGCCGCTGCAACGCGTGGGCGGCGGGCCCCAGTTCGTCGGCGACCCGCTGCCGCTTCAGCACTCCCACTCCGTGCTCGCCGCTCAGTGTCCCGCCGAGCCGCAGTGCCAGGGCGAAGCTCTCGCCCGCAGCCTCCCAGGCCGCGTCCGGCAGCCCGTTCAGGTCCGGGTCGACCACGATGATCGGCTGGGCGCCCCCGGCCGCCCCGGAGCCCGTCCCGCTGGTCGCGATCGGGGACTTCTGCGCCATCCGCCGCCGGGCCATCGCGACCCTCGCCGAGCAGGGCGTCGCGGCGTCGGTGGTCGGCGACGCGGGCTATCCGGCGGGGGTCCTTGACCTCGCCCGCACCGGCCGGGGCGTGGCCCGGCTGGCCATGGTGGGCCCGGCCCCCGACGGCCTCACCCCGTACGGGGGCCTGCCCCCGGTCCCCCCGATCCCGATGAGCGCCCTGGCCCGCCCGGGCGCGGACCCGGCCACGGTCGAGGCGGCGTTCGCGGCGGTACGACAACTGCTGCACTGATGATTCCCGGGCCCCCGCAAGGGGCGCGGAGAACCGCGTGACAAGCCCCACCGGCCCGCAGCAAACGGACTACCTGTCCGCCCCGGTCCCCAACGTCCGGGCCAGAGCGGCACGTTGAAGCGGCAAAACCTCTTCGTGCAGCTCTCGTCCCCGGGCTGTCAGAGCCACCCACACCCCCCGCCGGTCCTCCACACACATGCTGCGCTCCACCAGACCGTCCTTCTCCAGCCGCCCGATGAGCCGTGACAGCGCGCTCTGGCTGAGGTGGACCCGCCCGGCGATGTCCTGCACCCGGCACTGCTCGCCCGAGTCGGAGACCTCTCTCGCGCCACCGGCCTCGGAGACGAGGACGTCGAGCACCTCGAAGTCACTGGCGCCCAGGCCGTGCGGATGCAGCACACGGTCGATCTCGCACATCGTGCGCGCATGCGTCACCAGGATGTCCCGCCACTGGTCCGCGAGCCCCGCACCGGCCTTGTTCGTTGCCATGCACCCCATGTTAATGCGTGTGCATAAATACCGACGTGGCTGAGGTGGTGTGACCGCCGGCTCAGGCGGATCCCCGCTTGATCAGCTCGGTGGGCAGGATCACCGCCGCCGGATCCTCGCCGCCGATCTGCGCGAGCAGCACCCTGACCATCTCGGCGCTGATCCGGTCGTAGGGCTGCCGGATGGTCGTCAGCTGGGGGCGGGCGGCCAGGGCGGCCGAGGAGTCGTCGAAGCCGCCCACCGACACGTCCCCGGGGACGCCGCGTCCCGCGCGCTCCAGTGCCGTGAGCACACCCTGGGCCATCAGGTCGGACGCGACGAACACGGCGTCCAGGTCCGGGGCCTGGGCCAGCAGCCGCTCCGCGCCCGCCTCGCCGCTGGCCCGGCTGTAGTCGCCGGAGACGACGAGGCGCTCGTCGTACTCGATGCCCTCCTCGGCCAGGACTTCGCGGTAGCCGGCGAGGCGCTCCACACCGCCCGGGGTGTCGAGCGGGCCGGTCACCACGGCGATACGGCGGCGGCCCAATGACAGGAGGTGGCGGACCATGTCCCGGGCACCGTCGCGGTCGGCCGCCGCCACGTAGCTCACCTTGGAGCCGAGGCCGATCGGCTTGCCGCACGCCACCAGCGGTACGCCCGCCTCGCACAGCTCCTGCGCGACCGGATCACCGGAGTGGCTGGAGACCAGCAGCACCCCGTCGACATGACCGGCGGTGATGTACCGCGTGATGCGGCGCCGTTCGTCCTCCGTGCCCGCCAGCATCAGCAGCAGCGGGATGTCGTGGGCCGCCAGTGCCTGGGTGCAACCCCGCAGCAGAACATTGAAGTTGGGGTCCTCGAAGAAGCGTTCCTGAGGCTCCGTCAGCAGGAAGCCGATCGAGTCCGAGCGGCCTGTGATGAGCGAGCGGGCGTGTCGGTTCACCACGTAACCCGTCTTGCGGATCGCGGCGTTCACCGCCTCGTGGGCGGTCGGGCTGACGTAGTGCCCGCCGTTGAGCACGCGCGAGACGGTGCCTCGGGACACTCCCGCCTCGCGGGCCACGTCATGGATCGTCGGCGGTTTGCGCCGGCCCCCGGTATTGCTCATGGTCATGACTTTACGGCTCCGGAGAGCAGGTCCAGGCTCCAGAACCGCTGGATGACCAGGAACAGCGCGATCAGCGGGAGGACCGCCAGGAACGCGCCCGTGATCACCAGCGTGTAGAGGGCCGGGGTGTTCGCTCCCTGTTCGAGAAGCGTGAACAGACCCAGCGTGATCGGGAACTTCTCGTCGTCGCTGAGCATGATGTAGGGGAGCAGGAAGTTGTTCCACACGGCCACGAACTGGAACAGGAACACCGTCACGAGGCCAGGGATCATCATCGGGAGCGCGATCCTGGTGAAGATGCGCCACTCGCCCGCGCCGTCCATCCGCCCGGCCTCGACCACATCGGCCGGCACCGCCGCGGCGGCGTAGATCCGCGCGAGGTAGATGCCGTACGGGGAGAGGATCAGCGGCAGCATCACGGACGCGTAGGAGTCCGTGATGTCGGCCTTCGCCAGCAGCAGGTACTGGGGGATCGCGAGGATCACCGGCGGCATCAGCACGCCCGCCAACAGGACGCTGAACACCGTCTCCCGGCCGCGGAAGCGGTAGATCGCCAGCGCGTAGCCGCTGATCGCGGAGACGGCCGTCGAGGCGAGGGCGCCGAGGCCGGCGTAGAGGGCGGAGTTGCCCATCCACTTCCAGTAGACGCCGTCGCGGTAGGCGCTCAGCTCCTTCACGTTGCCGGTGAAGCCGCTGCCGGGCAGGAACGTGAACGTGGAGAACAGCTCACTGCCCGACTTCGTCGCCGCGATCACCACCCACGCCACCGGCAGCAGGCAGTACAGGGCGCCCAGGAGCAGGGTGATCGTCGGGACGAGGGCGATCCGGCTGCGCAGTGGTGGCCGCCGGTCGGTGCCGGGCCTGGTGGCCGCCGCCGCCTCGGCCGTGCCCACGGCAAGAGAACTCATCGTGCTGCCTCCTGCTTGTTACGGGAGTTCGCGGCCCGCAGGAAGCCGAACGACAGGACCAGCGTGACGATCGCGATGATCGTCGCCTCGGCCGCGGCCGAGTGGATGTCACCCTTGCCGAAGGCGTCCTGGTACACCTTCATCAGCGGACTCCACGTCGTGGAAACGGAGTTGGTGAGCGGCTTGAGGGTGGTCGGCTCGCTGAACACCTGGAGCGTCGCGATGATCGAGAAGAAGAAGGTCAGCACCAGCGAGGGCGCCACCATCGGGATCTTGATCCTGAGGGCGGTCTGCAGCGGGGTGGCGCCGTCCAGCGTCGCCGCCTCGTACACCTCGGCCGGGATGGACCGCAGCGAGGTGTAGATGACGATCATGTTGAATCCGGTACCGCCCCACACCGCGATGTTGGACAGGGCGAGATACAGCGGACCGCCGTCCAGCAGGTCCGGCTGCGGCATCCCCAGCTTGTCGAGGACGAAGTAGAACGGGCTGACGTCGGGCAGGTAGAGGAAACCCCACAGCAGCGCGGCGACGGCGCCCGGAATGGCGTACGGCAGGAAGATCGCGAGCCGGGTGAAGGAGGTGAGCCGCACCTTGTCCGCGTCGAGCATCAGCGCGAAGACGAGGGCGAGCCCCAGCATCACCGGGATCACGATCGCGCCGTAACCGACCACGCGCAGCGCGCCGTCCAGCAGCTCGCTGTCGGTGAGGGCGTCGGCGTAGTTCCCGATGCCCGCCCAGACCTCCTTCCGTGCCCCGGCACCGAGGCCCAGGCCGGACACCTTCACCTTGTGCAGGCTCAGCCAGAGCGCGTAGCCGATGGGCAGCGCGAAGAAGAGGGCGAACAGGATCACCGCGGGGAGGAGGAAGGCGTACGGGGCCGACCTGACCCCGTACGACCTCCGGCGTGCGATGCTCACTCCGCGACTCCGAAGCCCTGCTTCTTCAGGTCCGCGACGGTGTCGTCCTGCATCGTCTTCAGGGCGGCACCGAAGTCCGACTTGTTCTTCGACGCCGAGGCGAACGCGTCCTTGAACGAGGTGTACGCCACGTTCACGTTCGGGCCCCACGCGGACGGCGCCGTGGTCTTCGCGATCTCGGCGGCCTGCGTGTAGAAGTCCGCCTGGTTGGAGAAGAACTCGGGGGACTTGACGAACGCGCCGCTGAGCTGGGCGCCCGTGGCGGCCGGGTAGATCCCGCCCTCCTTCGCGAGTGCGGCCAGCGCGGCACGGTCGGTGTTCAGCCAGGCGGCGAACTTCGCGGCGGCCGACTTGTTGCCGGAGTCGGTGGTGACGGCGGTCGAGGAGCCGCCCCAGCTGCCGGTCACGTCCTCGCTCACCGACCACTGGGGGAGCGGGGCCATGGCCCACTTGCCCTTGGTGTCAGGGGCGGCCGTCGTCAGCGTGCCCGGCGCCCACACCGCGCTGACCCACGCGATCTGCTTGCCTGTGTTGAGCGCCTTGTTCCAGGCCGGGGTGTACATCGGCTGGTTGTCGATGGCGTCCTCCTTGACGAGGTCGCCCCAGAACGTGGCGACCTTCCGGGTCGCCGCGTCGTCGATACCGACCTTCCACTTCTCGCCGGAGGTCGTCCACCACTTGGCGCCGGCCTGCTGGGCCAGACCCGCGAAGAGACCGGAGTCGTTGGCGGAGAAGGTGGTGAGGTCCTTGTCCGGGGCCTTCTCCTTCAACGCACGGGCGGTGTCCGCGAACTCGGCCCAGGTGGCCGGGACCTTCAGGCCGTACTGCTTGAAGAGATCCTCGCGGTAGTAGAACATCATCGGCCCGATGTCCTGCGGCACCGCGTACACCGCGTCCGTGCCCAGCGTCGTCTGCTGCCAGACACCCTCGGCGAAGTCCTTCTTCGCGTCGCCGACCTCGCCCGAGATGTCCGCGAGCGCGTCATTGCTGACCAGCGTCGGCAGCGCCTGGTACTCGGCCTGCACCAGGTCCGGTGCCTTCTTCGCCTTGTGCGCGGTGAGGATCTTGGTGACCAGGGTGTCACCGGACGCCTGCTTCTTCACCGTGACGGTGATCTGCTGCTCCTTGCCCGGCCCCTTGTTCCACAGGTCGACGACCTTGTCCATGCCGGGCGTCCAGGTCCAGTACGTCAGCGACACCGGGCCCGACCGGGCGTCGCTGTCGTCGTCGGACCCGCAAGCGGCGAGTGTGGTGGCGCCGAGCGTGACGGCGACCGCGGTTGCCACGAGGCGCCACTGCTTCGTGTTCGGCATGGAACGTTCTCCCCTGACCTGGTGGGGCCCTCGCCTGCTGCGAGAGCCCGCCATGCTGTCTGTGAGCGTTCACAGTAGAGAAACACACTGGACACTTGTCAATGGTTGTTGCCGTGCGGTTATCTAGGGCCCGCACCGCGAAAGCGGTGTGTGCACGTTCCCAAGACATGTTCCACAGTGACCCACCAACCGGGAGACATTCCATGCCGGAGACCACCCCCACGGGCCTCACAGGGCTTGCCTTCGGCGGGGACTACAACCCCGAGCAGTGGCCGGAAAGCGTCTGGCCGGAGGACGTCCGGTTGATGCGCGAGGCCGGCGTCACGATGGTCAGCGTCGGAATCTTCTCGTGGGCACTGCTGGAGACCACCCCCGGGGCGTACGACTTCGGCTGGCTCGACCGGCTCCTGGACCTCCTGCACGAGAACGGCATCCGCGCCGACCTCGGTACGCCCACGGTGGCCCCGCCGGCCTGGTTCTACCGCGAGCACCCGGACGCTCTGCCAGTCACCCCCGAGGGCGTGCGTTACGAGTTCGGCTCCCGCGCCGCGATCTGTCACAGCAACACCGACTACCGCGCCGCCGCCGCCGGCATCACCACGAAGCTCGCCGAGCGCTACGGTGCCCACCCGGCGCTCGCGATGTGGCACGTGCACAACGAGTACGGCGTCCCGGTCTCGGCCTGCTACTGCGACTCCTGCGCGGCCCACTTCCGCCGCTGGCTGGAGTCGGCGTACGAGACGGTCGACGGTGTCAACGAGGCCTGGGGGACGGCCTTCTGGGGCCAGCGGTACGCCACCTTCGAGCAGATCAACCCGCCGCGCGCCGCACCCACGGTCGGCAACCCGGGCCAGGCCCTCGACTACAAGCGGTTCGCCGACGCCACCATGCGCGAGAACTTCTGTATGGAGCGGGACATCCTGCACCGCCTCTCGCCCGGCATCCCGGTCACCACCAACTTCATGACCGCGCTCAGCCAGTGCGACTCCGTCGACTACTGGGCCTGGGGCCGCGAGGTCGACATCGTCACCAACGACCACTACCTGATCACCGACGGCCGCCGCACCCACGTCAACCTGGCGATGGCCGCCGACCTCACCCGCTCCGTCGGCGGCGGCGCCCCCTGGATCCTGCTGGAGCACTCCACCTCGGGCGTCAACTGGCAGGCCCGCAATCCCGCGAAGGCACCGGGCCAGATGGCCCGCAACTCCCTCGCCCATGTGGCGCGGGGCTCCGAGGGCGCGATGTTCTTCCAGTGGCGCCAGTCCCGGCGCGGCGCCGAGAAGTTCCACTCGGCGATGCTCCCGCACGGCGGCACGGAGACCCGTGTCTGGCGCGAGGTCGTCGAACTCGGCGCCTGTCTCGACTCGTTGGCCTCCGTCCGCTCCACCCGAACCGTCGCCGACGTCGCCGTCCTGTGGGACTGGCACTCCTGGTGGGCGCAGAACCTCCAGTGGCGCCCCAGCGAGGACCACGACCCGCGCGAGCGCGCCGACGCCTTCTACGAGGCCCTGTACGACCGCCACCTCACGGTCGACTTCGCCCACCCGGAAGCCGACTTGTCGGCCTATCCACTTGTCGTCGTCCCGGCCCTCTATCTGATGACGGAGGCCGCCGGGAGCAACCTCAGGGAGTACGTCGAGAACGGCGGCACCCTCGTCGTCTCGTACTTCTCCGGCATCGTCGACGAGCACGACGCCGTGCACGAGGGCCCCTACCCGGGTGCCCTGCGCGACGTACTCGGCCTGACCGTCGAGGAGTTCTCGCCGCTGCTCCAGGGCGACACCGTCCGCATCACCGGCCCCGACGGCTCCGAGCTGACCGGCGACGTGTGGACCGAGTTCGTCGTCCCGCGCGGCGCCGACACGGTCTGGACGTACGCCGACGGACTCGCCGCCGGCCACCCGGCCGTCACCCGCCACCGCCTCGGCGAGGGCACCGCCTGGTACGTGTCGACCCGCCTCGACGCGCACGGCCTGGACGCCCTGCTCGGCTGGGCCACCGAGGACGCCGACGTCGCGCCCCGCGCCGACCTCCCGCACGACGTCGAACTCGTGCGCCGCACCGGCGAGTCGGGCACCTATCTGTTCGCCGTCAACCACACCGCGTCGGACGCCAAGGTGACCCTGGAGGCCCCCGGCACCGAGCTGCTGACCGGCGAACGGGCCGCGGGCCGCCTCGCGGTGCCCGCCGGAGCCGTCCGGGTCGTACGGCTCGACGGCTGAACCCGACGGCTGAGCCGCAAGTTCCCCTCCGCCCGTGCGTGCCACGAGAGCCGCGGGCGGAGGGGTTCCCTCCCGCCCCTCAGGAGGGACATCCCCAACCCATCACGTCGAAGGGACGACGGACGACGATGTTCCATCCCAGACGCACACCCAGGCGCACCCTCAGGGCCCTGCTGCTCCCGCTCGCCGCAGGCCTCGCCCTCACCACCCTTCCCGCGACCTCCGCGCAGGCCGCCAGCACGCTCACCAACGGCGGCTTCGAGGCCGACGGTTCGGGCGCGGCTGTTCCCAACAGCTGGTCGGAGTACGGCGACACGGGTGCCTCGTACGTGGAGTCCGGTGGCCGCAGCGGCAGTTACCGCCTGTCCCACTACTCCGCCTCCGCCTACAAGGTGGAGACCTACCAGTACCTGTCCGGGCTGACCAACGGCAACTACAGGCTCACCGCGTGGGTGCGCTCGGGCGGCGGCCAGAAGTCGGCCTACCTGGCGCTGAAGAACTGCGGCAGCTCCGAGCAGCGCACCGACCTGCCCGTCTCCGCCAGCGGGTGGATCCGGATCGTCGTGCCGATCGCCGTGACGAACAACCAGTGCACGATCAGCGTCAACTCCGATGCCAACGCGGGCAACTGGATCAACGTCGACGACCTGACCTTCGCCTCAGGCACGGGCGGGGTGTCCGTCAAGGGCGCCGACATCTCCTCCCTCCCCAAGAGCGAGGCCAAGGGCGGTGTATACAAGACCGCTTCGGGGACGACGAGCGACGCGCTCACCGTCCTGAAGAACTCCGGCATGAACTACGCGCGCGTCAAGGTCTGGGTCAACCCGGCCGACGGCTACAACAACAAGGCGCGCGTCCTCGCCCTCGCCAAGCGCGTCAAGGCGCAGGGCATGAAGCTCCTGGTCGACTTCCACTACTCGGACACGTGGGCCGATCCGGGCGCCCAGTCCAAGCCCTCCGCCTGGGCCGGCCACTCCTACAGCCAGCTGAAGACGGACGTCTACAACCACACGTACGACGTCCTGAACGCCCTCAAGTCCCAGGGCACCACCGCCGACATGGTCCAGGTCGGCAACGAGATCAACGGCGGCATGCTGTGGTCCGAGGGCTCGACCGACAACTGGTCGCAGCTCGCCGGGCTGCTCAACTCCGGCTACAACGCGGTCAAGGCGGTCAGCTCAGGCACGACCGTCGCACTGCACCTGGCCAAGGGCGGCGATCTGTCGGGCACCCGCTGGTGGTTCGACAGCGCGGTCTCCAACGGAGTGAAGTTCGACGCCATCGGCCTGTCCTACTACGGCTACTGGCACGGTTCGCTCCACGACTTCCAGACCACCCTGGACGACGCGGCAGCGCGCTACGGCAAGCCGGTGTTCGTCGCCGAGACGGCCTACCCCTTCCGTCTCGACAGCAAGGACTCGCACGAGAACATCATCGACACGACTGGTGAGCTCGTCTCCGGGTACGCGGCGTCCACGGCCGGGCAGTCGGCCTGGTTCCGGGACATCCTGAACATCGTGGAGGCCGTTCCGAACGGCCGTGGGCTCGGCGTCTTCTACTGGGAGGCGACCTGGACCGCGGTCACCGGCAACGGCTGGGACCCCACGGCCCCGTCCTCCGGCAACGGCTGGGAGAACCAGGCCCTGTTCGGCTACGACGACAAGGCGCTCCCCGCGATGACGTGGTTCAGCCACCGCTGAGCCGACAGGGACGGGGGCCCGGCTGCCTGAGGGGGGTGGCCGGGCCTCTGCGCGTTGGGATGCAAGGGCTTGCTCGAACGTATGTGCATCTCGGGGAAGGTTCGACCTCGGCCAAGAGGTGTGAAGCCCCGGACGCGGCGGCCCCGACTGCGGGACATTGGGAGGCACGGCACGCGGTGACCGGGACGAGGAGGCGCGATGCTGAAGAGACCGGTAGGCGGCCAACGCCTGGAGATCCTGGAGTGGCTGAGGGACCCGGCCGCGCACTTCCCGCCCCAACGGCACGGCGATCCCGTCGAGGACGGCGTCACGGCGGCGGCCGTCGCCGCGAAACTCGGCGTCCCCCTGGCCGTCGCCACCACCCACCTGGGCCTGCTCGCGGGCATCGGCGCGGTCCGGACGAAGAAGATCCGCTGGCGAACCTTCTACCGCCCCGACGAGGTGCGGATCGCCGAGGTGGCCCGCATGTTCGAGAAGGGCTGGTAGCTGTCTGCCGACGGCTGGGCGGCAGTCTTTTGCGCGCGGTAAGCCGCCGCGGGGCTGGGATGCCGGGGATGCCGCGCGACTTGGTGCGTGGAGTTGCCTGCGGGCCGGTGGCGGCTGGTCGCGCCCGCGCGGCGGAGCCGCATACGGACACCGCCCCGCGCCCCTTCAGGGGCACTTCGTCGCACCGCAGTTCATAGGCCCCGCTCACTCGGCGCAGCAGCTGTCGTACGGCCGCGAACGCGATCTCGACCGTGGGCGCCGACCGACCCGGGTGCAGCCCTCACGCCCCCGGCGTTACCCTGTTGACCGGCCGCGATCCCCGATCGCGGCGCGGCGGTGGGGCCCGCCGTACCCGAACCGCGGCAGCACCGCCGCCAACGGTCCCTACTTGCGCACACAGGCGCGCCCGCATGCCCGGGCGCCGGCGAGTAGGAGACGTACGTCCATGACAGCCCCCGACATCCCCACCGGGACCGTCGCCGCCCGGCCTCGCCCCTCCGTTCTGCGTGGTCAGGCCCCGTTCGTCGCGGTGGTCGCGATCGGCGGCGCGATCGGCGCCTGCGCCCGGTACGCGGCCTCGCTTGTTTGGCCCGCGCAGACCGGCGGTTTCCCCTGGACCACCTTCTGGGTCAACGTCGTCGGCTGTGCCGTGATCGGCGTGTTCATGGTGGCCGTCACGGAGATCCGGACCGCCCACCGTCTCGTACGCCCGTTCTTCGGCACCGGAGTGCTCGGCGGCTTCACCACCTTCTCGACGTACGCCGTCGACATCCAGAAGCTGGTCGACCACGACCGTCCCGGCATCGGGCTCGCCTACCTCGCCGCGACCCTCTTCGCGGCCCTCGCGGCCGTGACACTCGCGGCGACCGCGACCCGCCGGGTCCTGAAGCGGAGCCGACGATGACAGGGCGGACCGGCAGCGTCCCGTGCGTGACCGTCATCGTCGACCGCGAGGTCGTCCGGCCCGCCGACGGGACCGATGTGAAACCGGGCGAAGCGGACAGGAAGGGTAAGGAGTCGTTGTGAACTGGCTGCTCGTGATCGCGGGCGGAATGGTCGGCGCACCCCTCCGCTATCTCACCGACAGGATGGTCCGGTCCCGGCACGACACGGCCTTCCCCTGGGGCACCTTCGCCGTCAACGTCACCGGGTGCCTGATCCTCGGCCTGCTCACCGGCGCCGCGCCGGGGCCGAATCTCCAACTGCTCCTGGGTACGGGCCTGTGCGGCGCGCTGACCACGTACTCGACCTTCTCCTACGAGACGCTGCGGCTGGCCGAGGACGGGGCCGGCCTGCTCGCCGCCGTCAACGTCATGGCGAGCGTGGTCGCCGGTCTCGGGGCGGCTTTCGCGGGCGTCTGGCTGGGCGGCGTGCTGTAGGCGGAGGGCGTCGGGGCCTTACCGGCGTGTAGTAGGACTGACCCGGCCGTCAGCCCGTCCCTCCCCAGCAGAACTGGATTCCATGAGCGCCATCTCCGTCGGTCAGGCCGTCGTCCTCGGAGCCGTCGAGGGTGTGACCGAGTTCCTGCCGGTGTCCTCGACCGGACATCTGAAGATCACCGAGGGGCTGATGAACATCCCCGTCGACGACAACGCCGTGGTCGGGTTCTCGGCCGTCATCCAGGTCGGCGCGATCGCCGCGGTGTTCGTGTACTTCTTCAAGGACATCGTCCGGATCGTCTCGGCCTGGGGGAGGGGCCTGAGGAACCGCGACGAGCGTCACCACCACGACTACAGGTTCGCCTGGTGGGTCATCTGCGCCACGGTCCCGATCGTCGTCGTGGGCCTTGCCGCCAAGCCGCTGATCGAGGGCCCCCTCGCCTCGCTCTGGGTGGTCGCCGCCTCGCTGATCGTCGGGAGCGGGGTGATGTGGGCGGCGGACCAGATGGGCCGGCACAGGCGTGGTGAGGGCGAGACCACCTTCAAGGACGCGATGATGGTGGGCAGTTCACAGATCCTCGCCCTCCTGTTCCCCGGCTTCTCCCGCTCCGGTGCCACCATGTCCATGGCGCTGATGCTCGACCTCGACCGGGTCGCCGCCACCCGTCTCTCCTTCTTCCTCGGCATCCCCGCCCTGACCGGCGCCGGGCTGTACGAGCTGAAGGACGCCCTGGGCGCGGGTGTGGGCGCCGCGCCGCTGGCCGTCGGCACGGTGGTCTCCTTCGTCGTCGCCTACGGGTCCATCGCCTGGCTGCTGAAGTTCGTCGCCAAGCACTCCTTCAACGCCTTCGTGATCTACCGGATCGTCGTCGGCGTACTGCTCTTCGGGCTGCTGGGCGCCGGTGTACTGAACTGAGGCGGGGCGGGATGCCGGGGCCGGTCCGAGGGCGGACCGGCCGCACACCCTTGACAGTCCCGTCCCTTCACCCGCAGGATCACCCCCGTGAACCTGTCAGACAGCCAGACAGGTGGCTCGGTACCGCGGCGCGTCAGCGCGATGGAAGCGGTCCTCGGTCATCTGCGCAGCGCCATCGAGCGCGGAGATTACGCCGTGGGGGACAAGCTCCCCTCCGAGGCCGAGCTGTGCCGACGCCTGGAGGTGAGCCGGCCCGTGCTGCGGGAGGCCCTGCGGGCCCTGCAGACCATGGGCCTGACCGTCTCCCGGACCGGCAAGGGCACCTTCGTCGTGTCCAGCACCGTCGAGGACCCCACCTTCGGCGACTACGCGGCCAGCGACCTCCTCGAAGTCCGCCGGCACGTCGAGATCCCGGTCGCCGGCTACGCGGCCGTACGACGGACCCCCGAGGATCTCGACCACCTCGCGCACCTGCTGGACCGTATGGAGCACGAGACCGACACCACCGCGTGGGTCGCCATGGACACCCTCTTCCATCTGGCCGTGGCGCAGGCCGCCCAGAACCCGGTGTTCCGCCGGGTGATCGAGGAGATCCGGGACGCGCTGGCCCGTCAGTCGGCCTTCCTGAACGAGCTGGGCGGCCGGCGTGAGCAGTCCAACCGTGAGCACCGGGCGATCGTCGAGGCACTGATCGACCGCAGCGAGGACGACGCGGTGGCGGCCATGTCCCACCATCTCGACCGGGTCTCCACGACCCTCACCGACATCGTGCGCGCCGCGCACACGGACACCCCCCACGAGACCTCCCCGGAAGGCGGACCCGAGGCGTGAGCGAGCAATCCCTCCAGGACGGCACGGCGAACGGAACGACGCGGAAGAAGGCCGTGCACGTCGACGCCGGTGACGCGGGCTACAGCAAGTCGCTGAAGGCCCGGCACGTCAACATGATCGCCATCGGCGGCGCCATCGGCACCGGCCTGTTCCTCGGCGCCGGCGGTCGGCTGGCCGAGGCCGGCCCGTCCCTCTTCATCGCCTACGCCGTCTGCGGCGTCTTCGCCTTCCTCGTCGTCCGGGCGCTGGGCGAACTCGTCCTGTACCGGCCCTCGTCCGGCGCGTTCGTGTCGTACGCACGTGAGTTCCTGGGCGAGAAGGGCGCGTACACCGCGGGCTGGATGTACTTCCTGAACTGGGCGACCACCGGCATCGCCGACATCACCGCGGTGGCCCTCTACACCCACTACTGGGGTCTGTTCTCCGACATCCCGCAGTGGGTGCTCGCGCTGATCGCCCTGGCGGTCGTCCTCACCGTGAACCTGATATCGGTGCGGATGTTCGGCGAACTGGAGTTCTGGTTCGCCATCATCAAGGTCAGCGCCCTCGTCGTCTTCATGCTGATCGGCATCTTCCTGCTGGTCACCCAGCACGAGGTCGCCGGCACCACCCCCGGCCCGTCCCTGATCACCGACAACGGCGGCGTATTCCCCAACGGCCTGCTGCCCATGCTGCTGATCATCCAGGGCGTCGTCTTCGCCTACGCCTCCGTCGAACTCGTCGGTGTCGCGGCGGGCGAGACCGAGAACCCCGAGAAGATCATGCCGAAGGCGATCAACTCGATCATGTGGCGCGTCGGCCTCTTCTACGTCGGCTCGGTCGTCCTCCTCTCGATGCTGCTGCCGTGGAACAAGTACACGTCGGGCGAGAGCCCCTTCGTGACCGTCCTCTCCAACATCGGCATCCCGGCGGCCGGCGGCGTGATGAACCTGGTCGTCCTCACGGCGGCCATGTCGTCCCTCAACTCGGGCCTGTACTCCACCGGCCGCATCCTGCGCTCGATGGCGATGTCCGGCTCCGCGCCGAAGTTCACCGGCAACATGAGCCGCAGCCAGGTCCCGTACGGCGGCATCCTGCTCACCAGCGGATTCTGCGTACTCGGTGTCGGCCTGAACTTCGTCGTCCCCGCCGACGCCTTCGAGATCGTGCTGAACTTCGCCGCGATCGGCATCCTCGCCACCTGGGGCATGATCATGATCTGCCACCTGGTGTTCTGGCGGAAGTCCGAGAACGGCGAGCTGGACAGGCCGAGCTACCGCCTCCCCGGCTCCCCGTGGACCGAACTCGTGACGCTGGCCTTCCTCGCCTCCGTCCTCGTCCTGATGTACGCCGACGGCGGCGCCGGCCGCACCACCGTGCTGTGTCTGCCGCTGATCGCCGGGGCACTGGTCGCGGGCTGGTACGGCGTCCGCGGCCAGGTGGCCCGCAAGGCCGCCGAGGCGAACGGACCCACCGAAGCCACCGGGTCGGCCGGGGCCGACGCGTGAACCACGCCGTGATGCAGGATGAAGTAATGCACGAAGCAGCGCAGGCAGGCATGTACGGCAGCACTCTCGCGGACGCCCCCGCGATCCGCGAACCCCTCCACTCGCCCGTCGCGCAGCTTGTGCGCGGCGGGGTCATCGAGGGCATCCACTACGGTTCCGTCGTCGTCCTCGGCGCCGACGGCCAGGTGGAGTTGCAGGTGGGCGACATCGAGGCGGCCTTCTATCCGCGCTCGGCCCTGAAACCGGTCCAGGCGGTGGCCATGCTCAGGGCCGGCCTGCCCCTCGACGGCGAGCTGCTCTCCCTGGCCGCCGCCAGCCACTCCGGCGAGGAACGCCACCTGGCCGGATCCCGCCGCATCCTGGAGTTGGCCGGCCTCGCCGAGGACGACCTGCGCAACGTGCCGGACCTGCCGTTCGACCCGGTCGTCCGGGACGGCTGGATACGCGAGGGCCGCCTGCCCTCCCGCCTCGCCCAGAACTGCTCAGGCAAGCACGCGGCCATGCTCTACACCTGCGAGCTCAACGGCTGGCCCCTCGACAGCTACCTCGACGCCGGCCACCCCCTTCAGCAGGCGATCGCCGAGATCGTCGAGGACCTCACCGGGCAGTGCATCGCCCAGGTGACCGTCGACGGCTGTGGAGCGCCCCTCTTCTCCATCTCCCTGCACGGTCTCGCCCGCGCTGCGGCCCGGATCACCACCGCCGCCCCCGACACCCCGGAGGCCCTGGTCGCCGACGCGATGCGTGACCACGCCGAGATGGCCTCCGGCTCCGGCCGGGACGTGGCCGCGCTGATGCGGGCCGTGCCCGGGCTGCTCAGCAAGGACGGCTTCGAGGGCGTCCAGGTCGCGGCCCTCCCGGACGGCCGGGCCGTCGCGGTCAAGATCGCCGACGGCGCGAACCGGGCCCGCGTCCCGGTGACGGCGGCGGCACTCGTCCGGGCCGGCGTGGAGCCGGAGCTGCTCACCGAGTTTGCGGGCGAGGCTCTGCTGGGCGGCGGCCGTGAGGTCGGACGGGTCCGACCGGCCCGCGCGCTCGATCCGGTAGCGCGGCGGTAGGGGGATCCGCACGGTTTTCCTCGCCCCCGTCGCCCCTACCCGTCCCGTCCCGTTCCTGAGGGCCGCCGCCCCCAGACCCCCGCTTCGGCCCTGAACGGGCCTCGTCCTCAAACTCCCCCAGAGGGGGGACCCCCAGACAGGCTGGATTGCCAGCCCCCTTCACGAAAGCAGGCCCACCCAGTCATGACCGGCGCAGCCACTCGCAGCGAACACGACCTGCTCGGCGACCGTGATGTTCCCGCCGAGGCGTACTGGGGTGTCCACACCCTGCGTGCCACGGAGAACTTCCCCATCACCGGCATGACCATCTCCGCCTACCCGCACCTCATCGACGCCCTCGCCGCCGTCAAGGAGGCCGCCGCCCTCGCCAACGAGGAACTCGGGCTGCTGGAGCCGAAGAAGGCCGCCGCGATCGTCGAGGCGTGCCGGGAGATCCGGGGCGGCAGGCTGCACGACCAGTTCGTGGTGGACGTCGTGCAGGGCGGGGCGGGCACCTCGACGAACATGAACGCCAACGAGGTGGTGGCGAACCGGGCGTTGGAGCTGCTGGGCCACGAGAAGGGCCAGTACCAGCACCTGCACCCCAACGAGGACGTCAACCTCGGCCAGTCCACCAACGACGTCTACCCGACCGCCGTCAAGGTCGCGACCGTCTTCGCGGTGCGGGAACTGCTCAAGGCGATGACCGTGCTGCAGGACGCCTTCGCCCGTAAGGCGGTCGAGTTCCACGACGTCCTGAAGATGGGGCGTACGCAGCTCCAGGACGCGGTACCGATGACGCTCGGGCAGGAGTTCTCGGCGTACGCCGTGATGATCGAGGAGGACCGCAGCCGCCTCGCGGAGGCGGTCGAGCTGATCCACGAGATCAACCTCGGCGCCACCGCGATCGGTACGGGTCTCAACGCCCCCGCCGGATACGCCGAGTCGGCCCGCCGCCATCTCTCCGCGATCACCGGACTGCCGCTCGTCACGGCCGCCAACCTGGTCGAAGCGACCCAGGACTGCGGGGCGTTCGTCCAGATGTCCGGCGTACTCAAGCGGGTCGCCGTCAAGCTCTCCAAGAGCTGCAACGACCTGCGCCTGCTGTCCTCCGGGCCGCGCGCCGGGCTCGGCGAGATCAACCTGCCGCCGGTGCAGGCGGGTTCGTCGATCATGCCCGGCAAGGTGAACCCGGTGATCCCCGAGGTCGTCAACCAGGTCGCCTTCGAGGTGATCGGCAACGACGTCACCATCACCATGGCCGCCGAGGCCGGACAGCTCCAGCTCAACGCCTTCGAGCCGATCATCCTGCACTCCCTCTCGGAGTCCATCACCCACCTGCGCGCCGCCTGCCTCACGCTCGCCGAGCGCTGCGTCGACGGCATCACCGCCAACACCGAGGCCCTGCGCGCGAGTGTGGAGAACTCCATAGGCCTGGTCACGGCCCTCAACCCGTACATCGGGTACACGGCCGCCACCGACATCGCCAAGGAGGCCCTTGTCAGCGGCCGGGGCGTCGCCGAACTCGTCCTGGAGAAGGGACTGTTGCCCGCCGAACGACTCGCCGACCTGCTGCGCCCCGAGATCCTGGCGGGCAACGGCGCGTAGCGCTCCGCTGAATCGGCGGGTTCTTTGCCGCGGGCCGGTGGGGGCTGGCCGCGTCCGCGCGCCGGAGCCGCATTGTTGACACAGCCCCGCGCCCCTGTCGGGGCACTGTCGCGCACCCGATTTCACCAGGATCGCTCGGACACACGAACGCGCGCCAAGACCGGTCTCCGGAGGGACAATGACGATCATGGATCCAGCTCCGTCGCCCTCGCCCCCGACCTTCCTGCCGGTCCTGGAACGCATCGCCGAGGAGATCGAACGCACACCCGGTCGCGGGCGTCCCGCCGACTACATCCCGGCGCTCGCCGCCCGCGACCCGCGCAGCTTCGGCATGGCCGTCGCCGAACTGGACGGCACGGTGTACGGGGTGGGGGAGTGGCGGGAGCCGTTCTCCGCGCAGTCCGTCACCAAGGTCTTCACCCTCGCCCTCGACCTGGCCCGCGAGGGTGACGAACTCTGGGAGCACGTCGGCCGCGAACCCTCCGGCAATCCCTTCAACTCCCTGATCCAGCTGGAGTACGAGAACGGCATCCCGCGCAACCCGTTCATCAACGCGGGCGCGCTCGTCGTCACCGACCGCCTGCACACCCGTACCGGGGACGCGGCCGGAGCGCTCCTCGACTTGCTGCGCACGGAGTCCGGCAATCCCGGGCTCACCTTCGACAAGGAGGTGGCCGCCTCCGAGGCCGGACGCGGCCACCGCAACGCCGCGCTCGCCCACTTCATGGCCTCGTACGGCAACATCGACAACCCGGTTCCGGACCTGCTGGAGCAGTACTTCCGCCAGTGCTCGGTCGAGGCGTCCTGCGCCGACCTCGCCCTCGCTTCGGCCTTCCTGGCCCGCCACGGCGTCCGGGCCGACGGCACCCGCCTCCTGACCCGCAGCCAGTCCAAACAGATCAACGCCATCATGCTGACCTGCGGCACCTACGACGCGGCGGGCGACTTCGCCTACCGCGTGGGCCTCCCCGGCAAGAGCGGAGTGGGCGGCGGCATCATCGCGATAGTCCCGGGCCGCTGCACCCTGTGCGTCTGGAGCCCTGGGCTCGACGAGCGCGGCAACTCGGTGGCGGGGGTGGCGGCCCTGGACCGCTTCACGACACTGACGGGAGTGTCGGTCTTCTGATCTTCGAGTGTTCTGACGACCTTCTCAACGTCCTGTGCGTGGGGGGCGCCCTTATAGGGGCGCGGGGCTGTGACATTGTGCGGCTCCGCCGCGTGGGCGCGACAAGCCCCCACCGGCGGGCAGCCGACAAGGCGACCCCACCGACCACTCACCGGTAACGCGTAGGCCCCCGCCCGGAAGGCGCCCCGTAGCCCCGCGTCCACCAACCCTTGTCAGGCTGCACAAGTGAAGGCTCCCCCGACAACCCTCCCCCGCTGCCAGGCCATAGGCCTGATCGGCACCGTATGTCTCGCGCTGGGAGGCGAGACCGCCGGAGCCCTCCCCGTACGGGAACTCATCGCCCCCTCCACCGGCCGCGCCGCGCTGGGCCTGGTCGGCGTCTACTTCGGCGTCGTGCTGCTGATAGCGGCCTGGGCCCTGCTCGGCAGACTGGTCCGGGGCCCGGAGCCGCCCACCGTACGCTCCCTGATGCTCGTCCTCGTCGTCTGGGCAGCCCCGCTCCTCCTCGCCCCACCCCTTTTCAGCCGCGACGTCTACAGCTACCTCGCCCAGGGTGCGATGGTCGACGCGCACATGGACGTGTACGCGCACGGCCCCGCCCTGCTCGGCGGCCCGCTCGCCGCCGAGGTCGCCCCCGTGTGGCAGCAGACCGGCGCCCCGTACGGCCCCGTGTTCCTCGCCGTCGCGTCCGGACTCTCCGGACTGACCCGGGGTGAGATCCCCGCCGGCCTGTTCGGCCTGCGGCTGGTGGCGCTGCTCGGCGTGGCCCTGATGGCGGCGGCCCTGCCCCGCCTCGCCCGGCACAGCGGTGCCGACCCGGCCGCCGCGCTGTGGCTCGGCGCCCTCAACCCGCTGGTCCTGCTGCACCTGGTGGCGGGCGCCCACAACGACGCGATCATGCTCGGGCTGCTCGGCGTCGGCCTGGTGGCGGCGCTGGGCCGGTGGCCGGTCCTCGGCGCCGTACTGGTCACGCTCGCCGCCCTCGTCAAGGCGCCCGCCGTCCTCGGCCTCGCCGCGGTCGTGGCCCTCCAGATCCGCGCGGGCCGCAGCCCGGTGCGGGCGGTACTGACGACCGCGGGCGCGGCCGTCGCCACCACCGTCGGCGTCACCGCGCTGGCCGGCACCGGCTACGGCTGGATAGGCGCCCTGAGAACCCCGGTGTCCCCCCAGAACTGGGCCCTCACCAGCCTTCTCGGCCGCGCGACGGCCGCCGCGCTCACGAAGGTCGGCAGCGATCTGGCACCGCTCGCCGTCCCTGCCTGGCATCTGCTCGGCATCGCCGTCACCGTCCTCGCCATCGCCTTCATATGGCTGCGCCGCCCACGCCTCAGCCCGGTCTACGCACTCGGTCTCAGCCTGGCCGTCGTGGTCGTCCTCGGCCCGGCGATCCGGCCCTGGTACGCCCTGTGGGCCCTGTTCCTCATCGCCGCCGCGGCGCCCAGCGCGTCCGTACGCCACCGCCTCGCCGCCGTCACCGGGGTCGTCGCGCTCCTGGCCCTGCCGAGCGGCGCGCCCGCCGGGACCGAGGAACTGGTCCTGGCCGTCTCCGGCGGCGCGCTGGCCGTCGTCGTCCTCTGGCAGGCCTACCAGGCGGCCCGGACACCCCTGCGGGAGAGCACGGTATGAGCCCTGTGAGACTGCCCCGCACCGACCGGGAACGGCTGATCCTGGTGCTCGCCCTCGCCCTCACGGTGACCGTGTTCACCGCGACCGTGCCTCTGCTGCGGGGCTGGTTCGACCTGCGCGTCTACTACGGAACCGTCGACACCTGGGTCCACCACGGCGGCCGGATCTACGACTACCGGGTGCCCGGCACGACGTACGGCTTCACCTATCCGCCGTTCGCGGCCGTCAGCATGCTGCCGATGGCCCTCCTCGGGCTGCACGCCGCGATCACCGCCGCGCTGCTCCTCAACCTGGCGGCGCTCGGCGCGGTGGTGTGGATGACCGCCGGACCCGTGCTGTGCCGGTACGGCTGGTACGGCTGGGCCCTGTCCGCCTGTGTGCTGGCGCTGTTCGAACCCGTCCGCGACACCGTCAGCTTCGGCCAGGTGAACCTCGTACTGCTGGCCCTCGTCCTCACCGACGCCTGGCTGCTGACGACCGGCCGGACCCGCTGGGCGGGCATCGGGATCGGGCTTGCCGCCGCCATCAAGCTGACCCCCGCCCTGTTCATCGGCCTGCTGCTGCTCGCCGGGCGGCGACGGGCAGCCGGGCTCGCGACGGCTGTCGCCGGTGCCGCCACCGCGCTCGCGGTGTGGGTCGCGCCGGAGGCCTCACGTTTCTACTGGAGCGAGGCGCTGTGGGACACCCAGCGCATCGGGAAGACGGCGTACGTCTCCAACCAGTCGCTCCAGGGCGTACTGGCGCGGCTGGCCGAGCCGGGCGAGCCCAGCCGTGCCGTGTGGCTGGTGCTGGTCCTGGTCGTCCTCGGGGTCTGGGCGTGGCGGGCTCGCCGGGCCGTCGCCGTGGGGGACTGGTGGGCCGCGTTCGCGCTCACCGGGCTGACCGCGTGTCTGGTCAGCCCGATCACCTGGGTGCACCATCTCGTCTGGCTGCTGCCGTCGTTCGCTCTCCTGCTGCGCACCGGGCACACGCGCGTGGCGGGCGCTCTGTACGCGGTGCTGTGTACGAGCGTGGTGTGGCTGTGGTTCGACGACGCGTCCGGCGTGGACGGCTTCGTCGGCGGCAGCGCGTACGTCTGGGTCACACTCGGACTGCTGCTGTGGCTGCCGGTGGACGCTGCCGGTCAGACCCGTTTCGCGCTCACGATCCGCAACGCCAGCGACACCGCGCCGGCGCCGAGCACGGCCGCTCCGAGGATCGTCCAGGTCTCCGGCCAGCCCGGCCCGGCGTCGGACGCCACGGTGGCGGCCACCGGGACCGGCACCGCCCCCGACGCCGGTGCTTCCGGGCCCGCCTGCGGTACGGGCCGCGCGGCGACCAGCGAGCCGACGGGATCGACGCGTCCGGCGGCCCCGAAGCCCCAGTCGAGCAGCGAGCGGGCCTCCTCGTAGACGGCGTGTCCGCCGCCCTCCTGAGGGTTCATCACCGTGACGACCAGGGTGCGCCCGCCCCGGCGCGCGGCGGCGACCAGCGTGTTGCCCGCATTGCTGGTGTAGCCGTTCTTGACGCCGATCACCCCCCGGTAGCGGGCGACGCCGTTGGCGCCGGTCAGCAGCCGGTTGGTGTTCTGGATCTCGTACGACCAGCCGTCCCCGCCGGGGAACTTCGCCCGGGCCGTGCCGCAGTAGTCGGCGAAGTCCTCGTTGTGCAGCCCGGCCCGTCCGAACACCGCGAGGTCGTACGCCGACGACACCTGCCCCGACGCGTCGTAGCCGTCGGGCGAGCGCACATGGGTGTCGCGGGCGCCCAGGGAGCGGGCCTTGGCCTGCATCCGGACGGCGGTGTCGCGCCAGCCCCCGCTCATGGCGGCCAGGACGTGCACGGCGTCGTTCCCGGAGTTGAGGAACACCCCCCGCCACAGGTCGGAGACACGGTACGTACGACCGGCCGCGACTCCGACGAGACTGCTGCCGGCCCCGATGCCCGCCAACTCGGCCTCGGTGACCTTGTGCCGCAGGCCCGCGGGCAGCTTGGGCAGCACGGTGAGGGCGAAGAGCGTCTTGAGGGTGCTGGCCGGGGGCAGTTTGCGGTGCGCGTTGTGCGCGGCGAGCACCTCACCGGTGGCGGCGTCGGCCACCAGCCACGACAGCGCGGACACGTCCCGGGGGAGGCGGGGTGCGCCGGGGCGGAGCCGGGCCTGGGTACCGGAGCGGTACAGCAGCCGCGCGTCCGCCGTCGTCGGTGTGACCGGGTCGGCACCGGTGCGGGCGGACGCCGGGGCGGGCGTGAGCGCCAGCACGCCCGTCACGCACAGCGCACAGCAGGAGGCGGCGATCCGGGAAGGGAATCTGATGGTCATACCGCAAACGTAAGAATGGACGTGCCGATCGCTGCGCTGCCGGGGCCGAGAAGCGGGCCCGAACACCCGGATGCCACACCCGGGAGCACATGGGCACCCAAAGGTGTGGCTACTCGGCCGGCAGTGTCGGCTGGATCCGCCGCATGAAGGCCGCGTTGTCGGGAGTGCTGCGAAGCCGCTCCAGGAGGGTTTCCAGGCTCGCCTGGCCGTCCCGCGTCTGCAGGACCCGCCGCAGCCCTTGAACGGTCGTCAACTCGGCCGGGTTCAGCAGGAGTTCCTCTCGGCGGGTGCCGGACGGATTGATGTCGACGGCCGGGTAGACGCGCCGGGAGGCGAGCTCGCGGCTCAGCCGCAGCTCCATGTTGCCCGTGCCCTTCAGCTCCTCGAAGAAGAAGTCGTCGGCGCGGGAGCCGGTCTCCACCAGGGCGGTGGCGAGGATCGTGAGCGAACCGCCCTCCTCGGCCAGGCGTGCGGAGCCGAAGAGCCGCTTCGGCCCGAGCAGCGCGGCGGCGTCGACCCCGCCGCTGAGGGTGCGGCCACCGGAGGCCGCCGCGTTGTTGTGGGCCCTGCACAGCCGGGTGAGGGAGTCCAGGAGGATGACGACGTCCTCGCCCGTCTCGACGAGCCGCTTGGCCCGCTCGATGGCGAGTTCGGCGAGCGCGATGTGCTGCTTTGGTGCCTTGTCGAAGGTCGAGGCGTACACCTCTCCGCGCACGGAGCGCCGCATGTCGGTGACCTCTTCGGGCCGCTCGTCGAGCAGCACCACCATCAGGCGGCATTCGGGGTGGTTGCCGGCGACGGCCGCCGCGATCTGCTGGAGCAGCACGGTCTTGCCGGTCTTGGGCGGTGCCACGATCAGCCCGCGCTGGCCCTTGCCGACGGGTGCGATCAGGTCGGTGACGCGTCCGGTGAGTCCGGCCGCCGGATGTTCCAGACGGAGCCGGTCGCGCGGGTGCAGCGGGGTGAGGTCGCGGAAGTGACGACGGTCGCGCAGCTCTTCGGGCGTACGGCCGTTGACCAGCCCGACCTCGGTGAGAGCGCGCTGGGTGCCTTGGGCGCCGGCGACGAGGTCGCCCTTGCGCAGGCCGTGGCGGCGGATCAGGGCCGGGGAGACCTGAAGGTCGGTGGGTGCGGGCAGGCAGCTGTCGGCGGCCCGCAGGTGCCCCTTCCCGTTGCCGTCGATGTCGAGGACACCGGTCGCGATCCGGGCCGGGGGCAGTTGTTCCGTGTTCTGTCCAGGGCGATGTTCGAGTGTGGTGGTCATGGTCGGGGAGTCCTTTCGAGGACGGAGACGCATGCCGCATGAGGCACGCGGAAGAAGGAGGAAGGGGAGGCCGCGAGAACTGAGCGCGCCGGGCGCGCTACGGGCGGCGGGAGACAGCAACACCTCGGGTACGACAGAACTACGTCGCAGCTGGGGAGGTGGCACTGGGAGAGCCGATGTGCCGATCGGAATCCGACGGGCAGTTCGGCGAACTGAGGAGGAACTGCACCGGCGCCCGGAACGGGGCGTACACAAGTGCTCGGCAGTACCGTACCACACGGTGCTGCGGGTGTGGCTGTGAGTTGCGGCTGGGGGTTGGGGTTCAGCGGCTCGCGAGGAGCCCGTACAGGAGCGGGACGCGCGGCTCGGGCAACCGCCACCAGCCCGACTCCGTACGTTCCATACGGGGCCAGCGTGGCCAGGGCAGTTCATCGCTCTCGCGCAACCGCCGGATGGTCAGTCCCGCCCCGATCAACGCGTTGACGGCCTCGTCCATTCCGTGCATCCACTCGAAGCTCTCGGTGGCCCCCGCCACGGCCGGGCCGTCGGTGTACGTGAACGTCGCATCACGGTGCACGGCACCCCGCGTGCCCAAGTAGTCGTGCCGCAGCAGGAGTTCACCGGTGTCGCCCGGAGCGGGCTTCGGGCCCAGCGAGTTGAGCAGTGGATGGAACTCAACGACGAACAACAGGCCGCCGGGAAGCAGGAGTTGGGCGATCGTCTCCGCCCAGCGCTCCAGGTCGGGCAGATAGCACAGGGCGCCCTTGCCGGTGTACACGACGTCGAACCGCCGTTGCTCCAGGGCCTCCACGGCGTCGTACACGTTCGCCCGTACGTACGTCACGTCGAGGCCGGCCTTCGCCGCGATGTCGCGCGCGGCCGTAACGGACGCCTCGGAAATGTCGAGGCCGACGGCCCGCGCCCCGCGCTGGGCGAAGGCCAGGGTCTCCGTGCCGAGGTGGCACTGGAGGTGAAGCACATCGCGGTCGGTCAGTTCGCCGAGGTCCTCCCACTCCCAGGAGGCGAACCAGCGCGACGGGTCGAGGTTCTCGGACAGCCCGTAGAAACGGCTGGCGAGATGGACGGGGGTTCGGGCGTCCCAGTTGGCCTCGTTGGCCCGCATCATCCGCGCGTGCTCGTCGGTGGTCATGGGGTCATCCAACCAAAACGCGCCCGCTCAGGCGGACCCCGCGGCCTGTGCCTCCTGCGCGATCCGCTCGAACTGGGCGCCCATGGCCGCCGACAGCGCCTGCGCGGCCGACAGTGGACGGACCATGACCGTCAGCTCGTCGATCAGACCGTCCTCGTCGACGTGCAGGAAGTCGCAGCCCTGAATCTCGCGCTCGCCGACCCGCGCCGTGAACACCAGCGCGTGGTCGCGGCTGTCGGGCGCGCCGATCTCCCGCTCGTACCGGAAGTCCTCGAAGACCCGGGACACACCGCGCAGGATCGCCGCGGTGATCGCCTTGCCGGGGTACGGCCGGAACGCGACCGGGCTGGTGAACACGACGTTCTCCGCCAGCAGTATCTCGACGGCGTCGAGATCCCCGGCCTCCACTGCCTCACGAAACGCACGCATCCGCTCACCCTAAGGGGTGAACCGCCCGAGCCGGCGTCCCAGGTGCCGACCCGCCCACGCGCCCTAAGCTGGGCCGATGTTCAGCCCCGAAGGTCCTACCCTCCGTGAACTCGCCGTGCAGGCGCTGTCGTCCGTCGAGCACGGCTACGACCTGCTCGCACCGAAGTTCGACCACACCCCGTTCCGTACGCCGGACACGATCCTCGACGCGGTGGCGTCGGCGCTCGGCACGCTCGGGCCCTTCGGTGACGGTCTCGACCTGTGCTGCGGCACCGGCGCCGGTCTGGCGGTGCTGGAGGAGGTGTGCCGAGGGAGTGTCACCGGGATCGACATCAGCACGGGCATGCTGGAGGTGGCCTGGCGGCGGGCGGGGGCGGACGAGCGCCCCGGCGGACCGCGCGTCGCCCTGGTACGCGGCGACGCGCGAGCCCTGCCCTTCGCCCCGGCGTCCGCCCCCGCCTTCGATCTGGTCGTCAGCTTCGGGGCGTTCGGCCATTTCCTGCCGGGCGAGTTGCCGGGGCTGTTCGCCCAGGTCCACTCCGTACTGCGGCCGGGCGGTCGCTTCGCGTTCCCCGTCGCGGCCCCGGCCCGCCCGGGAACGCCCGCCTACTGGGCGCTGCTCGGCTTCGACGCGGTGATGAGGGTGCGCAACGCCGTGTGGAAGCCGCCGTTCGTCATGTACTACCGGTCCTTCCGACTGGCCGACGTGCGACGGGAGTTGACGCACGTCGGCTTCGACGTGGAGACCCGGGCCCTGCCCGAGTTCGGGTGCAGGCCGGACGGCAGTCCGCGCTGCCGGATGGTGGTGGCGACGCGGACACCCGTCGGGTGACGACCCGTCAGCTCTTGATGAACTCCAGCAGGTCCGCGTTGAACGCCTTCTCGAAGTCGCCCACCAGGCCGTGCGGGGCGCCCGGGTAGACCTTCAAGATCGAGTCCTTGACGAGTTGCGCCGTCTTCTCCGCCGACGCGGCGATCGGCACGATCTGGTCGTCGGCTCCGTGCGCGATCAGCGTCGGTACGTCGATGCGGCCCAGGTCCTCGGTGAAGTCGGACTCCGAGAACTGCTTGACGCAGTCGTAGGCGGCCTTGAGCCCGACCTGCATGCTCCACAGCCAGAACGCGCGGCGCATGCCCTCGGACGGGGTCGCGTCCGGCCTGTTGAAACCGAAGAAGGCCTCGCTGAGGTCCCAGTAGAACTGCGAACGGTCCGCCTCCACGCCCGCCCGGATACCGTCGAAGGCCTCGACGGGAGTGCCCTCGGGGTTGGCGTCGGTCTTCAGCATCAGCGGCGGCACCGCACCCAGCAGTACGACCTTGGCGACGCGTCCCGTCCCGTGCCGGCCGATGTAGCGGGTCACCTCGCCGCCGCCGGTCGAGTGGCCGACGAGGATGACGTTGTCGAGGTCGAGCGACTCGATCAGTTCGGCCAGGTCGTCGGCGTACTGGTCCATGTGGTTGCCCTGCCACGGCTGCGCGGAACGGCCGTGCCCGCGCCGGTCGTGCGCGATGGCCCGGAAGCCGTCCTCGGCGACCAGACGGGACTGGCCGTCCCACGTGTCCGCGTTCAGCGGCCAGCCGTGGCTGAACACCACCGGCTGTCCCGTACCCCAGTCCTTGAAGAAGATCTCGGTGCCGTCGGAGGTGGTGAACGTGCTCATGTGTGCCTTTCTGGACGTTGTGTTCAGAGTGCGCTGTACAAGGCGTCGATCAGCGCCATTTTCCGTGGGTCGTCGGCGATGTGTGGGCCCATGCGGTTCATGACATACCCCATGGACGCGCCGCCCTCGGGGTCGGCCAGTCCGCAGGAGCCGCCGAACCCGTCATGGCCGTACGCCTTCGGGTTGGGCCCGTACGAGCCGTTCGGGCCGCTCAGCCACAGCCCGAGCCCGATCTCCGTCTCGTGGTCGAAACCGGCGCCCAGCACCAGGTCCCGGCAGCGACCCTGTCCCTCGCGCACCCGTTCGGCTGCCTCGGTGGAGAGGACGCGCTGTCCGCCGTACGAGCCCTGGCCGGCGAAGACGCCGTACAGCGCGGCGATCGCGCGTGCCGTGCCGTGGCCGTTGGCCGCCGGTATCTCGGCGGCCCGCCACTCGGGGCTGTTCGCCTCCGCGGGGCCCATGAGGGGGTTGGCCAGGGCGGCGATCGCCGTGGGTGTCAACTGGGCGTAGATCGCGGCCTGTTCGCTGGTCGGGGCGGCCGGTGGCTGCACCAGCTCGGCGGCCCGCCCGGCCTCCTTCTCCGGCAGCCCGATGGTGAAATCGATGCCCAGCGGTCCGGTCACCTCCCGCTCCAGGAAGGCGCCCGGCAGCAGCCCCGACACCCGGCGGACCACCTCACCGACCAGGAAGCCGTACGTCAGCGCGTGATAGCCGGACCGAGTCCCCGGCTCCCACCAGGGCTCCGTCGCCGCCAGCCGGCAGGTCGTCAACTCCCAGTCGTAGAGGTCGGCGAGCGCATGCGGTTCCCGCAGGCCGGACAGTCCCGACCGGTGCGACAGCAGATGCCGGACGAGCACGCCCTCCTTGCCGGCCGCCGCGAACTCCGGCCAGTACGAGGCCACCGGGGCGTCGAGGTCGAGCAGGCCCCGGTCGGCGAGGATGTGCGCGCACAGTGCCACCGGGCCCTTCGACGTCGACCACACGTTCACGAGCGTGTCGCGCTCCCACACGCGCGTGCGCCCCGCGTCGGCCCAGCCGCCCCACAGGTCGACCACCGTCTCGCCGCCGACCGTGACGCTCACCGCCGCGCCCAGCTCCTGGCGGTCGCGGAAGTTCTCCTCGAACGCCGTGCGCACCGCCGAGAAGCGTGCGTCGCAGTCGCCGTGAACGTGTGGCACGTGCTCGGACATGGGCCCTCCGTGGTCCGCCGGGACACCGGGTCACGACGCTGTGGCCCGGCACCGTGAACATACCGACTGGTCGGATCGCGCGGAAGGTGTCGGAATCGGCCAGTTCCGCGTACCGGCCGTCATGCGTACGAGCGCAGCCAGCCCAGCTTCGTCGCCTCCTGGAACGGGCCCCCGCCCTCATGGTCGTTGAAGTCGTAGACCTCGATCTTCTTGTCGTCGTGCGCCCAGGCGTTGAAGGCCGCGAAGACCGTGGACGGCGGGCACGTCTGGTCCTCAAGGGCCGTCGAGAAGAGCGCCGGGGCCCGGCCGCGGGCCGCGAAGTGCACGCCGTCGAAGTAGGAGAGCGTGTCCAGCGCGTCGGTGGTGCGGCCCCGGTGGGTCTTGAGGTAGTTGCCGATCTCGCGGTAGGGGTTGCGGTCCGTGAGGGTGGCCGCGCGCGGGAAGTCGCACAGGAACGGCACGTCCGGTGCGATGGCGACCAGGTCGGGGACCAGTCCGCCGACCGCGAGGGTGATCCCGCCGCCCTGACTGGAACCGACGGCCACCGTGCGCGCCGGGTCGACCAGCGGATGCGAGCGGGCCGCCTCCACCGCGCGCACCGCGTCCGTGTACACCCGCCGGTAGTAGTAGTTCTCGGGGGTGTCGATGCCACGGGTCATGAATCCGGGGTACGAGGGCGCGTTGCCCACCGGGTCCGCCGTACCGCCACCGCCGCCCCAGGCACTGCCCTGGCCGCGCGTGTCCATGGCGAAGTGGGCGCGGCCGGTCGACGCCCAGAGCAGGTCCTCGTGCGGCAGGCCGCGCCCACCGCCGTACCCGATGAACTCCACGACCACCGGCAGCGGCTCCGAGGCGCCGGCGGGCAGCCGCAGCCAGCCCTTCACCGGGTGACCGCCGAATCCGGCGAACGTCACGTCGTACACGTCGACCGTGGTCAGCCCTGTCTCCACCGGCTCGAAACGGGCGTCCAGACCGTGCTCCCGGGTCTCCTGGAGGGTCTTCGACCAGAAGGCGTCGAAGTCCTCGGGCGCGACGGACGCGCTGCGGTACTCCTGTAGTTCGTCCAGGGGGAGGTCGAACCGGGCCATGTAGGACCGCCTTTGCGGGTAGTGGCAAGCGCTTGCGGATGATCACACCGTACGGGGGAGGGCCGCCGCCCCGCCAGGCCTCAAGCCCTGGGCAGGACCCGTACGAGGACCGCTCGCCTCCACGGTGACGCCGTGCCGATGGCGCCGTGCCGACGGGATCCGTACGCGACCCCGCACCCGGTTCCGTGCACGGCACCGCGATGACGCTCGGCACGCTGAACGCTGGCTGTCGGGCCGTGACCCTACGACGAGAGGCGTGCCGACGCACAGCGCCACGGCGATGACGAGCACCGCCCACGTCTCCACCACGTCCGACCGGCGGCGCAGGGAGTGGCGTCGACGGCGTCAGCCGTCACCCGCGTTCGTCCGAGGATCCCCACCCGTCCGTCGCCGCGCGCGACACCGACCCGACGGGAGACGCGCACGCCCCGCCCGGGCCCCCGGGGGGCCCGGCGTCCCACCGCGGGCCGTGTCCTCAGCGTCCCTCAGCGTCCTCAGCCGAAGCGTTCGATCCGGATCCGGTCCACGGGCTGGCCCGCCGCCACCAGCAACCGCGAAGCGTGCTCGGCGAACGCGTTGGAACCGCACACGTACGCCTCCCACCCGCCCGGCGGCTGCTCGGCGGCAAGCAACGGCGCCACCTGGGAGGCCGCCAGCCGGCCGACCGGCACGCCCTCGGGCGCCCTGCGGGTGAAGACGGGCGTGGTCTCGGCCCCGTACTCCCGCGCGTAGATCAGGTCCTCGGGGCCGCGCGCGGACACCAGCAGCCGCAGCGGCACGGTCAGGCCGCGCGCTCGGTGGTGCCGGACCATCGACATCAGCGGTACGACCCCGGAACCGGCGCCGATCAGCAGCGCGGGCCGGTCGCCGGGCCAGGCGAAGAAGCCGCTGAGCGGACCGCGCACCTCGACCTCGTCGCCGGGCTTGGCCAGTGTGTGGAACCAGCCGGAGACCTCGCCGCCCTCGACATGGTCCAGGGTCAGTTCGATGTGCCCGGCGTCGTCCGGGGGAGAGGCGATCGAGTAGTGGCGCTGGGCCGTGTAACCGTCGTCGGCGGTCAGCCGCAGCATCAGGTGCTGGCCCGGCAGATGACCCGCCCAGCCGGGCACCGCGAACCGGAAGGTGGACGCGTGAGGCGTCTCCCGCCGGACCTCGGTGAGCGTGGCCGTCTGCCAGAGGGCCGCCGCCCGGTTGCTGACGGCGATGCGACCGGGCACGGCGAACCGGGTCGGGGGCACGAAGGGGCCGGTCGCCGTGGTGTCGGAGGTGGTCCTAGTCACCGGAGTACCTCTGCTCCTCCCAGGGGTTCCCGCGCGCGTGATAGCCGTTCTGCTCCCAGAACCCCGGCTCGTCGTGGTCGAGGAGCCGCAGGCCGGCGATCCACTTGGCGCTCTTCCAGAAGTACAGGTGCGGCACCAGCAGCCGCGCGGGGCCACCGTGCTCGGCGGGGAGCGGCCGGCCCTCGTACTCCCAGGCGATCCACGCCCGGCCGCCGGTCAGGTCGGCGAGCGGGAGGTTCGTGGTGTACCCGGTGTGCGAGTAGGCGACCGCGTGGGTGGCGGACGCGTCTGGGCGCACGGTGTCGAGGAACGCGTCCAGGGACACACCGCCGAACCGCACCCCGAACTTCGACCAGCTCGTCACACAGTGGATGTCACCCTCGTACGCCGACGTGGGCAGCGCGTGGGCCTCGGCCCAGTCCCAGGTGTGCGGCTCGGCCACCAGGCCGTCGATCCGGAAGGACCAGTCCGCGGGCGTCAGATCGGGGGTGACCTCGGCGGACAGGACGGGCCAGTCGTCGCCCGCGTCGTACTGGCCGGGCGGCAACCCGGCGTTCTGGACACGCGGGCGTCCGGTGAAGCCTCGGGTGACGTTCATAGGGTGGATGCCTCACGGTCAGGCCTGGTCAGTCGGTACGCGTACCACCGTACGGGGTCGCCGCGCCTGCCCCTGACCTCGGGCCCGCCGTGATCATTGCGGGCGTGTGAACTCTCCCCAGGCCTTCGCGACCCCGGGAATAGCCCCCTCGCGTCCGACCTTGCCGAGGAGTGCGGGTTCTGGTGATCGGCGCAGGCCGGTCCGTTGGCTGTTGGCTGTTGGCTATGGAGAGTGGGAGCAGATGCCCAAGGCGTACGTCTTCACAGGGTTCGGCGGTCCGGAGACCGAGGCGTTCGTCGACGTGGACCGGCCGCGCCCCGGCCCCGGACAACTGCTCGTGGCGGTGCGCGCGGCCGGTGTGAACCCCGTCGACTGGAAGCAGCGCACCGGCTACGCGCGTGCGGGCGGCGCTGCGCGCGAGCTGCCCGCCGTCTTCGGCAACGAGGTCTCCGGGGTGGTCGCGGAGGTCGGCGAGGACGTCACCGGCTTCGCCGTCGGGGACGCGGTCTTCGGCAACCCGGTCGCCGGTGGCTACGCCGAGTACGCGCTGCTGCCCGCCACGGTGGCCGCCCCCAAGCCGGCCTCGCTGTCCTTCACGGACGCGGCGGCCCTGCCGGTCGCGGCGGCCACCGCGTACGACGGCGTCGACCAGCTCGCCCTGCCGGAGGGCGCGACCCTGGTGGTCACCGGCGCGGGCGGCGGGGTCGGTGCCGCGATCCTCCAGATCGCCCGCACCCGGGGACTGCGGGTCGTCGGGGTCGCGAGCGACGGCAAGAAGGACTTCGTCGAGTCGCTGGGCGCGGTGCACGTCCCGTCCGGTCCCGACCTGGCCGCACGAGTGCGGGCGGCGGCACCTGACGGTGTCGACGGCGTCTACGACCTGGTCGGCGGCGAGGTGCTCGCCGAGGCCGCGACCCTGCTGACCGACCGCACGAAGCTGATCACGGCGGGCGCACCCGCGGACGTCGCCGAGCGGCTCGGCGGTGCCCGGGTCGCCCGCGCCCGCAACGCCGCCGTCCTCGAAGCGGTCGCGGACCTCGTCGTACGCGGTGACCTGACCCCGCACGTGACCCGCACTTTCCCGCTCGACCGGGCGGGCGAGGCCCTGCGCACGGTCGAGGAGGGCCACGCGCGCGGCAAGATCGTGATCGAGGTCGCCCGATGAGCGGCGGTGCGCCCCACGTCCTCGACAACCCCGCCCTTGCCGCGCTGACCGGCCCGCACGCACACTTCGCCGAGCGGCGCGGTCGGGTGCTGCGCTACCCCGTCGACGTGTCGCCGTGGCTGGCGCTGCCCCACGAGCCGGACGCCGACGACTGGGCCGATGTCGCCGCCCTCGCGGGCCCGGGCGCCGAAGTGCCGCTGGCGGGCTTCGCGGGACAGATACCGGCGGGCTGGGAGATCACGTTCGAGCTCGAAGGCGTGCAGTTCGTGGACGACGGCCTCGCCGCCGCGCCGGACCCGGAAGCGGTCCGCCTCGGCCCCGCGGACGTGCCCGAGATGCTCGACCTCGTCGAACGGACCCAGCCCGGCCCGTTCCTGCCGCGCACCGTCGAGATGGGCACCTATCTGGGCATCCGGCGGGACGGAGCCCTCGCCGCCATGGCGGGGGAGCGGCTGCACCCGCCCGGCTGGACCGAGATCAGCGCGGTCTGCACCGACCCGGCCGCCCGTGGCGAGGGCCTGGCGACCCGGTTGATCCTCGCCGTAGCCCACGGCATCCGCACCCGCGGCGAGACCCCGTTCCTGCACACCGCCGCCGGGAACACCAACGCCATCCGGCTCTACGAGTCCCTCGGCTTCCGGCTGCGCCGCAGGACCGCGTTCCTGGCGGCCCGCGTGCCCGAACGCCTGGGCGACGAGCGGGAGTTGGCAGTGCCGTAGCCGGGGTGTCGCGCAAAAAGGGATTGGAGTCGAGAGGACCTGCGCCCGTCTGTTCGGGTAGTGTTCCGTCCGGCTGTGGAACGCCCCGGCCGGACATCACCTGGGAGGTGAGACCCATTACCGCTGTGTCAGCTCGGGTGCTCTCACCTCAAGGTCGTACGGCCCGCCTCCACTAGGCGACCGCGAGAGCGCCCTTCGGCTTCCGAAAGGCTCTCGGCTCCATGCCCCCCAGTTCTTCAGGCTCTTCTTCGTTCGACTCCTCCCCGGTCTCCGTCGTCGCCGCCCTGCGCGCGGCCGGCTGTGTCTTCGCCGAGGACGAGGCACGGTTGATACTCTCCGCCGCCCCCGGCCCGGAGGAGCTGGCCGCCATGGTCACCCGCCGCGCCTCGGGCCTGCCGCTCGAACACGTCCTCGGCTGGGCCGAGTTCAGCGGTCTGCGCATCGCCGTCGAGCACGGTGTCTTCGTGCCGCGCAGACGCACCGAGTTCCTGGTCTCCGAGGCACTCGCCCAGGCCCCGGACGCGTCCGTCGTCGTGGACCTGTGCTGCGGCTCGGGCGCGGTCGGCGCGGCGCTGGCCGCCGTACTCAGCGGAGTCGAACTGCACGCCGCCGACATCGACCCCGTGGCCGTGCGCTGCGCCCACCACAATGTCGCCACGTACGGCGGTCACGCCCACCAGGGCGACCTGTTCGACGCCCTGCCCGCCGACTTGCGCGGCCGGGTCGGCATCCTCGCCGCCAACGTGCCCTACGTGCCCACCGAGGAGGTCGGCCTGTTGCCGCCGGAAGCGCGCGACCACGAACCCCTGGTCGCCCTGGACGGCGGCGGCGACGGTCTCGACGTGCTGCGCCGGGTCGTTGCCGGGGCGCCGGAGTGGCTGGCCCCGGGCGGTTGCCTCCTGGTCGAGACGAGTGAACGCCAGGCACCAACGGCGGTCGAGGCGTTCGAGGCCGCCGGTCTGGTGACACGGCTCGCGGTGTCCGACGAGTTGTACGCGCATGTGGTGGCCGGAGTCCGGTCCTAGACGCGCGCAACGGGCGGTGGCCGTCCGCGCGAGGGTGCTCGCGTGGACGGCCACCGCCCGTGTGCGGTCCCGGCTCAGAGGCGGTAGGGCTTCGAACGTCGGCGCAGAGCCCAGACCGTGGCCACGGCACCGCACGCGACCAGGGCGCCGCCCGCCGCGAAGGTGAGGGTGCCGTAGTCCTTGGTGGCGCCGCCGAGTCCGCCCATGACACCCCGGGTGGGGGACGCCGTGGCGGAGATGGTGGGCGTCGAGGCGGTGCTGACGATGACGGCCTGGGAACCGGCGGTGTCGCCGTTCGCGCACCGGACGGTGACCGTGTAGGTGCCGGTGCCGACGTTGGACCAGACGGCGGACTGGCCGGTACTCGTCCCCGAGAGCGTGACCACACGCCCGTCGGCGAAGGACCGTTGGCTGCTGTTGAGGAGCGAGGCGCTGCCGTAGCCGCTGCCGCTGCTGGTGGGGCACGCGCTGGTGGTCACCGACACGGTGGATCCGCTGGTGCTCACGGAGATCCCGGCCGCCGAAGCCGTCGGGGCGGTCAGGGCGAGCGCGAGCACGGCGACGGCTGCCACGGTCGGGCCGGATCGGAGGAGGAGGGGAACGGTTCGCATGTGGACTGCCCTTCGGCGGCACGGTTGGCGGTACGTCCCATGCGCCGCCGAGGGTCGGGGATCGCCCGTGCTGCCTCGGAGCCAGCCAAAGTGCTCCCGTCCCGGCCCGCATCCGGACAGCCACCGGGCAGGTGACGGATTCGTTCGTACGGCGGACCGCCGATGGGCTGTCAGGCGGTCCGGGCCAGATCCCGACCGCGTCGCATCTACGGCGCCGTCACCAGGGTCCGCTCCGCCGAGAACCCGCCCCACGTCCCGTCCGGCAGCCGCGCCCTGATCCGCACCCGGTACGTGACCCCCGTGTCCCGGCCCACGTAGAAGCTGTACGACGCCCGCTCGCGCGGAGGGGGCCCGCCCCACACGAGGGACGTGGCCGGCCGCCGGTCGAGCTGGATCTCGTACTCCGTGATCAGCCCGTCCGCACGGGGCGGAATCCAGGACAGGTCGAGGTAGTACGCCCCGTCCGTGTGATGGGTCGCCGTACGGAAGCCGGTGGGGGCGGTGGCGCGGCCGTCGTCGGTGCCGGGTGCGGTGGTGAGCCGTAGGGGGGTGCCGGCGGGGGAGACGTTGTCGGCTGCGTCGCGGGCGCGGACGGTGAAGGTGTAGCGGGTGTTCGGCCGCAGCCCGGTGACCACGGCCGTCGTCCGTTCCCCGCTGACGGTGTGGATTCTCGACGTGCCCTGGTGGATGTCGTACGAGACCACATCCCGGTCGTCCGTCGACGCGCCCCAGGACAGCTGGACCGACCGGCTCCCGGTGGGCCTGCCCCGCGTGTGACCAGGGCGGGTCGGAGCGGTGGTGTCCGAGGCGGACGCGGCGGGGGTCGTCGCGCGGACGCCCTCACTGCGTGGCCCGGAGCGCCCGTCGGCGTTCCGGGCCCGCACGGTGAAGACATACGGGGTGGACGGAGAAAGGCCGACGACGTTCACCATGTGCTCCGAGCCGGGCACCTCCTTCGCCATCACCGTGCCGCGGTACACCTCGTAGGCGGCGACCTCGGACCCCTCCGGCGTCCGGTTCCACATCACGTGCACGCTGGTCGCGCTGCCCGCGGTGGCCGTGACCCCGGCCGGGGCGGGCGGGAGCCGGCTCGCAGTGCCGCTCCCGTCCCCGCTCCAGGCGCAGGAGACGGTGAGCAGCAGTGCCCCGCAGACGGACGTGCCGTACCGGGCGACGCGTCGCACAGCTGCTCCCCCCTCCGTCCCTCCTGCACGGTATTGGTCCGGACCAATATGGACCCGGCGAGGCATGCGCATCAAGAGGGGTGCGGCTGCCGGGTGTCTGCCGCGCCGCCGTATGCTGAAGACCGTCAAGGCTGAACTGGCCCAGCTGTCAGGGAAGTTCATGTCAGTGGCGCGGAACCGCTGTCGTCGCAGGACCCGCGCCGGCGCGGGCGGCCGGGCGGCCGGAGCCGACATGGGCTCAGGCGCCCGGCCCCTGTCGGGAGTTCGGGGCATGCACCGTACGGCCCTCTATCGGTGGACGCGTGAGCGGACCGGCACCAGATTGGACCGAGTGTCCGTCAGATCCCCCAGGAGAGGCCCCCTATCGTGCGTGTCCAGACGCTGACGCTCGCCGTGGCCGGCGCCGCCCTGCTCGCCCCGACCACGCTGCCCGCCGCCGACCACCCGAACGAGCCGGTGCGGTACGAGGGCAGCGTCAGGGCCTCCGACCTGCTGGCCCAGGTGCGTGACTGCGCTCCTGTGTCCAACGGCCACTACCGCAGCGACGCCGGAGCCCGAGCGGACATCCCCGTCTGCGGCACCGAGGACGTTGTCTTCTGGAAGGCCGACATGGACATCGACTGCGACGGTCGGCCCGGTCCGCGGTGCAACGGGCGCACCGACCCGTACTTCGCCGACACCACCGCCTTCCAGCAGTCCGACGGCCGCTATCTGGACGCCGAACGCCTGCCGTTCATCGTCGTCCCGATGGCCAGCAGCATCTGGAACTACCGCGACCACGGCATCCGGGGCGGCTCGGTGGCGGCCGTCATCTACAAGGACCGCGTGCAGTACGCGGTCGTCGGCGACACCGGCCCGCACGACATCATCGGTGAGGCGTCCTACGCCGCCGCCGCTGCGCTGGGCATCAACCCCGACCCGCACGGCGGCGGAACGGCCTCCGGCGTCACGTACATCGTCTTCAAGAACTCCAAGGTGTCGCCGATCGAGAACCACGCGGCGGCGGTGGAGACGGGGGAGCGGCTGGCGAAGCAGTTCGTCGGCCAGAACGCCGAGAACGCCGAGAACGCCGAGAACGCCGAGAACGCCGAGATCGGCGAGGACATCGAGGCTGAATAGATGAAGAGCTGAATAGACGGGAAGCGACGGAAAGTGACGGGCAGTGAGGGGAGGGGCGGCGGGCCGGTTCGTGAACCGCTCCCCGCCGCCCTTCCCTCCCTTCGCTCGCTCACACCTTGCGGTACGTGTACGCCTCCGCAGCCGCCGCCTCGACCGCCGCGAGGTCGGCTCCCGTCGACGCCGTGACGACCGCGGCCACCGCACCCTCGACGAACGGGGCGTCCACCAGGCGGGTGCCGTCCGGGAGTTCGTCGCCCTCCGCCAGGAGCGCCTTCACCGTGAGGACGGCGCTGCCCAGATCCGTCAGGACGGCGACCCCCGCACCCCGGTCCACGGAACGGGCCGCCGCGCTGATCAGCTCGGCGCTCGTGCCCAGCCCGCCGGAATCGGTGCCGCCCGCCGCGGCGACGGGAACGGTCGCCCCGCAACCCACAAGCCCTTGGGCCAGGTCCGCCACCGCCGCGGCCACCGCCGCGCTGTGCGACACGAGCACGACCCCGACCAGTCGCTCACCCTTCTCGCCGCTCAGGCCGGTCTCGTCACTCACCGGCGGTCTCCGCGAGAGTCGCGATCAGCAGGGCCGCCGAGGTGGCACCCGGGTCCTGGTGACCGATGCTGCGCTCGCCGAGATAGCTCGCTCTGCCCTTCCGGGCCTGCAGGGGCGTGGTCGCGAGAGCGCCCTGTTCGGCGGCCGTGCGTGCGGCGGCGAACGACTCGGCGAGGGCGTCCACGGCGGGCACGAGAGCGTCGATCATCGTCTTGTCTCCGGGCGCCGCCCCGCCGAGCGCCCTCACCGCGTCCACCCCGATGCGCAGCGCGTCAGTGAACTGTTCGGCGCTCACCTCGGCCGCCTCGCCGAGCGCCTTGCCCGTCCGGCGCAGCAACGTTCCGTACAGGGGTCCCGAGGCCCCGCCGACCGTCGAGATGAGCCGGCTTCCGGCGAGTACGAGGACGGTACCGGGAGTGGCCGGCGCCTCCTCCTCCACCGCGGTGGCCACGGCGTTGAAGCCGCGTCGCAGATTGCTGCCGTGGTCGGCGTCGCCGATCGGCGAGTCCAGGGCGGTGAGCCGCTCCGCCTCGTGGCCGACGGACACGGCCGTCGCCGTCATCCAGCGGCGGAAGAAGTCGGCGTCGAGCACTAGATCTCCTTGCATGGTAGATACGTTGGTCGCTGTCTCTCCCGGAGGGCGGGCCGCCGCCCCGGGTGATGACTGCCCTGCGAGTCCGGCGGGGTTCACACGCCCCAGCGCAGACCCGCCGTCCGCACCGGCGCGTCCCACAGTCGCAGCAGTTCCTCGTCGATCTCGCACAGGGTCACCGAGGCGCCGGCCATGTCGAGCGAGGTGACGTAGTTGCCGACGAGTGTGCGGGCCACGGAGACCCCGCGCGCGGTCAGCACTCGCTGCACCTCGGCGTTGAACCCGTACAGCTCCAGCAGCGGTGTCGCGCCCATTCCGTTGACCAGGACCAGCACGGGATTGCGCGGGTCGAGATCCTCCAGCACGGCTTCCACCGCGAAGTCGGCGATCTCGCCCGAGGTCATCATCGGCCGCCGCTCCCGGCCCGGTTCGCCGTGGATGCCGACGCCCAACTCCAGTTCGCCCGGCGGCAGATCGAAGGTGGGGCTGCCCTTCGCCGGGGTGGTGCAGGCGCCGAGTGCGACGCCGAAGCTGCGGGAACTGTCGTTGACCTGCTGGGCGACGGAACGCACCTGCTCCAACGAACGTCCCTCGTCCGCCGCCGCGCCGGCGATCTTCTCCACGAACAACGTGCCGCCCGTACCGCGCCGCCCGGCCGTGTAGAGGCTGTCGGTCACGGCGACGTCGTCGTTGACGAGGACCTTCGCGACCTGGATGCCCTCGTCCGCGGCGAGTTCGGCCGCCATGTCGAAGTTGAGGACGTCACCGGTGTAGTTCTTCACCACGAACAGGACGCCCGCCCCGCTGTCCACGGCAGCCGCGGCCCGCACCATCTGATCGGGCACGGGAGACGTGAACACCTCACCCGGGCAGGCCGCCGACAACATCCCCGGGCCCACGAACCCGCCGTGCAGCGGCTCGTGCCCCGACCCGCCACCGGAGACGAGGGCCACTTTCCCGGCAACGGGCGCGTCCCGCCGTACGATCACCCGGTTCTCCACGTCGACGGTCAGCTCGGGATGGGCCGCCGCCATGCCCCGCAGCGCGTCCGCGACCACGGTCTCCGGAACGTTGATGAGCATCTTCATGGGTACCTCCTGTGAGATTAACAGATGGGCCTATGGCCTATGTCTTTGCAGGTCAGATCTGGGGTTGTCCGTTGTCGATCTTGGCGGTCCATGGCGGTCGGAGGCGGGCTCTGGCGGTACTGATGCTGACTCGGCGCTGGCTTTGATGATGGTTCGTCAGGTATGGCTGGCGTGCGGTTGGGCGGTCCTGGAAGCCTTCTCCCGGAATTATCGACGCTGAGCGAGCGGGGGGCATGTGTGTGGACGCCAGCGGGAGTGTGAGGATCGCTCGGTCATTGGTTTCCCTGCGGCTGGCATACTCGGCGCGACAAGCGGCGAGGCCTTCGCCCTGGTGGCGCTGAGGACTACGGTCGACCAGGTCGGCTCCGTCACCGGCGTGGTCGGTGCCGTGGGCGGATGGGGCGGCTTCCTGCCGCAGTTCGTCATGGGCTCTCTCTACGGCGAGTACGGGACGTACGCTGCGGGTCTCGTCCTGCTCGCAATCGTGGCTGATGCGGCACTGGTCTTCACCCTCACCATCACCCTCACCTTCACCCGTGTCCGTGAGCAGACGTGTGATGTGGTGGTCGGCGGTGGCGCAGGGAGCCAGGGCGTATCCGCCGCGACGCACAGGGGATGCCTGGCGTCGGAAGCCGGTACCGACGAAGACCTGCGAGCGGACAAGGACCGCCGACTACTGGACGGCCGACCGTCGAAAAGCCGCAGTTGCCGCTTCGTGTTGCAGCGACCCTTCCGCGGGCGGAACACAGTGGTCTGGAAATCACCCCGGAGCGGCACAGGGATTTGGCCGCGGCATTGCCCCGCGGCTCGTTGACCGGTGTGCTCGCCAGGCTCTTCGGGCGTCGTGGCGTAGCTCTTCCGCCAGTCGACTGGAAGCGGGGCGCTAACGGCAATGATCTGAACGTGCGAGCCACGAGCACGTCGTCATGTCCTCAGAGGGGCAGCCGGCGCTGGTGGCTGAGGTGATGCTCCTTGCAGGACACGACACTCAGGTCACATGTGCTGAACTGCGCGTCGAGAGCGCGGAGGCATGGCGTACGGTCCTCACGCCCGCGACCGTCAGGCACCATGACGGGCTGCTGGAATTGAAAGAGGCCGAGCAGGTTCTGTCCACCGTCGAGCTGCGGTTGAGCACAGAGCAGCGTCACGTTCGACAGCGGCCGTCCGGCCCGTCGCACGGTACCGATGGGTCCACTCGTCCTCACTTCAGCCGGTGTTCGCCCGCCTCGGGCTGCCCCAGGTGGGAGGCGAGGACGGCGGCCTGGACCCGGCGCTGCACGCCCAGCTTGGCCAGCAGACGGGAGATGTGGTTCTTGACGGTCTTCTCCGACAGATAGAGCTTCTTGCCGATCTCGCGGTTGGTCAGGCCGTCGCCGATCAGCGCCAGGATGTCCCTCTCACGCGGCGACAGGCTCTCCAGCTCGGACGGCACGGCAGGGCTCTGGGCCGGGTCGGCCCGCAGGGAGCGCATCAGGCGGGCGGTTGTCGCGGGGTCCAGCATCGACTGGCCCGAGGCCACCGTGCGTACCGCCGAGACGAGGTCGGAGCCCTTGATCTGCTTGAGGACGTAGCCGGAGGCGCCGGCCATGATCGCGTCGAGCAGAGCCTCCTCGTCGTCGAACGAGGTCAGCATCAGGCAGGCCAGTTCCGGCATCTGGCTGCGCAGTTCCCGGCAGACCGAGATGCCGTCGCCGTCCGGCAGGCGCACGTCGAGGACGGCGACGTCGGGGCGCAGCGCGGGGCCTCGGGCGAGCGCGTGGTCGACGGTGCCGGCGTCACCGATCACCGAGATGTCGGGTTCGGAGTCGAGCAGGTCGGCAAGGCCGCGGCGGACGACCTCGTGGTCGTCCAGCAGGAACACCCGGATCGGGTTCTGCTCGGTGAAAGCGCGTGCCTCTGACATGGTGACCCCTGGTTCCCCGTCGGAGGACAGCCTGTGGGCTGTCCCTGATGCCGATCATCACGTGCCGGGACCGGATGCACCAGGGCCGACCGGCCCCACTGAGTCGGAAGAAACCGCCCCGACAGGCCCAACCCGCGGGCCAGTGGACCGCACGCGGGCAGCCAGATCTGCGCCTATGTCGGCGAGGGCCACAGAGCCACGATGACTGCCGGGACCGGCCATGGCCACCTGGTCCCGGCAGGTTCACGCGGAGTCGACGTTCTCGGTGCCGTCTGCGGGCACCTCCTTCGGTTCTCCGGGTGGGGTGAGGTCGAACTCCACGTCCACGACCCCCTCGACCGCACGGACCAGTCGTGCGGCCACCGGCACCAGCGCAGTGTCCCGGACCCGGCCGACGAGCCTGACGACCCCGTCCCGCACATCAATACGTACGTTCGAGTCCGGCTTGGGGAAAAGGTAGGACACGATCTCGCGCTGTACCTCCTCGGCGACCTCCTCGTCGGTACGCAGGAAGACCTTGAGCAGGTCGGCACGGCTGACGACACCTTCGAGCATGCCTACAGCGTCGACCACGGGCAGCCGCTTGACCTTCGCCCGGGCCATCGTGCGGGCGGCCTGGGCGAGCGTGGCGTCCGGGCGGACGGTGAGAGCGGGGGAGGTCATGAGTTCCTCCGCGGTGACTGCGCCGGCCTTCTCCAGGTCCGACAGACGGCGGAGCTGGGTGTACCGGTCGGGGTCGCTGTCCCGGAACTCCTCCTTGGGCAGGAGATCCGCCTCGGAGACGATGCCGACGACCCGGCCCTCGCCCTCGACGACGGGCAGGGCGCTGACCTTCCAGTCCTGCATCAGCCGCACGATCTCCTTGAAGGCCGCTCCGGGACCGACTGCGGCGACCGTGTGGGTCATGACATCGCTGACGGTGTGCGGGCTGCCGTGCATGGTCACTCCTTTGGCATGTGTTCGGTTGGGTCAGAAGGTGTTTCCGGCGCCGTAAGGGGCGTACAGGTCCAGCAGACGGGTCCTGGCCCTACGGAGACGGTGGGCGACTACCTCACCGACCCACTGGGCGACGTCATTGCCCAGGGCCGCGTCGTCCCGGCACATGGACCGGACGGCCGTGGCGTCGAACTCGTAGGCCCGGACCGGAGTGGTCGCCTCGGCGCCCAGATGCCAGACGTGCGGGGTGAAGAGCCAGGACCAGCCGATCAGCTCGTTGTGCCCGAGACTCTCGATGACGGCCGCCCGACGGCCCGGCACGTGCATGTCGAGCTCGATCCTGCCGCTGCGGATGATCCAGAAACGGTCGGCGCGGCCCCCCTCGTCGAACAAGCGTGCTCCCTGGGGGATGGACACCTCCCGGGCGGCGAACATGAGCCGCTTGCGGTGTTCGGCGGACAGCGCGCGCAGCATGTTGGGGCTGGGAGTGAGGGAAGCGTTCATGGTGTGCCTCCGCAACGAGGTGTACGGACTTCTGGGGCCACCTTGTGCCAGGCGCAACGGGCAGGACCATGGGCCACCTGGTCCGACCTTGCGCCAGACGGCACCGGGCGAGGTTTCGGGTGCTGCGGTGAGAACAGTGTGTGACAGCGTTGGGGACATCGGCTGATCGTGTCCTGCCACCGCGCTTCCGGTCCGTCGGAAGGCCGGGCGTGGGCGGAGGTCCGGGGAGTCACCATCTCGTGTGCGCCATGACGAGTTGGGGCTGTACGAGCCTCGCTGTTCGTACGGGCCACCGACGCACTCCTCGCCGACACCGAACCGGTCCAGTTCGACATCAAGGCCTTCGATACCGGTATCTACCGGGAACGACCGGCCGGTGCCTCGCCCCCACGCTCGGTTTCGTGACCCGCCTGGTCCGCCTCGGCGTCCGATACCGGATCCGCTACCTCTTGGTTCCCGGCTGGAACGACGATCCGCGAGCCGTGAACTGGGCGCTCCGATGTGCGAGGACCTCGGCATCCCGACCCCGCTGCGTGACACACCGGTACCTGACCGGGTCCCTGATCGGATGCGTCCGCGAGTGCTTCAGGGGGCGGGGCGTACCCGGCTACTGACGGGCGAGCCACGCACGGTATGCGGCCACGGTCGTCGGCAGCGTCGGGAACATCCGGTCCTCGCCGACCGAGTCCACCAGGCCGTACGCCTCCAGGTCGTCCCGCAGATCCTGTTTCACCCGGGCGAGGGCGAACACAAGGCCCCGGCCGGTCAGTTCGCGGCGCAGTTCGTCGACCGCGTCAAGGGCGGTGATGTCGACCTCCACATTGGCCTCGGCGTTGAGGACGAACCAGCGGACGGGATCGACCTGTTCGTCGACGGCGGCCAGAGCGCGGCGGCGGAAGTCCTCCGCGTTGGCGAAGAACAGGGGCGAGTCGTAGCGGTAGACGACCAGGCCGGGGATCGTACGGGCCTGCGGGTAGTCGTCGATGTCGTGCATGCCCGCCACGCCGGGAACCAACCCCTGGACGGCATCGTGCGGTCGCGCCACCCGTGTCAGCAACTCGGCCACCGACAGACCGACGGCCACGATCACCCCGTACAGGATGTCCAGGGCGAGCACCCCGGCGAGACAGCCGAGTGCCAGGAGCAACTCCCGGCGGCGGAACGAGGCCAGCCGACGGAAGCCGGCGAGGTCGATCATGCGGACCGCGGCGTAGACGACGAGCGCGCCGAGCACGGCGGACGGTGTGCGCGTCAGCAGCGGGCTCAGGAAGAGCAGGACGGCGAGTACCACCGCCCCGGCCACCAGTGAGTACGCCTGGCTGCGGGCCCCCGCGGAGGCGGCCAGCGCGGTGCGGCTGGCACTGCTGCTCACCGGGAAGCCGTGCAGCGCCCCGGCGCTCAGGTTTGCCGCGCCGAGGGCGAGGAACTCCTGGTTGGCGTCGAGCCCTGGACCTTTGTCGTCGTGGTCGGCGAACGCCCTCGCGGTGAGGATGAAGTCGGTGTAGGCGACCAGGAGCACACCGAGCGCGGGCAGCACCAGGTGCGGCAGCTCGCTCAGGTCAGGAACGGCGAGGCTCGGCAGGCCGGAGGGGACCTCGCCGATCACCTTGAGCCCGTACCGGTCGTCGAGGTCGAAAACCGCGACGGTGGCGGTGGCGAGGACGAAGGCCACCAGGGGGCCCGGCACGGCGGGGACGTGGCGGGCCAGCGTGAACAGGAGCCCGAGGACGACGGCCGAGAAGACGGCAGTGGCCAGGTGTGCGTCGGTCAAGTGGCTGAGGAGGGACCATAGTTGGGGGAAGAACGCCGCCCCGGCCGTCCGCACCCCGGTGAGTTTGGGCAGCTGGTCCACCATCATGATGAGGGCCACGCCCGCCAGATAGCCGATCAGCACCGGGCGGGACAGCAGGTCCGCGAGGAAGCCGAACCGCATTGCCCGCGCGGCCAGGCAGAGCAGCCCGACCGTGATCGCGAGGGCCGCCGCCAGCGACGCGTAGCGTCCGGCGTCCCCGGCGGCGAGCGGTGCGACCACGGCGGCCGTCATGAGGGCGGTCGTGGACTCGGGACCGACCGACAGCAGCCGTGAGGAGCCGAGCAGGGCGTACATCGCGAGGGCAGGCAGGATCGCCCACAGCGCGGTGACCGGCGGCAGCCCGGCCACTCCTGCGTAGGCCATGACCTGCGGAATCAGGTACGCGGCCACGGTCAGCCCGGCGAGCAGGTCACCCGGGAGCCACGCCCGCCGGTAGCCGAGAAGCGTCACCAGCCCCGGCACCAGTCGGCGCCACTGGGGGAGGTGTCTGGCCGAGCCCTGAGACATGTGCCGCCTTCCGTCGTCTGCCCCCATGATCCACCGGCGCGGGAACTACGGCGACAGCCCGCGTGCCGGGCGTGCCCCACCCAGGCCAACGGCCCCTGGCAACAGGGCCGTTCGGCCCCGCGACCGCGGACCTTCGGCATCCGTCGCCAACCGGCGTGCGCGGCCAGAGTGAGTGGTGTCAGGCGCCGCCCCGACCGCCCTCGAAGGGAACCACGACCATGGCCGTGCACGATCACTCTCACCGGAGCTCCGGCTTCCACCTGCCGTCGTTCCGCAGGAACAGGACCGCTTCCACCTCCGAGTCGGACGTGTCGGCACGCACCGACACGCATACCGCGCGGGCCTACGCCTTCGCCTCACTGCGTCTGTTCACCGGGTTCGTCTTCCTGTGGGCGTTCCTCGACAAGACGTTCGGGTTCGGCTACGCGACCCCGTCGGGCAAGGGCTGGATCGACGGCGGCTCGCCGACGAAGGGCTTTCTCGGCTCCGTCGCGGTCGGACCGATGGAGTCCACCTTCCACTCCTGGGCCGGCGACCCGTGGGCGAACTGGCTGTTCATGCTCGGTCTGTTCGGGATCGGCCTGGCGCTGGCCGCGGGTGTCGCGTTGCGGCTCGCCGCTGTCGCCGGCACCGCGATGATGGCGCTGATGTGGATCGCCGAGTGGCCGCCGGCCAAACACCTCTCGGACGGCTCGGCGAGCATGTCGACGAACCCGTTCGTCGACTACCACTTGATCTACGCCGTCGCCCTGATCGTCCTGGCCGCTGTCGCCGCCGGCGACGCCCTGGGCGCGGGCCGACTCTGGGCCAGGCTGCCCTTCGTCCGTGACCACAGCTGGCTGCGCTGAGTACCGACGGCGCGGTGAGCCCGTCTCTCGGCCCACCGCGCCGCGCCGTGCGGAGGGTCGATCGGCCCCGAATCGGGACCAGTGGCCCCTGCACGCCGAACCGCAACAAGAAGACGCTGGAATCGGATCCATCACTCCAGGAGGTGGAGATCATGCTCCGCACCATCACCGTAGGTCTCGACGGCTCGCAGGAGAGCCGGGCCGCCGCAGAATGGGCGGCTCGCGAGGCGAAGCTGCGCGGCCTGCCGCTGAAGATCGTGCACGTGTGGGAGCCGGTGCCGGAGCCCATGGCGCAGGCCCCGCTCCTGGGAGCGGAGACTCAGCAGCACTGGACCGAGCGGATTCCCCGGGAGGCCGCCCAGGGCATCCGGCTGCGCCACCCCGGCGTCGAGGTGTTCACGGAGCAGGTCTCCGGCTACCCGGGTGACGCACTGGCCGAGGCGGCGAAGAGCGCCGAACTGCTCGTCCTGGGCTCCCGCGGGCTCGGCGGGATCGGCGGGTTCATGGTCGGCTCGGTCGGCCTGTCCGCCGTAGCGCACACGGACCGCCCCGTCGTGCTGGTCCGCGCGCTGGAAGCGGCCGCCGACGAACACGAGACGGACCCGGCGGGTATTCCGTCCGCCGCGACCCCGTTCCGGCCCGTGGTCCTCGGACTCGACGTCGCGCACCCCGACGAGACACTGATCGAGTTCGCCTTCGACGCCGCCCAGCGACGTGCCACCTCCCTGCACGTCGTCCACGGCTGGAACCCGCCGCCCTACTACGCCTACGGCACTCCCGCCAACCCGGCCCTGCACGAGGCCCTCGCCCTGAGCGCGTCCGAGGCCGTGGCCGAGGTGCTGCGCCCCTGGCGCAAGAAGTTCCCGGACGTGAAGGTCGTCGGGACGTCCCGCTACGGCAGCCCGGCCGTCCACGTGGTGGACGCCTCCCACGAGGCCTCCCTCGTCGTCGTGGGCCGACGCATCCGCCGCAACCCCTTCGGCGCCCACATCGGCCACGTCACGCATGCCGTCCTGCACCACTCCACCGCCCCCGTCGCCGTCGTCCCCCACAGCTGACCCGTACCACCCGAGGAGAAGAGACCCATGAAGGCAGCGGTCGTACGAGCGTTCGGCGAACCCCTGGTCATCGAGGAGCGCCCCGACCCGGAGCCCGGCCCCGGCCAGGTTCGCGTGCGCGTCGAGGCCTCGGGGCTGTGCCACACAGACATCCACGCCGCCCACGGCGACTGGCCGGTCAAGCCCAACCCGCCGTTCGTACCCGGGCACGAGGGCGTGGGCCTGGTGGAAGCACTCGGCGACGGTGTCCGCCACCTGGCCGTCGGGCAGCGCGTCGCCGTGCCCTGGCTGGGCAAGGCCTGCGGGCGGTGCGAGCACTGCCTGTCCGGCTGGGAGACGCTGTGCGAGCGGCAGATCAACACCGGGTACGGATGTGACGGCGGGTACGCCGAGAAGATGCTCGCGTGGGCCGACTTCGCCCAGCCGGTGCCCGACGGGATCAGTGCCCTGGAGGCCGCCCCGCTGACCTGCGCCGGCGTCACCACGTACAAGGCGCTCAAGGTCGCCGACGTCAGGCCCGCGCAGCTCGTGGCCATCTCCGGTGTCGGCGGGCTCGGGCACCTCGCCGTGCAGTACGCGAAGATCGCCGGCGCCACGGTCGCCGCGATCGACGTCACCGACGAGAAGCTCCAACTGGCCGCCGAACTCGGCGCGGACATCGTCATCGACGCCCGCAAGGAGAACGTCGGTGAGGTGCTCAAGCAGCACGGCGGTGCCCACGCCGCCATCGCGCTCGCGGTGAACGACGCTGCCTTCGAGGCCGTCAACTCCGGTCTGCGACGCGGCGGCAAGCTGGTGATGGTCGCCCTGCCGGCGCACGGAACGGTCCGGGTGCCCATCTTCGACACCGTCCTGAACGGCACCTCGGTGATCGGCTCGATCGTCGGGACCCGGCAGGACCTCGCCGAGGTCTTCCAACTGCACGCGGCCGGCCGCACCAAGGTCATCTACGAGACCCGTCCCCTCGCCTCCGTCAACGACTGCATCGACGAGGTGCTGCGCGGTGAGGTCAAGGCCCGGATCGTCTTCGATCTCGGCACAGGACGGTGAGCACGATGAACCTCCCGATCGTCGTCGGCGTGGACGGCTCCGAACCCAGCCTGCGGGCCGTCGACTGGGCGGCCGACGAGGCCGCCCTGCGCGGGGCCCCGCTGCGACTGGTGTACGCCTCCCTCTGGGAGCGTTACGAAGGTGCCGCTCTCGCACAGGACTTCGGCAAGCCGTCCGAGCAGGTGATGGCCGAGGACATCGTGCGGACCGCCGCACAGCGCGCCCGCCTGCGCCAGTCCGACGTCAGGATCGCCACCGACGTGCTGCCGGAGGAGCCCGAGTACGCGCTGGTCCGCGAGGGACACACAGCCGCCGCGCTGGTCGTCGGCAGCCGAGGCCGCAGCGGCGTCGTCGAGATGCTGCTCGGGTCGGTCAGCCTTGCCGTCGCGGCCCACGCCGACTGCCCGGTGATCGTGCTGCGCGGCAGCCACGACAACCAGGTCCGCGCCGGGACGCAGGGCCGCGTCGTCGTGGGCATCGGCGAGCAGGCGACGGACTCCGCTGCCCTGCGCTTCGCCGTCCAGGAGGCGGAGCTGCGGCACGCGACGCTGGACGCCGTACGGGCCTGGCGGTGCCCCGCGCACGAGAGTACCGAGCATCCCCTGCTCGCCGGTGAACCCGCGCGGCTGCACGAGCAGCATGCCGCCGAGGTCCTGGAGCAGGCTCTCAAGGACGTACCCGAGCAGGTGGGCCTGCGCCGGCGCACGGTCGAGGGTCCCGCCCGCCGGGTTCTGCCGGACGCATCCCGCGACGCCGACCTGCTGGTGGTCGGGGCCCGGCGCAACCCGGGACACGTCGGACTCCAGCTGGGGCGTGTCGCCCACGCGGTGCTGCACCATTCCGCCTGCGCCGTCGCGGTCGTACCCGAGCAGGTGTGAGAGGGACCGGCTGTTCAGAGGCTCGCCGCGTGGTCGGGGACGTAGGTCTGCAGATCCCGCGGCGAGCGCTGGTAGCCGGTCGACGGCGGCCGCTCCGGCAGCTCCAGCACCGGCGGCGGCACCTCGTGGTAGGGCACGGACGACAGCAGGTGGGCGATCATGTTCAGCCGCGCCCGGCGCTTGTCGTCGCTCTCCACCACGTACCAGGGCGCCTCGGAGATGTCGGTGTGCACCAGCATCTCGTCCTTGGCCCGGGAGTACGCCTCCCAGTGGGTGATCGACTCCAGATCCATCGGCGAGAGCTTCCAGCGCCGCAGCGGATCCTCCAGCCGCTTGCGGAACCGCTCCTGCTGCTCGGTGTCGCTCACCGAGAACCAGTACTTGCGCAGCAGGACCCCGGCCTCGACCAGCATACGTTCGAAGATCGGGCACTGACGGAGGAAGAGCTGATGCTCCTCCTTCGTGCAGAAACCCATCACGTGCTCGACCCCGGCCCGGTTGTACCAGGACCGGTCGAACAGCACGATCTCCCCGGCCGCCGGCAACTGCTCGATGTACCGCTGGAAGTACCACTGGGTGCGTTCACGCTCGGTCGGCTTGGGGAGCGCCGCGATCCGGGCCACGCGCGGGTTGAGGTGCTCGGCGACTCGCTTGATCGTCCCGCCCTTGCCCGCGGCGTCCCGCCCCTCGAAGACCACCACCAGGCGGGTGCCCGTCGCCCGCACCCACTCCTGCAGCTTCACCAACTCGGTCTGCAGACGCAGCAGTTCCTGCTCGTACGACTTGCGCGGCAGTGCCGCCGCCTTCTTGCCGGCCATGCCGCCTCCACCGCCCGATGCCCCCTACGCCGACGTCTTCCGGAGTCTTCCTCATGTCCGAGGTCGAACACCAGGACGCCACCGTACTTTCCGACGACGAGCTGCGCACCCTGGAGGCGCACTGGCCAGCCGCCGGCTATCTGAGCGTCGGGCAGGGGCCGCACGGCCGGCGGACCCGTGCATCCGGGCCGACCCGCGCCCAGGGCACAGGAAAGCTCCAGGCCGTTCTTCGGCCTGGAGCTCGGAGCCGTCGATCGCTCAGCCGGTCTTGTGGCCCCACTGCGGTCCCACTCGGTCCCATTCCCTGCCCCACTCGTTGACGCGGTGCTGGTTCAGCCCCCACCGGGCGCCGGCTCCGGCACCGAACACCAGGCCGGCGAGCCCGGCTGCGGCAGCGGTACCCAGGAAGCCCGATTCGATTGCCGCCTCGGTGGTGTTCCGCGGTGCGGCGGTGAGACGGCCCTGGCCGTCCTGCCACACCGTGATCCTGGATCCGGCCTTGAGGCCGGTTTCCACCAGCGTTTGGTCCGTGCGGGCCGAACCGTCGGGTGCCGTCCAGCGCACGCTTGTCATCCGGCGGTCGGAGGTACCACCCGTGGCGGTGGCGCTGGTGGGGACGTCGGTCAGGAGTACGGCGCGGACCGACTGACGCTCGGCTCGCTGCCGTGCGAACACCTCGTCCGCGGCATGAGAAGTCACCAGACCGGCGACGGTGCCGCCCACGGCGAAGACCAGCCATACGACCAGCACGAGCCAGGCCTCGACGATGTCATCGCGCCGTCGCAGTGGGTTGCTGCGCCACCGCCACAACCGCTTCTTCGCGTACTTGGCACCGGCCATCGGTCCGCACTTCCTCTTCGCCGTTGTGACACTCCCGAAGGTGACAGCCGAGGCCGCGCCATGACAGGGGCCAACCAGGCGCCACAGCAGGGCCGCCCGGGACCAGCTCCTGGGCCAGAGAGGGCCGTTCGGCCCAGGGGCCGCGCGACTTCACGGCGCAGCGGAAGAGGGGCTACACGGTCGGTGTACCAGCCAGGTCCTCGGGCCACCGGGGATGAATGTCGAAGACACCGGTCAGGCCCGTTCGGTGGAGAATCCGCAGGAACCGGGCGCTGTCCGTGACCAGCCGCAGCCGACCGTGCCGAGCCCGCGCGCGATTCCGCGCCCGGCACAGCACCCCCAGCCCGGCGCAGTCGATGAAGGTCATGGTGCGCAGGTCGAGTACCAGGTCAGGGCATGGACCGGCGGTCAGGGTGTCCAGGTGTGCGGCGAGCGCGGGCACCGTCAGGATGTCGATCTCGCCCTGCACGGCCACGACGGTCGTGCCACCGGGTGCGCGATGAGTGCGGTACGGCGTGGAAATCGTGTGGTTAGTGGCCATGAGGACAGAAAAGCGGGGCCGTCCGGGTGCCTGGAAGAGCTGTTCGGTCCCTGTTCGGTCGGGTCGGTCAGCCCTTCTCTGTTCCACCGCACCGACGGCAAGGCCGTCCGGCGGGTGGTGGGGCCGGACGGCCCAAGCGGAGCAGGCGTTGAACAGACAAGCTGGATGTGTGGGGCACTCTCGGTGCTCGAAAAGGATGGGGAGGAGCGTCATGAAGGGCTTCGTCTTCCACGGCCCCGGGCAGTGCGCCTGGGAAGAGGTTCCGGACCCTGTCATCAAGGAACCCACTGACGCCGTCGTGAGGGTCGGCGCCGTCACCATCTGTGGCACGGACCTGCACATCCTCAAGGGCGACGTCCCCGAGGTACGCCCGGGCACGGTCCTGGGGCACGAGGCCGTCGGCGAGATCGTCGACGTCGGCAGCGATGTGCGGACCGTACGCCCGGGCGACCGCGTGCTGGTCTCCTGCATCAGCGCCTGCGGGCGCTGCCGCTACTGCCGCGAGGGCAGCTACGGCCAGTGCCGGGGTGGTGGGGGCTGGATCCTCGGCCACCTGATCGACGGCACCCAGGCCGAGTACGTGCGCGTCCCCTACGCCGACCTGTCCGTGCACGCTCTGCCCGGCGCGGTCGAGAGCAAGGACGCCGTCCTGCTCGCGGACATCTTCCCGACCTCCTACGAAGTGGGCGTCCTCAACGGGCGGGTACGTCCCGGCGACACCGTCGCCGTCGTCGGTGCCGGTCCCATCGGACTCGCGGCGATCGCCACGGCGCGTCTGTTCGCGCCCGAGCGGATCATCGCCGTCGACCTCGCCGCGTCCCGGTTGGACGCCGCCGGGCGGCTCGGCGCCGACGCTGTGGCCGACGCCTGCGAGGACCCCGAACAACTGATCGCCGATCTCACCGACGGGCTCGGCGCGGACGTGGTCATCGAGGCGGTGGGCGTGCCGGAGACCTTCGAGCTGTGCACGCGCATGGTGCGGCCCGGCGGTCACGTGGCGAACGTCGGCGTCCACGGCAAGCCCGCCACGCTGCACCTGGAAGACCTGTGGATCAAGAACGTGACCATCACCACCGGTCTCGTGGACACCTATTCCACGCCCACCTTGCTGCGCATGGCCACCGCCGGCCGACTGCCCACAGCGCAGTTGGTCACCCACACCTTCCCGCTGGAGCACATGGAGGAGGCGTACGACGTCTTCGCCCGAGCCGCCGACACCGGCGCCCTCAAAGTGGTGCTCGGCGGGCCGTCGCACGAAGAGGTCGCCGTCCGCGCGGCCTGACGAGAGGACCTGACGGGCCATGACCGAACAGACACAGGCGAACGGGACGCAGGGTCCGCCCTCGGGCGACCTGGGCCGCCGACTTGCCGCACGCCGCGTTCAACTCGGGCTGACACGAGAGGAGACGGCCGCCCGGGCGGGCATGGCCACCAGCTACGTGACGCACCTGGAGCAGCACCCCGACGCCGCGCCCGGCCGAGGGGCCATGTTCGCGCTGGCGACAGCCCTGGAGACCACGGTCTCGGCGCTCACCGGCGGCGATGCCGACCTGCCACCCGGTCCTGGACGGGCCGGGTACGCCCCCGAATTCACCGAGTTGAGCACGGCGGAGTGCACAGAGCTGCTGTCGACGCACGGTGTCGGACGGCTCGCGGTGACCACAGCGCTCGGGCCGATGATCGTCCCTGTCAACTACAGCGTCGTCGAAGGCACGGTCGTCTTCCGAACCGCCCACGGCGCGACGCCGTCGCTCGCGTCCGGCGGCCCGGTCGCCTTCGAGGTCGACCGTATTGACGACGCCTTCAGCCAGGGCTGGAGCGTGCTGGTGCGCGGGTACGCGCGCACCGTGACGGACATCGGTGAAGAGCGTCGGCTCGCTGAGCGGACGTACAGCGAGCCATGGGCCGGTGGCCGGCGCGATGTGTGGGTGCGCATCGAACCGTTCGCCCTCACGGGACGCCGCATCGTGGTCTGAACAGGGTCGTTCTCAGGAAGCCGGGACCGATGGCCCCTGGCTGGGGACGCCACCGCCACTTGACGATGGGCAGTGCCACATTCCGCGAAGACCAGGTGAGAGACGAGAAGGCAGATGGACGCCAACGACGGATTCCGCGAACTCGACCGGCAGGAGTGCCTGCGCCTCATGGCCAAGGTGCCGGTCGGCCGCATCGTGTACACGCGACAGGCGTTGCCCGCCGTCCTGCCGGTCAACTTCTGCCTTGACCGCGACGCCGCGGTGCTGGTGCGCACCTCGGCCTCGTCGGAACTGGTGGGCGCGATCGTCGGAGCCGTGGTGGCCTTCGAGGCCGACGCGGTCGACGCCGGCACACACTCCGGCTGGAGCGTCGTGGTCATGGGGCCGGCCACCCTCGTGACCGACCCCGCCGAGCACGCACGGCTGCTGCGGACCGGGCCGCTGTCCTGGGCGCCGGCGCCGGCGCCGCAGGAGGTCTTCGTGCGCATCGCCCCGGAGTTGGTCACCGGACGCGAACTCGTCGGCGGACGCTCCCTGTACGGCGTACACCTTCCCTCCTGAACGCCGGCGCCATGTCCTCAAAGGCCTCGTCGCACTGCCCTGTTCCGGACCGAACGGCCCTGGAAACAAGGGCCGTTCGGCGTTTCTACGGGTTCTCCCGGACCCTGCCCGAGGTGACCGACCACGAGGAGCATCGTTCGAGGAGGCCGGTGAGTTCGTCGCGCGCCGCTTCCGCCGAACGGTCACTCGAAGGAAGGACGGGTACGGCCATGACCTCGCGTCACATAGTCGTCGGAGTGGACGGCTCTCTGAACTCCGTAAGGGCCTTGGACTGGGCCGAGGCCGAGGCCGTACGCCGCGGCACCGGCCTGCGCGTGCTGTACGCGGTTCCCGACCGTGACGAGGCCGCACCGGTCCTGCGCTACGCCAGGTCGCGCACACATGCGCGGCATCCGGAACTGCTCGTGGAGACCGTCGCGATGGAAGGCGGTGCGGTGCGTGCGCTGGCACGCGAGAGCGCGGACGCGGAGCTCACCGTCGTGGGAACACGCGGCCTGGGTGCGTTGACCGGCCTGGCGTTCGGATCGGTGAGTCTGAGGCTGGCGGCGCTCACGCAAGGACCGCTCCTGGTCGTCCGCGGGGACCACCCGTGCGGCGACGGGCGGGACGTGCTGCTCGGCCTGGCGGACGACACGGACGCGGAGGCGGCGGCGTACGCTTTCCAGGAGGCCGAGCGTCGCGGCGCGAACCTCCGTGTCCTGCATTCCTGGAATCATCGGCACCTCACCCCCGAACTGCCGTCCCTCGTGCCGGCCCGCAGCCCGGGCCAGGAACGTCTGGCCAGGGAGGCCCGGGCGGAGGACGCCGTTCCCCGTTACGCTCTCACCCGTCTGCGGGACCAGCACTCCGACGTGACGGTGGAGGCGCGCACGGTCCGAGCCGCCCCCGCCGACGAACTGCTGGCGGCGACCTGGGAGGCGGCCGTGGTCGTCATCGGCGCCCACCGCCGTACGAGCGTGCTCGGCCCACGGCTGGGCCCGGTCGCCCACACACTGCTGCACCGGGCGCACTGCGCTGTGGTCGTCGTCCCTCACAAATGACCGGCCCGCTGCCGAGCGCATTGCCGGAGGAGGCCCGCTCATGCCCCGTACCGTCGCTGTCGGTCTGGACGGTTCGCACGAAAGTCTGGCCGCGGTGGAGTGGGCCGCTCATGAGGCCGAGTTGTGGGGGATTCCTCTCCGGATTGTGCACGCGGGGGAGCAACAGCCCCACGACTACGTGCCGTTCGCCGGTCATCCTGTTCCCCTGCCGGGAGCGGACAGGTCCGCCCGGCTGCTGACCGAGACGAAGGCCCGGTTGGCACATCGCCACGCCGGGGTGCGGGTGAGTGCCGAACAGATCGCGGGCCATCAGGTGCCGGTGATCCTTGCCGTTGCGAGGGAGGCCGAACTCCTGGTGCTCGGATCGAGGGGCCTCGGCAGGATGGCGGGGGTCCTGCTGGGCTCCGTGGCACTGGCTGTGGTGGCTCGGGCGGAGCGGCCGGTCGTGCTGGTCCGTGCCGACGAGGAACGAGGGCAGGAGCGCCGCACAAGGGCCGGCGACGGGTTCGGGGACACGATGCCGTACCGCGATGCGGTGCTGGGACTGGATCTGCGCGCCCCCGACGGCCGTGTGCTGGAATTCGCGTTCGAGGCCGCGTCCAGACGGGCCACCGGTCTGCGTGTGGTCCACGGTGGCGAACTCGCCGCACACGCACGGCAGAGGGCGGCCGACGTACTCCGCCCCTGGCAGGACAAGTACCCGGGGGTCGAAGTGACGGAGGAAGCTGTGATCGGTGACGCGGGCGCTCACCTGGTGGACGCCTCACGTGACGCGTCACTGGTCGTCGTCGGACGCCGGGCCCGAGAGGGCTCGATCGGCCCGCACATCGGCCCGGTGACGCACACCGTCCTGCAACACGCGGTCGTAGCGGTCGCCGTGGTCCCGCACCACTGACACCGTTCAGGCAGACGGGGAAGGACCGACGGCTGTGAGGCGAACCCCGGTGACCAGTTCGGGGCTGATACGGACGGCGTGATCCATCCTCTTCGACACCCACGGACGCAGCAGGGTCCGGTAACGGGCCAGTTCCCGTGGGTCGGTGACCAGCCGCGCATAGCCCGTGACGACGACACTCCAGCCGAGGTGGGTGGCGGGGTCGATGGCGTCGGCCTCGTACGCGACGACGGCCCCCTCGTCCCCGTTCTGCTGGGTGTACCGGGTCAGGGTGGCGTCACCATGGGTGCGGATGACGATCTCGCCGTCTACCAGGACGTGGTTGACCGGGCGGATGGCCGGCAGCGCGAGCCGGGTGAAAACGATCCGCCCCAGGGACACGCTTCCCAGGAGCCGCAGCGCCTCGGCGCCTTCCAACTCGACACTCCTGTGTGTTTCTGAGGCATTCGACGGGACGTCGTCGGCCATGGCAGGTTTCCGTATCGTCGGGTCGCTCACGCTTCTCCTCTCCCGCAGCCACGTGTGGACCAGAAATCTCTTCATTGCCCGGATGACCGGGTGAACACGTGCAACGGAGCGACACCGCGGGGGATCGGTGCCGCTCCTGCATCCAGTGTCTCTCGGGCCCCGCCGTTCCCACAGGTGCCGATGGTCCCCACCGCGGGCCGGACGGCCCACGTCTCGCCCGTCGCCTACCGGCGGTGCATGGTTTCCAGCGCGGCGGCCAGGACGTGGGGGTCGTGGTGGCCCCTCGTCACCAACGGTTCCATGACCGATGCCTCAGCCTCGGCTCGCACACCTCTGCGCCGCCGCCGGCCCCGCATCGTTCGGACGCCTGGCTGCTGTGGCCCCGCTGGCGCGTGGACGAGACGACTTCGGTGATCCCGCCCTCTTCGACAGGCACGTCAAGGAGTCTCGCCGTCGAGTACTCCGTACGCACCGCCTGGACGGCGGTGGCCCGGCTCCTGAAGACCAGGTCCTCGGGCACGACGGTGATCTTCTCGTCGAGTCCGCCCCGGCTCAGACAGATGGTGTCGACCGTGCCGCGCCCGGGGCGAAGCACAGGTCCGTGACAGAGCAGAGCAGGGCAGAGACGAGGGGCGCAGGGGCTGAGGAGAGCGAAGGCAGGCGGGATCGGTCGGTCCGTCTCAGGCCACCGGGACAGGCAGCGCTGCGGGAGATGGGCCGGGGACCGCTCTCAGCACAGCCTCTCCCGTCGGCGGTGGCTCCGTCCCAGGTCCTGTCGGCACCTTCGTGGGGCCGACCGGCCCTGAGATGACGCGGACCGGTCGGCCTTGTTGACGAAGCCCACCACGCCGTCAACCCGGTACGCCGGACGCATCGCCAGCGGAGGTCTCCGTCGTGCTCGTCGCAGACGCGGCTTGATTCACTACCGCGCCCGGCGGCTGACCACTACGGTGGCCCAGGACCGGACCATCGGGCGTCCGTGCGTCGAGGGGACCTGGAGGAGTACAGGGTGGACACCCCCGAGGAGGCTCGTGTGCGGCTGCCTCAGTTGCGGCTGGACGAGCTGCTGGAGGAGCTGCAGTCGCGGTTGGACGCGGCCCGCGGCACTCGGGACCGGGTGCACAGCCTGCTGGAGGCGGTGCTGTCGGTCGGCCGGGAGCTGGATCTGGAGCAGGCCCTGCGCCGCATCGTGGAGGCCGCCGCGGTACTGGTCGACGCGGAGTACGCCGCGCTCGGCGTGATCGGCCCGGACGGCAGGCGTCTGTCCGCTTTCCACACCGTGGGGGTCGACGAGGAGCAGATCGCGCAGATCGGCCCGTACCCCGAGGGGCACGGCATCCTGGGGGAGCTGATCCGCCATCCCGAGCCGCTGCGCCTGGCGAAGATCTCCGACCATGCGGCCTCGTACGGCTTCCCGGCGCACCACCCACCGATGAACACCTTCCTGGGCGTCCCGATCCGGGTGCGCGACCAGGTCTTCGGCAACCTTTACCTGACCGAGAAGCGGGGCGGCGCCCAGTTCGACGAGGACGACGTCTCGGTCACGCTGACACTCGCCGTGGCAGCCGGAGTCGCGATCGACAACGCCCGGCTGTACGAGGAGTCCCGGCTGCGGGAACGGTGGCTGCGGGCGACCGCTGAGGTCACCCACAGCCTGATGTCCGGCGCTGAGCGCACCGAGGTCCTCGCGCTGATCGCCGAGCGGGCCGGCGAGATCACCGGATCCGCCTTGGCGGCGGTCGCGCTGCCCATGGAGGACACCGGGTCACTCGCCGTGGAGATCGCCGTCGGGATGGACGCCGAGGCACACCGGGGTCTCGTACTGGCCATGGACAAGAGCCTGATGGGGCTGGCGTTCTCCGGCGCCGCCCCCGTCGCCAGTGCGGACGTCGGCCAGGACGACCGCATCTCCCTGGAACCGCCGCGGTTCGGCGGACTCGGCCCCGCCGTGGCCGTGCCCATCGGCACGGGCGACGCGGGTCCACGAGGCGTGGTCCTGCTGGCGCGAAAGGCCGGACAGCCGGTGTTCTCGGCGACGGAGACCGAGACCCTGCAGTCCTTCGCCGGACAGGCCGCCGTCGCGATGGAGCTGGCCGAACGCCGCAAGGACGCCGAGGCGGTCGCGGTCCTCATGGACCGGGACCGGATCGCGCGCGACCTGCACGATCTGGCCATCCAGCGCTTGTTCGCCACCGGCATGACGCTGCAGAGCGCCGGTCGCTTCATCGAGCACGAGGAGGCCGCCGAACGCGTGGTGCGCGCGGTCGACGACCTCGACGAGACCATCAAGATCATCAGGTCGACGATCTTCGGCCTGCGCAGCCGCGAGGGTGCGGGTGAGGCCGGCCTGCGGGCCCGTGCCGTACGGGTCGTCGGAGAGGCGGCCCCGGTCCTCGGCTTCGCCCCCAGCGTCCGGATGGAAGGCCTGCTGGACACCGACGTACCGAAGGACATCGCCGACCACGTGGTGGCGGTGCTCTCCGAGGCCCTGACCAACATCGCCCGCCATGCCCGGGCCAACCGCGCCGACGTACTCCTGGCCACGGACGGGCGCGAGGTACGGCTGTCGGTCACCGACAACGGAGTGGGTATCCCCGCCGACGGCCGCCGCAGCGGGCTGCGCAACATGGCGGAGCGCGCCGAGCAACTGGGCGGCCGACTCGAACTGGGGCAGCCCGAGGGCGGCGGCACCGCGCTGGCGTGGCGGGTACCGGCGCGACGTTGATCAGCTGCCGTTGTCCCTCCCCGGCGGGGGTGGAAGGCCGTTGAGTGAACGGCGCGAAGGAGGTACCCGCTTGTCGCGGATCCCGATTGCGCGATGAGCAGCTGCCGAGTCACCTTTCCGGTCTGTGGCGGATGCTCCGGTGGCGAGCATCAGCGCGATCAGGGCCCCGGCAAGGTATTCGCCCACGGCCAGGGTGCCGCCCAGCGCCAGCGCGGCGATCAGGTCCGCACCCGTGCGCCCCTGGCGCAGCGCGTGCAGCACCCACCCCACCGCGGGTACGACAGCGGATACCGTGCCCAGCCCCCAGAGCAGCTCCGCGAGGTCTCCCGCGCGTTCGCCTCGCCTTTGGTAGCGGACGTCTGCCTTGGTACCAGGGTGCGCCGGCGGTCCCGGCGGGCCCGGATCTGTCGGCGGCCCCGTGTCGTTGCCCGGGCGGGGAGTCAGCTGATCGTGCCGGGTGTGGTGAGTGAGGCGAGGGCGGCGTCGAGGCGCCGGGTGGCCTCTTCGGCGACCGGGCGCAGCATGTCCAGTTCCGTGAGCGCGATCATCGTGTTCGGGTCGAGGACCTGCACGGCGGTGCGGTCGCCGTCGCGGCGGACGACCACGTTGCACGGCAGGAGCAGGCCGATCGAACGGTCGGTGTCCAGGGCGCGGTGGGCCAGGGACGGGTTGCAGGCGCCGAGGATGACGTAGTCCTCCATGTCGTGGTCGAGCTTCGCCTTGAGGGTGGCGGTGACGTCGATCTCGGTGAGGATGCCGAACCCCTGCTCCGCGAGGGCGTCGCGGGTGCGGGCGACGGCGGTGACGAAGTCGGTTTCGAGCTGAACGGTCCGGTCGTAGCGCATGGCGTCGGCCTTTCTCGTCGTCGTGGGGGCCGGACGGGGGACCGGTCCTGTGCGGGCGGGGCGGCGAAGGTGCGGCTTGCTGTCCGATACCGCCGACGCCGCGATGCGCCGTACGGACCCCGCCGATTTGCCGTACTGGGGCGGCCGGTGCGGGGCGGGCTCTCAGGCCAGCGACAGGAAGAGTTTCTCCAGCCGGGCGCGCATGGCGTCCGTGTCCTCGCCGTTCCTGCGGCCGGACTCGATGTCGGCCACGCACTGCTGCAGCCCGGTGGCGATGATCGCGAAACCGGCCCGGTCGAGCGCGCGGGAGGCTGCGGCGAGCTGTGTGACGACCTCCTCGCAGTCACGCCCCTCCTCGATCATCCGGATGACACCGGAGATCTGACCCTGCGCCCGGCGCAGCCGGTTCAGCACGGCCTTCAGGTCCGAACCCTCAAGCTGCAGTTCCACGATCACTCCTCCAAAAATACCCCTAGGGGTACTGTACGTCCCGGTTCGGAACGGCGTCGACGAGTAAGGATCACACCCGCCATGACCAACACCACCACGTCGGTCCCTCGGTGCCGACCAGGCTTGCGTCCCCGGTGAACATCCGCCTGGCGGCAGTCGGCCGACCGGGCGGGGCGTCGGCACCGTCACCCTCATCGGCGGTACCGGTCCCGGGGCCGCCGAGGGGTGTTCAACCGGTACCGGTCCTGCTTTGTTCCAGGCAGGCGGGCGGCAGCGGGAACCAGCGCATGCGCTCGAAGTCGGCCGGGAGTCCGGTGGGGCCGTCGTCCAGACGGTCGGAGCGGGAGGCGAACAACTGGCGGGCGCGGTCGAGTTGGCCGGGCAGCGCCTCCTCTCCCAGTCGGTCGTGGCCGGCGTCCGCCACAGTGAGGCGTCCGTCGTCGGCGAACCGCACGCCGGTCAGTCGCAGGGGAGGACCGGCGGCACCGGCGTGATGGTGCCACCGCCCCGTGTGCGGGTCGAAGCGGTAGTCGGGCAGGAGCCGGTGTCCGTGCGCGGCGATCAGGCCGACGGCGTCGATGAGGTAGTCGCGGACGGTGTCGCTGATGAAGTAGTTGAAGTTGATGCGGGTCCAGCCGGGTTTGATGCCGTCGCAGCCGTGGACGACCTCGTCGAGCAGGGCGTGGGAGGTGGCCGCGTCGATGCCGAGCAGGCGGTGGCCGTACGGTCCGGCGCACGAGCAGCCGCCGCGGGCCTGGATGCCGAGCAGGTCGTTGAGCAGGGCGACGACGTAGTTGTGGTGCAGGTGGGAGTGCTCGCCGTAGCGGATACGGAACGAGACGATGGATAGGCGGCGGGCGTGGTGGTCGCCGAGGATCTCGATCCGCGAGTCGGCGCCCCAGCCGGTCAGCACCTGCCGCCAGTGGCGCTCCTCGGCGGCCTGGATGGTGTCGGTTCCGACGGCCTGTTTGAGGGCGAAGACCAGCCCGGCGCGGATGGACTCGACGATGGCCGGGGTGCCGCCTTCTTCACGGGCGACCCGGTCGTCGAGGTACCGGTGGCCGAGCGGGTCGACGAACGCGACGGTGCCGCCGCCGGGTGCGGTGGGCACCGGGTTGCGGACCAGATCACGGCGCACGACGAGCACGCCCGGGGTCTGCGGGCCGCCGACGAACTTGTGCGGGGACAGGAAGACAGCGTCTTTGTGGTCGCCCGCACCGGGTCCGCTCTCCGCGATCCGGATCGGGACGTACGGGGCGGCGGCAGCGTAGTCCCAGAAGGAGAGAGCGTCGTGGGTGTGCAGCAGCCGGGCGATGCGGTCGGCGTCGGTGAGGATGCCGGTGACGTTCGACGCGGCGGAGAAACTGCCGATACGCAGCGGCCGGTCGGCGTACCGCCGCAGTCCCGCTTCGAGCCGGGCGAGATCGATGTGGCCGTCCGGGTCCTCGTCGATGACGACGACGTCGGCGACCGACTCACGCCAGGGCAGTTCGTTGGAGTGGTGCTCGTACGGCCCGAGGAAGACCACCGGGCGCTCGGCCTCGGGCGGCTGGTCGGGGCGGCGCAGCTCCAGTATGCCGACCAGTTTGTTCACCGCCGCGGTGGCGCCGGAGCCGCAGAAGATCACGAGGTCGTTCTCGGTGCCTCCGACCGCGTCACGGATGATCCGGCGGGCGTCCTCGCGCAGGCGGGTCGTCTGCAGACCGGTGCTGGAGCTCTCCGAGTGCGTGTTGCCGTAGCGGGGCAGCACCTGCTCGCGGACGAAGTCCTCGACGAAGTCCAGGGAGCGGCCGGAGGCGGTGTAGTCGGCGTAGACGATCCGATTCGGGCCGTACGGGCCGTCGAGTACCTCGTCGTCGCCGATGAGTCCGTTGCGGATGCGCTCCAGCAGCGCCGACGCGGCCGGGGCCAGGGACGTGCTCATGGCTCCAGTCCGATCGTGGCCTCGGGCGGCTGATCGAGGATGTTGTGGACCGTGCAGTGCGAGGCGACGGCCAGCAGGGCCGCCCGGCGCTGTTCGGGGAGTTCGGGGGGCGGGACGACCACTACGCGCAGGGAGGCGACGCGGGCGGGGCGGTCGGTGGCCATGGTGAACTCCGTACGGACCCGCGGACCGGTGCGGGGCAGGTGGTCGCGGTGCAGGTGGCGGCCCGCGCGGAACGCGACGCAGGTGGTCAGGGAGGCCGCGAACAGTTCGGTGGGAGTGGGCGCGGTGTCCGTGCCGCCCGCGTCGACGGGCTGGTCGACCTGGAGGCGGTGGCCGCGGATGTCCACGGTGCAGGCGTCGTGCTCGGTGTGGGTGACCTCGATGCGGTGCACGTCCGTGGACCACGGCGGGTTCGTGCCGGGAGGCTGCTGCGTGCTTGCGGTCATGGCCGGGCCCTTCTCGCTGGTGCCGACTGCTGCCGGATTCCAGTCGATCACGGACGACGCGGCGGATCGAGAGGCCGACGGGTGCGGCGGGGGCCTTGCGGCCCTCGTACGAGCTGTCGTGACGGTATACCCTGCTGGGTATTTTATCGGCCGGTTCGCGGCGGACCAAGTTGGCTGAGGGGACGAGGAGGCCGAGTAAGGGGCATACCCCGGTGGGTACTAGGGCGGGGACCGGTGGCCCATGTCCGCTCACCCTGAACGAGCGGACGGTGTGCCTGGCTGGCGGCATCCGGCTGTCCTGCGACGTTCCCGTGGTAGCCACCGGCGCCCGGCCGCTGCCCGAGGGAACCGCAGGGCCGGAGGGAGGAGCCCAGTGGGACCGGGTGCCCGGAGTGCCCGGCGCGTCGCTACGTGTCGAGCGGTGACGCGGTGGTGCCATGGCTCCGCACGGTGTCGGCAGGGACGGGGCGCGGGGCGGTCCGTCCGCTTGCGTCCTCCGACGGCGTCGAGGCGCCACCCGTCTGCTCCGGTGTCCGTCCGGAGCGCCTGAGCATGGACCAGCTGAAGGCGATTCCCGCCGCCGTGGCCACCGAGGCCCCCGCCCAGGGGCTGGTCAGCAGGGTGTGGCGCAGGTCGGAGCTGATCTGCCGGCCGAGGACGAACACCCCCATGACGGCGACGAACCAGCCGAACGACTTGCGCAGCGCGTCCTGCGGGATGCGTCCGGCCAGAAGGCCGCCGATCAGGCCGCCGACGACGGCGATCGCCGTGACGAGAGCGGCGAACCCCCAGTCGATGTGCACGCTGGTGAGGTAACCGGCCAGGCCCGCGAAGGACTTCATGGAGATGACCAGCAGCGAGGTGCCGACGGCCACGGTCATCGGCAGTCCGCCCAGCAGGGCCAGGGCCGGCACGACCAGGAAGCCGCCGCCCGCGCCGACCAGACCGGTCACCAGGCCCACCACGATGCCTTCCAGCAGGACATGGAGCACGGGGAGTTCGTGGTGGGCCTTCTGCGGCCGGTGTCTGCGTCCCCGGATCATGGCCACGGCGGTGGCGATCATCATGAGGGCGAACGTGAGCAGCAGGACGGTGCCCGGGACGAACTCGGCCAGCCGTCCGCCCGCGTAGGCGCCGGTCATGCCGGCCAGACCGAACAGCAGCCCCGTACGCCAGCGGACGCGTCCGGCACGGGCGTGCGAGACGACCCCGGCGGCACTCGTGACGCCGACGACGAAGAGCGAGGTGGCGATGGCCTCCTTGGTCTCCATTCCGGCCAGGTAGATGAGGACGGGCACGGTCAGGATGGACCCGCCGCCGCCCAGGATGCCAAGGCTGACCCCGATGAGCAGGGACGCGACGATGATGACGGCGATCACGACGCGTCCCGCAGGGCGGCGACGACGGTGTCGATGCCGGCGCGGGGGCCGCGGTTGTAGGGCAGCTTCGCCAGCAGCATGCCCATGGCGCAGGTGTTGGTGAGCGCGGCGACGGCCAGCCCGGCCCCGACCGCCGTGCCGATCAGGTGCAGTCCGGGCAGGAACAGGCCCGCGATGCCGCTCACCAGGACGAGGGTGCCGGCGACCAGGCGTATCTGGCGCTCCAGGTCCCAGCGCTCCGGGCCACGGGTGAGCGGGCCGGAGGCGGTCTCCCACGCCATGACCCCGCCGTCGAGGACGCGCAGGTTGGGCAGTCCGGCCTCGGCCAGGGACTGTTCGGCCTGGGCGGCCCGGGCGCCGGAGCGGCAGATCAGTACGACGTCCTCGTCGAGGTGGTGGAGGAGTTCGGCGCGATGCTCGCGCAGGGTGTCGAGGGGCACGTTGTAGGAGCCTGGGATGTGGGCGGTGCGGAACTCACCGGGCGTGCGCACGTCCAGCAGGCGCGGGCCTTCACCGTCCTGCGTCAGGTCGCGCAGGGTTGCGGGGTCGAGTCGGGGTTTGTCGGCACTGGTGGTCATGGGGGGTCCTTGCTGTCACTGGCGGAGCCGGCGGGGTCGGCGGCGGACGATGGGTGCGGCCAGGGCCGCCGCCGGTACGGGGGATCAGACGTCGGCCGACGCGGGCAGGGCGAGCCATGCGCCGTAGCCGCCGAGCAGGTCGGAGACGTCGGTTCGGCCCTGGTGGCGCAGCAGGCTGGCGGCGATGGAGGAGCGGTGGCCGCCCGCGCAGTGGACGACGAGGGGCCGGCCGGCCGGGGTCTCGCCGATGCGGCGGGAGAGTTCGGTCAGCGGGATGTTCAGGGCGCCCTCGATGAAGCCCTCCTCACGTTCGGCGGTGTTGCGCACGTCCAGGACCAGCGGGGGTTCGTCGCTGTCCAGCAGGCGGCGCAGTTCGTCGGCGGTCAGGCGGCTCGCCTGTTCCATCTCTGCGGCCAGCGAGGGGAAGGCGCCCTCTGGTTCGCGCAGGTAACCGCCGACCTTGTCGAAGCCGATCCGGGCGAGCCGGGTGACGACCTCCTCCTCGCGGTCCTGCGGCGCGATGACGACGACGTCCTGTTCGGGAGTGATGACCATGCCCGCCTGTTCGGCGAATCGTCCGTCCGCGGGCACGTTGACCGAGCCGCGGAGATACCCCGGGGCGAAGTCCTGCGGCGAGCGGGCGTCGACCACGACGGCCCCCGCCGCGCGCCGCTCCATGAACTCCTCGACCGACAGCGGTCGCGGCGCGGCGGTGGCGTCGAACAGGCCGTGCTCCTTGCGGTTGAGGACGGCGTCGTAGACGAAGTAGGCGGGCACGGACGGCTGGCCCGCGGTGACCAGCTCGACGAACTTCTCCTCGCTCATGGGCCGGCAGGCGTAGTTGGTGGCGCGCTGCTCGCCGATGGTGGACTGGCGCTGGGTGGAGAGGTTCTTGCCGCAGGCGGATCCGGCACCGTGGGCGGGGAAGACCCGCACCGCGTCCGGCAGCGCCATCAGCTTGTGCTGGATGGTGTCGTAGAGCATGCGTCCGAGTTCGTCGGCGGTCACGCCGATCGAGGCGAGCAGGTCGGGCCGGCCGACGTCGCCGATGAACAGCGCGTCGCCCGTGAGAACGCCGTAGGGGACGGTGTCAGCGGCGTGCTCGTGGACCAGGATGCTGATCGACTCCGGTGTGTGGCCCGGGGTTTCGAGGATCTGCAGGGTGACGTCGCCGAGGCTGATCCGCTCGCCGTCGGTCAGCTTGCGGATGGGGTACTCGGCCTCGGCGCGCTGTCCGTAGCCGATCCAGGCGCCGGTGCGGTCGGCGAGCTCCAGGTGGCCGGCGAGGAAGTCGGCGTGGAAGTGGGTGTTGAGGACGGCCTCGATGGTGAAACCGTGTTCGGCGGCGTCGGTGAGGTACTCGGTGACGTCACGGCGGGGGTCGACGACGACGGCCTTTCCGGTGGTCTCGTCGGCGATCAGGTACGACGCCTGGGAGAGGCAGTCGAGGTAGTACTGGGCGAAGAACATGGTCGGTGACCTCCGTGTCGGAAGGGCGAAAGGTTAATACCCCTGGGGGTATGCAGGAGGGTCTGGTCCACCCCGGTCCGAGGGGTGGGGTGGGGTGGTCGGCCCGGGTCGGGGGATGCCCGGGCCGACCGGTCAGAGGCGGCCGGTGAGCATGCCGTGCCAGTACAGCGGCGGCAGCCCGTACCGCTTGAACAGCCACATCGTGCGCCGCTCCTTGAAGGGGTCGAGCAGCGGGAACGAGGGCGTGGGGTCGAGGTCGTAGTCGAACTCGGCGAGCAGCATCCGGTCGCGGGCGGTCACCAGCGGGCAGGACGTGTAGCCGTCGTACCGGTGCGACGGTGAACGGCCGCTCATGACGTCGAGCAGGTTGCCGGCCACGACCGGTGCCTGCTTGCGCACGGCCGCACCGGTTTTCGAGGTGGGCAGGTTCGCCACATCGCCGAGTGCGAGGACGTCGCCGTACGTCGGGTGCTGGAGGGTGTGCCTGTCGGCGGCGACGAACCCCTGGGGGCTTTCCCGATCGGCGAGCGGACCCGCCTTGATCCAGTCGGGCGCGCTCTGCGGCGGGACGGCGTGCAGGAGGTCGTACCCGATGGTCTCCGTGGTGCCCTTCGTGTGGTCGGCGATGGTGATCTCGCGGGCGCCGCCGTCCACGGCGGTCATCTCCGAGCGCAGTCGTACCTCGATGCCGTACCGGGCGGCCACCTTCTCCAGGACCTGTGACCAGGCGGGCACCTTGAACATCGCCGGGTCGGGGAGCACCAGGATGACGCGGATGGCGTCTAGGACCTTCCGCCTGCGCCAGTGGTCGGCGGCCAGGTAGGCGATCTTCTGCGGAGCGCCGCCGCACTTCAGCGGGGTCGCCGGATGGGTGAAGACGGCCGTGCCGGAGCGCATCCCCTTGATCAGGTCCCAGGTGCGCGGGGCGTACTCGGGCGCGTAGTTGCTGCTCACCCGGTCGTGGCCGACGGCCTCGGCCAGGCCCGGCACACCGTCCCAGTCGAGCTGGAGACCGGGTGCCATGACCAGGTGCTCGTAGGTGAGTTCGGCGCCGCCGGACAGGGTCACCGTGCGGGCCTCGGGGTCGACGGCCAGGGCGCGGCGGCGGATCCACCGCACCCCGTCGGGGATGACGGCCCCCTCGGGGCGGTGGGTCGTGCGCAGGGGTGCCTGGCCGCCGCCGACCAGGGTCCACAGTGGCTGGTACCAGTGGGTGTCGGACGGTTCGATCAGGGTGATGCCGGTGACGCCCGCGCGGCGCAGACGGGCGGCGACACTGATGCCGGCGCTGCCGCCGCCGACGACGGCGACGCGGTGTCGGCCGGCGATGGGTGCGTCGGAGGGCGAGGGGATGGTGGCCAAGGCGGTGCTCCTTCCTGGCTGCCGGGGTGTGGCTCGCGGTGGACTTCAGCGGGTGGGGCCTGTGGTCGGTGGCCACGCCGAGACTGTGGCTGGGTCGCTCAGGCCGCGTGCTCGTGGTGTCCGGCTTCGATCGGGTCCCCCGCGCGGGCCCAGGCGCCGGTGCCGCCGGACACGGAGTACGCGTCGATGCCGCGGGAGTTCATCCGGCCGGCGGCGGTCCTGCTGCGGTTTCCGCTGGCGCAGATCACGAACACCGGCCTGTCCGTGGGCAGTTCACCGCATCGGGCCGACACGGAGTGCAGCGGCATCAGCCGCGCGCCCGGTACATGCCCGGACGCGTACTCGTCCGGCTCCCATGCGTCGATCACGAACCCACCGTCGGCTGAGGCCGTGGTGAACGCCTCCTGGGTTGTTTCGCGAGCCACTTGATTGCCTCCTCAAATACCCCCGGGGGTGTCTTGGTGCCGAGAGTACGGCGATCGGGGAGGGGCCGTCAAATACCCCTGGGGGTATTTGCCCGTCAGGTAAGCCGCGGCACGGCGCCAGGGGCGGGAACGAGCCGTGATCCCCGGGACTCCGCCCTGGGCAGCCGACCCGGTTCCCCGCCCCGGCGCTCCGAACGGCCACTTCCTTCGGCCAGCACGGACAAGGGCAGGTCACGCGCGTGCGTCGGTGCTACGGCGAGCGGTCGCCACTCTCCGGACCATGACCCGGGAGAAGAGCACGTCTCCTGCACAGCGGTTCGGCGGTGTGCCGCTTCCGTTGCGCGAGGTGACGGGGCTGTCGAATCTGCCGAGGTCTTACGGAGCTGTGACGACATGGGCGTGGGGCTGCCGTACGGTGCGTCCCTGCTCCTAGCGTTCCGGTCATGCGAGTACTGGTCACCGGCGGAGCCGGGTTCATCGGGAGTCATGTCGTCGAGGTACTGACCGCGCGGGGGCACGAGGCGGTCGTGTTCGACCTGCGTGACGGCGCGGACGTGCGCGACGCCGTGTCGGTCGCCGCCGTACTGCCGGGTGTGGACGCGGTCTGTCATCAGGCCGCGATGGTGGGACTCGGCAAGAACTTCGGTGACGCGGCCGAGTACGTGTCGCACAACGACCTCGGTACGGCCGTGCTGCTCTCCGCCATGGCCGACGCGGGGGTACGCCACCTCGTGCTGGCCGGGTCGATGGTCGTGTACGGCGAGGGCTCGTACACCTGCGAGTCGCACGGGGCGGTACGGCCCGGCCCCCGGACCGTGGCCGATCTGGACGCGGGGCGGTTCGAACCCCGGTGCCCGTGGTGCGAGGAAGGTCTGACACCGGGAATGGTCGGTGAGGACGCCCCGGCCGACCCCCGCAACGTGTACGCGACGACCAAGCTGGCCCAGGAGCATCTGGCGGCGGCGTGGGCCCGGTCGACGGGCGGCTCCGCGGTTTCGCTGCGCTACCACAACGTGTACGGGCCGGGCATGCCGCGCGACACCCCGTACGCGGGGGTCGCGTCCTTCTTCCGGTCCGCGCTCGCCCGGGGCGAGGCTCCGCGCGTCTTCGAGGACGGTGGCCAGCGGCGGGACTTCGTACATGTGCGGGACGTGGCCACGGCCAACGTGGCGGCGCTGGAGGCCGAGGCCCGGACCGGGGCGCTGGTCGCGTACAACACCGGCAGTGGGGAGCCCCACACGGTGGGGGAGATGGCCCAGGCGCTGGCCTCCGCGTACGGCGGGCCCGAGCCCGTGGTGACCGGGGAGTACCGCCTGGGGGACGTACGCCACATCACGGCGGACTCGTCCCGCCTGCGGGCCGAGCTGGGCTGGAAGGCCGAGGTCGGGTTCGCGGAGGGCATGCGGGAATTCGCGAGTGCAAATCTGCGTGGGGAGTAGCTCTCGGCCCACTCGTGTGCCCCGGCTCCGCCCCGACGTCCGCGTTCCGTAAGGAGCGTGAGTCCGCTATCTCCCTTTTGTCTTCGTAAGGTGGAAGCCGTGATGACCTCTCCTGAATCAGAATCAAAACCAGCGTCAGAACAGGGGGCGGCGACGGTCGCGGCGCCTGTCGACGTCGTCCTCCCCTGCCTGAACGAGGCCGAGGCCCTGCCCTGGGTGCTCGCGCGCATCCCTCCCACCTGGCGCGCGCTGGTGGTGGACAACGGATCCACGGACGGCTCGCCTGAGCTGGCCCGTGCCCTCGGTGCGACCGTCGTGCGCGAGACCCGCCGCGGCTTCGGCGCCGCCTGCCATGCCGGGCTGACCGCGGCCACCGCGGACATCGTGTGCTTCTGCGACTGCGACGCCTCACTCGACCCCTCTCTGCTCGAGCCCTTCGTACGCGAGGTACATGAGGGTGCGGCAGACCTCGTGCTCGGGCGGCGCCGCCCGCAGGGCCGAGGTGCCTGGCCCGCGCACGCCCGGATGGGCAACCTCGTGCTGGCGCGGATGCTGCGTCGTCGCACAGGGCTGCGCCTGCACGACCTCGGCCCGCTTCGCGCCGGCCGCCGCGAACAACTGCTCGACCTCGCGCTCACGGACCGCCGCAGCGGCTACCCGTTGCAGATGGTCGTCCGGGCCGCCGACTCCGGCTGGCGTGTCGTCGAGCACGACGTGCCGTACCTGCCGCGCACCGGTGCCTCCAAGGTCACCGGCACCTGGCGCGGGACCTGGCAGGCGGTACGGGACATGGGCCGGGTCCTGTCCGAACCACCGGCGCCCCGGGACGGGACTGCCGCCGGCTCGCACTCCGTACATCCAGGAGGAACCGCTCAGTGACCACACTTCTCGTCATCGCCAAGGAACCGCGGCCGGGCCGGGTCAAGACCCGGCTCACCCCGCCGTTCACGCCCCGGGAAGCGGCGGCGCTCGCCGAGGCGGCACTCGTGGACACTCTGCGGGCCGTGGCGGCCACCCCCGCCCGGCGTCGTGTGCTGGTGCTCGACGGCGCTCCGGGTCCCTGGCTGCCGCCCGGCTTCGACGTCGTCCCGCAGTGCGCCGGAGGTCTCGACGAGCGGCTGGCCGCCGCGTTCGCCGGCTGCGACGGACCCGCGCTGCTCATCGGCATGGACACCCCACAGGTGACGCCCGCGCTGCTCACCGTGGACTTCGCCGACTGCGACGCGTATTTCGGCCCGGCCGTGGACGGCGGTTTCTGGGCGCTGGGTCTCGCCCAACCGGACCCCGAACTGCTGCGCGGTGTGCCGATGTCGACGCCCACGACGGGCGCCGTGCAGCGAGGGCGACTGGTCGAGGCGGGCTTGCGCGTACGTGAGCTGCCGTGCCTCCGGGACGTGGACACCGCCCGTGACGCGGCGGCGGTCGCCGCATCGGCCCCGGAAATCCGGTTCGCCGTTGAGCTGGGGCGTCTCGGAGCGGTCGCCGGTCGATGAGCACCGCACACGAGATCACGTCGCCGAGGGCGATCGGCCCGGATCGTCCCGCGTCCGTCGCGTCCGTCGCGTCCGTCGCGTCCTCCGGCACCCCGGGCCCTTGGGCTGCCGACCCCTACTCCGAGGCCCTGGCCGCCGGTGGCGGGCCGCTCTTCCTCCGTCGTACCGACGGCTGGCTGCTGCCGCTGGAAGTGGATCGCTGGTGCGCCAGGGCCGACGCGGCGGACATGAAGGTCCTGGAGCACTGCGAGGGGGCGGTGCTCGATGTGGGATGCGGACCCGGGCGGCTCGTCGCCGAACTCGCGTCCCGGGGCCTGCCCGCGCTCGGCATCGACGTCAGCGAAGCCGCGGTCGCCCGCACCGTGCGGCTCGGTGGCCAGGCCCTGCAGCGCTCCGTCTTCGAACCGCTGCCCGCCGAAGGACGCTGGGACACCGTCCTCCTCATCGACGGCAACATCGGCATCGGCGGCGACCCGAGCGCCCTCCTGCGGCGGATGTCCCAACTCCTCAATGACGGCGGCCTCTTGATCACCGAGACCGTCCCGGACAGCCAGGTCGACGAACGTGTCACCGTCCACGTCGTCCGCATCCCCGCCGAGGCTCACGGGTCCGTCGGCCCACCCTTCCCCTGGGCCCGTCTCGGCACCCCGGCCCTGCTCCGGCTCGCGACCCGGGCGGGCTGGCGTCCAGCGGGTCAGTGGACGACCGGCGACCGCTCCTTCGTCGTCCTGCGCAACCGCGCCGACCGCAGCAGGAGGGCCACCGCCGAGCCGCCGAACAGCACCGCCGTGATCAGCAGCCAGCGGGACAGGAACCCGTCGCCGGACAGGGCGGTGGCAGACCGGTAGCGGTCCGCCGCCTGTCCGCTGATCAGCGGAAACCAGATCAGCAGCAGAAGGCCGGAGAACGCCGCCGGGACGCGCACGAAGACAGTCCACTCCCGGCGGCCGAGCACGCCCAGCGCCCGCGTGACGACCCGGTCCGCGCCCGCGTACAGCGGCAGCAACACCAGGTCGTGCACCAGCGCCGCGCCCACGAACCAGAGCGCGACCGAGAACCAGTCGTCCGCGAACAGCCGCACCCCCGCGTACCCGGCCAGCGCGAACGAACAGGCGAGAAGCAGGAGTGGGAACGGGCTCCCCATGTACCGGCGCAGCGGAAGGCGTCGCATCGCAGATCGTCGCATCACAGGTCTCCGAACGTCATCCGTGCCACCCACTTGGTGTTGAGCACCCCGGGCGCCGCGGGGACGATGATCCGCGCCGGGTAGCCGTGGTCAGGGGTCAGGGGCGCGCCGTTGACGAAGAGAGCCAGCAGCGCACGCGGGTCGCCCACCTGGTTGTCACGCAGGGCTGCCCGGCGGAACGCCCCGTGCCGCTGGAGCGACTCCACCAGTACGTCGGGCGGAGCGTCGCTCTCGTACCCCACGAGCGCCGCCAGATCCCGTAGGCGTACGCCCCGCCACGACTGGTCGGAGGTCGACCAGCCCTCCACACAGGCGATGGGCAACGCGGCGTTGTGCAGCGGGAGTCGCAACAGTTCCGCCCGGCTGAGCCGGACCGTCCGTCCGGGCCCCTCGATGACCAGCCGCCACGCCTCGTCACTCGTCTCCGTCGTGCTGATGCCACGCGACGCGGCCGTCTTGTTGATCTGGAAGCCGCCGGGCCCCGACCCCGGTTCGGGGCCGCCGTGCGGCGCGAGCAGAGCCGTCTGCCGCAGTGGCCCGTCGAAGCTCCGGCCCGCCGTCGTGACCAGCAGGAGCAGAGAGCCGCCGCCGACGAACCCGAGGGCGCCCCGGCGGGAGAAGGTGGGCGGGGCGGGGGCCGGGGAGACGAGGTCGCTGTCCTCGTCGCGCAGGTGGCGCAGATTGCGCAGCGCCGCCGGCACTCGCAGCACCGCGTGCGTCACGAACGCCGCGAAGAACACCCAGGCCCCGTAGAAGTGCAGCGGATAGAAGGACCCGGGGAAGAGGTACTCCAGCTGGACGTTCAGCACGCCTGTGGTGAACTCGAACAGCGCGCCCCCGACCAGCAGAAGCAGCGAGATCCGCTCCAGCGCGTGTGCGAGCGACCGTACGGGCGGCAGGGTGAACAGCCGCGGCAGGACCGACCACAGCTTCGCCAGCAGTACGGGGATCAGCACGATGCCGAGGGTGACGTGTACGCCCTGGGTGAGTCGGTACAGCCAGGGCGGGTCGGTCGGCCAGACGAAGAGGTAGAAGCCGAGCAGGCCCTTGTCCGGGGTCTTCTCGTTCACCGGCGACAGGCCCGGGTTGTAGGCCGCGTACGACACCAGGCCCGTCACGAAGAGCACCGTGATCCCGCCGAGCAGTACGACGCCGAGCACGGACGTGAACCAGGGGCCGCGCAGCGGACTGCGCCAGAAACCGGGGGAGGTGGGGAGGAGAGGGGCGCGCATGTTCCGACCGTAGGCCGGGACAGGCGGGGAACAGGGCTTGCGACTCATGACGAAACGCTGACGTCCTGGCTTGCCGGAGTCCTGTCCGGCCTACCGCGGCTTAGCGTGCCGGTGTGAACCGCGATCATCTCCGCGACCTGTCCGCGGCCCTGGCCGCAGCGCTGCTCGTCACGACGGCCGCTGTGATCGGTACCGTCATCCAGGACCGCTACGGAACCCTACGCGTGAGCTGGCCTCCCCTGTACGGCCACTGGGAGCCGCACGTCGGCCCCGGCACCCCCGCCGCGATCGTCGTGGCCGCCGCCGTCGTCGCGTACGGGCCGCTGCTCGCCGCCCGGCTGCCCTGGCGCGTGCTGCTGGTCACTGCTTGCGGCACCGCCACGGCGTGGACGTTCTCGCTCGCCCTGGTCGACGGGTGGCAGCGGGGCATCGCCCTGCGGCTGACGACCAAGTACGAGTACCTCCAGGTCATCGAACCCGTCAACCGCTTCCACGACATCCCCGCCGCCCTGCGGGACTTCACTCAGCACATCCTGATCCGTTCCCCCGACGCCTGGCCCGCGCACGTCGCCGGGCATCCTCCCGGGGCCACCCTCACGTTCGTCCTCCTCGACCGGATCGGGCTGGGCGGCGGGGCCTGGGCGGGCGTCTGGTGCATCACCGTCGGGGCGACAGCGGCGGTGGCGGTGCTCGTCACCGTGCGCGCGCTGTGCGGGGAGGCTCTCGCCCGCCGGGCCGCACCCTTCCTGGTCCTGGTCCCGGCGGCCGTGTGGATGGGCACCTCCGCGGACGGATACTTCGCGGCGGTGGCCGCCTGGGCCGTCGCCTTCCTCGCCCTCGCGGTCACCGGACACCGGCCACGATCGGCAGGGCTGGCCTCCGGGCTCCTCTTCGGCCTCACCGCGTATCTCTCGTACGGGCTGACACTGTTCGCGGTGATCGCCGGCGGTGTCGTGCTGCTCGGCTCCCGACGCTTGCGCCCACTCCCGTACGTCCTCGCCGGATTCGTGGTCGTCCCGGCCGCGTTCACGTTCGCGGGCTTCAACTGGTGGGAGGCCTACCACCTGCTCGTCACCCGCTACTACCAAGGGGCCGGCGGTGTCCGGCCGTACGGATACTGGGTGTGGGCGAACCTCGCGTGCACGGCTCTGGTGGTGGGTCCGGCGACAGCCGCGGGCCTGCGGCGGGCGGGCGCGGCTCCGGTACGCAAGGGCTTCCGCGGTCGCCTGCGTACAACCGCGGACGCTCCCGGATCACGGCTCGCCCTCCTCGTGTTCGCCGCGCTGCTCGCCCTTCTCGTCGCCGACCTCTCGGGCATGAGCAAGGCGGAGACGGAGCGCATCTGGCTGCCGTTCGCCCTGTGGCTGCTCCCGGCCTGCGCGTTTCTGACCCGACCCCGCGCCTGGCTCACCGCACAGGCCGCTCTGGCCCTGCTCCTCAACCACCTGCTGCTGACGGGGTGGTGACGACCGACGGCGGGCCCGGTTCGAGCCGCCACGGACGGACAGCGGGGCCGGGTTCTTACGAAACGCGGACGTCGGGTGGGCCGTGCCGCACGGGGGTGACGCCGGTGGGAAGCTGGAGGCATGCAGCAGTCGCATGAATCCGCGGGTTCCGAGCTTGCTCCACCTGGGCGTGGAGGCGCGATGCGCGTCCTCGTGGTGGACGACGACCCAACGGTCGCCGAGATCGTCTCCGGCTATCTCGACCGAGCCGGGTACGACGTGGAACGAGCCGGTGACGGGCCGTCCGCACTCGTGCGGGCCGCCGCGAACCGGCCGGACCTGGTGGTGCTCGACCTGATGCTGCCCGGAATGGACGGCCTGGAGGTGTGCCGCCGCATCCGGGCCCGTGGACCCGTGCCGGTCATCATGCTCACCGCCCGCGGCGACGAGGGCGACCGGATCCTGGGCCTCGAAGTGGGCGCGGACGACTACGTCACAAAGCCCTTCAGTCCCCGTGAGCTGGTGCTGCGGGTCGAGTCGGTACTACGCCGGACCCGGCCCGCCGCGACAACCCACCCGGTGCACGGGGCAGGCATCACCGTCGACCCGGCCGCCCGGCGAGCCACCAAGAACGGCCTCGAACTCAGCCTCACGCTCCGCGAGTTCGACCTCCTCGTCTTCCTCCTGCGCAACCACGGCCGCGCCTACAGTCGCGAAGAGCTGATGCGTGAGGTGTGGGGCTGGGACTTCGGCGATCTGTCCACCGTCACCGTCCATGTACGTCGGCTGCGGGGCAAGGTGGAGGACGACCCGGCCCGGCCGCAGCTGATCCAGACGGTGTGGGGAGTGGGCTACCGCTTCGACACCACGCCCTTCGAGGAGGCCGTATGAGCATGAGCGACTTCCTGTTGATCGGCCTGTTCGCCCTGCTCGGCGCTGTCGCGGCCGGGCTGTTGGGGGCCGGTGTCCTGTGGCTGATCCGGCGACGCTCGCTGACCATGTCCCTCGCCGTGGTCGTGGCCGTGGCGGTGACGGCCATGCTGGCGGGCACGCTGGCCGTGGCGAGGGCCATGTTCCTGTCCTCGCACGATCTTGCTGTCGTCACCATGGTCGTGGCGATGGCGGCGGTCGTCTCCCTGGCCACCGCGCTGTTGCTCGGCCGGCGGGTCGTCGCCGGCAGCAGGGCGCTCACCGCGGCTGCCCGTTCCTTCGGTGACGGCGGCCATTTCGCGGCACCCGACGGCTCGGCGAACGCCGAACTCGCCGCACTGAGCCGGGAGTTGGCCAGCACCAGTGCGAAGCTCGCCACGTCCCGGGACCGTGAGCGCGCCCTGGAGACATCGAGACGCGAACTGGTCGCGTGGATCTCGCACGACCTGCGCACCCCACTCGCCGGGCTGCGTGCCATGTCCGAGGCCCTGGAGGACGGCGTCGCCGCCGAACCGGAGCGCTACCTCCGCCAGATGCGCACGGAGGTCGAACGTCTCAACGACATGGTGGGGGACCTCTTCGAACTCTCCCGCATCCACGCCGGGGCGCTCGCCCTCTCTCCGTCGCGCATGTCCATGTACGACCTCGTCGGCGACGCTCTGGCCGGAGCGGACGCTCTCGCCAGAGAGCACGGTGTGTGGCTGATCGGCGATCGCATCGAACCGGTGCCCGTGGAGGTGGACGGCAAGGAGATGAGCCGGGTGTTGAGCAATCTGCTGGTCAACGCGATCCGCCGGACACCCTCGGACGGTACGGTCGCGGTCGCCGCCGAGCGTTCCCACGACGGTGTCGTCGTGTCCGTCACCGACGGCTGCGGCGGCATCCCGGACGACGATCTGCCGCGTGTCTTCGACACCGGCTGGCGCGGCACGCATGCCCGTACCCCTCCGGCCGGCGCCGGCCTCGGTCTCGCCATCGTCCGCGGCATCGTCGAGGCACACCGCGGTCAGGCCGCCGTACGCAATGTGCCCGGCGGTTGTCGCTTCGAGGTGACACTGCCTTTGGCCGAGGCCTGACCGGAAAGTCCTGCGGCCGGACGAGGCCGAGGCCGGGTGATGAAAACCGACCTCGGCCGGGTTCCGCGGGCCGCACCTCCACGGGAGCTTCCCGTACGCGGCCGGGCTCCGGGCGGCAGGCCGCGAGCCCTTGGTGTTGAGGCAGTCGACCGTCTGGACGGACAGCGTCGTGGAGGCGACAGCGTCGCCTGGGTGATCACCGGACCCGGACTCACCGGGTGGGAGTTGCTCGGCAGCCGTTCGGGTGGGGCGTCATGTACGCATGAGGAGTGATCCACCGGAGGTGTCCCGAATGGCAGGCGCGACGCGGTCGGCCACCGGTCCGTGGGGTCAGACGCGGAGGGGCGAAGGTGAGGCTGGCCGGCCGGCGGGTGCGGTCCTGTCCGTTCCCCAGACGAGCAGGGCGAAGCCCAGGGCGAAGGCGAGCATCGTCCACACCCCGCGAGGCCAGAAGATGTGACTGTCCGTGAAGGACCAGCCGGCCGCCAGGAGTACCACCGTGCCGGGGACGACCCGCGCGCCGTGTCTCGGGAAGAGCGCGACGGCTGTGGCCAGAACGGCACCGATGAGGGCGTACGCGCCGACCTGCCCGAGTGCCTCACCCATGTCGTAGAGCGGATGCTTGACCGGTCCCAGGCTCTCTGTCCCGGCGGTGTGTTCGACCGCGGTTCCGGCCGCGATGCCGGCCACGGCGTCGAGGCCCGTGTAGAAGGTCGCGTAGACGAACGCACCTACCCAGGCCAGCACCGTGGCGGCGCCCGCCGGGTCGCGGCGTGGTCGGTGCCACAAGGGGACGAGGAGGCCGATCGTCAGCAGTGGGAAGACCGGCAACAGGACGACGTGCAGCTGTATCCAGTCCGCGGCTGTCGACCTGGAGAGACCGTGGGGGTGTGCGATGCCCGCGGTGGCGAGCGCAAGGGGCGCGGCGGTGGCGAGGGCGATCTTTCGGAGGGTCAGCACGGTGCGATCGTAGGCACGTGACGCCCCCCGGATCGGGGGCGAGAACGGGGGCGTAAGGGGTTCGTAAGATGAGGTGCCGGACCGCTTGGGCACGCTCCCCGAGGAGGCGGGCGCAGGATCCCCCGAGAGAGCGGGGCGCCGGTCCACTCGTGGCCGCTGTCGCTGCATCGGCCGACGCTCCCGCCCATCAACCCCTACGCCCCCGGGTGCAGCCCGAGCACGCCGGGCGTGGGGTCGCCCTTGACCTCGCCGAAGTACAGGGCGAAGGTCTGCTTCCAGCGCTCGACCGCGGCGCGGTCCTCCATGAAGCGGGGGAAGCCGTCCACATGGGCGTCGGGGTACTCCCACATCGGCTTCAGACCCGCCGGGGGAGTGATGTCGGTGCGGACGGACCAGCCGTTGAAGGAGCCGTTCTGCATCTCCTTCGAAAGCTGCCAGTTGAGGAACAGCTTGGCGGCCGTGGAGTTCTTCGCCTGCTTGAGGACGGCCACGCGCTGGCCCCAGGCCATGAACGGATGTCCGGCGCCGATGGCGAACGTCACGGGAGAAGTGCTGACCGCGGACCCGGCGGTGCCGACACCGATGACCTTCTGCCCGCCGAAGACGGCGTCGCCCGGGGTGTTGCTGCCGCGCGCGAACCGCACGTCCTGGGCGGCGAACTTGGCCACCCAGTCCCAGCCGTACTTCTGCACGTACAGCGTGAAGAGGTACAGCACCGCGTCGTCGTCGTGCGGGTAGGCGGAGGCGATCTTGCCCTTCCACTTCGGGTCGACAAGGTCGCGCGGGGTGAGCGGTGTCGTCGAACCGACCGCCGCCGTGTTGTACATGAAGCTGAAGGCGAGCGCGGTCGTGGCCACCCAGGCGCCCTGCGGGTCCTTGAACCTGTCGTAGACCTTCGAGAATCCGGCGGGCTTGTAGTGCAGCAGGCGGCCCTGCCCCTTCCAGCGGGTGAAGTCCTGGAGGGTCTGGAGTTGGACGAGGTCCGGGACGAGGGTGCCGGTGGCGAACTGGTTGTCGACGCGGACGTCCTGGTACTTGCTGTAGTCGACTATCAGCGTCAGGTCGATGTCCGGGAAGCGGGCCTTGAAGGCCGCCTTGGTGAAGTCCTGCTGGGTGGGGGTGTCGCCGCCGGCGTAGACGACGAGCTTGCCGCCCTCCGCCAGAGCGGTCCGGTAGAGCTCGTCGAGGGTCCTGGTCTCCTCGCCGCGGGTGGTGCCCCGGGAGGTGGCGGGGGAGGCGGCGGCCTGGGTGGCGTTCGCGGCGACCGCGCCGACCCCGAGGGCGGCGCCCGCTCCGGTGGCGAGGACATGTCGTCTGCTGAGGAAGCTGGACACGCTGAGGAAGCCTCTCTGATGGGGGGCGTGGTGAAAAAACCCGGTACCTCGGAGATGGGCAGAGGCGTCGGGTGGCCTTCATCCTGCACCGCCTCACGCTGATGGGCAACGTTTTCCATAGGTGGAATCCCACGTTCAATCGAACGGTTGAATGCTCGCGCAGCTCGGTCGGCGCCCTACTCCGGTGGTCGGTTCGTGGTCCGGCGCGGCATCAGAGTGGGGGACAGGAGGACCTGGTCCGTGGGTTTCTGCCGGTCGGAAAGCCGTTTCAGGAGCAGGCGGGCGGCGTTCCCGCCGATCTTGTGGCCTGCCTGGTCGACGCTGGTCAGCGAGATCGGGCCGAGCGCGGCGAAGGTGGTGTTGTCGTAGCCGGCCACCGAGATGTCGCCGGGAACGGCGAGGCCCGCTTCGCTCATTGCCTCCAGCACACCCATGGCCACGATGTCCGCGCCGGCGAATACGGCCGTCGGAACCCGGGGACGGGCCAGCAGTTCCTGCGCGCCCCGGTAGCCGCCCTCCTGGGTGTAGTTGGTGGAGACCACGTCGATCCACTCCCCGAGCCCGAGCGCCCGCATGGCCTGCCGGTATCCGTCGGCGCGGCGGGCGTTGGGCATTTCCACGAGGCGAGTCGGGTCGGTCTCGTGATGCTCGATGTGGGCGATGCGGCGATGCCCGAGGCCGGCGAGATGGCCGACGACCAGGGACGCGCCCTCGACATCGTCGTCGACCACCGTGTCGTACACCGGAGATGACCCGTGCCGACCGACGACCACGGTCGGCACGGAGGAGGCGACCTGTTCGAGGTGGGCGCGGGGCGAGACGGGTGCGACCAGGATGAGGCCGTCCATGCCGCGGTCCAGCATCGCCTCGGTGACCCGCGCTTCTTCCTTCTCGCCGTTGCAGCCGGGGCCCAGGAGCACCTGGTACTCCGTGTCCCCCAGCGCGGCGGTGATGCCGTCGAGCACGTCTGGGAAGAAGGGATTCCGGATGTCGGGGAGCATCACGCCGATGGTGTACGTCTGTCCGCGGAGTCCTCTGGCTCCCGCGTGCGGCCGGTAGCCGAGCTCGTCCATCGCGCGGCGCACCTTCGCGCGCATCTGGGGGCTGGCGCCGTACGCGTTGCGCAGCACCTTGGACACCGCGGTGGTGGACACCTGGGCGTGGCGTGCGACATCGATGATCGTGACGCGACGGCGTCGTGCTGGCGGCTCCATTCGATTCCTTTTCCCTGGGACGGCTGTGGTCGAGTCTACGGACGGGCCTGTGGCCCGGCGGACACCTCGTGACGGCTACGCGGGGCCGCCGTCGTAACAATCGTGCAGCGTGCGCGGCATCTTGACGTCACGCGAGACGCTCTCTAGGGTCTGGCCAGACCCGATGGGCAACGTTACTCATCGGGCCTGCGGCGCCATCGACCCGGCGTCGGGCCTCGTCGTCCCGTGGCGGGCGGCGACGGCCGCTCTCCCTGTGCCCCGCCGGCCACCGCCTCGACCGGGCAGCCGTATTGAATCGATTCAACAAGGGTCATAGAAGGTTGGAGAAGGGAGTGCGCCGGTGACCACGGCCCCGCACGAGCAGCTTTCGGACCACGCCCGGCTTCCGGACGCCGAGCCGGTTCCTCGCGTCCGGGGGCGGGCGCGAACCGATCCGCCCTGGTGGTTCGCTCTGCCCGCGGTGCTGCTGTTCGCCTTCGTCGTCCTGGTGCCGAGCGTTCGTGGTGTGTACTACGCCTTCACCGACTGGGACGGCCTGGATCCCCACTTCTCCTTCGTGGGCCTCGACAACTTCTCCGAGCTGTTCCGCGATCCCGACGCGACGCAGGCCATCCGGCACACCCTGCTGATCGCCGTGTCGATCACGGTCGTCCAGAACGCGCTGGGCCTGCTGCTCGCGCTCGGGGTCAACTCGGCCGTCAAGTCCCGCAACCTGCTCAGGGTCCTGCTGTTCGCCCCAGCCGTGATCACCCCGATCGTCACCGCCTACCTCTGGCGCAACCTGCTCGGCCCCGACGGTGCGGTCAACAGCCTGCTCGGCGCGGTCGGACTGGACGGCCTGCGGCAGGACTGGCTGGGCAGTCCGACGGTCGCCCTGTGGTCGGTCGTCGGAGTGATCGTCTGGCAGTTCGCGGGCTACTCGATGGTCATCTTCCTCGCAGGACTCCAGTCCGTGCCCAAGGAGGTCCATGAAGCCGCGTCCATCGACGGCGCGGGACCTGTCCGGCGCTTCTGGTCGGTCACCCGGCCACTGCTCGCCCCGGCCCTCACCATCAACCTGATGCTGTCGATCATCGGCGGGATCAAACTCTTCGACCAGGTGTACGCGTTGACGGGCGGAGGGCCGGGGCACGCGACCGACACCCTCTCGACGCTGATCTACAAGGACGCCTTCACGCTGGGGGAGTTCGGCTACAGCATCGCGCTCGCGGTCGTCCTCACGATCATCGTGGCCGTCGTTTCGACCGGACAGTACGCCGTGCTGTCCCGCAACGAGAGGGCCACGTCGTGAACCGCTACCGCGGACGAACGTTCGCGCTGGAACTGACGATGGTCGCCATCGCCCTGGTCGTGGGCTTCCCGGTGTACGTCCTGGTCAACCTGGCCGTACGGTCGGCGTCGGACACCTCGTCGCCGATCAGCCCGACCACCTCGCCCACGCTGCAGAATTTCACCCAGGCCTGGCAACAGGGGGCGCTCGGCGGGGCGTTGCTCAACAGCGTGCTGGTGACGGCGTGCAGCGTCGCGATCGTGCTCGCCGTCTCCTCGCTCGCGGCGTTCCCGCTGGCGCGTGCCACGGCCCGCTGGTCCCGGGGTACCTACCTGGGTTTCCTGCTAGGCCTCGTCCTGCCCTTCCAACTCGCCTCGCTGCCCCTGTACCAGACCATGCGCGACCTGGGTCTGCTCGGCACACCCTGGGCGCTGGTCCTCTTCTACTCCGGCCTGCAGGTGCCGTTCACCGTCTTCCTCTACGTCGGCTTTCTGCGCGCCCTGCCACGCGACTTCGAGGACGCGGCACTGATCGACGGCTGCACACCGCTGCAGGGCTTCCGGTACGTGGTCCTGCCGATGCTCAAGCCCATCACGGTGACCGTCTTGGTGCTCAACTCCGTAGCGGTGTGGAGCGACTTCTTCACGCCGCTGCTGTACCTCAGCGGCAGCGCGCAGCAGACCATGCCGGTCGCGATCGCGGGGTTCGTCGGCCAGTACGTGACCGACTGGAACCTGATCTTCGCCGCACTGGTGATCAGCATCCTGCCCGTCCTGCTCGTCTACTTCGTGCTGCAGCGCAGCATCATCAACGGCTTCGCGGGAGGGCTGAAGGGATGACTCCCGACGCCCGACCGACCCTCACCCTCATGCCCGGTGGCTCTTCCCCGAGAAGGACATCATGAAGACACGTGCACTCCCACTCCTGATCGCCGCGGCGACCTCCATGGCTGTGCTGGCCGCTTGTAGTGGTGGAACCAAGGCCGGCTCCGGCGGCGGTTCGGGTGGCTCAAAAACCCTGACGCTCGCGTCGATCGACCAGGGCTCGGTCGAGGACGTCGTCAAGGCGTTCGAGAAGGCCAACCCGGGCGTCAAGGTCCGCTACACCACCAGCGGCGCCGACCAGTACCAGCAGCAGATCCGCACCCAGCTGTCCTCGGGCACCGCACCCGACGTGATGTCGGTCTGGCCCGGCAACGGCAACCCGGGCGCCACGTACGTCCTGGCCAGACCCGGCTACCTGCGCGACCTTTCGGACAGGCACTGGGCGGCCAGGATGCCCGAGGCGATCAAGAGCGTCGCCCAGTACGAGGGGAAGACCTACACCGCGGTCTTCGGGCAGAACGGCATCGGCGCGGTCTACAACGAGCAGGCCCTGGCGAAGGCCGGCCTCACCCCGCCGGACACCTGGACGAAGCTGCTCGACTTCTGCCGGGCGGCGAAGGCCAAGGGAACACCCGCCTTCGCGTTGGGCAACCAGGACAACTGGGTGACCCAGCTCGTCCAGTACGCGCTGGTCGCCACGACCGTCTACGGCGACGACCGTGACTTCGACGAGAAGATGCAGGCGGGACAGGCCACCTTCGCCAAGTCGCCATGGCTCACGGCCCTGGACAAGTACGTGACGATGGAGAGGACGGGCTGTTTCCAGAAGGACCCCCTGGGGACCAACTACGAGGCCAGCCAGGGCCTCGCCGCGACCGGCAGGACGCTCGGGATCATTCAGGGGAACTGGGTGATCGCCCTCCTGGAGGCGAAGAACCCGAAGGGCAGGTTCACGCTCCGGGCGCTGCCGGCCACCGACGATCCGTCGAAGACCCTCATACCGGCTGCGGCGGGTGCCGGCTACGGCGTCAACGCCAAGGCCAAGAACGAGGAACTCGCCCTGAAGTTCGTGGACTTCGTGATGTCCCCCGAGGGCATGAACCTGTTCGTCAAGAAGCAGGGCGGCCTGCCCAGTCTGTCCGACACGGGCTTCGTCGCGAACCCGTCGCTGGCCGAGCTGTCCGGGTACATCGAGGCCGGCAGGACCGTGCCGTTCATGGACCAGCTCTGGCCCAACGCCAAGGTCCAGCAGACCATGCTCAGCGGTCTCCAGGAGATCTTCAGCGACCAGTCCACCCCCAAGAAGCTTCTCGCCGAGATGGACGCCGACTACAGAGCCGGAAGCTGACATCACGCCGTTGCCCCGCCGGAGGGCGAGCGCGACGACGTCCTGCGGGACGTCCGCCAGGAGGACACCCGGCCCAGCTACGGCTGCTTCACGGCACCCGTCACCGCCGGTCCCGAGGGCATGGCGACCCTCTCCCCACGGGCGGCCGGAACCCCCCACACCGTCGGCTCGGCGAGGCACACGTTCACCGTGCGCACCTCCCCGACCGACTGCCGTACGACCGAGAGAAGGACGAAGACGTGAGCCAGGAAGCGCGCAGTACGGACCACGCCGACCGCGAGTCCGGGGCGGGGACACCTCCCCGTACCGCCAGGACGGCAGTGCGTCGTCGCACCGTGCTCGCTGTGACAGCCGGCGCCGTGTCGCTGGGGGCCGGTGCCATCGGAGGTGGGACGAGCGCGGCTGCACAGGCGTCCCGTGGTGAGGAGGGCGGCGCAGTGCTCGGACTGACCGTGGAACATCGCGCACACCCGCTCGGCGTCGACGCTTCCCGGCCGCGCTTCGGCTGGCGTATGCGGTCGACGGCGCGCGGGCGGAGCCAGGGGGCGTACCGGATCCTCGTCGCGAGTTCCCCGGAGAAACTGACCGTCGCCCGGGCGGACGTCTGGAACAGCAGCCGGGTCCGTACCTCCGATTCGGTGGCCGTCCGCTACGCGGGCAAACCGCTGCGCGCCTCGACCCGCTACCACTGGACCGTCACCGTATGGGACACCGAGGACCGGCTGGTGGGTACCGCGTCCCCTTCCTTCTTCGAGACCGGCCTGATGAGCACCGACGGTGTCGGCGGATGGGAGGGCGCGCGGTGGATCGGGATGAAGGCCAAGACCCCCAACTCGCCCGGCGCGCCGATGCTGCGGAAGGAGGAAGCCCTCAGGAGCGCGGGCCCCGGAAGGAACCGCCCGCGCGTTCGCGAGGCGCGACTCTACGTCTCGGCCCTCGGCGTGTACGACGCCCACGTGAACGGGCGACAGGTGACCGTGGAGCAGGACGGCGGCACCACGATCGAACTGCTGCCCCCGGGTTCGACCAACTACGACGCGCGCGTCAACTACATGACGTACGACGTCACCGACCGTGTGACGCGGGAGCCGGACGTCACCCTCGCGGTCGTCCTGGGCAACGGCTGGTACAACGGCCGCATCTCCGAAGGCAGTACGTACTACTCGGCGGACGGCAACGCCCTCGCCGTCAAGGCGAAGCTGCTGATCCGGTACGCCGACGGAACGTCTCAGACGGTCGTCACCGCTCCGGGAGACGGCTGGAAGGCCACTGACACGGGCCCCTACCGCGCCGACGACATCTACGACGGCCAGATCTACGACGCCCGCAAGGAACTGCCGGGCTGGACGGCGCACGGATTCGACGACTCGGCCTGGTCGGACGTGGAACGAGTCGCCTTCGACGACAGGTTCCCGGACTCGCGCCTCCTCGCCTACCCGGGCGAGACCGCACGCTTCATGCGCCGGTGGGACCGCCGACCGCAGTCGATCACCGTCGCCACCGGGGTGACCGGACAGGACGGCAGCCGGAACGGCCGGGGTCGGATCGTCGTGGACCCCGCCCGGACGGTGACCGATCCTGTGAAGGCGGCCTCCGCCCCGGTCACGATCGGCGCGGGGGAGACCGTCGTCTTCGACCTCGGCCAGAACATGGTCGGCGTGGCCCGCTACAGCCTGCGCGGCCCCGCCGGAACCAGGGCCGAGTTCAGGTTCGGCGAGATACTCAACGACGACAGCGCCGGCGCGGACGGTCCGGCGGGATCCCTCTACCGGGCGAACCTCCGCAGCGCCAAGGCCACCAGCACGTATGTCCTGAAAGGCGACCGGCAAGGCGAGACCCACCAGGACTCCCTGACCTTCTACGGCTTCCGCTACGTCTCCGTCACCGCGACGGACACAATCACGATCACCGGCCTGACCGGCAAGGTCGCCACGTCCGCGATCCGTGAGACCGGCACCGTCACCACCAATGATCCCGACATCAACCAGCTGGCGAGCAACATCCGTTGGGGCCAGCGCGGCAACTACCTCTGGGTGCCCACCGACTGCCCCCAGCGCGACGAACGCCTCGGCTGGACCGGCGACACCCAGGTGTTCTCGGCGACCGGTCTGTACAACGTGGACGCCGGTGTCTTCCTCAGCCACTTCCAGGACACCGTCGTCGACTCCGCACTCATCTACGGCATGGGGAAGGCACAGTTCACCGGGGTCGCCCCGACGGGACGGTACAACTTCCCGGGCGGTGGCAGCGGCTGGGCGGACGCCGGCGTCATCGTGCCGTGGACCGTGTGGCAGATGACCGGTGACGCGACCGTCGTCGAGGACAACTGGCCCGCGATGACGCGCTACCTGGACTGGATCCAGCAGCAGACCGGCGACACCTACGCCGGCCAGGGATCCCTCACCGGCGACTGGCTGGGGCCGCAGAAGACCAGCGCCCAGCTGATGAGCGACGTCTACTACGGCTACAGCACGCGGCTGATGGCACAGATGGCCCGCGCGCTCGGCAGGACGGCGGAGGCAGCGGCGTACGACCGGCTCTTCGGACGCATCAGGCAGGCGTTCATCACCAAGTACCTGAGTACGGAGGGCGGCACGGTCACGGTCAGGTCCAGCCTCGGCGACGCCTCGCCGATCGAACCGGGCTCCGACCCCGACCAGAAGACGGAGGACAACAGTCAGACAGCGCTGCTCTGGGTGCTCAAGCTCGGCTTCTACGAGACACTGGCCCAACGCCGCACACTCGTCGGCCATCTCGCCGCCAACATAGGTAACGACGATGCCTACAAGGCCGCACACCCCGGCAGCATCCGGGTCCGGTACTCCGAGAACACGCTGTCCGTGGGCTTTCTCGGCGTCAACGTCCTCGCCCCGGTCCTCACCGACGAGGGGCACGCCGACCTGGCGTACAAGCTGCTCCACCAGGACGCGCTGCCGTCCTGGCTGTTCTCGGTGAAGAACGGTGCCACCACGGTCTGGGAGCGCTGGAACTCGTACTCGAAGGAGGACGGGTTCGGGCCCGTCGGTATGAACTCCTTCAACCACTACGCCTACGGCGCGATCATGGAGTGGATGTACGCCTACATGGCTGGCATCGCCCGCGACCCGGAGAGCCCCGGGTTCAAGCACTTCGTGCTGCAACCGCACATCGATCCCACGGGCGGGATCACCAGGGTGTCGGGGACGTACGAGTCGCCGTACGGGGAGATCAGGAGCGAGTGGCAGGTGACGGAGGGCGGCAGGGCCCTCGTGTACGACGTGGTGGTGCCCGCGAACAGTGAGGCGACCCTGCGGCTTCCGGCGGTGTCGGCCGACTCGGTCCGCGAAGGACGTGCGCGACTGGCGGGTGCCGAGGGTGTGCGCTTCATCGGTTTCGGCGACGGGGTGTACGTCTGCCGGTTGGCGTCCGGTCGGTACCGGGTGAGCGCCCGGCTGCGCTGATGGGCTTGTGCCGACAGGACGGGGGAGAGCAACGTGTCCGCGGTGCCGGTCGGCGGCGCCGCAGACACGTCCGAGGCATCAGACCACGAGCCATTGCTGGTTCGTGCCGGTGTTGCAGCTCGCCTGGTTCAGGGCGGCCCCGTTGGCCGTCGACCCTCCGGTGACCTGTAGGCACAGACCGCTGTTGACGTTGGTGAAGGTGACGTAGGCGCCGATCACCGACGTCTTGCGCCAGAGCTGGTGCGTGCCGCCGTCGCAGGTCCACTGGTCGGCCGCCGCACCGTCGGCCTTGGAGCCACCGGGGATTTCGAGGCACTTGCCGCTGTTGACGTTGACCAGTCGGTAGTTCGCGCCGGAGGGGGTGGGCACCCACTGCTGGTTGGTTCCGGCGTTGCAGTTCCCGGAGTTGACGGCGCCGCCGTCGGCGGTGCTCGCGAACCAGACGTCCGCGCACTTGCCGCTGTTGCGGTTCATGAGGCGGTTGTTGACGGAGCCCAGTGGGGCGGCGAGGACGGGCCAGCCACCGGCGAAGGTGACCTGGCGGATGTCGAGGGCCTCCTGGCCGTTGTTGCCGCCGTCGTAGTAGTGGTAGGCGAGGAACTTCGACGCGCCGTCGTCAAAGGCGTCCGCGCCCCCGGCCGCCACCTTGGGGTACGCGCCCGCGAGTACCTGCGTTCCTCCGCCCGACGCCAGGTTGATGCCGTTCTGGTCGAGGTAGGGGCCGGTGATGCCGGTGGACCGTCCGACCACCGTGTAGTAGGTGCTGTTGGTTCCGCTGCAGCAGAGTCCCTTGGAGCCGAAGAGGTAGTAGTAGCCGCCGTTGAGGATGATCGTCGGGTTCTCGATGTCGACGGCGATGCGCCAGAGGTTGTTGTCGCTCGTCGACAGCTTGCCCGTGGCCTGGTCCAGGACGTGCATATAGGTGCCGGATCCGGTCCAGGAACCCCAGGAGACGTACAGCCTGCCGTCGGGTCCCCAGTCGACGTTGGGGTCGATGGGGTAGTTGACGTCGGTGACCATGCCCTGGTCGGCCCACGGGCCCTCGATACTGGTGGCGGTGGCGAGACCCATCACGGCGTACGAGGTGCCCCAGCGCGAACCGGCGTAGTACAGGTGGTACTTGCCGTTGAAGTACTTGATGTCGGGGGCCCAGATGTTCGGCGGCGTCGCACCGAGCCTGGCGGTGATCCAGGAGGGCGTCGACTCCCAGACGTTGCCGATCTTGGTCCAGCCGGTCGCCGCCGTGGCGTCGCACGTCCTGCGCTCGGTGATGGACCCGCTCGGGTTGAGCGGGTCGTTCTCGAACCCGGTGGAGAAGCCGTAGTAGCAGCCGCCCACCTTGATGACGGACGGGTCGTGCATACGGATGTCACCGCTGAGAGCCTCCGCCCGGCCGGCCGCGAGTAGACCGAGAACGGCCAGGGTGGCCGCCAGCAGAGCGGCGAGGACGGGACGGCGCCGTCGTCCGTGTATCCGCAGGAGGATGCCTTCTGCACGTGGGCTGGTCACACGAGACTCCTTTGTGTCGGTGAGGTGGTGGTACAGGCAGGACTCAGCCCTTGACCGCCCCCGCGGTCATGCCCGCCACGATCTGCCTGTTGAAGAACAGGAACATGATCAGCGGCGGGATCGTGATGAGCAGGATGTCCATGAAGAGCAGGTTGTAGCTGGTGCTGTACTGGCTCTGGAAGTTGAACAGCGTCAGCTGGACGGTGGCGTTCTGCTCGCCCGGGAGGAAGTACAGCGGGTTGGTGAAGTCGTTGAAGACGGCGACCGACTGGACGACGATCACGGTGACGACGACCGAGCGGAGCATGGGGAGGACGACCCGGAGGAAGAGCCGCAGCGGGGACGCACCGTCGATGATGGCGGCCTCGTCGAGTTCGCGCGGGATGGTGGCGATGAACGCGCGGAACAGCAGGATGGAGAAGGAGAGTCCGAAGGCGATCTCCACGAGGATCAGCCCGGGGAGAGTGCCGAACAGGCCGGCCTTCTGCAGGACCCAGATCGTCGGCACGACCGCCGGCGGGATGATCAGCCCGGACAGGACCAGGAAGTTGATCAGGCCCGTCCACCGGGTGACGCGGCGCTGCAGCACGAAGGCGACCATCGCGCCGAGGACGACCATCACCGTCACACTGGCGACGGTCAGGATCACGCTGTTGACGAACGCGATGACGAGAATGTAGTCCCGCGCTTCGAGTACCTGGACGAAGTTGTCGACCAGCCGGAAGTGGCGTGGCCACGAGAAGTCGAGCTGGGCGGCCTGCTGCGGATCCTTGACGGCCGTGAGCACGATGAACGCGAACGGGACGACGAAGACGACGATGCTGACGGTGACCGACAGGGCACCCAGCCAGGTACGGGTGGAGTTCCTCATCGCTGCACCTCCTTGCGGGCCAGGAAGCGGGACAGCGGGACGATGACCGCCGTCACGACCAGGAAGAGGATGACGTTCCCGGCGGTCGACAGGCCGTAGAAGCCCGCCTGGTACTGCTTGTAGATGACGGAGGCGACCACGTCGGAGCTGAAGCCCGGTCCGCCGCGTGTCATCGCCCAGATGAGGTCGAAGGAGCGCAGGCCACCGATGAGCGACAGGATGATCACCGTCGAGGTCGCCGGCCAGCTCAGCGGCAGGACGACGTTGCGCAGCAGCTGCCACGCGTTCGCGCCGTCGAGTTTCGCCGCCTCGTGGTACTCGTCCGGGATGGACACGATGCCGGCGATGTAGATGACGGTCGCGAGTCCGACGCCCTTCCACACATCGACGAGGGCCACCGAGAACAGTGCCAGCGACGGGTCGGTCAGCCATCCCGGACCGTCGACGCCGATCGCCGAGAGCGCCTTGTTGATCGCGCCGGTGGAGGGGTCCATGAAGGCGGTGAAGGTGATGCCGACGCCCACGGTGCTGACCAGTACGGGGAAGAACACCGCCGAGCGCAGATATCCCCGGGCACGGATCTGGCTGGTCAGCAGGATCCCGAGGAAGAGGCCGAGGACGACTTTGAGGCCCGAGGTGACGATCGCGTAGAGGAACGTGTTGACGAAGCCCTTGACGAGGGCGGGCTCCTGGAAGAACGCGGTGTAGTTGTCCAGGCCGATGAAGGTGGACTTGAAGATCGTCCACCTGGTCAGGCTGAAGTAGAACGACGCGAGGGTGGGGATGAGGAACAGCGCCCCGTAGATCACCGCGGCGGGCAGGTAGAACCAGGTGGGGTAGGAACTGTGCGTGCCGTGTGCCCGGCGTGCCCGGACCGGCGTCGGTGCCCGCTCGGTCGTTTTCGGCGGGGTCGGTGCAACTGTGGTCATCGATCGACCTCTCTCGGGTGCCTCCCCGCACCGCTCTCCGAAGGCGGGGAGGCACTGACGTGCGTTCCTACCAGCCCGACAGACCGAGCTGCTGAGCCTGCTTCCTCGTGTCGTTGTCGTACTGGGTCGCACCCGTCTTCGCGTTGGTGATGCCGGAGCCGACCTGGACGCTGATCTGGTCGAGGCTCGGGCCCTTCACCGGGGACAGGAACTCCAGTGCCGGGCTCTGGGCGCCCTTCGTGAAGTAGGCGGCGACGTCCTTGGTGATCGTCGGCACGTCCGTCGGCAGGGTGCAGCCCTTGACCAGGTACGGTCCGGTCGGCGTCGACGCCTTGGCCTGGGCCGTGCACCCGGCCGGGCTCGCGGCGAACGCCAGGAGCTTCTTGACCGCGGCGAGCTTGCCTCCCGTGGTGGTCTTCGGGACGTAGAGGGCGTTCGGGAACCACGCCGTCAGGCCGTTGGTGGCGGCGTCGTCACCCGGCAGTGCGAAGAAGCCGATGTCGTTGAGCTGGTCCGGGTTGCTGGTCTTGATCCCGCTGATGACGGTGGAGAGCATCGGGTACTGGGCGCCCTTGCCGGTGGCCAGCATCTGCAGGCCCTTGACCAGGGTGGCCGACGCGAAGTCGGGGTTCTGCAGCTTCAGGTCGTGGATCTGCTGCAGGTGCTGGAAGCCCTTGAACGCGTTCGGGTCCGTCGCGTACTTCGCCTTGTTGGCGGTGTAGTCCTTGACGAAGCCCGGCTCCGCGGCGGACACGTTGTGGAAGTCGCCCAGGACCAGCAGCTGGGAGGTCCAGGTGTCCTGGTACGTCTGGATGACCGGGGTGACGCCGTCGGCCTTGATCTTCTCGCTGTTGGCGATGAACTCCGCCCAGGTCCTGGGCACGCTCAGGCCGAGCCTGTCGTAGACCTTCCTGTTGTAGAGGACGCCGCCACCGAGAGCGGAGCCCAACGGGACGCCGTAGGTCTGGCCACCGACCGTGACCTGCGGAACGAAGGACTCGTCGAGGTTTTTGACGTACGGGTCCTGCGTGATCGGCGTCAGCGTCTTCGTCGGGTCGATCTGCTGGAACAGGGATCCCACGTTGTAGACGAAGAGGTCCGCCATGCTGTCCGTCTGCAGCCGCGTCTTGATGAGGTTGTCACCCTCTGTCCCGCCGGGACGCGTCTCCACGCTCACCTTGGTCTTCGGGTTTTTCGCCTCGAAGGCCTTGGCCAGTTGCTGGGCGGACTGGAGGTTGTCGGGCGCGTTGTCGACGAGCAGCTTGATCGACGTCGCGTCCCCCTCCTCGCCGGACGAGCCGAGAGAACCGGCGCTGCAGGCGCTGAGCACGAGCGGCAGAACGGCGGCCACGGCCACCACGGCCCTTCTCCTGGTGAGAGTGCTTGACCTCATGGATGTTCCTTCGTTCGAGCGTCGGTGAATCGTTTCAGTGTGAATGTGGTCAGGCAGGTGGCGAGGAGCGGCTCGGCTCGCTGCCGGATCGGTTGTCCTCCGTCGCGGCCGTTCACCGGCACCGGGCGCGGTGCACTGCGATGTGGCTGGCGGCTCGGCCTGCCGCGCCAGGCCTTTCGTGTAACGTGCCACAAAGGGAATGCCCCACAGATTGAAGCGAACCGCCCGGAGCCGTCAAGCCATCTGCGAGTAACGTTCCGGAAACGTCGACGTGGGGCGGAGCGGCGCGGGACAACGGAGGTGGGGACCCTCATGGGATCAACGGGCGGCGCGAAGAGAGTGACCATCGCCGATGTCGCGCGCAGTGCGGGCGTGTCGACCTCCGCGGTGTCGAAGGTGCTGACCAACGCCTACGGGGTGAGCCCCGCCATGCGTGAGCGGGTGCGGGGCGCGATGGCCGAACTGGGCTACCGTCCGCATGCCGCCGCCCGCGGCATGCGGGGCCGTACCTACACGATCGGCATTCTGCTCGCGAGCATCCGCAACGCCTTCTACGCCGACCTCCTGGAGGGGGTCGACGCGTTGCTGCGGGACAGTGAGTACGCGGTGTTCATCGGCTCCAGCGGCTCCGCCGAGATGGACGACCAGACGAAGCTCATCCATGCCATGGTGGACCGGCAGATGGACGGCCTGATCCTGGTCGCGCCCGCCGTGGCCCGATCGGAGGTGGTGCGGATCGCTGCCGATGTGCCGACGGTGGTGCTCGGTCACCACGACCCGTCGACGGCGTACGACTGCGTGGTCAACCAGGACGGTCTGGGCGTGGACCTGGTGGTGGACCACCTGGTCGGGCTGGGGCACCGGGACATCGCCCATCTGTCGCATCCGACGGTACGCGGGACCCAGTGGCGGCAGCGGCCGGAACATCATGTCCGGGCCGCCTACGGCGATGCGATGGCCCGGCACGGTCTGGCCGGTCTGGCCCGGGTGGTGAACTCGGGGTACTCCGACGAGGGCGGCTACCGCGGCGCCATGGAACTGCTCACCTCCGCGCGCCCGCCCACGGCGATCTTCGCCGGCGCCGACGTCGCCGCGACGGGTGTCTTCCGGGCCGCCGTCGAACTCGGCCTGCGCATTCCCGAGGATCTCTCGCTCGCCGGATACAACAACACCTCCGTGGCCGCCCTCGCCCCGGTGAGCCTGACCAGCGTGGACCAGGCCGGCGCCATGATGGGCGAGACGGCCGCCCGGCTCCTGCTGGAGCGGATCGAGAACCGCCGCGACCGCGCCGTCGTCATCGCGTCGACCCCGCACCTCGTGGTGCGGGGCAGTACCGCGCCGGCGCGCCTCTGAGCGGAGCGAACACGCGGATTTCTCTTCCGTCTCCTCTTGACGCCCAGACCTCCACGAATCATGGTTGAGTCGTTTTAAGTGTGGAACGTTCCACAACTCGGGAAGAGTGCGGAAGGGTACGGGCGTGACCCTGGAGCAGGCCCCGGCGCCCCGCCTTCCCCGGCGGGTGCGCACGGACGACTCCAGGCGGCGGCAGACGGTGACGAGGTGGTGGAGCTGGACGGCGCGACCGTTGCGGACCGCCGCGCACGGCACACACCTCTGGACGCCCGGGGATCCCCGCCTGTCGGCCTCGGGACGGAACCCCGACACGACAGATGACCGCAGGGTCTGTCCTCCGCACCGCCACAGCTGTGACGCTCGCCCCCGTGCTGAGCTGCCTGGTGCTGCCGGCGTTCGCGCCGGCCGTTATGACGCCGCGGATCCCTGGACCGCCAAGGGGGCCTGGGCGCCCTTCATCACGGCGAACCAATGGGTGGCCTTCCGCAGGTCGTTCACCCTGGCCGCCAAGCCGGGCAGTGCCGTGAGGTGGATCGCGGCCGACGCCGAGCAATGGCTGCGGGTGAACGGGATGCCTCCGGGGACCCGGCCCCCACGCGTCCATGGGCGGGAGACCACTCCTTGTCGGCTCATGCCCCGGCCGGCCGCGTTCCTGCTGCCGTTCTCGTTGTCTGAAGTGCCCCTGAACGTTGGCTCGTTGATGCTCTCAAGCACCGCCTTCGGCGACGCTTCGCCGAACGTCGCCACGATCTGGGTCCAAGTCGCCCTCGGTGAGCTGCGTTCTGTCGCCGCGGTTGGCCCGATGGGCACAGCGCCGGTGCTCTCCCGTCTCAGCGCAGGCGTGGGTCCACATGGAACTTCGGCCCAGGACCCGCGCCCGCCGGGCGGTCACCCGCGAGGACGGCTCCGACCTGGTCCAGGCCCACCGTCGCGGCGACGAGCGGTCGCGGATCCACCGAACCCTCGGCGTACGCCCGGATGGTGGCGTTGAGACCGGGGGAGGCGGACAGGACTCCGACCGCGGTGACGTCCTTGAGGACCAGGGTGCGGGTGTCGATCCGGCTCGGTGCGCCGGCCAGACCGATGTAGACGACATGGCCCGCCGGTTCGACCAAGTCCAGGGCCAGATCAGGGAGATGCACCGCGTTCGAGGCGTCGACGACAGCGTCGTACGGCAGAACCGGGACGGAGTCCTCCCGCCAGGCGTGCTCGAAGCCCAGCTCACGGGCGAAGGCGAGCGAGCCTTCGGTGGCGCCCATCAGGTGGACCTCCGCACCGGCGGCACGCGCGAACATCGCGACCAGGAGGCCGATCGTCCCCGGACCCAGAACCAACACCCGGTCCCCGGGGTGCAGTTCGGCCGCTCGGGCGGCGCGCAGGGCGTTGCCCCCGGGCTCGACGAGCGCGCCCAGCACCGCGTCGACGGAGTCGGGCAGGACGTGCAACGAGGAGACCGGTACCGCGAGCTGCTCGGCCAGGGCGCCGGCCCTCTCCCCGCGGATCCCGACCTCCTGCCGCTTCTCGCACACGTGCTGCTGGCCACGCAGGCAACGCCGGCAGGAGCCGCAGCCGAGCATCGTGTCGCCCATGACCCGGCGGCCGATCCACCCGGCGTCGACACCGTCACCGACCGCCGCCACGCGCCCCGACCACTCGTGGCCCAGACGCATCGGATACGCGGAGTGGCCCTGGTGGAGATAGGCCATCGCGCCGGTGTGGAACTCCATGTCGGTGCCGCACACGCCGACCCGCTCGACGTCGACGACGGCCTCGCCGGGGGCTGCCACCGGGACGGGGACCTCCTGGACCTCGTACTTCCCGGGAGCCGTCAGGACGAACGCGCGCATGAGACGGCGGGCGGTCACCGTGGGCCGAGCACGTGCTGGCGCTGGCTGCCGAGGCGGGTGATGCCCAGCTCCATCACGTCACCGGGCCGCAGCCACACGGGCGGCGTGAAGCCCATGCCCACGCCGGGCGGAGTGCCGGTGTTGATCAGGTCGCCGGGTTCCAGGACGAGGAACTGGCTCAGGTGGTGCACGATGAAGTACGGGTCGAAGACCATGGTCCTGGTGTTGCCGTTCTGGCGGCGGACACTGTTGACGTCGAGCCACATGTCGAGCGCGAGGACGTCGTCGATCTCGTCGGTGGTGGCCAGCCAGGGGCCCGCCGGGTTGAACGTCTCGGCGGACTTGCCCTTCGTCCACTGCCCGCCACGCTCCAACTGGAAGGCGCGCTCGCTCACGTCGTTGACGACCACGTACCCGGCGATGGCGTCGCGCGCCTCCTCGACCGAGTCGAGGTAGCTGGTACGGCGGCCGATCACGATGCCGAGCTCCACCTCCCAGTCGGTCCTGGTGGACCCGCGCGGGATACGTACGTCGTCGTTCGGGCCGACGAGGGTGTTGGGCGACTTGGTGAACAGAATCGGCTCGTCCGGCACGGCCATCCCGCTCTCGGCCGCGTGGTCACGGTAGTTGAGCCCGATGCACAGGATCTGGTGCGGGCGGGCGATCGGTGCGCCGATCCGCTCTCCGGCGAAGCGGGACACCTGACCGGCGGCCGTCCGCTCGGCCACCACGGGGCGGATCCGGTCGAGGCCGCCCGACCCGAAGAACGCCTCGTCGAAGTCCGTGACGGCGTCGGAGAGGTCGACGTACGTCTCGTCGTCGACGCGGGCGACAGGCTTTTCGGCGCCTGCGGCACCGATGCGCATGAGGAACACGGGTCAGTCTCCAGTTCGAACGGCAGAGTGGTGCTGGTGCGGGCCGAGGTACTCGCGAGGGCTCATCGGCGGGTCATGGACGGGTCCGGCCCAGCGGGCCGAGCAACTCGCGCATCTCGCCGACCGCGTCGACCAGGGTGCGCAGCGGCGTCCGGTACGTGAGCGCGCTGACGCTCACGGCGCCCGAGGGAGTGGTCGGCGAGGTCGCGTACACGGGCAGGGCGAGGCAGTTGACGCCGGACTCGTTCTCCTGGTCGTCCACTGCGTAACCCCGGTCGAGGGTGGCCCGCAGGTCGCGGTACAGGGTGGCGGCCGTGCACAGGGTCCGGTGTGAGCGCCGTTCCAGGGGCGAGTCGCCGATCCACGCCTCGACCGCCGCCACGGTGTCCAGCTGGTGGGCGAGCAGCGTCTTTCCGACGCCGGTGGCGTGGGCGGGGTTTCGGCCGCCCACCGTCGACGTCAGCCGGACGGCGCCCGTGGGCGGGTCGACCTTGGCGCGGTAGACGACCTCCCGGCCGTCGAGGACCGCGTAGTGCGCGGTCTCGCCGAACCGGTCGGCCAGAGCCTCCAGTACGGGACGTACCCGGACGTGCTCGGGGCGGTCCTGGTGGTGCGCGAAGGCCATGCGCAGGAACTCGTCACCGAGAACGTACCGACTGCGGGCGTCCTGGTCGGCCAGCCCGGCCCGGCGTAGGGCACCCAACGCCCGGTGCACGGTCGGCTTGGGGCTGCCGATCACCCGGGTCAGCTCCTCAAGGCCCACGCCGTCGGGATACCGGGCCAGCTCCTTGAGGACGGCGAGCACCCGGTCGGATCCCACGAGACGCACGGCGTCACCCTCGCCTCCGGCGGCTTCCTCGCTCACAGGGGCTGACGGGCCCTTGGCGATCTGTCTATGCTCCATGAGGTTCCGAAGGGTAGACCACTATACCGATTATCGGAAAGGGTGACGGTGACGCTTCGCAGTGCACAGTGGTACGAGGGGCAGGGGCGCAACGCCTACATCCACCGGGCCTGGATGCGCCGGGGCGCACCGGACGACGCCTTCACCGGCCGGCCGCAGATCGCCATCGCGAACACCGCCTCGGACCTGACCCCCTGCAACGCGCATCTGAACGAGGTGGCGGCCTCGGTCCGCAACGGTGTGTACGAGGCCGGGGGCATCCCCCTGGACCTGCCGGTGGTGTCGCTGGGCGAGACCCAGGTGCGGCCCACCGCCATGCTCTGGCGGAACATGGCGGCGATGGCCACGGAGGAGATGCTGCGGGCCAACCCGATCGACGGTGTCGTGCTGCTGGGCGGCTGCGACAAGACGATCCCCTCGCTGCTCATGGCCGCCGCCTCGGTGGACCTGCCCGCGGTTGTCGTCCCCGGCGGGCCGATGCTGACCGGAACCTTCCGGGGGACGCCGCTGGGCTGTGGCACCGACGTGTGGCGGCTGTCGGAGGAGGTGCGGGCGGGCACGCTCTCCGAGGAGCAGTTCACCCGCTCCGAGTCGGCGATGATCCGCAGCCGCGGGCACTGCAACACCATGGGCACCGCCTCGACGATGGCCCTGGTGGCCGAAGCCCTGGGCACGATCGTGCCAGGGGTGGCCGGCATCCCGGCGCCCGACAGCCGCCTGCTGGAAGCCGCCCACGGCACCGGCAGGCTGGCGGTGGACATGGTCGCCGCCGACCGCAGGCCGGGCACCTTCCTGACCAAGGCGTCCTTCCACAACGCGATCGTCGCCCTGGCCGCCATCGGCGGCTCGACCAATGCCGTCGTGCACCTGCTGGCGATCGCCGGACGCCTGGACATCCCCCTGACGCTCGACGACTTCGACCGGATCGGCTCCCGCGTCCCGGTCCTGGTGGACCTCCAGCCGGCAGGCCGCTTCCTCATGGAGGACTTCCACCGCGCCGGAGGCCTGTCCGCCGTCCTGCGCGAGGTGCGCGACCTGCTCGATCCCGACGCGCTCACCGTCACCGGAGAGCCCCTGGTGAACCATCTGGACGACGCGCCCATCTGGGATGCGGAGGTCATCCGTACCCGCGAAGAACCCCTGGTCGCGGAGGGAGGTATCGCCGTCCTGCGCGGCAACCTGGCCCCTGACGGAGCGCTCGTCAAACCGGCGGCGGCCTCCCCGCACCTCCTGCGCCACCGGGGCCGCGCAGTCGTCTTCGACTCGATCGAGGACTTCCACGCCCGCATCGACGACCCGGACCTCGACGTGGACGCCGACTCCGTGCTCGTCCTGCGCGGCTGCGGCCCCAAGGGCTACCCGGGCATGCCCGAGGTGTCCAACATGCCGCTGCCGAAGAAGCTGCTGGAACAGGGCGTCCGTGACATGGTCCGGGTCTGCGACGGCCGGATGAGCGGCACCGCCTACGGCACCGTCGTCCTGCACGTGGCCCCCGAGGCAGCGGCCGGCGGCCCGCTCGCCCTCGTCCGTACCGGCGACGTCATCGACCTGGACGTTGCGGCCCGACGCCTCGACGTCGACGTACCCGCCGTCGAACTCGCCCGCAGGACCCCCAACGAGGCCACCGTCACCGGCTTCGCCAACCCCCGGCGCGGCTGGGAACGCCTGTACGTCGACCACGTCCAGCAGGCGGACACGGGCGCCGACCTGGACTTCCTCATCGGCTCCAGCGGCTCCGAGGTGAGCCGTGAGTCACACTGACGCGAACGCGCGGAGGGACGGTACGACCGTCGGGTCGGCTCTGGTCGCCGGGGCGCCGTGGGCTCGCGCGCCCACCACCGAACGGCTCACGACCGACGGGCTGAAGGCGTGAAGGTGACGACGCTCGACCTCGCCCCCGACGGCGCCGACATCCGCGCGGACGCCCCGGACGAGGCGGCGCTGCGCCCAGTCGCCGCAGCGGTCGACCCATGGACATCCTGGTCCATCGACGCGGCCGGCATCGTCGGACCGGACGGACCGCGCACCGGGCCGAGCCCTGAGGAAAGGAAGGGCGTCACGTCCTCGATGTGACGCCCTGGGCACCGTGAACACCATGCGGACCCGGTTCTGCCGCCCGCAGGGGTCGCCGAACCGGTCGCCTTCCCGGCTTCCGGCCAGCGGCGGACACGGCACCTGCAGACGGTCCGGGCAACGGCTTGTGCGGGCGGGGAAAAGTCGTCACACTGGTACCGAACGAATGGTCGGTTGGGGAGCGGGTATCGATGACGACGACACACTCCGCCGCCTCGGACACGGGCGGTGCCGGGCATGCCCCCGAGGCGCTGCTTCAGGAGCACTTCGAGGCGACGATCGCGCGGGACCACCGGATCGAGCCGCGCGACTGGATGCCCGAGGGCTACCGCAAGACGCTGGTCCGGCAGATCGCCCAGCACGCGCACTCGGAGATCATCGGCATGCAGCCGGAGGGCGAGTGGATCACGCGCGCGCCCTCGCTGCGCCGCAAGGCCATCCTCTTCGCGAAGGTCCAGGACGAGGCAGGGCACGGGCTGTATCTGTACTCGGCAGCCGAGACGCTGGGCGCCGACCGCGCTGACCTCACCGAGCGGCTCATCGAGGGTCGGCAGAAGTACTCGTCGATCTTCAACTACCCGACGCTGAGCTTCGCCGACGTCGGTGTGATCGGCTGGTTCGTGGACGGCGCCGCGATCTGCAACCAGGTGCCCCTGTGCCGGAGTTCGTACGGACCGTACGCGCGCGCGATGGTGCGCATCTGCAAGGAGGAGTCCTTCCACCAACGGCAGGGGTACGAGCTGCTGATGACGATGACGCGCGGTACGGAGGAACAGCGCGCCATGGTCCAGGACGCCGTCGACCGCTGGTGGTGGCCCTCCCTGATGATGTTCGGCCCGCCCGACGACGCCTCGCCCAACTCCGCGCAGTCCATGGCCTGGAAGATCAAGCGGCACACCAACGACGAACTGCGCCAGCGCTTCGTCGACATGACCGTCCCGCAGGCGGAAAAGCTCGGCGTGACCCTGCCCGACCCGGAACTGCGCTGGAACGAGGAGCGCGGTCACCACGACTTCGGCACCCCGGACTGGGACGAGCTGATGCGTGTCATCAAGGGCGGCGGGCCCTGCAACACCGAACGGGTCGCACGGCGCCGGACCGCACACGAGGAGGGCGCCTGGGTGCGTGAGGCGGCCACCGCGCACGCCGCCAAGCGGCGCGCACGGACCGCGAAGGAGGCAGTGGCATGAGCAACGAGATGTCCAACGAGTGGCCGCTGTACGAGGTGTTCGTGCGCGGCAAGCGTGGGCTGAACCACGTCCACGTGGGCTCTTTGCACGCGGCGGACGATCGGATGGCGCTCACCCACGCGCGTGACCTGTACACGCGGCGCAACGAAGGCGTGAGCATCTGGGTGGTGCGCTCCGAGCACATCGCCGCCTCCTCGCGCGACGAGAAGGACCCCTTCTTCGCGCCGAGTGCCGACAAGGTCTACCGCCACCCGACCTTCTACGACATCCCCGACGACGTCCCCCACATATAGCCGAGGAGCGGAGCAGCAGACATGAGCGGCAGTGACACCGCCCACGACGACGACCACGTCTATCTCTCCCTCGCCGAAGGGCACGACGACGGCAGCGACGCCCGCTGGGCCTTCGGCACGGGGTTCGAGGACCCCTTGTACGGCGTCGACACCACCGTGCCCGAGGGCGTCGACGCCGGCGAGGTGGCCGCGACCTGCGTCGAACTCGCCGACGACGCGCTGGTGTCGGCCCAGCGGCTGGCCCAGTGGTGCACCCGGGCGCCCGAGCTGGAGGAGGAGGTCGCGCTCGCCAACATCGGCCTCGACCTGCTCGGCCAGGCCCGACTGCTGTACGCGCGCGCGGGCCAGGTCGACGGCACCGGACGCGACGAGGACGCGTACGCCTACTTCCGGGACGCCGGTGACTTCCGCAACGTACGCCTGGCCGAACTGCCCATCGGGGACTTCGCGTTCTCGATCGTGCGGCTGCTGGTGCTGTCCAGCTGGCGGCTCGCGCACTTCGAACGGCTCGCCGCCCACCACGATCCGGTGCTCGCCGCGATCGCCGCGAAGGGCGTCAAGGAGTTGACCTACCACCGGCAGTACGCGGCCGAATGGGCCGTCCGGCTCGGCGACGGCACCGACGAGTCGCACCGCCGGATGCGCTCGGCACTGGACCAAGTCACCCCGTACATCGGCGAGTTGTTCACGGTGTACGACGTCGAGGGCGACGTCGTCGAGGTGTTGCGGCAGGTCACCGAAGCCGCCGGGCTGCCCATGCCGCAGATTCCGGCGGCGCACGGAGCCGGGCGCGATGGACAGCACACCGAGCATCTCGCTCCGCTGCTCGCCGAGTTGCAGAGCGTGGCCCGCGCCCACCCGGAGGCGACATGGTGACCGCGACGGGGAGCAGGACCGAGGACGTCCGGCGCGCCCGGAGCATCGCCGAGCGCGTTCCCGACCCCGAGCTGCCCATGCTGACCCTGGCCGACCTCGGCGTCCTGCGCGGCGTGGAGATGACCGGCGACGGGACGGTGGTGGCGAGCCTGACCCCCACCTACTCCGGTTGCCCGGCGATGGCCGAGATGCGCGCCGCAGTCGACGCCCGGCTGCGCGCCGCGGGGTACCCGCGCGTGGAGATCCGTACGGTCCTCGATCCGCCCTGGACCAGCGACTGGATCACCCCGGAGGGCCGCCGCAGGCTCACCGAGCACGGCATCGCCCCGCCCGGCGCCGCACCGCACGGCCCGGTCGCCCTCTCACTGCTGCCCACCCGGCGCACCGTGCCCTGCCCCCGCTGCGGCTCGGCGGACACCGAGGAGACCTCCCGGTTCGCCGCCACGTCCTGCAAGGCCCTGTGGCGCTGCCACGCCTGCCGCGAGCCGTTCGAGTACGTCAAGGAGATCTGATGGCCGCGACCGTCTCCCCGACCACCGCCCCGGCAGCCACGCCGACCCCTGTACGCCGCCGCCCGGTCTTCCACGCCCTGAAGGTCGCCGACGTACGACGACTGTGCGCGGACGCCGTCGCCGTCGGCTTCGAGGTGCCGGCGGACCTGGCCGCCGAGTACGCCTTCGCGCCGGGGCAGTCGCTCACCCTGCGCCGGGAGTTCGAGGGGCACGAGGAGCGGCGCTCCTACTCGATCTGCGCCCCGGCCGGCGAAAGACCCCGCATCGGCGTACGGGTGGTGCCCGGCGGCCTGTTCTCGTCCTGGCTGGTCGACGAGGTGCGCCCGGGTGACGTGGTCGACGTGATGACCCCGACCGGCGCCTTCACCCCCGACCTGACCGCGCCCGGCCGGCACGTCCTGATCGCCGCGGGCTCCGGCATCACCCCGCTGATGTCGATCGCCGAGTCCGTCCTGGCCGCCGACGACCGCTCACAGGTCACCCTCCTGTACGGCAACAGGCGTACGGACACCGTGATGTTCGCCGACGAACTGGCGGACCTGAAGGATCTGTACCCAGCGCGCTTCCAGCTGGGGCACGTACTGTCGCGGGAGCCGCGCGAGGCCGACCTGCTGTCGGGGCGGCTGGACGCCGAACGGCTCGCCGCGCTCCTCGCGGGCCTCGTCGACGTCCCGGGCACCGACCACTGGTGGCTGTGCGGACCGCACGGCATGGTCCGCGACGCCCAGCACCTGCTGGCGCAGCTGGGTGTGCCCGCGGACCGGGTCCACCAGGAACTCTTCTACGCCGACGACCAGCCGGTCCGCCAGGTCCAGCACACGGACGCGGTGGCCGCGGGCCCGGTGAGCCGGGTCACGGTCACCCTCGACGGCCGCTCCACCACGACCGCGCTGCCCCGGGAGACGACCGTCCTGGACGGGGCCGCGCGCACCCGCCCGGACCTGCCGTTCGCCTGCAAGGGCGGTGTCTGCGGCACCTGCCGGGCGCTGGTCACCTCGGGCGAGGTGGACATGCGCCGCAACTACGCCCTCGAACCCGCGGAGGTCGCCGCGGGGTACGTGCTGACCTGCCAGTCGTTCCCGGTCTCGGAGACATTGACGGTCGACTACGACAGTTGAATCAAAGGGTTTGGCGGGCCGCGCTTCGGCAACTCGACCGACGTGACCCCTACAACTACGCAACAGGAACTCTTCCGGTTCTTGGAGGACCGCTTCGTCTGTGCCCAGGCGTGCACCGAGTGCGCGCGGGCGTGCGCACTGCGCGCGAGTCTCGCGGACCCGGACGGGCCCGCCGCCGAGGCCCTCGCGCGCCGCAAGGGCATTCTGTGCGCGGAGGTGTGCGACGCGACGTGCCGCCTGCTCTCCGAACAGGTGGACCTGGACGAGGCCGCCCTCCGAGTGCAACTGGAGTGGTGCAGCACGGTCTGCCTGGAAACCGCCCAGGTCTTCGACGAATACCCCGGTGGCGAGGACGCGGCGAAGGCATGCCGTGAGTGCGCACAGGCGTGCACGGACTTCGCGTGGACGCTGGAGGCGCCGGACTCCGGCCGCGGCGGCGGGTGAGACACGACGTTCCGTGAACCCGAGGGTTCACGGACACGCCGCCCCACTACTCGGTGTGCGGTGCCCCCGCCGGCTCCTCGTGCGGCGCGCCGAGCCGCCCGCCCACCCGCACGTTCCAGTGTCCCGCCCGGCCGCTCAACTCCGTTGCCGTCAACGGCGGAACGTCGATCCGCCAGAACGCCGACTCGGGCGCCCCCAGCACCCGTACCGTCACCGCGCGTACGATCTCCGGCTCGACGACCGCGACGGACCGGCCCGTGACCTGTGCCGCCGTGTCGTCCAGCCAGTGGGCGACACGGTCGCAGAGCGCGCGGACCGACTCACCGCCGTGCGGGGCCGATTGGGGGTCGGTGAGCCACTGGGTCAGCGCCTCCGGTTCCTTCTCCGTCACCTCGGTCAGGGTCGCGCCGCGCCAGCGGCCCGCGTCCAGGCCGGCCGGGCCCGGCTGCGCACCGACGTCCAGGCCCAGCGCCTGAGCCGTCTCACGGCACCGTGCGGTGGGGGAGACCCAGACCCGGGAGACCGGTGGGATCGATCCCGCCGCCGACCGCGCGAGCCGCAGACCCGAGGCGTCCAGAGGGCAGTCGTCGTCGAAGCGGGCCTCCCGCAGGGCCGCACTGATCGCCGGTGAGATCAACATCACTCGGCTCGTCATCGGGTCGTTCCCGTACTCATTCTGCCCCAATGTCGTTGTCATGTACGGCACTTGAAGCGGCGTACGGCGCACCGGCGCACCGTACGCCGTCCCGCGCGCCCTTGGCCGCACCCCCGCTTCGCGGTACCTTCTCGTCGATATTGACGACGGTTCGACGGAAGCCGGTGGGAATCCGGCACGGTCGCGCCACTGTAAGCCCCGTACGCACCCGCCCGGTGCGGCCCGGGGGCAAGTCAGACCCGTGACTGTCGTCCTCTGCACCACCGATACGGGACGCGAGTTCCCCCAGGAGGTCCTGCCATGGCACAGTCCGCACTCCAGTCGACCGCTGCACCCACCGCCGTACCCGAGAAGCTGCCGATCGGGGCGATCGCTCCCTGGGCGGTCTTCTTCGGCGTGCTGATGCTGGTGCTGCTCTACTTCGTCGGCGCCGAACAGGGCGCCACCTCCCTGGTCTCCGGCGAGGGCGTGCACGAATGGGTGCACGACGCCCGTCACCTGCTCGGCTTCCCCTGCCACTGACGAGGGCAGGGAAACGTACGAGCTCATGAACTCCACCACTGTCAGAAACCTCCTGGTACGCGGCATGCTCGCGGGCCTGGTCGCGGGCGCGCTCGTCTGGGTCGTCGCGTACCTCCTCGCCGAGCCGCTCGTCGACGAAGCGATCGCGTTCGAGGAGACGCAAGAGGCCCACGGGCACGCCGAACAGGATCTGGTCTCCCGCGCGTTGCAGTCCACCGTCGGTCTGGGGACCGGGGTCCTCGTCTACGGCGTCGCGTTCGGCGGTATCGCCGCCCTCGCGTACTGCTTCGCGCTCGGCCGGATCGGCCGCTTCGGGCCGCGCGCGACCGCGCTGCTCCTCGCGGGGGCCGGACTGCTCGCCGTGTACGTCGTGCCGTTCCTCAAGTACCCGGCCAACCCGCCCGCCGTCGGGGACCCGGACACCCTCAACCAGCGCACCGCGCTGTTCTTCCTGATGGTCGCGCTGAGTGTGCTGCTCGCCGTCGGCGCGGTGATCCTGGGCAAGCGCCTCGCCCCGCGCCTGGGCAACTGGAACGCGACCCTCGCCGCGATCGCCTCCTTCGTCCTGGTCGTGGGACTCGCGTACGCGTTCCTGCCGTCGTTCACCAACGAGGTCCCGGAGGGTTTCTCCGCGAGCCTGCTGTGGCGGTACCGGGTGGCCACGCTCGCCATCCAGGCGACGATGTGGACCGCCTTCGGCCTGGTCTTCGGACTGCTGGCGGAACGGCTGCTGGCTCCGAGGACGGCAGCGGCCGTCGGGGCGAGTGGTGCCGAGTCGCAGGCGACTCCCGTGACGCACTGAGCGGTTCGCCTATCTGCCCCGAGGGGGTCCCGGACGTCCGGGACCCCCTCGGGGCATGTGCGCACGGGTACACGCACCGCCATTCCCAATTTCTGGAACACGTTCTACCGTGTGCGCCGACAGGTCCGGCCTTGGGGAGCCAGCAGGAGGCGCCGTGCATCTCGAATACACGCCCGAGCAGCAGCAGCTGCGCACCGAACTGCGCGCCTACTTCGCCGAGTTGGTGCCGGACCGGGCCTACTCGCGCTTCAACGACCATGTCGCCCAGAAGCGCTTCTACCGCGAGACCATCCGCCGTCTGGGCACCGACGGCTGGCTCGGTGTCGGCTGGCCGCGGGAGTACGGGGGGCGCGGGCTGTCCCCGATGGAACAGTTCATCTTCTTCGACGAGGCCGCCCAGGCGGGCGTACCGCTGCCGCTGATGGCGCTCAACACCGTCGGCCCGACGATCATGCGCTACGGGAGCGAGGAGCAGAAGGCGTACTTCCTGCCGAAGATCCTCGCCGGCGAGATCGACTTCGCGATCGGCTACAGCGAGCCGGACGCGGGCACCGACCTGGCCGCCCTGAAAACGCGCGCGGTACGGGACGGCGACGAGGCCACCGGCCACTACACAGTCAACGGCCAGAAGATCTGGACGACGAACGGTGACACGGCGGACTGGGTGTGGCTGGCCGTACGCACGGACCCGGACGCCCCGCCGCACAAGGGCATCACCATGCTCCTCATGCCGACCACCGACCCCGGCTACTCCTGCACCCTCATCCGTACCCTCGCCTCGCACGACACCACCGCCAGTTACTACGAGAACGTCCGCGTCCCCGTCGCCCACCGCGTGGGCGAGGAGAACCAGGGCTGGCGGCTGATCACCAACCAGCTCAACCACGAGCGCGTCACCCTCGCCGCCCACGGCACGATGGCCATCCGCTCCCTGCACGACGTACAGCGCTGGGCGATGGAGACCAAACTCGCCGACGGCCGCCGCGTCGTCGACCTGCCGTGGGTGCGCCGCCGTCTGGCCCAGATCCACACCAAGCTCGACGCGATGAAACTCCTCAACTGGCAGATGGTGAACGCCGTCCAGGAAGGCACCCTCACCCCCCAGGACGCCTCCGCGGTCAAGGTGTACGGCTCCGAGGCCCGCCGCGAGGCCTACGCCTGGCTCCTGGAGATCGTCGCCGCCCCGGGCGCGCTGAAGGAGGGCTCGGCCGGCGAGATACTCCACGGCGAACTGGAACGCGGCTACCGCTCAGCGGTGATCTTCACCTTCGGGGGCGGCAACAACGAGATCCAGCGGGAGATCATCTCGTGGATCGGGCTGGGGATGCCGAGGGTGCGGCGTTAGGAGCCGTGACCGGGCTCGGTAGTTGGCACCAGGCCACGTTCACGACCTGCACTGATGCCAAGTAGCTTCAGTGGCCGGAGCCGCAGAATCAGCGAAATAGTTGGCACTTTGGTATAGCGCAGGTCATGAGGGGTGTGTCGCCATAGCGGGGCCAGAGATCTTCCGCGACGACAGCTTTGATAGGAACGCGGCAGCCACATTGCCGTGTTCCTGCGAGGCGAGAAGCTGTGCTGGACAGCAAGCCGTACCGCTCGCGCCAGTATGCGCAGGTTCGTGGACACCAGCCGTCGGGAATGGTCGAGCAACCGGCGTTGAACGCATCGCCGCCTACGTCGCCGCGCTTCTTGAGCGGTGGTGCGACATCACCGAGCATGCGGGAGAGACCTTGCCCTGGTCGAGCGATCCTCTGATCGGCAATGCAAGTGGCCCGGTCACCTACTTGGGATGAGCTGGAGCATGGCCGAGGAAGCGTCGACCTACGCGGCAGACCTAGTTTGGCTGCGCGAGCATCCGGGCGTCGAGGTCGTGTGTCGTGACGGCTCCGTCACATCCCTGGCGAGCGCGAAGAAGCGCTCGACGCGGGCGCGGTTGCTGGGGAAGTCGTCCTTCAGGGCGTCCACGGCGCGATACAGGTCGTACTCCTGGACGAACCACAGTGAGTCAGCGACGCCCAGCTTCTCGAACAGCCCGCGCAGCGTGTACGGCTGGACTTCCAAGCCGACTCCGGACAGCTGGTGCAGCGCCGTCTCGAACTCGAAGCGGTCTCCTCGAAAGGAGGTGGCACAGCCGCCGGGGACGTTGTGGCGCTCCGACAGGAGGTTACGCGGTCCCAGTGTTGGAGGGTGGCGGCGGTCAGTCCGGCGTTGCCCCGCGCCGATGACCACCGCGTCGAAGTCCGTCGTGGTGGTTACTGTTCGGCGGCCTCTCGGGCGATCTGCTCGAACTGGGCGCCCATGGCCTCGCCGAGTGCCTGGGCGGCGGAGAGCGGGCGCACCATCACCGTGAACTCGTCGATCTTCCCGTCGTCGTCGAAGTGCAGGAAGTCGCATCCCTGGAGCTGCTTGCCGGCGACGGTGGCGGTGAAGACGAAGGCGTGATCGCGGCCGTCGGAATTGGCGATCTCACGGATGTAGGTGAAGTCCTCGAAGACCCGGAGCACGCCGCGCAGGATCGCGGCGGTGATGGCCTTGCCCGGGTACGGCTTGAAGGTGACGGGGCTGGTGAAGACGACGTCGTCGGCCAGCAGAGCGGCCACGGCGTCCAGGTCGCCGCTCTCGACGGCCTTGCGGAAGGGATGCATGAGCCCACCTCAGATACTCCGAAATATGAATAGTCGGGTTGGAGAATAGAGGGCCCGTTGGGGCCTGTCTATGGGAAAGGGGTAACCATTAGTCACCTAGTTGATTAATCTGCTAACGTGCATCCATGGCTTTGCGGAACGCGGTGATGGCCGCGCTGTTGGAGGGCGAGGCGTCCGGGTACGACCTCGCGAAGGCGTTCGACGCGACGGTCGCCAACTTCTGGATGTCGACGCCTCAGCAGCTCTACCGGGAGCTGGATCGCATGGAGGCCGAAGGACTCGTCAAGGCCCGCGTCGTCGAGCAGAAGCGCCGCCCCAACAAGCGACTGTTCTCCTTGACGGAGGCCGGGCGGAAGGCCGTCCACGCCTACACCGCCGAGCCCTTGGGCAAACCGGCGGTGATCCGGGACGAGTTGCTTGTCAAGGTGCAGTGCCTGGACGCGGGTGACATGGAAGCGGTCCGGACCGCCGTCACCGAGCGCATGGAGTGGGCCACCGCCAAGCTGGCCCGCTACGAGCGGCTCCGGCAGCGCCTGCTCGACGGGCGCTCCGAGGAGGCGTACTTCGCCGAGGCCGAGCGCATCGGCCCGTATCTCACCCTGCTGCGCGGGATGTCGTTCGAGCGGGAGAACCTCCGGTGGGGGGACATGGCGCTGCGCAGGCTCGAACAGCGCACGGCCGCGCTCCGGGCCGACGGCTGACTGCGGCGGCCCCACCCGCGCAGTTAGTCACCAAAGTGAGGAGCTGGACGGTCGTGAACAGCCCGGCCTCACAGGGGTCGTCGGTCAGTGTCCGAGCGAGGACCGGCTGCGGTTCCTTGTCGGCGGGATCGCGATGCAGTCGCTTGCGGTCGTAGAACCGGGTCACGCCGAAGCCGTAGAGGCACGCGACCGCGAGTCCCAAGCCCAGGATCACCCAGCCTCGGGGCAGTCCGGCCTCGCCCTGGGCGTCGTAGTAGAGGATGGAGCGGACGACGCCGGTGATCTGACGCAGGGGCTGGAACTCGCCGAGGGTGCGGTGGAAGCCCGGGAGTGCCTGGAGGGGGACCGTGGCGCCGGACGTCGGTACCACTACGGCGATGTAGAAGATCGTGATGAACAGCCATCCCCGGCATGAGCGTGCTGCTGAGGGCCAGGTCTGTACCCGGGTCGCCCGCAGTAGCGGGCTGTGGATCCGCAGCGTGCCCATGTCGCTGCGGGTGTGGCCGAGGGCGTGGTCCACCTGGCCGCTGATGACGTTGGCGGCTCGCATGCCGCGGACGACGAGGACGAGCGAGTAGGAGAAGGCACTCAGACCCAGGCCGCTGTGGGAGAGCGGAGGCCCGTCACTACGCGAAGGGATGGATGTCACTCATCTCCAGCTCTCGTCCGGTGAAGAGCAGTTCAGCACGAGGAGCCGCCGGTGTCGTCGCAATCCGGAGCATCACACCGATGGGGAGGTGTCCCCAGCGGACGCGGCCACCGGAAGCAGCGCCGGCCGCTTGGCCTGGCGGCCGTCGCCGGAGGAGCGGCCACGCAGGCGGCGGCCGACCCAAGGGCCGAGGAAGGTGCCGGCCCAGCGCACTTCGGCACCCACGGTCCTCCGGACCGAGATGTCTGTCCCCTCGGCCGGAAGGGGAAGGGTCCACGTGTCGTCGCTGCCCGGCAGACCGAGCGCCTGGGCCACGGCAGCCGCGATGCGCGCGTGTCCCAGCGGACCGGCGTGCAGCCGGTCAGCACTCCACAACCGTGGATCGGTCGCCGCCGCGTGCGCGGCCGTCTCCGCCACCACCACGCCGTGGCGGTCGGCGGCCTCCCGGATGCGCGCGTTGAGTGCGAGAACACGGTGACCGATCGGGCGGGCCAAGGGCGTGATACGCCCGACATCGGGAAACATGAGGGTCGCGACGGTGGCGCCCTGCGCTGTGAGGGCGGCGAACATCGCCTCAACGTGGCCGGCCACCTCGTCGAGGTCGCAGCCCGGGCGCAACGCATCGTTGACCCCAGCCACCACGGTGGCGAGGTCGGGCCGCATCGCGAGAGCCGGAGCCAGCTGCTCGGCGCGCACCTGACCGGCCTTGCGGCCGCGCACCGCGAGGTTGGCGTAGAGCAGGCCGGGACTGTGGCGGGTGACCTGCTCGGCGAGCCGGTCCGCCCAGCCCCGAAGACCACAGATGTCGTCGCCGTCCCCGAGCCCCTCGGTATGGCTGTCGCCCAGGGCGACATAGCGCAGATACCCACTGCTCGACACGGGGCCGACCGCCTCTCGTCAACGCTTGCTGATAGACGTGGCACACGGCCATCGCTAAACAACTAGGCACTTAGTCGCATTGTTGATTAGGAGGATAGCCGCGGGCTCACCTTCCTGCAATGTGACGCCGCTCAGGCAGGTGCTGAGGCCGTCGAGAGCGGTCCACCGCCTTGGTCCCGCGCCGACCTCACCGCCCCTTCCCTCTTCAGACCTGAGCACCGACCACGGTCTGCGCCGGCAACTGAGCGCCTGGGTCTTCAACGGCATGCACACCGAGGACGCGGTCGGCTTCACCACCGCCCGCCGTTTCGCGCCGAACCGCCCGTACCGGGTCACCTTGAACGGTGGCGTCCACGGCCCGGGCGACAACGCCTACTCTGCCTCGACGAGCCCATGCCGCTGATCAACGCGCCACAGGCTTCTTCACCTACGCGGCGGACCGAGAGGATGGCCGCGGCCACCCCGAGGATCGCGGTGAGCAGAGGCAGTCCGGCTGCGATCAGCGAGCCGAAGGTGATCATCAGGACGATGGCGGCGACCCCGACGCCGATCAGCTCGGCCACCTTGCTCGTCGCCTCGTTCTTGACGGCGTTGCCGCCCAGGCTCACCTTCACGCCGGCCTTCTCGCCCTGGGCCACGACCTCGGACTGGACGGTGTGGGCCGCGCCGCTGACGTCGGTCTGAGCGACCTCGTAGGACACCTGGGCGTAGGCGATGGTGCCGGATTCGCTGACCAGGCCGCTGGCGAAGGGACGGAGACGCCCGACACCTGCGGCGACTTCTCCAGCTTCGCCACCAGGGACTCGACCGCGGCCTTGTTGGCGGAGGTGAGCCTCTGCCCGCTGGGCGCCTCGAACACCACGCGCGCGGTGGCGCCGTCGGCGGCAGCCTGCGGAAACTCCTCCTGCAGCAGGTCGATCGCCCGCTGCGACTGCGTGTCCGGAACGCTCAGGGCCCCGGAGGACGTGCCGGGCGCACTCATGGCGCCGACGCCGATGGCGGCCAGGACGGCGACCCACAGCATCACGACGATGCGTCGTCGCCGGAACGCCAGTCGGCCGAGCCGATAGAGGAAGGTGGCCACGGAGTTACTCCCACCAGGAGAAGAGATCATTGGTGAGCTGGGCCCGACTGACCCGCGATCTCAACCTAGGAGCGGTACCGGGTGACCGTCCGGTACCGCGGAACCGAATCAGGCGGAGCCTGTTGGTACCGCTGTACCAATCCCTGTCCTCCTCAGTGCCCGTCGGCCGGCGACGCACTCTGCAAGGCGACGCCCCCGCCGGTGTCGCCGCACCCGAACCCGGGACGGGCGGCTGAACCCATGGCCGGTACCATCACGGCCCGTTGAGGGAATGACCCGGAGATGCCGGGGAAGGATGCGGGGTGACGTCGTGGCGAAGGCGTGCCCTTTCAGGCAGCCCGACAAGGGAGGCGTCGAGTGGACGGCAAAGACGCAGGTGACCCGGGACTGTTCGGCCCCCGGTCCGTGACGTGGCAGCTGCACAGCGACCCCATGATGTGGGTCGCCGGAGTCCGCGCGCTCTACCTTCAGGCGCTGCATCCGCGTGCGGTGCGCGGGGTCGTACAGAACTCGGACTTCCGCAACGAAGCCTGGGGCCGGCTCATGCGCACCGCGAGCTTCGTGGCCACGACGACCTACGGGACCGAGGACGCCGCCGAGAAGGCGGGCGCCCGGGTCCGGAAGATCCACCGCATGCTGTCCGCCGTCGACCCGGACACCGGGGAGCGGTACGGTGTCGACGAACCCGAGCTGCTGCTGTGGGTGCACTGCGCCGAGATCGACTCCTACGTGCACATCCTGCGCCGCTCCGGATACCCGATCACCGACGCCCACGCCGACCGGTACATCCGCGAACACCTGGTCAGCGCCCGCCTGGTGGGCCTCGACCCCGACGCCGTACCGGCCGACCAGGCCGAGATGCGCGAGTACTTCGAGAAGGTCCGGCCCGAACTGGCCGTCGGGGCCGACGCGCGCGAAGTGGACGACTTCCTTCGCCGTCCACCGACGAATCCGCTGCTCGTCCCGGCGCGTGAGCTGCTGTGGCGGCGCGTGTCGCGGCTGGCGTACGCCTCTCTGCCGCCGCACGCCCACGAGTTGTACGGCAGAGCCGCAGCCGAACCGGCCACTGTCACCCGGCAGTTGCGTGCCACCGGCACCGTGCTCCGCTGCGTTCCCGCACGTCTTCGCTGGCAACTCCCGCGCAGACAAGTGCTGCAGGCCATGTCACGGCTCGGCCCCGGCTCGCGGCCCGCGCCGTACAAACTCGGAGGATAGCTCGCCATACTGGACGGGCCAGGGGAGGGTGAACAGGACCGGGGGCGGCAGCACGAGATGGCGGACACCAGACTGATCCAGAACCGGTACCGGCTGATCGATCTGATCGGGCGTGGCGGCATGGGGGAAGTGTGGCGTGCTCGCGACGAGTCGCTGGGGCGGCAGGTCGCCGTGAAGTGTCTGAAGCCGCTCGGGCCGCACCACGACCACTCCTTCACGCGTGTCCTGCGGGAACGGTTCAGGCGCGAGGCGCGGGTGGCCGCCGCGTTGCAGCACCGCGGCGTGACCGTCGTGCACGACTTCGGCGAGTCCGACGGGGTGCTCTACCTCGTCATGGAGTTGCTGGACGGGCGCAATCTGAGCCAGCTCCTGGAGGACAACAAGCATCATCCGCTGCGCGTCCCGGACGTCGTCGACATCGCCGACCAGGTCGCCGCCGCCCTCGCGTACACCCACGAACAGGGCATCGTCCACCGCGATCTGAAGCCCGCGAACATCATGCGGTTGACCGACGGTACGGTGAAGATCTGCGACTTCGGCATAGCGCGCCTCGGCCACGACATCGGCTTCACCTCCCGGCTCACCGGCACCGGAATCGCGATGGGCACCCCGCACTACATGTCGCCGGAACAGATCAGCGGGAGCGAGGTCGACCAGCGCAGCGACCTGTACTCCTTCGGCTGCGTTCTCTACGAACTGGCCACCGGGGTACCTCCGTTCGACCTCGACGACGCCTGGGCGGTGCTCATAGGACACCGCGACACCCCGCCCGAGCCGCCGCGCAGCCACCGTTCGGAGCTCCCCGAGTTCCTGGAGCAGGTCATCCTCGCTCTCCTCGCCAAGCTTCCTGACGAACGCCCGCGCGACGCACGGGAGTTGGCCCGCCGAATCAGCGCGGGCCGGGCCACCCCGCTGGACGTGCCGACCGTCGTCTCCCCGCAGCCCCAGCTCCGGCCCCCCGAGCCCGCCGCCCGCGAACCCCGGCTGCCGTCCTGGACCCGGGGCATGACCACCGGGCACAAGGCGACCGGCGCCGGGATCGGCACCGCACCCCCGGACCCGTCGGCCGGCCTCACCGGCGACTGGATCGCCCGCCCGGCCACCGGCCGTCCCGAGGAACCCGTACCGCAGCTGCCGCCCGCGCCCTCACCCCAGGTGCTCAACGCGCTGGCCGGGCGGCACAACGCGGGCCTTAGCCTGGGGCGCCTCGGGCGTTGGGCCGAGGCGGGCGAGGTGCATCGCGCGGTCGCCGCCGAGCGCGAACACGTCCTCGGGCCCGTCCACCCCGAGACCCTCGCCAGCCGCTACGAGGTCGGTTTCACCCTCAGCCGCACCGGCCGCGCCGCCGACGCCCTGCGCGAGTACACCCATGTGGCCCGGGAACGGGAGCGTGTGCTCGGCGCCGACCACCCGGACACGCTGGCCGCCCGACAGGAAATGGCGTACGTCCTGGGGCAGTTGGGCCGTCACTTCGATGCGCACCAGGCCTACACGGCCGTCCTGTCCGCCCGGGAGCGCACGATGGGCCCCGACCATCCGGACACCCTGCGCTGCCGCCACAACCTCGCCTTCAACCTGAGTCGCCTGGGGCGTCTGGAGGACTCGTACCGCATGGCCTGCGAGGTGGCGACGGCGCGTGCCCGGGTGCTCGGCGCCGCCCATCCCGACACCCTGGTCACGCAGTACGAAGTCGCCTACGCGCTCGGCCAGTTGGGGCGCTGGCCCGAGGCCCTCCGGACGTACCAGGAGGTCGCGGTGGCGCGTGCCGAGGCGCTCGGCCCCGATCATCCCGACACGCTCGCCGCCCGCTACGAGGTCGGGATCAGCCTCGGGCGGCTCGGTCGCAGCGTGGAAGCACTCAAGCTGTACCGCGACCTGATCGACGACCGCACCCGTGTCAACGGCCCCGCGCACCCCGAGACACTGCGCGCCCGGCACGGTCTCGGCGTCAACCTGGGCCGCCTCGACCGCTGGGAGGAGGCGCTCGCCGAGTCGCGTGACGTGTGCGCGATCCGCGAACGGATCCTGGGCGCCGATCACCCGGACACGCTGGTCAGCCGTCGTGAGGTGGCCGTCGGCCTCGGCTGGCTCGGCCGCTGGCCCGACGCCCTCGCCGAGTACCGGAGGGTCGCCGCGGCCCGCGAGCGGGTGCTCGGCGCCGATCACCCTGACACCCTCGCCAGCCGCAACGACGAGGCCCACTGCCTGGAGCAGCTCGGCCGGGGCGCCGAGGCCGTCGAGCTGTACCGGCGGGTGGCCGTGCTGCGACAGCAGCGGGCTTCCGGCCATTGAGGGCCATTGAGGACCTGCCCGGCAGGCCGGGCGGAGGACGGCTGCGGCGTGTGAGAGTGAGGGTGAGAGGGGGTGATGGGACCCCTCGCCCCTGTCAGCCGTGTCGTGCGGGCAACGTCCGACACCAAGGCAGCGGCCCCGCCGTCATCGGTTGCCGCGGTGAGGCGGTGAGGGGCGGTGACGCGGTGGGGCAGGGGGCCTGCGGGCTACGGGCCTCGTGTGGGCGACGTCGAGTGGGGAAAGGTCGGGCTGTGACGCGGCGTCGGCGCCGCAGCCGGCTGCCGTCGTGGCCGGTGACGCCGGGACCCGTGGCGGGCGAAGCCGAGCGTTGACCGGGTGTCGACGGCAACGCCGCTGGGCGAGGGGCGCCGAGCCCCTCCTCTCCCGCATGATCTGGCGGAAGGGTCCGGAGCCCCTTGGCCGTACAGCTCTGGCCCGGGTGGATCATCACGTGTTACGAAGAACCATGCCCGCACACGAGCGCCCCGACCGATCCGGCCGTCCCGATCGATACGACGCGGTGATCGTCGGCGGTGGCCACAACGGCCTCGTCGCCGCCGCCTACCTGGCCCGTGCCGGGAAGTCCGTGCTGGTGCTGGAACGGCTGGCGGGAACCGGTGGCGCCGCCGTGTCGACCCGCCCGTTCAGCGGCGTCGACGCCCGGCTGTCGCGCTACTCCTACCTGGTCAGCCTGCTGCCCCGGAAGATCGTGCGCGATCTCGACCTGGACTTCCGGGTGCGCGGGCGCACCGTCTCCTCGTACACCCCCGTGGAGCGCGACGGCCGGCCCACCGGACTGCTCGTCGGCGGCGGCGAGCGCCGCACCCGCGAGGCCTTCGCGCGCCTCACCGGAGGAGAACGTGAGTACGAGTCCTGGCAGCGCTTCTACGGCATGACCGGCCGCGTCGCCGAAAAGGTGTTCCCCACCCTCACCGGGCCCCTGCCCACCCGCGACGAACTCCGCCGCCGCATCGACGACGAGGACGCCTGGCGCACCCTCTTCGAGGAGCCGATCGGCGCCGCCGTCGAGGCGAACTTCGCCGATGACCTCGTACGCGGAGTCGTCCTCACCGACGCGCTGATCGGCACCTTCGCCGACGCCCACGACCCCTCCCTGCGGCAGAACCGCTGCTTCCTCTACCACGTCATCGGCGGCGGCACCGGTGCCTGGGACGTGCCCGTGGGCGGCATGGGCGCCCTCACGGACGCGCTGGCCGCCGCCGCCCGGAACGCGGGCGCCGTGCTCGCCACCGGCCACGAGGCAGTGCGGGTGGACACGGACGGCCGCGCCGCCGAGGTGACGTACAGGACGGCTGACGGCGAGGGCACGGTCGGCGCCCGGCACGTCCTGGTGAACGCCTCGCCGCAGGAACTGGCCGCGCTGACGGGGGAGGCGCCGCCGAACCCCGCCGAGGGTGCCCAGCTCAAGGTGAACATGCTGCTCACCCGGCTGCCGAGGCTCAAGGACACGTCCGTCGACCCGCGCGAGGCGTTCGCCGGAACCTTCCACATCGCCGAGGGGTACGAGCAACTGGCCGCCGCCCACGCCCAGGCGACGGCCGGTGACCTGCCCGCGGCGCCGCCGTCCGAGATCTACTGCCACTCGCTCACCGACCCGACGATCCTCGGCCCGGACCTCGTCGAGCAGGGCTACCAGACGCTGACCCTCTTCGGCCTGCACACGCCCGCACGGCTGTTCGCTCGCGACAACGACGCCGTCCGGGACGAGCTCCTGAAATCCACCCTCGCCCAGCTCGACGTCCACCTCGCCGAACCTCTCGCGAACTGCCTGGCCACCGACGCCGACGGACGCCCCTGCATCGAGGCGAAGACCCCCCTCGACCTGGAACGCGACCTGCGCCTGCCCGGCGGCAACATCTTCCACCGTGACCTGACCTGGCCGTACGCCCAGGAGGACAGCGGGCGCTGGGGCGTGGAGACCCGGCACGCGAACATCCTGCTGTGCGGGGCGGGCGCGGTGCGCGGGGGCGGCGTGAGCGGGGTGCCGGGGCACAACGCAGCCATGGCCGTACTGGAGACGGATGTGGGCTGAGCGCAGGTTCTGGCCGGCCTTTCGCGGGGTCAGTTCGCGGACGCCGTCCAGCCCACCGCCTCGATCCGTGCCGTGTCCCCCGGACGCGTCTCGTCGAACGCGGTGCTGCCGTCGCCGCGTACGGTCAGGCCGTCGACGTACGCTCCACGGCCGACGTACAGCCGGTCGGTCGTGTACCGCCAGCGCAGGACGAGGGCCGGCGCGGCGGGAAGGTCCGCCGAGAGCCGGTGCCAGACGCGCCCGGACCAGCCGGTGACCGAACCCGCCGGATGTTCCTGCGGGGTTCCGTCGGCGGGGGTGGTGGTGAACGGGACCGGCTGCCAGGTCGCGCCGCCGTCGGCGGAGGATTCCAGGAACAGCACGTCCGACTGTGGCTCGGTGTCCCACCACAGGGCGCAGCACAGGCGGGAGTTGGCAGTGGTGGCGAGGGGCGGGAGGGCGAGCGTCGCCGTCGCCGCGCTTGCCATGCCGGAGAACCAGGCCTTGCGTCCGTGGCGTGGACGGACCGGCACCGCACGGGCCAGGTTGTTCGCGGCGGCGACCCGGGGTGCGGAGCCGGAGCGCCAATTGCGCACGGGATGAACGGAGTTGCCGAGGACGACGAGGAAGGAGTCGGTCGTCGGGTCGAGGACGAGGGAGGTACCGGTGAAGCCGGTGTGCCCTGCGGTGCGGGGCGTGGCCATCGCGCCCATGTACCAGTGCTGGTGGAGCTCGAAGCCGAGACCGTGCTCGTCCCCGGGGAAGGCCGTGTTGAAGTCGGTGAACATCAGCTCGACCGAGGCCGGCGACAGGATCCGTGCGCTGCCGTACGCACCCCCGTTGAGGAGTGTCCGGCCGAGAACGGCGAGGTCCCAGGCCGCCGAGAACACACCGGCGTGACCCGCCACGCCGCCGAAACTGTAGGCGTTCTCGTCGTGCACCTCGCCCCACACCAGACCCCGGTCGAGCCCGGACCAGGGCGCGCGGGCGTCCTCGGTGGCGGCGATCGTCGGTTTCCAGGACGCGGGCGGGTTGTAGCGCGTGCGGTACATGCCGAGGGGACCGGTGACCTCGCCGCGGAGCTGGGTGTCCAGCGGAAGGCCGGTGATCTTCTCCAGGACGAGCTGGAGCGAGATCAGATTGAGGTCCGAGTAGAGGTACTTGGTGCCCGGCGGGTTCAGCGGCGCCTGATTCCAGATGAGTTCGAGCTTCTGCTCGTGAGTCGGGGCGTTGTAGAACGGGATCCAGGCACGGAACCCCGAGGTGTGGGTAAGAAGTTGACGGATCGTCACTTTCTCCTTGCCGGCCCGTGCGAACTCCGGCAGATACGTGGCGACCTTCCCCTCCAGTTCCAGCGCGCCCCGCTCCAGTTGCTGCACGGCCAGGATCGACGTGAACAGCTTGGAGACCGACGCGAGGTCGAACACCGTGTTCTCGGTCATCGGGATCTGCTCCGCGGGCGGGAACTCGACGCCGGTGTCCGTCTTCTCGTCGTACGCCGCATAGCGCACCGCCATGCCGATCGGCTGATGCAGTGCCACGGTGGAGCCACGCCCGGCGAGCAGCACCGCGCCCGCGTACCAGGGATGGTTGGGAGAGGAATGGAGGAACGCCTCGGCGTCCGTGACCAGTTGGTCCAGGTGCCGGGCAAGGAGACCGGCTCGTTCGGGTGAGCCGGGGCGCAGGGTCGAGCGCCGGCCTGTTGTCCGGGAGGTCGCCTCGGCCGGTCCAGTCGGGAAGGAGGCGAAGGTCAGAGCTCCGCCCAACGCCAGCGCGCGTAGGCCCAGCTGACGTCGCGTCAGTCCGCCACTCGCCGCGTCTTCCGTCATCGGGGAGCCTCCCACCGCACTGCCTGAAAGAATTCTTCGGGACCGCCCTGCGCGGTGAAACCTTCGTGTCACCCGAGGTGTGTGTCAACCGCGTGTCAGCCGCACCGGCCGCCGTGGCCAAGAATCTGACGGTGTATCAGAAAAGGTCTTCCCTCGTCCGGAGGACTGCGGCATCCTGCGGCCATGCAGACGGAGCTGAGCAAGAAACTGGGAATCGAGCACGCCGTCTTCGGTTTCACGCCGTTCCCCGCCGTCGCCGCGGCCATCAGCCGGGCCGGCGGCTTCGGGGTGCTCGGCGCGGTTCGCTACACGGCGCCGGACGACCTCAAACGCGACCTGGACTGGATCGAGGCGCATGTCGACGGCCGGCCGTACGGGCTGGACGTCGTCATGCCGGCCCGGAAGGTCGAGGGGGTGACCGAGGCCGAGGTCGAGGCGATGATCCCCGAGGGGCACCGCCAGTTCGTCCGGGACACCCTGGCCAAGTACGGCGTGCCCGAACTGGCCGAGGGCGAGGCGTCCGGTTGGCGCATCACGGGGTGGATGGAGCAGGTCGCCCGCAGCCAGCTCGACGTGGCCTTCGACTACCCGATCAAACTGCTGGCGAATGCCCTGGGCTCGCCCCCCGCCGATGTGGTGGCCCGCGCGCATGATCAGGACGTGCTCGTGGCGGCCCTCGCGGGCAGTGCCCGGCACGCGCGCAAGCACGCCGAGGGCGGTATCGACCTCGTCGTCGCACAGGGCTACGAGGCGGGCGGGCACACCGGCGAGATCGCCTCCATGGTGCTGACCCCCGAAGTCGTCGACGCCGTCGACCCGTTGCCGGTGCTCGCGGCCGGCGGCATCGGCAGCGGACGGCAGGTGGCCGCCGCGCTGGCCCTCGGCGCCCAGGGGGTCTGGCTGGGCTCCCTCTGGCTGACCGTCACCGAGGCCGACATGCACTCGACGGCGCTCACCCGGAAACTGCTCGCGGCCGGCTCCGGCGACACTGTCCGCTCCCGCGCCCTGACCGGCAAACCCGCACGTCAGCTGCGCACCGACTGGACCGACGCCTGGGACTCCACCGACGGACCCGGCACCCTGCCCATGCCCTTGCAGGGTCTGCTCGTGGCGGAGGCGGTCTCACGCATCCAGAAGTACGAGGTCGCACCGCTCCTCGGCACGCCCGTCGGTCAGATCGTCGGCCGGATGAACAGCGAGCGGACCGTCCAGGCCGTCTTCGACGACCTCACCAGCGGCTTTGAGCAAGCTGTGAACCGAGTCAACCGGATCGCGGGCCGGAACACCGACGGAAGCAGCACCGACGGAAGGGGCGACCAGTCGTGAGCGAGACAGTGAGCCAGACCGCCAACGGATTCTGGGCGCAGGCCGCCGTCGACCCGGAGCGCTTGGTCCTCATCGCGCCCGACGGGGAGCAGTGGAGCGCCGGACGCCTGCACGCCGCCACCAACCAGCTGGTCCACGGGCTGCGCGCCGCCGGACTCGAACGAGGGGACGCCTTCGCCGTCGTCCTGCCCAACGGTGTCGAGTTCCTCGTCGCCTATCTGGCCGCTTCCCAGGCCGGGTTCTATCTCGTCCCCGTCAACCACCACCTCGTCGGACCCGAGATCGCCTGGATCGTCTCCGACTCCGGCGCCAAGGTGCTCATCGCGCACGAGCGGTTCGCCGACGCGGCACGCGCCGCCGCCGACGAGGCACAGCTCCCGGCGGAGCGGCGGTACGCGGTCGGCGAGGTCGACGGATTCCGGCCGTACACCGGGCTCCTCGACGGGCAGCCCGGATCGCCGCCCGGCGACCGCACCCTCGGCTGGGTCATGAACTACACCTCGGGCACCACGGGCCGCCCGCGCGGCATCCGGCGCCCGTTGCAGGGCAAGCCGCCCGAGGAGGCGTACCTCGGCGGGTTCCTCGGCATCTTCGGCATCAAGCCGCTCGGCGGGAACGTGCACCTCGTCTGTTCGCCGCTCTACCACACCGCCGTACTCCAGTTCGCGGGCGCGTCCCTGCACATCGGGCACCGCCTGGTGCTGATGGACAAGTGGACGCCGGAGGAGATGCTCCGCGTCATCGACGCCCACAAGTGCACGCACACCCACATGGTCCCGACCCAGTTCCACCGGTTGCTGGCGCTGCCGGAGCGGGTGCGGCGGGCGTACGACGTGTCGTCCATGCGGCATGCCATCCATGGGGCCGCGCCCTGCCCCGACCATGTGAAACGGGCCATGATCGACTGGTGGGGCGAGTGCGTGGAGGAGTACTACGCGGCCAGTGAGGGCGGCGGCGCGTTCGCGACCGCCGAGGACTGGCTGAAGAAGCCCGGCACGGTCGGCAAGGCCTGGCCGATCAGTGAACTCGCGATCTTCGACGACGACGGCAACCGGCTTCCTCCCGGTGAACTCGGCACCGTCTACATGAAGATGAGCACCGGCGGCTTCGCTTACCACAAGGACGAGAGCAAGACGCGGAAGAACCGCATCGGCGACTTCTTCACCGTCGGCGACCTGGGTCTCCTGGACGAGGACGGCTACCTCTTCCTCCGGGACCGCAAGATCGACATGATCATCTCCGGCGGGGTCAACATCTACCCCGCCGAGATCGAGGCCGCCCTGCTCGCCCACCCCGCCGTCGCGGACGCCGCCGCCTTCGGCATCCCGCACGACGACTGGGGCGAGGAGGTCAAGGCGGTCGTGGAGGCGGCGCCCGGACAGGTGCCGGGGCCCGACCTGGCCACCGAGATCCTCGGCCACTGCGCGCGCCGACTCGCCGGGTACAAGCGGCCCAAGAGCGTCGACTTCATCGAGCGGATGCCGCGCGATCCCAACGGCAAGCTGTACAAGCGCCGGTTGCGCGACCCTTACTGGGAGGGCCGTACGCGGCCCGTGTGAGCGGTTGTGTGAGTTGCGCGGTGTGGACCGTGGTGGTCCCGCCCCGGCGACGGGACGGGACCACGGCGGGCCGACTGTACGTACGTCGGTCAGTCCGTCAGCTGTGCACCCGGATCACCCGCAGCGCGGGCGACGACAGGATGTCCTTCTCGCAGAACCTCGCCTTGACCCACTTCTCGGCCGAGAACAGCCGCGTCTGGTCCGCGAAGTGCGGCGAGTCGGCGTTCGACGACTGGGAGTACGTCAACAGCGTGCGGGCCACCGGGCAGCGGCTGCCGTCCCAGCCCACGGCCTGGATGTGGCTGGACCCGAACGCGTTGTCCCGGTAACCGCCGTTGGCCTTGTCCACACCGGCTCGATCTTGTTCCAGACGCCCAGGGACTCGGTCCCGCTGCCGACCGGCAGGCGCTGACCCTTCCGTACGAGGTACTGGTGGTCTCCGAGCCGGGCGTTCAACGGGATGCCCGCCGCGCGCAGCTCCGTCACCGCGTCGGCGAGGGCCCTGGTGAAGCCCGGCGCGTCCGTGTTGAGCGTGTTGGGGGTGCCGACCGGGTCCGCCGCCGAGAACGGCACCTTCCAGCGCTGCGCGGACGGCACGGCGCCGAGCAACTGCCGCCAGAACCGGGCGAAGAGCAGCGCCCCCCCGGCTGTCACTGTTCATGGTCCGATCCCAGGACGCCAGCACACCGCACGCCTGACTGACATCAACTGGCGTACCGTTGCTGCCTGTTGCTGTACCGCCCGGAAGCGCCGCGCAGGCCCGGGCCGCGTCGGCGGCGGCCAGTGCGCCCGACGTGGAACGGTTCGCGAACTGCTGCCGCTGGAGATCCGCTACCGTCAGGCCGCCCTTCGCGGCCAGCGCCGCCACATCGGCGACGGCGCCACGGGTACGCGGTGAAGCGGCAGTGCGCACCGGGCCGAAGATCCGCTCGTAGCCGGTGATCGGCCGGTCCAGGTTGGCCAGCCACGCACTGTCGTTGGAGTTCGCCCTGGACGCGGCGGTTATTGGGATCCTTCATGAACGCCGGACAGATCTGCGTGCGCGTGGACCGCGTCATCGTCGAGCTCTCCGTGGCCGAGGAGTTCACCGCACGGTTCGCCGCCCGCGTCTCCCAGCTGCCGTACGGCGTCCCGATCGACCCGGGCGACGCCATCGGTCCGTTCGTCGACGCGCGGGCCGCCGACCGGGTGACGTCGCTTGTCGGGGACGCCCTCGCCAAGGGGGCAACGATGCTGGCGGGCACAGGAAAGCCCGAGGGACCCGACACGCTCCTGCGGCCGGTCGTCCTGTCCGGCGTCACCGATCGCATGCGCATCCACCAGCAGGAGATCTTCGGCCAGCCACCGTCGTCTATGCCGTCGACGGCATTCACGACGCCGTGACCCTCGCCAACGACACACCGCACGGACTCAGCGCCGGCGTCATCACGGAGAACATCGCCACCGGTCTGGAGGTCGCCTCGCGCCGCTGCCTATCACCACCGTGACGTTGTCGACCTCGGCGCGGAAGTGGTCGCTTCCTTGAGGAGGATATCGATGGCCGCACTGGCTGGTTGGCCTGGTCACGGTGCGCCGGCGCGGGGAATCAATCGTGGCTGCCGGGCGCTCTGGCCTGTGTGAAGAAGATAGGTTTCCTTTCGTTTGGTCACTGGTCGCCGAGTCCGCATTCCAAGACCCGGTCCGCCGCGGACTTCCTGCACCAGTCCATCGACCTGGCGGCCGCTGCCGAGGAGCTGGGTGTGGATGGCGCGTACTTCCGCGTGCACCACTTCGCGCAGCAGGCGGGCAGCCCGTTCCCGCTGCTCTCGGCGATCGGCGCGCGGACCTCGAAGATCGAGATCGGCACCGGCGTGATCGACATGCGCTATGAGAACCCGCTGTACATGGCCGAGAACGCGGGCGCGGCCGACCTCATCTCCGGCGGCCGTCTGCAGCTCGGCATCAGCCGTGGCTCACCGGAACAGGTGATCGACGGCTGGCGCTACTTCGGGTACGCCCCTGAGGAGGGGGAGACCGGCGCGGACATGGCCCGCCGGCACGCCGAGGCTTTCCTGAAGGCGATCGAGGGCGACGGTTTCGCGCAGCCGAGCCCGCGGCCGATGTTCCCCAACCCACCGGGGCTGCTGCGCATCGAGCCGCACTCGGAGGGGCTGCGCGAACGGATCTGGTGGGGCTCCAGCTCGAACGCGACCGCCGTCTGGGCCGCGACGCTGGGGATGAACCTGCAGAGTTCCACACTGAAGGACGACGAGACGGGCGAGCCGCTGCACGTCCAGCAGCGCAAGCAGATCGAGGCGTACCGCGAGGCGTACAAGGAAGCGGGCCACGCGCGAGAGCCGCGGGTGTCCGTCAGCCGCAGCATCTTCGCCCTGACCGACGACGTGGACCGGGCCTACTTCGGCCGCGACCGTAACTCGCGGGACCAGGTCGGCATGATCGACGACACGACCAGGGCGATCTTCGGACGCTCGTACGCCGCCGAGCCGGACGTGTTGGTGAAGCAACTCCGGGAGGACGAGGCCATCCAGGCCGCGGACACCCTGCTGCTGACCGTCCCGAACCAGCTCGGGGTCGACTACAACGCCCATGTGCTGGAGAGCATCCTGACCCAGGTGGCACCGGAGCTCGGCTGGCGCTGAGTGTTCTGCCGCTCTGTACGCGGGTCGGCTCGGCACCGTGGTGGTCAGGCCGCCTTGAATACTAGACGGATCAGCGGGCCCGCCTACCGTGAGGTCTACATGTGGTCGGCGGCCCAGCCCGGGGTATGCCCTGCTCCACGTTCTCCGGAAAGCTGGAGATCCACTTGATGCCGTGCACGTCGACGTCACCCCCGACGGAGGCCGGCAGCGCGATGATGCGCGACGAGGGCCGGTCGGGGAATCGCAGGAAGTAGGAGTCGGGGTTGATCGTGGCGCCCTCGCCGTGCAGTCGGTAGGCGTTCTCGACGAGACGGAGGACTTCCTTCTCCTGCCCGCTGAGCACGCCGTCGACCTGGGCGCCCGAGATCACCGAAAAGGACGGAACCGGGCTCATGCGACGCTCCTGACTAGGCGCTCCGAACGAGCTGGGTGATCCGGACGGGCTGGGCGTTCCGGACGAGCGGTGGGTTCACACCTTCGAGACTCATACCTTCGAGGCTCACGCCTTCGCTGGTTCATCCCTGGGACCGGGGCGTACTCGGGGACGTGTCCTCGCCGCGCTGCACCAGGACCGAGGGCTCCGTGTGTCCGGGAGCGGGGATCGGCTCCGAGGCCGCGGCTTTCGTCCTGCGCCGCGGGCAGCCACTGCATCCAACGGGGGAGAGCCCAGGTGTTCTCACCCAACAGGGACATCACCGCGGGAAGCAGCACACCCCGCACGACGGTCGCGTCGATGATGATCGCCAGTGACATCCCGACACCGAGCATCTTGTACTCGATGGCAGACAGCGTGACGAAGATGCTGAAGACGGCGACCATGATGACGGCCGCGCTGGTCACCACGCCAGCACTCGTGGCGATACCGCTGGCGACGGCGGTTTTCGGGTCCTCGCCGGCCAGCCGTCGTTCACGGATCCGGCTCAGGATGAAGATGTGGTAGTCCATGCTCAGGCCGAAGAGCAGTACGAACATGAACAGCGGCAGCCAGCTGGTCACTCCGCCGTAAGACGTGAAGTTCAGGAGCGAACTGAGGTGACCGTCCTGGAAGACCCAGGTGACGGCACCGTAGGCGGCAGTGATCGACAGCAGGTTGAGGACGATCGAGATGATGGGGACGGCCAGCGACCGGAAGGAGACGAGCAGGAGGGTGAAGGCCACGGCTAGCACGAACGCCAGGACGACGGGTGTGGTGTCCTTCAGCGTCTTGGTGAAGTCGTACGGCTGGGCCGTCTGACCGTTCACCGCGTACTCGATGCCGTCGACCTTGCCCAGAGTAGGGGGCAGGAGGTCCTCGCGGAGGGTTTCCAGGGCGGCGTTCGATGTCTTGTCGGTCCCGGAACCGGCCAGCGGAACCTTGACCACGAGAGCGTTGCCGACCGTGGTGCTGGTGATCGAGGTGCCGATTTGCCCGTCGGTGTCGGCCGCCCGCTCGCGCAGTGAGTCGACCGCTTGGCGCACCGCCGGGTCGCCCACCTTGTCGCCCCAGACCACGAGCCGCGCCGGAGACGGATCACCGGGGAAGGCCTTGTCCATGCGGGCCACTGTTTCGACGGTGGGGTTGGTGTGCGGCATGCTGACCGTGACGGACGGATCCTGCAGGCGCATGTCCAGCGCGGGGAGCGCGACCGCCAGCAGCGCGACACCGCCCCACGCCAGCGGACGACGGACCACGGCCCTGGCCACCGCGGCCCACACCCGTGATTCTCCCGCGGCGGTGCGCCAGCGGCTCAGCCAGGGGGATCCGGCCCTTGTCGACGCGGTGGCCCAGTACGGACAGGAGGGCCGGCAGTACGGTCATGGAGCCGATCACCGTCAGCCCGACGACGATGGTGGTGCCGACGGCGAGGCTGCGGAAGCCGTCCATTCCGGTCAGGTACAGGCCGGACAGGTAGAGCATCACGGTGACACCGGAGAGCACGACGGCGTGCCCGGAGGTACGGGCGGTCACCTGGAGGGCTTCCTTGAAGTCGCGGCCCCGCTGCCGTTCCTCACGCTCGCGGCGCAGGTGGAAGAGGAAGTAGTCGACGCCGACGGCCATGCCGATCAGGAGCACCACGGAGAAGACGGTGCTGTTGATCGGGATCACATGGCCGAGTGCCTGGAGGAAACCGAGGGCGGAGAGCACGGCGGTGATCGAGAGCAGCAGGGGGACGCTCGCCGCGATCAGCGCGCCGAACACACCGACTCATCGAGCAGTCCATGCAGGAGCGGGATCGCGTCAGTCAGGGCGCGGCACCTGCGGGGTGAGCCGCTCGTGGACTGTTCCAAGCGGATGTGATGGCCTGCCCCAGTGCTACGGCGTGGTGGGCAGGTGCGGGGAGCGGAGCACGAGCAGGGTGATCTCGCTGGGGGCGAAGACGCGGAACGGGGGACCCCAGAAGCCGGTGCCGCGGCTGGTGTAGAGGAGGGTGCGGGTGCCGTGGTGGCTGAGGCCGGCGAGGGCGGGCTGGTCGAGGCGGACCAGGTGGTGAAAGGGCCAGATCTGGCCGCCGTGGGTGTGGCCGGAGAGTTGGAGGTCGATGCCGTCGGCTGCTGCCCGGTCGACGAACTTGGGCTGGTGGGCCAGGAGCAGGACGGGTAGGTCGGGGTCGGCGCCGTTCAGGGCTCCGGCGAGGTGGGCGCGGTGGCCTGCCAGGCCGGAGGCTTCGGCGGTGACGTCGTCCACGCCGGCGACCACGAGGGTGTCGCCGCCGCGTTCGAGCAGCAGATGGCGGTTGCGCAGCGGCTCCCAGCCCAGCTCGTCCATCAGGTCGACCCAGCCCTGGGCCTCGCTGTAGTACTCGTGGTTGCCGGTGACGTAGACCCGGGCCCGGGTGGCCTGCACGGTGGCGAGTGGGGCGGCCTGGGCGCGGCGGCGTTCGGCCGTGCCGTCCGCGATGTCGCCGGTGTGGCAGACCAGGTCGGCTTCCAGGGTGTTGACCGTCTCGCATACCCGCGCCGACCAGCGAGTGCGGTCGAGCGGGCCGTAGTGGGTGTCGGTGATGAGGACGACGCGGAGGCCGTCCAACCCGGCACCCAGCCGGGGGAGTTGTACGTCGAGGCGGCGCACGCGTGGCACGCGGCGGGCTTCGGCGTACCCCCAGGCGAGCAGTGCGGCGGTTGTGCCGAGGACGGCCCAGGTGACGATTCGGGCCCGGTCCTGACTCTCGCCGACGCCGGCCAAGGTCAGGACGAGCCGCAAGAGGACACCGAGCAGAACGGACCAGGTGAACAGAACCCAGCTGGCGCCCAGCAGGGTGTCACCGACGATCGCCGCCCGGTCCTTCTGGCGCCGGCCGTGGCCGCGCCCCATCGCGAGCGGCATAACGACGAGGCCGAGGACGAACAGGGCGGTGCCGCCCAGCGTGACGGGCAAAGGCCAGTGCTGGCCGGCGTATAGGAGCGCCCAGCAGGGCACGGCCCACAGCAGGACGGGGGCGATCAGGGGGAGGTAGCGCATCAGGCGGTGCAGCCGGCTCTGGTGTGGAGCTTGCACCTCGCTGTCGGCGGGTCGGGTGTCGCTGGTGTCGGTCACGCTTCCCCTCTCTGACCGCGCTGCCGTCTCGCGCACTGTATCCGGTCGCCCCGGGGCTGGTGGGAGGGGCGTTCATGGGGGGTGCCGCCTTGGGGTGAGGAGATTCCTGCGGGATGGCAGTACTCCGCGGTGACACCGTGAAGCGCTCCGGCTCTGATGGCATTGCCTCTAAGAGAGCAACTGATCTGGTTTACAGGTGATTTGTGGCGTTCGTAGTGACTGTGGCGGCGGT
>NZ_BMMU01000010.1:33759-257885 GCF_014646095.1 Streptomyces lacrimifluminis | reverse complement strand
CACTGCTTCGACTGTCGGTTCGGAATCGAAGCTGAAGGACGAGAAGGCGGACGTCGATCCCGCCAGTACCCCTGAGGTGAGCGGCAGCACCTGCACCGTCACGTTCTGCCGCTTGCCTGCCTCCAGGAGAGAGGACAACTGCTCCCGGTGGACCTCGACGTTCACCAAGGGCTGCGTGATGACCGATTCCCAGAGGATGGCGGTGTACGCCGCTCCACCCTCTCGGATCTTCGCCTGGCGCCCCTCTCGGGCCTTCACCAGGTGGACCACCCGTTCGGGGGCAACGACGTTGGGCCCCATCGTGATGACCGCTTCCGCATAAGCGGGAGTTTGCAGGAGCCCGGGGAACAGCACCGGCTGCCACTCGCGGATGTACGTGGCGTCGTCCTCCAGCGCGATGTGGTCAAGGTAGTCCGGCCGCAGGTGCGCGGCGTGTTCGAGCCACCAGCCGCGGTGGCCGCTGTTCTTCGCGAGCCACACAAGGTGCTCGCGTTCCGTCTCGTCGGTGACGCCGTACCTGTCCAGGAGCAGGAGCACCTCTGCGGGCTTGGCGGTGGTGATGCCGTCCTCCATACGGCTGATCTTGGATCGCGATCCGTAGATGAAAGCAGCCGCCTGCGCCTGATCGAACCCAGCGCCGGCTCTGTGCTGCTGCATCTTGCGGCCGAACCGTCTGCTGCGCACGGTCGGCTTCCCACCTGCGGGCATGTCGCCGCCTCCATCTCCTGGCCTCACGAGCTGCCAAGTCTGCCCGTCTCACGGGCACTTGTAGGACAGCTTCACTCGAAAGTGGCCTCTTATGCACGTGTGCATCAGTTTTGATTGCGTGAGTTGAGGATCGAGTCCTAGCCTCAGTGCACTTGTACTGCCGCACGGCGTGCATGTGACCAAGCGTCAGGGGGTCCCGCCATGCCCGAACCCACCTCACCCCAGCCCCACCCCGAGCCCCGCCAAAAAGCCACCTTCCGCATCCCCAAGCACCCCAGAAACGTCCCCGAAGCCCGCGCCCAGGTCCGAAAAACCCTCGCGGACTGGGGCGTGCCCACCGAACTCGCCGCCGACGTCGCCCTCGTGGCCACCGAGTTCGTCACCAACTCCGTACGGCACTGCGAAGTGACCTTCTCCCTGGTCGAGGTGACCCTCACCCTCCACACAGGCCAACTCCTGCTGGAGGTCTCCGACCCCGACAAGGAGAAGACCCCGGCACCCCGCACCGCCGGCCAACAGGACGAGAACGGGCGCGGGTTGGCCGTCATCTCGGCGCTCGCCGGGCAATGGGGATGCGACCTGCGCCGGTTCACCAAATGCTCCTGGGCCACCTTCCCGCTGCCGGAGGTCGCCCCCGCATGCTCCGGCTGACCGCCCGGCTGGTCACCAGGCTGGCCGCCGGACTCCGCCCTCGCACACCGAGCCCACCAGCCCCGGCGACACTCACCCAGCCGCCGCGCACCCCGGACCCGTACGTCTGGAGCCTGCCCAACCCCCACCACGCCCGCTGGCGACGCTGGCACCGACGTACACAACACACCCCGTACAAGGACCGGACTGACCTGCTCCTCCCCGAGGAAGACTGCTGGCAGTCGCCCGTACGTACTCCGCCCCGCCCCTCGAACTGGACGACGACCGACGACGTCGTACGCCTGTACGCACTCCAGGCCATGGGCGAGGAACAGTGAGTGGTGGGCATCCGGTGCCGGCCTCACTGTCGCTGGCGGGTTTTAGAGCGCGTCCAGAATCTTGGAGGCTGATACTGGTGGGTTTTTGGGGCAGGTCTGGCGGCTGGAGCGGGGTGAGCGGCTGCTCGGCGAGATCATGATCGAGGAAGCCGTGGCCCCGCCCACCTCGCCACCGCTGGCCGGTTCAAGGCGGACTGTGGCTGCGGTGCTTCCGCTGCCGATTCTCGCGTCTGCCCGGTAGAGCCGTTCAACATGCTCGACAAGCTTGCGGCAGTGATGTACGGCTTCGCCATCTCCTCGCGGAGGGCCGCCAGGCCGTTCATCGGCGGCAACGGCACGGGCCGGAACTGCATACGCAGGCGGGCCCACCTGTGGTCACGCGGGCCCGCGGTTTCCAAGCGGGCAGTCAGCGCCACTCAGCGGGGATGTGGGTCACCTGCTTCAGCAGGTCCCAGTCCTTCGGCTTGAGCCTTGGATCGTCCCACTTGGCACCACGGGCCACCCAGTAGCCGCGGATCTCTCGCACCTGGGACAGGTTGTCGTCACCAATCCCTGACTCCGTTGCGCAGCAGGCGCATGAGGTACTGCGGCACGCCGTACTCGTCCCAGAGCGCGTCCCCGACGTCCAGCCCGCAGACGCGGCAGGCGGTCTCCGCTGGGACCTTCGGACTCTCCTCGGGCCGCATCTATCTGATCTCCGTTCCACGCCCAGGAGCCAGTCTTCCAATGCACCCGTGTAGCCGTTCGGGTTGCCGGCGCTCCGGGGCTGTGGCTTGTACATCGTCTGCGGAATCCCGTCCGCGGTGAAGGCGGCCCAGGTGAGAGGGCCCGGGGTCGGAATCCGACCCCGGGCCCTCTCACCTGCCCATGTCCCTGAACGCGTCAGGACCGCACGGCCCTGACCTTCTTCACGACCTTGCGGACCGTCGGGTTGCGCCGGAGCGTCTCCGCGCGGACCGTGCTGCCGCCGGGGAGGCGGAGGCTGGTCAGGCGGCGGCGCTTGAAGTAGTGGGCGTTCTCCGGCAGATGGACCGACAGCCAGGCGGCGACCTCGTCGCGCAGCTGCGGGTGCTTGCGGGACTGCATGCAGTACCCGACCGCCTTCACCAGCGGCGACAGCCGCCCGACCAGCCCGGGGTCGTCGGACGGGGTGCCGATGCTGGCCGCGAGGTCGCGTTCGGCGTCGGGCAGGGCCGCGTCGATGATGGTGAGCGGGATGCGGTTGCTGTTCTCGTACGGTGTGATGCGGTCGAGGAGCGTCTCCGTGCCGACGCGGGCGACCGGGATGCCGTAGAAGGTCGCGGCGGTCATCAGCGCGGTGGAGAAGCAGCCGACGACGAGCTGCGGCTTCAGGTACGCGAACACCGTCTCGGCGAGCACCGGTTCGTTCAGCACGCTCAGGTGCACGCCGAGTTCCGTGGCGGCGGACTGCAGGGAGGTGGAGTACGCGGCCGGGGCGCTCGGGTGCGGCTTGAACAGGACGGCCGTGTGACCGGCCCTGGCCGCGGCCCGGAGCATCCGGACGTGCAGCTCCTCCTCTTCCTCCTGGGTGATGAGGTTGATGGCGGACAGGTACTGGCCGAGGAGCACGGCCGTCGGACGGTTCTCGGCCGGGATGCGGGCGGCCAGGATGTCGGCCCCCTGCTCCCCGATCTCGTTGAGCACGCCGACGATCGGCTCGTTGGGGATCGGCACCGGCTCCACGCCGTACTCGGCGAGGAGCATGGGCCGAAGTCCCGGTATGAGGTCGAGGTGGAGTACCCGCGCGATGCGGCTGCTCATGCCGTGCGGGACGCGGTTGCGGGTGGGGCCGTAGCTCATCAGGCCGTCCGCGTACACGTGGATCGGGCTGTCGGCGAAGATCTCGGCGACCGCGCGGGAGGGGTTCGCCTGGATCGACTCGCAGGCGATCTCGACGGGCTCGTCACCGAGGTTCCAGGCCAGGCGTACGGCCTTCTGCCACATGATCGCGTCCTGCGCGCGCGGGGACCAGCCGGCCGGGTGGTGCGGGGAGATGAACTCGTTCCAGGAGCGCACCTCGTCGAACTCGGGCCGCAGCTTCTCGAAGCCGGCCATTCTGTCGAGCGGGGTGCCGACCTCCGGAATGGCGGCCGTGTTGCTGACGACCAGGATGCGGCGGTGGTCCTCGCGCGGGCCGAAGAGGCCGGCGCGGATCGCGGCCGTGACGGTCGCCGCGGCGTACTGCGTCGCCGAGAAGAAGATCTGGATCATGCCGCGATTCCCTTCATACCGCCGCGCACGCGCCGCAGCAGGTGGACGCGCTGCTCGCCCATCCCGATGAGGGCGGCCTGGAGCTCGTCCTCGGACATCTTGTTCAGTGCGTCGGCACTCATCTGCCGCAGCTTGGCGGCCGTGGGCCGGTCGAACCGGCTGCGCTGGAGCAGCTGGTGCGCGATGACGACGCAGTAGTTGCGCAGCGCCTTCTTGCGCAGCAGCCCGACCTCGGGGTCGTTCGCCAGTTCGGCGAGTACGAGGTCGAAGGACCGGAAGAAGTCCAGCTGGCGGACGTCGCCGATCTGGGTGAGGGAGGTGGTGACGCCCCGGCGGTAGAAGACGCCTCGCAGGCTGGCGACCAGGTAGGACTCGGCCCTGCGGTGCAGGTCCCAGATCCAGGGGCGGTCCTCGGCGGTCTTGAGACCGTCGTGGAAGCGCAGCATGCCCTTGTCGAGGAGGCGGCGGTGGTAGACGCCGGCCCAGGCGTAGGGGTAGTCGACCATCGTGGTGTCGTCGACCGGGAGGATCGAGGTGCGCGGGTCCAGCGGGACGTTCCGGCGGCCCTCGGGTGCCCGGTGGACGGCCCGCTCGATGCCGTTGACCTGGACGTGGTCGGTGCGCACGAAGTCGACGTCGTGGCGCTGGATCGAGTCGACGAGGTCCTTCAGATAGCCCGGGGCCAGCCAGTCGTCACCGTCGAGGAAGGTGAGGTAGGTGCCTTCGGCCGCGTCGATGCCGGTGTTGCGGGCGGTGGCCAGACCGCCGTTCTGCTCGTGCTGGATCACCCTGCCGTGCTTCAGCCGCTTCGTCAGCTCCAGCAACGCCTCGTAGGTCTTGTCCTTCGTCGAGCGGTCCTCGACGAAGATGAACTCGAAGTCGTCCTGGTCGTTGTTGACGAGACTCGTCACTGTGTCCGAGACATAGGTCTCGATGTTGTAACAGGGGACGATAACGGACAGTATCGGGGGACGATTGGTCACGCGCACACCTGGGCTCTCTCAGCTGCAGATTCCGCGACAGTAAGAGTTATTCGGCGCCGGAAGTCAACTCGGTCACGGCCGGACAGCGTTCGGCGGATGAGGGCGGGGCCGAACTCCCAGCGCGTCACGACGACTTCCCGTACGTCATCGCGTACGTCGCCCTGATCCCTGCGAGCACCAGCCCCAGCCCTTCCTCGAACTGTCGGTCGTAGTCCTGGAAGACCTCGGCGCCGGCCGCGGCCGACAGAGGAAAGTCTGCCATCCGCCGGGCCCGCTCCTCGACGCCGTACCCCTCACGGCGCTCGTTGGGCATGCCGTTCGGCTAGGAACCGGCAAGCGACAACTTCACGGCGAAGCCCAGGAAGAGGGCACCGGCCGCGGAGGTGGCCCCCGCTGAGAGACGCCTGCGGCGGCGGAAGGCGGCGGCGAGCTTCGTACCGCCGAATATCAGCGCGGTGAGATAGAGGAAGCTCACGAGCTGGGCGAATGCACCGAGGACGACGAAGGAGACGGCCGGGTAGGCGTATCCCGGGTCGACGAACTGCACGAAGAAGGCGACGAAGAACAGGATCGCCTTGGGGTTGAAGAGGCTGATGACGAGGGCGCGGCGGCAGGGCCGCTCGTCGGTGACATCAGGGGTCTCCTGCGTCTCTGCCTGCTCACCGCGCGTGCGCCACATGCCCCAGGCGGCTCGCAGCATGCCTGCCGCGAGCCAGGTCAGATAACCGGCGCCGGCGTACTTCACGATCCCGAACAGCAGGGCGTTCGTCTGGAGAAGGGAGGCGACCCCGGCCGCGGAGAGGGTCATCAGCACGGCGTCCCCGCACCAGACGCCCGCAGCGGCCGTGTATCCGGCGCGGACGCCTCGGCGTGCGGCGACGGACAGGACGTAGAGGGAGTTGGGGCCGGGCAGCAGGACGATCAGGACCAGGCCGGTGAGATACGTGGGGAGGTCTGTTACGCCGAACATGGGGGGAGTGTCGCACGGGCGTACGACACGACGCTCCCCCGGTCAGCCGTCGAGGAGGGTGTCCACGGAGAGTTCGACGCGAACGCCGACGGACTCCGGGACAGGCACGCTCTGGCCCCGTTTTGAAGCGCTGAGGGTCGGGATACGCCTCATCGCGTGAGAGCTGGACGCAGCCGAGACCCATCGGAGCCATCGATGACTCGAGCAGCAAGCCCGGTCGTCCACGACCAGGTAGTTGACGGCTCGCACTTCAGGAGAGTAACCGGGGGCGTGCGCATTCCACCTCCGATCACTCATTCGGATGAATCGCCCAGCTCAGAGGGCATAGGAAGGCTTGGCGGGTGTGGACACCGGTTCGACGGGTAGTCCCGACACCGACTCACCCGTCATGGTGTGTGCCTCCGCGTAACTTGCCTGTCGCCGCACCCGTACAAGGCCGCGTAGTTCGTCCCCGGTCAGGTGCGGGGGCCGTGGAGAGCACGAGGGGACGGACGGATGGGGGCCAGGCGATGAGCTTCGGGGGGTCCGGCTTGCGTACTACGGGCATGCGAAAGGTGATGTTCGCCGTTCTCACGGCTCTTGCGGTGAGCGGCTGCACGGTGCAGACGACCGACCCGGACGGCAACCCGCGGTCGCCCGTGCACATCCAGGTCTCGCACCCGCCCGACGACGACAAACCCGGCGCCACGCCCACCCAGGCGCCCACACAGGTGCCGACTCCGACGCCGACTCCGAGGAAGGCGACCCGCGCTCCCTCGCCGCCGGCCCCCGTTCTCTGGTCGCGCGGGGACAGCGGGCGGGACGTGCGGGAACTCCAGGCGCGGCTGCGCCAGGTCGCCTGGCTCTACGACGGGCCGACCGGGTCGTACGACGATCTGACGGAGAACGCCGTCAGGGGCTTCCAGGGCAAGCGCGGGCTGCCGCGCACCGGGAGGACCGACACCGTCACCTGGCAGCGCCTGCTGCGGATGACGCGCGAACCCGGACGGTGGGAGCTGTATCTGATGGGCGGGCAGCCGGCCGCCTATCCCGACCCGCGCTGTCTCACGGGCCGGGTGCTGTGCATCAGCAAGACGAGCCGGACGCTGCGCTGGATGATCGACGGCCGGACCGTCTCGACGGTGGCCGTGCGGTTCGGCAGCCAGTACACGCCGACCCGGGAAGGCGTCTTCAGGGTCTACTGGAAGTCACGCCACCACGTGTCCACGCTCTACGACTCCCCCATGCCCTACGCGATGTTCTTCAGCGGCGGTCAGGCGGTCCACTACTCCGCCGACTTCGCGGCCCGCGGCTACGGCGGCGCCTCGCACGGCTGTGTGAACATCCGGGACGAGACGGCGATCGCGGCGATCTTCGCCGAGGTGAGCAACGGCGACAAGGTCGTCGTCCACTGGTGATCCCGCGGCGAGGGATTCGACGGGATCCGGGGCGCGGACGGGACCGGGGGAACGTGTCCCGCCCGCGCCAGGTGCACGAGCCGTAGGTACGGGGGGAACCCCGGCTCTGTGCGAGGAACCGATGACCAGTCGGCTCACTTTCTACTGCGTCGGCGCCGCCGAAAGTGTCACACCCGGCACGTGAGAAGTTCACCGGCGCACGTCTGTGCAGGTCGGAGCGGTGTGCTGCGGTCGATCCCGGCGCGGTGCGATGCGTGCGACGCGGGCAGAGGAGTGCGCCTTGTGGCGTACGGGCTCAGGTGGCCGTCGGCAGCGGCAGGACGCCGTACGACGGGTCGGGCTCCGGCGGCGCCGGATCGTACGGGGTCTCGTCCGCCCTGGGCGCGGAGAAGGACGTCGGCGTGGGTGTCGGCTGCGCCGCGGCACGGTTGCCGCGGCCCCCGCCGTTGCCACTGCGGTGGTCGTTCCCACCGTCACCGTCACCGCCGTGGTCGTTGCCGTTGCCGTCGCTCACGCCGTTGCCCTTGCCGCCGGTGTCGCCGGCGCCGTTCTGGCCGTCCTCGACATCGGCGTCTCCCCCGCCCGCACCGGTGCCCGTGTCGGTGTTCGAACGGACGGCCGGTTCGTCCCTCAGGGCGTCCTCGCAGTACTCCGGAATCTTCCTGGAACCCTTGGCCGCCTTCTCCAGGGCTCGTCTGCGCTCCGCCTCCAGCTTCTTGCCGCTGCGCATGTCACGGCAGGACAGGGCGAGTCCGCTGCGCCAGTCGCCGGGCACGCCCGGATCGGAGCGGGACCCCTGTCCCCCGCCGGTCGGGCTGCCCTGGGGCTCGTCGCGCCCGGCGGTGCCCTTGCCGGCGGAGCCCCCGGCGGTGCTGTCGGGCCTGAAGGTCGGGACGCTCTTGCCCCGGGGGGCGTCCGGCGACGGCGAGGCCTGCATGGGGTCGCGTGACTCGCCGGCCGACACGGTGGCGGCGGGGCGGCCGGGCTCGTCCCCGTCGAACGGGTTCGGCAGGACACCGACGCCGGCGGCCATCGCGACCGAGCCGACCATGCCGACGGCCAGCGCGGCACCGAGCCCCAGACGCAGCGGACGGCCCCAGCGGGCAGCGCGCGCGCCGCTCCGGGGAGAGGCACCGGCACGCCCGAACCCTCCCACCCGTACGAGGCCCATGTCCGAACCGATGTCCGAGCCGATGTCCGACGCCGGCAGCGTGGCGGGCGTGAGGGCGACGGTGGTGCGGCCGGGGGCCGGGCGGGCCTTGCGGAAAGCGGCCAACGCGGCGGCCTCGCCGGGGAGTTCGGCGCTGCCCGGCGGAGTGTCCACGGAGAGCGCGCCCAGGGTCTTGGCGAGCAGCTCGGCCCGGTCGCGGGCTTCGGGGCCCGCGGACTCCAGTGAAGCCTCCAGGGGCTCCCCGCTCAGCAAACGCTCCGCCGCAGCGCGGTCCAGCCACCTGTACGGATCGTCGTCGGCCATCACATGTCCTTCTGCGTCCGCGAACGCGTATGCGTCACACCGGCCGACGACACCGCACGTCCGTGCGGTTCCCGTGGGAGCGGCAGCGCGTCCAGCGCGACGGTCGTGTCCGGGTCCTCCCCGAGCAGCTCCGCGAGCCGTCGCAGTCCGCGGTGCGCCGCCGTGCGGACGGCTCCGGGGCGCTTGCCGAGGGTCTCGGCAGCGGTCTTGGCGTCGAGGCCGACGACCACCCGCAGCACGACGGCCTCGGCCTGGTCCTGCGGCAGTTGGGCTATGAGGGAGAGGGTGCTGTCGGTGGCCAGCGACTCCATGGCCTCACCCGCCGTGTCGGAGTCGGCGGCCCGGCCGGACAGCTCGGTCTCGTCGCCGCCTATGGCGGGGCGGCGTCCGCGCATCCGTATGTGATCCAGGGCGCGGTTGCGGGCGATCCGCGCGGCCCAGCCCCGGAACCGGTCCGCGTCCCCGCTGAACCGGTCGAGGTCACGGGCGATCTGGAGCCAGGCCTCGGACGTCACGTCCTCGGCGTCCGGGTCGCCGACCAGTGTCCGCACGTACCTGAGCAGCCGTGGGTGCACCGAGCGGTACACAGTCCGGAAAGCGGTCTCGTCCCCGGTCTGTGCCGCAAGCACCGCGGTGGTCAGCTCCGCGTCGTCCCCCTGCACCGCGCACACCTCAAGACCTCAGTGGATGCAGTTGCCTGTCGTCCGCAGCCTGTAGCGAAAGGCACGTTACGGCGTGAAAGCGCTCCTCGTCCATGTCCGTACAACGTGCAACTAACTCGTGACGCGGTGACGGTGTGACAGAAAACGCACGCGCGGCGCTGTAGGAGATACGGGCCGCCGCGCGGCCCGTGCCGCGCGACGGCCGGGGCCTCTCCTGTGGGGGGTGGCGGCCCCGGTCGTTGCCATCGGCGGTCGGCGGGGCCCGTGGTCATCGCCAGTCGTCCCGGCGCCGGGGACGTGTCACCTTGTGCGCGCCGGAGTCCCTGGCCAGGAGGAACGCGGCGATCGCCTTCCGCTCGCCGTCGCCGGTGGTGGTGTCGTCGTCGTCGCGTGGGTTTTCGCGCAGGGCGGCGGCGAGCAGCCCGGCCAGGCGCCCGCGCGGTCGGCCGCCTGTCATGTCGTCGCCGTTCATGTCGGTTCCCCCAGTTGCCGGGCGAGGCGCTTCAGGCCCCGGTGCGCGGCCGTGCGTACCGCGCCGGGGCGTTTGCCGAGGACGCGGGCGGCGGCCGGGGCGTCGAGGCCGACGACCACACGGAGCAGGACCGCCTCGGCCTGGTCGCGCGGGAGCCCGGCGATGAGCCCGAGGGCGTACTCCGTGGAGAGTGCCTCCAGGGCCTGGTCCGGGGTGCTGTGCGGGCCGGGCAGGTCCAGTACGTCCTGTTCGAGCGCCGTCCCCCGGGGCCGTGTCCGTCTACGGCGCAGCAGGTCGAGGGCGCGGTTGCGGGCGATGGTCGCCGTCCAGCCGCGGAACCCGGCGCCGTCGCCCTTGAAGCGGCCCAGGTCGCGGGAGATCTCCAGCCAGGCGTCGGACGCCACGTCCTCGGCCTCGTCGTCGACGAGGCCGCGCAGATAGCCGAGGAGTCCGGGCTGCACGAGCCGGTAGGCGACCGCGAAGGCCGCCTCGTCCCCGTCCTGGGCCCGCGCGACGGCGTCGCCCAGCCGCGCGTCGTCCACCCGTACCCGGCGGGGTTCCCGTCGTCCCTGGCCCAAGCGCTGTCCTCGTCCGTACCGGCGCACCGAGTGCGAGTGCGGGTCCGGCTCCCCGTCCCCATGGGCAACTGCGTCGCTCGGCACGGAAACGTCACTGCTCGCGCCGGTTCAGTTCGCCGTCGCGTCCCGGCACAGCAGTCGCAGCGAACCGTGGCCGGCGAAACAGCGGCGGGCCTCGTCGACCGGGTCCCACAACCGCCCGTCGGCCGTGCGGACCCAGTGCCCGCCGCCCGCCTCCAGCCACTCCGCGGCGCCTTCGGTCCGCCGCACGATCACCTCTCCCGCGTACGCCCCGAAGCCGCGCAGCACCGACTCCACGGCGGCGTACGGCGTCTGCTCGCGGCGGAGTTCCTCGATCATCCGGTCGGCGCGCCACAGACTCTGGGTCGAGTAGTCGAGGCGCAGCCGCGCGCCCTCGCGCATCGTCGAGACGGTGTCGGCGGCCCATCGCACGGGCTTCGCGGCGGCCTGCGGACGTGTCGCTCGGGCTGCTCGTTCTGGTGCTCGGTGTGCTGTCACATTCCAGGTAAGCGCGCAGGTGGCGGCGCGCGTCACCCTATTTCGGCGCCTGCCGGGGATCAGCGCGGGAACACCCCAGGTCCACCCCAGGACGACCACAGGAAAGCCACATGGCCCGCCCGGTTCTGGTGGTCAGGCCCGCCCGGTTACGGTGGTCAGGCCCGTCCGCGTGCTCGTCGCGACACCACCGCGCGCAGGACGCGCCGCCCCTCGGTCGACACGGCCAGCGCCTGCCGCAGCCCGCCGGAACCGTGCCCCGCGAGCAGTTCCAGCACGGTGATCTGGCGCCGCAGTTCGGCGGCGACGAGGGGCGAGATTCCCTCCGTACCGCCTGCGCGGTGGGAGTCGACCGAGGACGGGCCGGCGGCGGAGGCGTCCAGGAGCCGGTGGATACGGAGGGCGGCGACGGAGCAGTCGTCGGCCCAGGCGCGCACCTCGGCGACGGACCGGGAGGCGGGGGCGGTGGCGAGCATCCGCCGGGCGAGGAGGATGGCCTCACCCTCGGCGGAGGCCACGGGGGCCGCAGAGGCCGCCGGAGGGGTGGCCGGAGGGGTGGCCTGAGGGGTGGCCTGAGGGGTGGCGGCGGGGTCGGCGGGGTCGGCGGGGCCGAGTTTGACCCGGACCTGTTCCAGGTGGGTCGCCCAGTCCTCCGCGTCACTGCCGTCGGCGAGGCTGGCCCACAGGGGACGCAGGATCTCGTCGTCGCCGCCCAGGAGGGACACGCACCGATCCAAACAAGCCAGTCCACTGGCCGTCAGTCCGCGCTCGTCGGCATCGTCGATCAGTTCCACCAGGCTCATGCACGCCTCCCTCCGAGGGCGCCATCCCTTACGGAGCCCGTATTTTCCCTTACTGCGTGCAACGTACCCGGAGCGTCACAGAGGGAGAACACCTAGTCGGTCGAGGAACCGGAAGAACAGGTTTTCGGCCAACGGGTCGGGTTCCGAGGTCAGTACGTCGAGGAGCGGCCCGGCGTTCACCGTGTGGCCAGCCTCGGCGGCCCAGTCGACCGCGCGCCGGGCGGCGTCGCCGGGCTCCAGGAAGTAGTCGTCGAGCGTCAGCCCAGCGCCTTCCTCGCCCTCGCCCGCCTCCGCGCCGTCGCTCTGCCCGGCGCCCAGGTACCCGGCCATGGCGTCGCGCACCAGACAGGTGGTCCACGCCCCGCTCGCGGGCGCCGCCGCCTCCAGGACCACACAGTGGCTGTCCATGACGTACCCGAAGAGCGCGGGAGCGCCGGTCTCCATGGCGAGCGCGTTCATGCTGCCGACGTCACCGTCGCCGCTCGGGTACTCCCACACCTGCCAGCCGTCGTCCCGCCGTTCCCGCGAGGTCAGGCCGTCGCGCACCGCACGCAGGGCGTCGGTCTCCGCGAGCGGCTGCTCGCTCCTGCCCACGATCAAGTAGCCCCAGTAACCCAATGCCATCCCCCTGGCGTTCCGGTTCTGCTCGCAGTGCCCGCGCCGAATACACCACAGACACACGCGAGTTGGCCAGGGATCCGACAATCGGACGTCAGACGCCCACGGGGACGGGGCCGTGCTGGGCCTTCTCGTGCTGCATACGGGTCAGCCGGAGCACGACGAGGATCGCGAGCACGGCTGCCACGATGTCGACGGAGTCGGAGAAGAGCACCTGGCCGGCGGCGTCCCGGATCTCCTCCAGGGTCTCGGCGCGGTTGTACGCGCTGGATCCGAGCCTCCTGGTGAGCACCGCGACGAGCCACAGCGTCCACCAGGCGTTGACGAGCGCGTGCGAGGTGCGGGTGCCGGCTGGGCTGCTCGCGTCCCAGATGTCCAGCATGATCCGGCGCGGGAACCACAGGCTCACGACCGGCACGAACCATCCCCAGCCCGCCCAGGCGCGCTTCTTGCTGTGCCCGAACGGGTTGAACACCTCGGCGTTGACCCGCACCCGCAGAAACCAGACGAGGTAGACGACGATCGCCGCGACGAAGGCCACCATCTGCGCGACCGCGGCGGCGGCAAAGAGCGAGTCCGCCCGCTCGGCGTCGCCCTGGAGGTCGTTGTAGCCGTCGTAGCCGAGGCTGTCGTCCGTCATGGAGCTCATCACGTCGTACATGGTGAAGTCGGCGTAGACGGCGAAGAGGTCGACGGCGATGACCACGCCGAGCAGTACGGCGACCGCCTTGCCGAGTCCGACCGGCGAACGCAGCCAGGCCGGTCCGTGCGGCTGGACGACGGGACCGGTGGGTGCGGGCGGCGCCGGGAGCACGGGCCGGGACGCGAACGTGCGCCCGGACCTGGGCTCGTCGGCGGCGTCGGCGCAGTCCCAGCACAGGCCCTCGGGGGTAGCTGCCGTGGACAGCTTGCAGTGCTTGCAGAACATGTCGATCCCCCGGGAACAAGAAGCCGGGCGCCGTCCCTCCCCAGGACCGCGCCCGACATGCGAATACGAATACGTGTGCTACCTGTGCGGAACGTACGGTTCACCGGGCCCGTACGTCCAGCCGGTTTCAGCCCAGCCTGCCCGCCAGCTTCTTGAACTCGGTCCAGGACAGGGGTGGTTGGGCCCGGGGGTCCCACAGCTTCTGCACGGTCGCCCGCAGTGGCATCCGTATGCCGGCGGCCACCTGGTTCTGGGTCTGCGATCCGGCGAGGTCGCACCAGACGGCGAAGACCCCGCCGAGTATCTGTCCGTCGTACGACGCGGAGACGGCCGTACTGCCGCGCAGCACCCGCGGGGTCCACTGCCTGTAGATCCGCTCGCCGGTCGGATAGACGAAGGTGTTCGGCTGGCCGAGCACGTAGTAGAGGTACTCGTCGTTGTAGTTGACGACCTTGCGGCCCGCGCTCAGATAGGCGGTCGGCTGCCTGGCGCCGATCTCCTTGCCGGTCCAGTAGGCGACCTGGATGTTCTTGGCCGCCTGGACCGAACCCGACTTGTAGAAGCCGTCGTTCCAGGCGCGCACGCTCGTCCGGTTGTGGGCGCGGACCGTGGCGGCGCGGTCGTTGAGCCAGCCCGTCGCGAGGTCGGAGACGCCGGCGCCGGATCCGTACTTCCGGACGGCAGCGGCGGCGAGCTGGGGGTAGGAGGTCGCCGGGCTGGAGACCGTCAGCGCCCGGTACTCGTCGCCGCCCAGGTGCCAGGACGCGCCGGGGAAGAGATCGGCGTACTCGCCCAGCAGGTCGTCGACGATCTTCGCGGCCCCGGGCTCGGAGATGTCGATCGCCCCGCGTGCCGCCGTGCCCTGCGCGTTCTTCAGCTGGAGGTCGGGGTGGGCGGCGAGGACCGCGCCCAGGTGGCCCGGGGAATCGATCTCGGGCACGACGGTGATGTGACGGCTCGCGGCGAGGGCGAGGATGCGGCGGACCTCGGCCTTGGTGAGGTGGGTGCCGGAGACGACCTCCGGGTGCGTGTCGGAGGCGATCCGGAAACCCTGGTCGTCGGAGAAGTGCAGGCCCAGCTCGTTGAACTTGAGGTCGCCCAGCTCCCGGACACGGTCCTCGATCCAGGCCGCCGTGAAGTGCTTGCGGGCGATGTCCAGCATCAGTCCGCGCCGCTCCTTGGCCGGCCGGTCGCGCACGACACCCTCGGGGGCGGTGCTCCCGCCGGTCACCTCCTGCTTGAGGGTGCGGGTGCCGTAGAAGACGCCGGCTTCGGCGGGGGCGGCGACGGTGACGCGGCCGTTCCTGACGGTGAGCGTGTAGGACTCGCGGCCCTTCGCCACCTGGCCGGGGTCCAGCTTGAGCTGGACGTCCCCGGCGCGGGGGGCGGCAGTACCGCCGTACGTCATCCGCAGCTCACCGGCGAGCAGCTTCCCCTCGTCGGCGAGGCCCCCCGCGGTGACGACCACCCGGGACGCCGAGGCGGGGCGCCAGCCCGGACCCCGGGCCGCTGTGTGCTCGCGTACGGCGGGGATGGTGCGGGGGACCTTGGAGAGGGGGTAGACGCGGGCGGGGGACTGAGAGGGGGCGGGGGACGGGGCGCGGGACGCGGTGGACGCGGAGCTGGCCGCTCCGGCCTCGTCCGAGGAGCGCGCCGCGCCGGTCGACGCGATGTCGCCGCCGGTGCCGGAGCCCGTGTCACCGACCGGCCAGAGCGCGACGGTCACCCCCACCGCACCGACGGCGACGAGAACACCGGCCCCGAGAAGCAACCCGGACCCCTGCCCGTACGTCTTCCTCCTCGGACCCCGTTTCCGCTCAGGAGCCCGTCGCCTCCGGCCGGTCACCGGTTCCCACCTGCCCGAGCCTCACGTATCGCCCGCATGTCACGCACCTCCTGGATCGCCTCCCCCTCTGAACCTACGACCCCACCCCACCGGGATCGTCCACCGTACGTTCCGAAACTCTCCCGTTCGGGTGAAATTCAGACCTCCGTCGAACAGCTCCTGACCACCTCTCGATAATGTGAGCGGCGCCTCTCCACGCGCATCTCGCACTCCGACCCAGACCTCCGAGGACTCACGCTGTCCGCGCACCGTCTTCCCCAATTCTCCGGCCGGCTCGCCATGCCGGCACAGGCGCGCACCGAGTCCCCCTCTCCTACGCCGCCGGGCCTGACACGGTTCAACGCCGAGCCCGCCGAGGACATCGAGCGCACGCTCCTGACCTGCCTGCACAGCCTCCGCTGGGCCCGCCGCCTCACCGACCACCGCCCCTATCCGGACCTGGACTCCCTGCTCGCGGCAGCGGACGAGGCGGCGTACGACCTGACCCCGGGCGACCTCTCCGAGGCCCTGGCCGCGGAGGCGCTGCCCGCACTGCCCGACGGCGTCTACTCGGCGGCCCACACGGCACTGGGCGCCGCGCATGCGGCGTACGAGGCCAGGTTCGGGCATGTCTTCGTCATCTGCCTGGACGGCACCCCTCCCACCGAGGTCCTGAACACGATCCTGGCCGCCATCCGGTCACGTCTGGCAAACGACCCGGAGGAAGAGCGGGTGGTGGCGGCCGAGGAACTGCGGCGCCTGGCGAGAGAGCGGCTGGGGAACGCCCTCAGGGGCGCGGGGCTGCAACATGTTCCGGCTCCGCCGCGGAGCGCGACCAGCCACAACTGACCGGTCACTCGGCAGACAACCGCAAGCCCTCCCCCAGTAGCCGCACTCGGTAACCGCACCCAGTAGCCCGTACGAGCCTGTTTGATCACATCGGTAGGCCCGCTGTAAGCGTTCCGACAACACGTCGCTACGATGGCCAGGGCCGGTGGACCGTACCCGGCCGGGCCCGTCCGACACCCGAAGCCGGCGCGGCTCCGATCCCCGCTCCCGGAGGGTTTTCCGTGCCGGCTGGAACGCTGTACCGCGGCCGGGAAGGAATGTGGTCCTGGGTGGCTCATCGAGTCACCGGCGTCCTCATCTTCTTCTTCCTGTTCGTACACGTCCTGGACACCGCTCTCGTCCGTGTCTCCCCCGAGGCATACGACAAGGTGGTGGCCACGTACAAGACGCCGATCGTCGCCGTACTGGAGTACGGCCTCGTCGCCGCCATCCTCTTCCACGCGCTGAACGGCCTCCGCGTCATCGCCGTCGACTTCTGGTCGAAGGGCCCGCGCTACCAGAAGCAGATGCTGTGGACCGTCGTCGGCCTGTGGGTCGTGCTGATGATCGGGGCGATCTACCCCGTCCTCGGTCACGCCGCTCGTGAACTGTTCGGGAGCTGACGCAGATGGCGACGACTGAATCCACCGCTTCGGGCATCGGCCCCGTCGAGGGCGCGGGCACGTTCGCGGGCTACGACGCCGACAACCCGGCGCCCCTGATCGAGGCCCCGCGCAAGCGCACGAAGAAGACCCCCAAGTCCACCCGGGGCAACTTCGAGATGTACGGCTGGCTGTTCATGCGGCTGTCCGGCATCGTCCTGGTCGTGCTGGTCCTGGGCCACCTCCTCATCCAGCTGGTGCTGGACGGCGGTGTCTCCAAGATCGGCTTCGCCTTCGTGGCCGGCCGCTGGGCCTCCCCGTTCTGGCAGGTCTGGGACCTGCTGATGCTGTGGCTGGCGATGCTGCACGGCGCCAACGGCCTGCGCACCGTCATCAACGACTACGCGGAGCGCGCGAACACCCGACTGTGGCTCAAGGGCCTGCTCTACACCGCCACGGTGTTCACGATCCTGCTGGGCACGCTGGTGATCTTCACCTTCGACCCGAACATCCGCTAGGCCACGGTGCTGAGGGACTGAGGAAATCCTGATGAAGATCCACAAGTACGACACCGTCATCGTCGGCGCGGGCGGCGCCGGCATGCGCGCCGCGATCGAGTCGACGAAGCGCAGCCGTACCGCCGTACTGACGAAGCTCTACCCGACCAGGTCCCACACGGGCGCCGCGCAGGGCGGTATGGCCGCCGCGCTCGCCAACGTGGAGGAGGACAACTGGGAGTGGCACACCTTCGACACGGTCAAGGGCGGTGACTACCTGGTCGACCAGGACGCCGCCGAGATCCTGGCGAAGGAGGCCATCGACTCGGTCCTCGACCTGGAGAAGATGGGCCTGCCGTTCAACCGCACGCCCAACGGCACGATCGACCAGCGCCGATTCGGTGGCCACAGCCGCAACCACGGCGAGGCGCCGGTCCGCCGGTCCTGCTACGCGGCCGACCGTACCGGTCACATGATCCTCCAGACGCTGTACCAGAACTGCGTGAAGGAGGGCGTGGAGTTCTTCAACGAGTTCTACGTCCTCGACCAGCTGATCGTCGAGGTCGACGGCGTGAAGCGGTCGGCCGGTGTCGTCGCGTACGAACTCGCCACGGGTGAGATCCACGTCTTCCAGGCGAAGGCCGTGATCTACGCGTCCGGCGGCTGCGGCAAGTTCTTCAAGGTGACGTCGAACGCGCACACGCTGACCGGAGACGGCCAGGCGGCGGTCTACCGTCGCGGGCTGCCGCTGGAGGACATGGAGTTCTTCCAGTTCCACCCGACCGGCATCTGGCGCATGGGCATCCTGCTGACGGAGGGCGCCCGTGGTGAGGGCGGCATCCTCCGCAACAAGGACGGCGAGCGCTTCATGGAGAAGTACGCGCCGGTCATGAAGGACCTCGCGTCCCGTGACGTCGTGTCCCGCTCCATCTACACGGAGATCCGTGAGGGACGCGGCTGCGGCCCCGAGGGCGACCACGTCTACCTCGACCTGACGCACCTTCCGCCGGAGCAGCTGGACGCCAAGCTGCCCGACATCACCGAGTTCGCGCGCACCTACCTCGGTATCGAGCCGTACACGGACCCGATCCCGATCCAGCCCACCGCGCACTACGCGATGGGCGGCATCCCGACGAACGTCGAGGGTGAGGTTCTCCGCGACAACACGACGGTGGTGCCCGGCCTGTACGCGGCCGGTGAGGTCGCGTGTGTGTCGGTGCACGGTGCCAACCGTCTCGGCACGAACAGCCTCCTGGACATCAACGTGTTCGGGAAGCGGGCCGGTATCGCGGCGGCGGAGTACAGCCAGAAGGCCGACTTCGTCGAACTCCCCGAGAACCCGGCGGAGTTGGTGGCCTCCCAGGTGGAGCACCTGCGCGAGTCCACGGGCACGGAGCGGGTCGCCGCGCTGCGCCTGGAGCTCCAGGAGACCATGGACGCGAACGTCATGGTGTTCCGTACCGAGCAGACGATCAAGACGGCGGTGGAGAAGATCGCGGAACTCCGCGAGCGCTACCGGAACGTCTCGATCCAGGACAAGGGCAAGCGGTTCAACACGGACCTGCTGGAAGCCATCGAGCTCGGCAACCTCCTGGACCTCGCCGAGGTCATGGCGGTGTCGGCGCTGGCCCGCAAGGAGTCGCGCGGCGGTCACTACCGCGAGGACTACCCGAGCCGCGACGACGTCAACTTCATGCGCCACACCATGGCGTACCGCGAGGTGGGCGACGACGGCACCGAGTCCATCCGTCTCGACTACAAGCCGGTCGTCCAGACCCGCTACCAGCCGATGGAGCGTAAGTACTGATGGCAACCCCTGTTCTGGACAAGGCGGACGCGGCCGGCGAGCCCGAGCCCGGCTTCGCCGACTCCCCGTACATCACGGTCACCTTCCGCATCCGCCGCTTCAACCCGGAGCTGGCGGCCGAGGCGGTCTGGGAAGACTTCAAGCTGGAGATCGACCCGAAGGAGCGCGTCCTCGACGCCCTCCACAAGATCAAGTGGGACCAGGACGGTTCGCTGACGTTCCGTCGTTCCTGCGCGCACGGCATCTGCGGCTCGGACGCCATGCGGATCAACGGCAAGAACCGCCTTGCCTGCAAGACCCTGATCAAGGACATCAACCCCGCCAAGCCGATCACGGTCGAGCCCATCAAGGGCCTGACGGTCCTGAAGGACCTGATCGTCGACATGGACCCGTTCTTCCAGGCGTACCGCGACGTGATGCCCTTCCTGATCACGAAGGACACCAACGAGCCGACCCGGGAACGCCTCCAGACGGCCGAAGACCGCGAGCGCTTCGACGACACGACGAAGTGCATCCTGTGCGCGGCGTGCACGTCCTCGTGCCCGGTCTTCTGGAACGACGGCCAGTACTTCGGCCCGGCCGCGATCGTCAACGCGCATCGGTTCATCTTCGACTCGCGTGACGAGGCGGGCGAGCAGCGCCTGGAGATCCTGAACGACCGGGACGGCGTCTGGCGCTGCCGGACCACGTTCAACTGCACGGACGCGTGCCCGCGTGGCATCGAGGTCACGAAGGCGATCCAGGAAGTGAAGAGGGCGCTGATCACTCGGCGCTTCTGATCACTCTGCGGTTCCGATCACTCGGGTCGCTCTGATCTCGCACTGCCCTCCGGTGGCCGTGCTTCTGCATCGACAGAAGCACGGCCACCGGGCGTTTGTCCGCCGGGCGTTTCGGCCGTGCGGTGATCGCGGCCACACACCCCTCCATACCCACCAGTACGACTAGGAACTTGGTCAACTCCCGTCACAGACTGGGCACATGACCATCCTGAGGAAATCGATCGCCGCACTGTCGGCCGCCGCGGCTTCGGCGGCCACGCTGCTCGCGATTCCCCCCACCGCCTCGGCAACTCCCGCCCACGACACGGCATATGGCCAACGGCCTCTCGTACGGCCTCTCGCGCGGGAGAACTTCGACCGTCTTCCCCTCGGCCCGGTCACCGCCGGCCGCGGCTGGACGACGGACACCTCCAACGGCACCCTGACCGTCGCCCCGAGCTCGACCGGCAAGGGCCGCGAACTCCGCATCCGTACGCAGGGCAACGGCCGCGCGTTCGTCGTCTTCCCCAACCTCTCGGCGCCCGGCAACAGTTACTGGGCCCGCCTGCGCCTACGCGTGGACGCCTTCCCCACGGCCCCCGACTGGGCCCACTGGACCATCGCGGAGGCCTCCGGCGCCGACTCCCCCACCCTCGTACGCCCGTTGGGCGGCCAGTACGCCCCCACGGACAAGGGCAACTTCTGGGGCGTCGGCTCCGATCTGGGCCCGACGGGCGACTGGACGTCGTGGAAGACGTCGGCACCGGCTGTGGCAGACACGTGGCAGTGCGTGGAATTCCATCTCGACGCTGTGGACAGCCGGGTCACGGTGTACTTCGACGGGGTCGAGCAGTCGGACCTGACGGTCGACGCCACTCACCACGGGGGCGCGCAGGACTCCGACTTCGCCTTCCCGACGTTCGACGAGCTGAAGCTGGGGTGGCAGCTGTACCAGGGGGATCCGACTCCGTCGTCGTACGACGTGCGGATGGATGACGTGGTGGTGAGTTCGGGGCGCGTGGGCGGGTGTTGAGGATGCGCTGACCTGGTGAGGGGTGAGGCGGGCGGTGCCGTGCCTCGCCCCTCACCTGGAGCGGGCGCTGCCCGCCGGGGCGTTCGGCGTCGGCGGAAATCCCGTTGCCTATCGGTCACCGGCCTGGTGGGATGCAGGGGCTTCGACGGTGAGGGACCGGAGAGGTGTGGCAGCCGAGCAGGGGTGGGGTGGCGGTGCCCGTAGAGGCCGCGTTCTGGGCCGAGTTGGCCTTCCCTCCCCAGCGGACGCGGCTGCCGGTGGTCGGCGGGCTGCCTGCGGGCGTGGTGCGGGACGATCCGCTGCCACCGCATCCGCAGTTGCTGTTCGGGCCGTCGTGCGACGCGTTCCGGTACACGCTGGCGCGGATGCCTGCCGTCCAGGAACCGTGGCTGCGGGAGATCTGCGCTCGCGGGTGCTGACCGTCAGAGGTCGTGGCGGGGTCCGGCAAGGAGGTCATCGGCGCGGCACCCTGGTGGCAGAACCGGATCGCCGTCGGATGACCGGCTGACGTGTCGCACGTACGTCGTCGAGGGCTCGTTTCCGCAGGAATCGGGCCCTCCCACGTGCCTGCCACACGATCGGGTGGCGCGGTGTGAAGGGGACACGCCCGTTCCTCCCGGCCTACGATGATGGCCTCGGCACCAGCCCACAGGAGGCACGTGATGTCCGCAGCATCCATCGAGCGGCACCATGGCGACCGTCCGCTGATCGCGGAGGCGCACCGCCTCATGGAGCGCAATCCGGGCAACCGCGTCGAGATCATCCGAGGCCAGATCCTCGTGTCCCCGCCCCCGGACGGCCCACACGCAGATGCTCTGACGAGTCTCACCGTTCCTTTCCTGGCGGCAGGGCTGCACGGCCCGGAGTCGAGAGTGCTACAGGGGGTCGGGCTGTGGCTCCCCACTGGTCCGGAGGACTACGCGATCCCTGACCTCGCGGTGGTGGACGCCGAATACAGAGGCAGCCATGTCGAGAACAGCTGCTACGACCCCATCTGCTTCCGCCTCGTCCTGGAAGTCACGTCCAGCAACTACCAGACAGACCTGCGCACCAGGGTCGCCGCCTACGCCGGGGCCAAGGTCCCGGTCTACGTGATCATCGACCGCAAGCATCAGCGCCTCCACGTCCTCACCGACCCCGCCGAGAACGACTACGGCAATCACCGCATCCACGCCCCTGGCGAACTCGTCACCCTCCCCGATTCCATCGGCGCCAAGGTCACCCTCGACGTGGCTGCGATCCTCGACGCCGGCCAGTCGAAGCGGACCCCCTGATCACACCGATCACCCTTGTCCCCGTACAAGCCTCCCAGGATTCCGCCGACCATCCCCTTACCCTGACGCCATGTCAGATGACGAGTCGTACGAACTGCTCGGTTTCGACAACGTGCTGCTGCCCGTCGGTGATCTCGCCGAGGCGGTCGGCTTCTATGAGCGTGCCGGGTTCGGGGTCACCGCTCGGGTCGACGAGGCCGGGATCGCCGTGCTGAGGGTCGGGGCCGAGACGCCGGGGCTGCTGCTGCGGGTCGAGGAGGCGCTCGGGCACCGGGCGCCGCCGTGGGCGTCCCCCCGGATCTGGCTGGAGGTGCCGGACGCCAAGGCGGCGGCCCGCGCCCTGGCCACGGCCGGTATCACCCCGCTCGACGCCCCGATGTCCGTGGCCACGGGCTGGACCGTCGAGATCGCCGATCCCTGGGGCAACGTCATCGGCTTCACGGACTACACGAAGCGGCCGGAACTCGCGCGGTCATGAACCCGGCCGCCGATCGATCACCGTCAGGTCGATGTCGATCTCGAAGGGGGCGGTCAGTTCCAGGCGGTCGTGGAAGATGCGGGTGAGAGCGTAGGCCTTGGTGGCCGGGTCGAGTTCGTAGACGTAGACGACCGGGAGCCCCTTGTCGCCGTCCTGCTCGACCCGCCAGAAGTGTGCCACCCCGGCCGCCGCGTACTTGCGGGGCTTGACCTCACGGTCGCGGTCTCGGGTGTCTCCCGCGACCACCTCCACCGTCAGGAAGACGTCCCCCGGCTCGTCCCAGGTCTGGTGGAACCGCGTCTGGGGACTGACGAAGACGAGGCTCCCGTCGAGCAGTTCCGTGTGCTTCGGGAGATCGGGGATGCGGTCTACGTCGTCGGCGGTCCAACTCTCCGGGGGCGGAATCGGCCAGCCCACCCCGGTTACCCGACCACCACTTGAACGTGTTCAAAAACAGGTCTACAGTCTCCCTCATCAGAACTTTTGAACGCGTTCAAGCCGTTCAGGGTGCTCGGGGACAAGGACGAAGACATGGACCTCACAGTCGTCGCATACGTCATCTACCTGCTGGTCAGCGTCGCGCTGACCGTCTGGGTCGCGCGGACTCTCAGCAGCAACGGGCGGGTCTTCCTCGCCGATGTACTGCGGGGGAACGAGAAGCTCGCCGAGGCCGTCAACCATCTGCTGGTCGTCGGGTTCTATCTCGTCAACCTCGGGTTCGTGGCCCTCTATCTGAGCGGCGACGGGGACATCGCCAGTACCCGGGAGGTCTTCGAGGCGCTCTCGACCAAGCTCGGTGTGGTGCTGCTGGTGCTCGGCGTCATGCATCTCGCCAACGTGTTCGTTCTCAGCAAGATCCGTCGGCGGGGTGTCATGGAGCGGGAGCAGGTGCCGCCCGTCGCGCCGCAGGGCTGGGTCGCCCCCACGGCCGGGGCGTGACCGCGATGAGCCACCTGAACGCGGTGGGGTCGGGGGACACCACCGCCCGCGCGGACCGGGACGCCACGGGGGGCGTTCCGGTCCGCCGGCTCACCGTCCTGTACGACGCCGACTGCGCCCTGTGCACCTTCGTGCGCGGCTGGCTCGAACGGCAGCCCCAGTTGGTGCCGCTGGACATGGTTCCGGCGGGGTCCGGGCAGGCGCGGGCGCTCTTTCCCGGCCTCGATCACGCCGCCACCCTCGACGACATCACCGTCGTCGGGGACGCCGGGCAGGTCTACCGCGGCACCGGTGCCTGGGTCGTCGTGCTGTGGGCGTTGCGTGAGCACCGGCCGCTCGCCCATCGGTTCGCCACGCCTGCCGGGGCCCGGCTCGCCAAGGGTGCCGTTCTCGCCGCCGCCAAGTGGCGCGGGAGCCACTGGGGTACCGACAGGGGTGGCCGTCCGGTGTACCGGCGGGCCGACGGATGGTCGTACGACCCGCGCTTCGGCTGGAGCCACACGCCACCCGGCACCGCACCCGGCTGTGACAGCGGCGCCTGCTCCACTGGTTAGGCTCCTTCCGTGTCAGCAGCGAAAGACAGCCCCGAATCCTCCGAGTCCGCCGAGTCCTCTGAGCCCTCTGCCCCTGCTCCCGCCAAGAGTGAGCAGACCCGTGCGCTGATCCTGGAGACGGCCATGCGGCTGTTCAAGGAGCGGGGGTACGACAAGACGACCATGCGGGCCATCGCCCAGGAGGCCGGGGTCTCCGTCGGCAACGCGTACTACTACTTCGCCGGCAAGGAACACCTGATCCAGGGCTTCTACGACCAGCTCGCCCGCGAGTACCAGGTGGTCGCGCGCGAAGTCCTGGACCGGGAGACCGAGTTGGAGGCCCGGCTGGCCGGGGTGCACCGGGCCTGGCTCGATGTTGCCGCTCCCTACCACGAGTTCGCCGTGCAGTTCTTCAAGACCGCAGCCGACCCGAACAGTCCGCTCAGCCCCTTCTCGCCCGAGTCGGAGCACGCCCGCGTGCAGGCCATCGACGTACACAAGGAAGTACTCGCGGGTTCGAAGGCCAAGGTTCCGGAGGAACTCCGGGACGTGCTGCCCGAGTTGATGTGGCTGTCCCAGATGGGCATGGTCATGTACTGGATCTACGACCGTTCGGAGGGCCGTGAGCGCACCTACCGGCTCGCCGGGCGTGGCGCCCGCCTCACCGCACGCGGGGTGGCTCTGGCCCGCTTCCGGATACTGCGTCCGCTCGTCCGTGAAGTCCACGACCTGTTCAGTGACTTCCTGCCGGGGATGACCAACGCCCTTCCCGAGGAACGAGAGAACCCCGGGAAGGGCGAACAGGCCAAGTGAGCGGCAGGGGCGTCAGGTCACCGCGTCCGCCGCCTCCTCCGCTTCGTCCGCCGACGCCTCCGGCAGCTCCACGTCGTACACCAGCGGGCCGTTCTCCACCGTCACCTGTCGTGCCCGGGAGCCGTACGAGACCGCTGTCGCCGCCAGCAGGTACGCCCCCGGGGCCGGGACGGAGAGGATGTACGAGCCGTCCGCCAGGGACGTGACCCGGTCCAGTTGGCGTCCGCCCTTCGTCAGGAGGGTCACCGACGCGTCCTCGACCGGCGCGCCCTCCGTGTCACGGACGAAACCGTGGACCACCGAGGCGCCGCCCGCCGACCGGTCGGGTTCCGCTGTCTCCGGATCCTCCTTCGGTTCCACCGCCAGATGCGGCAGACGCTTCTCCAGGCCCGCCGGCAGCCACCAGTTGGAGTTGCCGAGCAGGTGCATCGCGGCCGGCACCAGGGCCGTACGGAGGATGAACGCGTCCAGCGCCACCGCCGCCGCGAGGCCGATGCCCGCCATCGCGCCCTCCAGGTCGCCGCTCAGGACGAAGGCCGAGAAGACGCAGATCATGATCAGGGCCGCGCAGTTGATGACCCTGCTCGTCTCCGCGAGGCCGACGCGGACCGCCCGTGCGTTGTCCTTCGTGTGGACCCACTCCTCGTGCATCCGGCTCACCAGGAACACCTGGTAGTCCATCGAGAGGCCGAAGAGGAGGGAGAGCATGATGACGGGGAGGAACGCCGTGATCGGGCCCTCCTTGCCGACGCCGAGCAACTCCGTGCCCCAGCCCCACTGGAAGATCGCGACCAGGACGCCGAAGGAGGCCGCCGCCGCGATCAGGTTCATCAGCGCGGCGGTCAGCGGGACGACGAGGGAGCGGAACGCCACCAGCAACAACAGGAAGCCCAGCAGGATGATCGCCGCCACGAAGTACGGCAGGCGGTCGCTCGTCACCGCCGCGAAGTCCTTGAAGATCGCCGTCACCCCGCCGACGTGCGCCTCGACCCCCGAGGCCGGGATGACCTCGTCACGCAGACGGTCGATCAACTGGTCCGTGTGCTCCGACTGGGGAGAGGTGGTCGGGACCACCTGGATCACCGTGATCCCCTGGGACGGGGGCGCCGCCGCTGCCTGCGCCACGCCCTCCGTCGTACGGATCGTCGAGACCAGCGCGTTCGCGTCACCCTTGGCCACCACCACCTGGAGGGGGCCGTTGAAGCCGGGGCCGAAGCCCTCCGCCAGCAGGTCGTACGCCTGCCGGGTGGTCGTCGACTCCTGGTGGTTGCCCTGGTCGGTCGCGCCGAGCCGGATGGACAGGACGGGGAGCGCCAGGATGAGCATCGCCACCAGGGCCATCGCCGCCGTGGAGCGCGGGCGCCTTTCGACGTACGAGGACCAGCGCGCGGCCAGCCCGCTCGCCTCCGCCGGTTCCGGTCCCGTCGAGGCAAGTCGGCGGCGCTGCCTGCGGCTGAGGACACGCATGCCGAGGAGGCCGAGGAGCGCCGGGAGGAGGGTCGTCGCGGCGAGGACGCTCAGGACGACCGTCAGGGAGGTCGCGATGACCACGCCGTCCAGGAAGCGCATGTTCATCACGAGCATCCCGGCGAGCGCGATGCACACCGTGCCGCCCGCGAACAGCACGGCTCGGCCCGAGGTGTTGAGCGCCGTCACCGCCGCCTCCTCGGGCTTCATGCCACGCAGGATGCCCCGGCGGTGCCGGGTGACGATGAACAGCGCGTAGTCGATGCCGACGCCCAGACCGATCAACGAGCCGAGCAGCGGGGCGACTTCGGGGACGTCCGTGACATGGCTGAGGAGGGAGGTGGCCATCAGGCCGGTGCCGAGGGCCGCGATCGCCACGACGAGCGGCAGCAGCATCGCGAAGAAGGAGCCGAAGGCGAGGAACAGGACGACCGACGCGGCCAGGATACCCACCATCTCGGCGATGCCGGTGGGCGCTTCCTCAGTCCTGGCGATCGCCTGGCCGCCCAACTCGACCTGAAGTCCGTCGCGTTCGGCTGCCTGGGCGGTGCCGACAACGTCCTCGATCGTCGCCTTGGGCACCCCGTTGGCCTGCTCGGTGAAGGTGATCTGGGCGTAGGCGATCCGCCCGTTCTCGCTGATCTGGGCCGCGCCGCCGGAGGCGTACGGGCTGGTGACCTCGCCGACCCCCGCCATCTTCGCGATCTCCGCCAGTTCCGGTTCGATCCGGGACCGTACCGACTCGTCCCGTACCGTGCCGTCGTCGACCTTCCACACGACCGTGTCGGTGTCGCCCGAGGACTGCGGGAAGGCCTCCTCCATCAGGTCGTACGCACGCGTCGAGTCCGTGTTGGGGAGGGAGAAGCTGTTCGCGTAGTCCGTGCCCGCGGCGGAGCCCGCGAAGCCCAGTCCGAACACGGTCCCCACCCATATCAACAGGACCACCAGCCGGTGCCGATAGCACCACCGAGCCAATGCCGCCACGCTCAACACCCCTTGTTCGTCAGGTCGTTCGGTCGGTTGGTCCCCCAGGTCCTGGCAACAGGATCAGGGGCGGGAGCGGAGGCGGGCATGAGCCGGCCATGACTCTCAAGGAACTCCAAAGCACGAACCGGGTCCGGCTGTCGGTGGCCCCGCCGATACTGGGGGTATGACGGTTCCGGGCACAGGGACGAGCACAACCACACGTACGGTCACGGTCACGGGTGCGGGTACGGGCACGGGCACGGGCACCGTGCTGGTGGTGGAGGACGAACCGAGCATCGCGGACGTCCTCGCCATCGCCCTGCGCTACCACCGCTTCGAGGTGATGGTCGCGGGCACCGTCCGTGAGGCGCTCACGCTCGCCGGGCGCACCCGCCCGGACGTCGCACTGCTCGACATCATGCTCCCGGACGGCGACGGCCGGGCCCTGGGGCGTGAACTGCGCGACCGCAGGCCCGAGTTGGCCCTCGTCTTCCTGACCGCGCGGGACGCGCCGGGCGAGATCGTCGGCGCCCTGCAGTTCGGCGACGACTACATCACCAAGCCGTTCAACATCGATGAGGTGGTCGCACGGATCACCGCCGTACTGCGGCGGACCCGGCCCGCCGACATGCTGCCCCAGCGGCCCCCGCTGCGCTACGGCGACCTGGAGCTGGACGAGTCGACGTACAGCGTGCACCGCGCGGGCGGCACCGTAGAGCTGACTCCGACGGAGTACGCGCTGCTGCGGTTCCTGGTGCGCAACGGCGGCCGGATCGTACCCAAGGAGCAACTCCTGCGGCATGTCTGGCAGTACGAGCACACGCCTCCCGAATCGACGGTCGTCGAGACGTACATCAGCTATCTGCGGCGCAAGCTCGACGCGCTCGGACCGCCTGTGATCACCACCCGGCGCGGTGTCGGATACGGGCTGGCATGAGTCTCCTCGCGATCGGCAGGGGATGGGGGCGCGCCTTCGGGGCGGGATGGTGCCGCACCTTCCGCTGCGAGCGCGGTATCCACTCCCTGCGTGTCAAGCTCACGCTGGCCAACGTGGTGCTGCTGGCGCTCGGCATCGTCGTGGCGACCGCCGTGAGCGTGATGGGCATGCGGCTGTACCTGCTGGACAGCGTCGACAACCAGCTGATGAACACCCGGAACTCGATCGGCGGCTCCCGGCTGACGCTGGAACAGATCGACTCGCTGAGCGCGATCGCCGCCCTCACCGACAGGTATCGGCACGCCTCCGGTGACAGCGGCGGCGGTTCGGCCGGGTCCGACCCCTCGAACACCGGCTCCGCGAGCACCGGCTCCGCGAACGCGGGCGCCTCCGACACGGGCGCCGGCGACACCGGCCTCGCGAACGCCGACACCCTCATGTCCGACGGCATCTTCGCGGTCGTCGGCGAGGAGGGGCGGGCCATGTCCGTCGCCGGTTTGGAGGCCACCGCCGACCAGCGCGCCCTCGCCACCGCCGTCTCCGACCCGGCCGCCCTCGCCCGCGACGACGAACCCCACGACATCCGGGTGCGGGACGCCCCCTACCGGGTCACCGCCGCCCACCTCGCCGACGGCGCGACCGTGCTCCTGGCCACGTCGACGGACGCCCTGCACGACGTCCTCGGCAAGGCCCTGAAGCTCGACCTCGCCGTCGGGACGCTGCTGCTCGCGCTGCTCGCCGTGCTCACGATGTTCAGCGTGAGCCGCCGGATGGCTCCCCTGGAGGACATGGTCGAGACGTCGACGGCCATCGCCGAGGGTGATCTCACCCGGCGGGTCCCGTCCAGCCGCGAGGCCACCCTTGAGGTCGAACAGCTGCGGATCGCCCTCAACACCATGCTCCACCAGGTCGAGTCGGCGTACCGCACCCGCGAGCGCAGCGCGGCCCAGCTGCGGCGGTTCGTCGCCGACGCCTCGCACGAACTGCGCACCCCGCTGTCCGCGATCCGCGGCTACCTCCAGCTGTACGACAAGGGGATGCTGACCGACCCGCGGGAACGGCGGCGCGCCTGGGACCGGATGAACGGCGAGGCGGATCGCATGGGACGCCTGGTGGACGAGCTGCTGACGCTCGCCCGTCTCGACCAGCAGCCCGAACTGCGCTTGCGAAACGTCGACTTGAGCCGTCTGGTGCGGGACGCGGCGGAGGATCTGCGGATCCAGGAACCGGACCGGCCGATCAGTGTGGCCGCCGACGGGGCGATCCTGGTGCGGGCCGACGAGTCGGGGCTCAGACAGGTGCTGGGCAACCTGGTGGGCAACGTCCGTACGCACACGTCCGCCGATGTGCCGGTGCGGCTCGGTGTGGAGCGGGCGGACGGTGTCGTACGGCTGTGTGTCGCGGACCTGGGGCCCGGCCTGGCGCGGGAGGACGCGGCGCGCATGTTCGACCGGTTCTTCCGGGCGGGAGGTGGGGCGGGGAGCGGGTTGGGGCTGGCGATCGTGCAGGGGGTGGTGCTGGCGCACGGCGGGGAGGTCTCGGTGCGGACCGCCGCCGGCGAGGGGTTGGCGGTGACGGTCAGTTTGCCGGAGCGGGCTGTGTGTTTGTGAACGGGCGTTGCTGAGTGCCTTTGTCTGCCGGTCCGTTGTGGCTGGTCGCGCCCACGCGGCGGAGCCGCAGAACGACACGGCCCCGCGCCCCTATGGGCACACCCCTGCGGGGCGGCCTATGGGGGCGTTGTGACCAGTGCCCAGACCGTCTTCCCGTGGCGGCCTCTGCTCCACACCCCCCACGCCTCCGCGATGTCCTCGACCAGGTGGAGGCCGCGGCCGTGTTCCTCCCCGTCCGTCAACGGGTGGAGGCGAGGTTCCGTCGTGCCCTCGTCGGAGACCTCTATGAGGCAGGAGCCGTCGGCGAGTGCCGTGACGGCGACCTCGAACTCCGGCTCCAGGAGGGGGCCGTGGCGTACGACGTTGGTCGCCAGCTCGGAGACGAGCAGGACGGCGTCCGTGAGCGCCGGGCCGTCGGTGCTGTGTCCCCAGTCGGCCAGATGGTCGTGCACCCGGCGCCGGGCGAGCTCGACGGACGCCGGATGCCGGGGAAGCCGGAAGGAGTTGCGCCTCAACACGTCCGCTCCTCACCCGGCCCACACCGTCAGCACACCTGATGCTGTGTTGGGTACCCTCCCAGCGTCACCTAGTCCGCCTCGGCCGGTTTGCGGCTGTCATAAACGGTGATCAAGCCTGTGCGGACGCCAGTTCCACCACGGTGATGTCCGACTGCGCCCCCACCCGCGTGGGCGGACCCCACGCGCCGGCGCCCCGGGTGACGTACAACTGCGTGTCCCCGTACCGCTCCAGGCCCGCGAGCGTGGGGTTGGCGAGGTCGGCGACGAAGTTGCCGGGCCACAACTGGCCGCCGTGGGTGTGGCCGGAGAGCTGGAGGTCGACGCCGTGGTCGACGGCGTCGTGGATCTGCACCGGCTGGTGGGCCAGCAGCACGGTCGCCCGCGAGGTGTCCCGGTCGCCGAGCGCCTTGGTGAAGTCGGGGCCCTGGCCCTCGCTCTCACCGGAGATGTCGTTGACCCCGGCCAGGTCGAAGGCGGGCAGTTCGACGCGCGCGTTCTCCAGCGGGCGCATACCGAGCCGCCGCACCTCCTCGACCCACTGTTCGGCGCCGGAGAAGTACTCGTGGTTCCCGGTCACGAAGAACGCCCCGTGCCGCGCCCTGAGTTGAGCGAGGGGCGCCGCCGCCGGACCGAGGTCCTTGACGCTGCCGTCGACCAGGTCGCCGACGACCGCGATCAGATCGGGCTGGGTGGAGTTGATCGTGTCGACGACCTTCTGCGCGAAACCGCGGCCGAGCACGGGCCCGAGATGGATGTCGCTGACGACCGCGATCCTGAACCCGTGGGCGCTGCGCGGGAGTTTGGCCAGCGGCACGGTGACGCGCTTCACGCGGGGGCCGCGCAGGACGCCGTACGTGCCGTACCCGACGGTCCCGGCCGCGGTCGCGGCGGCGGCGCCGGCCACGACACGGGAGACGAAGAGGCGCCGGGAGGGGGCGGCGAGGAGGCGGGGAGAATCCGGGGCGCCGAGGGTGTCCGGCAGGTCCGGGGTGCCAGGGGCGCCGGGAGTGCCCGTGGCGGCTTCCGGGGTGTCCGGTGCTCCCACCGGGACGGTCTCCGTCCTCCGGAGGGGCACGGCCGGCGGTACGGGTGCCTCGGCCGGACGGCGACGCTCCAGGAACCGCCGCAGCAACGGCCGTACGAGCTCGCCCGCGATCAGGGCCAGCCCCAGGTACATGAACAGGGCCAGCCACAGGAAGCCCGGCCAGGCCAGCGTGCGCTGGAGCCAGAAGGGCGCGCCGCCGCGCTCGGCGACGAAGGCCCCGATCATCAGGACGGGCAGGGCGACGAACACCACCGTGCCGACGCGGCGGGCGAGGCCGGGGCCGGCGGTCGTGTCGCGCACCAGGCGGCGCCAGACGTACCAGTGCAGCCCCACCAGAGCGGCGACCGCGACGAGCAGAAAAACGATGACCATGCGGGTGTGTCCCCCGTTATGAGGTCTGGCGCAAAGCGCGCAGTCCGCGCAACCCGATGCCGCCGACGATCGTCCCCAATACGAAGGAGACGACGGCGAGCACCAGGTGCACCCAGAAGTATGCCGTCGGAGTGCCCGCGTCATCGAACGCGAGCCCGCTGCCGTCCTTGACCAGATTCTTGATGAAAGTGACCCAGATGACCCAGCTCCACACCCCGAAGGCGAGCAGGAACCAGGAAATGGGGCGGCTGAGCGTCATGAGTCCAGTATCGCCGTCCGGTGTCGGGTCCTGTGGCCGGGGTGGGGAAGGAGGCGTGCGGGTCCGGGCCGGGGGCGGTGCGACTTCATGGGCCGGTACATGTACGTTCTCGATCGTGTCCGCCTCGAAAAAGACCGCCAAGCGAACCTTGCTGGTCACCTCCGCCACCTTGTTGTCCGCCGCGCTGACCGCGCCCGTACCGGCGTTCGCGGCTCCCAAGCCCACGCCGAGCGCCTCGCCGTCGGTGACTCCACCGGCGAAGATGTCGACCGTGGGCGGGGAGCGGCTCGGGCAGGCCGGGACGCAGGTGAACCTCGCCACCGGCGTGCCGGTGATCCCCAAGGACATCACCGCCCGCTCGTGGATCGTCTCGGACGCCGAGTCCGGCGATGTGCTCGCCGCCCACAACGCGCACTGGCGGCTGCCCCCGGCGAGCACGCTGAAGATGCTGTTCGCCGACACGGTGCTGCCCAAGTTCCCGAGAACGCTGAAGCACAAGGTCACGCCCGCCGAGCTGGCGGACGTCGGCGCCGGTTCCAGCATGGTCGGCATCAAGGAGAAGGAGACGTACACGGTCCACGATCTGTGGCTCGGCGTCTTCCTGCGCTCCGGCAACGACGCGGTCCACGTCCTCTCCCACATGAACGGTGGCATCGGGGCCACGGTCAAGGAGATGAACGAGCACGCGGAGGAGCTCCAGGCCCTCGACACCCATGTGGTGAGCCCCGACGGCTACGACGAGCGGGGGCAGGTGTCGTCGGCGTACGACCTGACGTTGTTCGCCCGCTCCGGGTTGCAGAAGAAGGATTTCCGCGAGTACTGCTCGACTGTTTCGGCCAAATTCCCCGGCGAGACGAAGAAGAACAAGAAGGGCAAATCGGCCCGCGGCTCCTTCGAGATCCAGAACACCAACCGGCTGCTCGCCGGTGACTCGGACATCTCCGTGTACCAGGGCATCGCGGGCGTGAAGAACGGCAACACCACCAACGCGGGCGCGACCTTCACGGGGGTCGCCGAGCGCGGTGGCAAGGTGCTGCTGGTCACGGTGATGAACCCGGAGAAGAACGAGCACAACGAGGTCTACAAGGAGACCGCGCGGCTGCTCGACTGGGGCTTCCGGGCCGCCGGGAAGGTGCAGCCGGTGGGCGAGTTGGTCGCTCCCAAGGGGTCGGAGGGGGCGGGTGCCCAGCCGGGGTCGACGGACGCCGCCGACTCCGGTTCCGGAGAGGCGGGGGGCGGCTCGGGTGACGGGTCCGGCAAGGGTGACTCCTCCGCGTCCCCGGTCGCGAAGGCGTCCTCCGGGGCCGGGTCGGACGGGGGCGGGATGGGTGTCGCGCTCGGGATCGCCGGTGGTGTGGTGGTGCTGCTGGCGGGGGGCGCGTTTCTGATCAACCGGCGGTGGCCGCTGCCGGAGCTGGTGCGGCGGCGGAGGTGAGGTGGGGGTGGGTGCGGTCTTTCTTCGCCCCCTCTGTCGGCCTGAACGGCCTCGTCCTCAAACGCCGGACGGGCTGGAGATGCCTGAACCTGGGCCATAGAGACGGCGGGGGCGAGTGGGCGGGAAACACCGCCCGGGCTGAACGGGCCTCGTCCTCGAACTCCCCCAGAAGTGGGACCCCCGGACGGGCTGGAGGTGTGGTGCGGCGCTGACGAGGTGTTGCCCGCGCTGGACACAGACAGCAAACGGGCGGGCGGGTGGCTGGGAAACACGGCCTGGGCTGCACCGGCGTCGCCGTTCAGACCCCGGACAAGTCGGACTCTGGCTCGGACTCAGCCTCGGATTCGGACGCCGGAGGCGATGAACCCGTCGCCGTCCAGGACGCGCAGAACAAGACGAGTTTCGACGTGAAGTTGATCCACAGCAACAGGGCCACGGGGACACCGAACGCCCCGTACATGCTCTTCGCCGCCACCCCCTGCATATAGCTGCTGAGCAACAGCTTCAGCAGCTCGAACCCGGCGGCGCCGATCAGCGCGGCGACGAACAGGCGACGCCGGGTCGGTTCCACGCCGGGCAGCAGGGTGAGGACGTACAGGAGCAGGAGGAAGTCGGCGAGAACCGCGACGGTGAACGCGGCGAGGCGGAGCAGGACCGCGCCCCAGCCGGCCTCGTCGACACCGAGTCCTCGTGCCGTCCAGCCGACCGCCGCCGAGGCGACGGTGGACGCGGCGATCGTGACGAGGACGGCGCCCCCGAGCCCGACCAGCACCCCGGTGTCCTTGACCTTCCGCAGGACGGGGTTCCCCTCGTCCTCCGGTACCTCCCACACCGCCCGCAGACACTCCCGCATCGAGCCGACCCACCCGATCCCGGTGAACAGCAGCACGGCGCCGGCGATCACCCCGATCGTGCCCGCGTTCTGGACCAGAGCGTTGATGTCCAGTTGCTCGGAGATGCCGGGCACCTGCTCGGCGATCTTCTCCTGCAACTCATTCTGCCGCCCGGTGCTGAGCGTGGCGGCGGCGATCGCGGCGGCCACGGTGAGCAGGGGGAACAGTGCCACGAAGCTGATGAAGGTCATTGCCGCCGCGAGACGCGACCACTTCACCCGGTCGAGACGCTCGTACGACCTCCACACGTGCGTGGTCATGAGGCGGACGACGATCGGTCCGACGCCGGGGAGCTTCTTCAGCCAGTCCATGATGACCTTTTACCCCGGAAGTGCCTGATGGTGGTGGCTCTCGGGGGTTCTACCTGGCCGGAAGGGGGCCACGCTCCACATGGGCCGCCTGCGGCGGCACGACGGCCGCACCGAAGGTGTACTCGCGCAGCTTGCGCCACACCGCGTCGGCACCCTGCTCGTAGAGCGCGAAGCCGGTGCAGGGCCAGTCGGCCTCGTAGTCGGCGAGTTCCGCGAAGGCGCGGTCCATCGCCTCCTCGTCGATGCTGTGCGCGACCGTCACATGCGGGTGGTACGGGAACAGCAGCTCACGCGCCACCGGCCCGGAGGCGTCACGGACCTGCTTCTGCAGCCAGGTGCAGGCCTCCGCACCCTCGACGATCTTGACGAACACGACGGGCGACACCGGCCGGAAGGTACCCGTCCCGGAGAGCCGCATCGGGAACGGCCGGCCCGCGGTGGCCACCTCGACGAGGTGGGCGTCGATGGCGGGCAGCGCCGCGGAGTCGACTTCCGTGGGCGGCAACAGGGTGACATGGGTGGGGATACCGTGTGCGGCGGCGTCGCCGAAGCCCGCACGCCGCGCCTGGAGCAGGCTGCCGTGTGGCTCCGGGACCGAGATCGACACACCGATCGTTACGGTCCCCACGTCGTCTCCTGTCGTCGTCTCGGTATTGGCCGTGCGGTGTTGCGCCTGCGCTGTCGTCCGTGCGTTGTTGTTCGTGCCCGTATTGCTCATATGGGCTGTTGCTCGTACCGGTCGGCTATCGACTGTACGGCCACGACGGGTCTGCGGGCAGGCGCAACCATAGTGATGTGCAGCGCTCTGATGCCGCGTCGTGCGCTGTGCGGTGGTACTGGTACCCCTGCGACGACGGTTCAGTGCTTCTCAGTGCTTCTCAGTGCTTCGCGGGCAGGAAACCGACTCGCCCGTAGGCCTGGGCGAGCGTCTCCGCGGCGACGGCCCGTGCCTTCTCCGCGCCCTTGGCCAGGATCGAGTCGAGCGTCTCCGGGTCGTCCAGGTACTGCTGGGTGCGCTCCCGGAACGGCGTCACGAAGTCGACGACGACATCGGCGAGGTCCACCTTGAGCGCACCGTAGCCCTTGCCCTCGAACGTCCGCTCAAGTTCGGCGACATCCGTGCCGGTGAGGGTTGAGTAGATGCCGAGCAGGTTGCTGATGCCGGGCTTCTCCTGCGGGTCGAAGCGGATCACGGTGTCCGTGTCCGTGACCGCGCTCCTGACCTTCTTGGCGGTGCTCTTCGGGTCGTCGAGGAGGTTGATGAGGCCCTTGGGCGTGGACGCCGACTTGCTCATCTTGATCGACGGGTCCTGAAGGTCGTAGATCTTCGCCGTCTCCTTCAGGATGTACGGCTTCGGGATCGTGAAGGTCTCGCCGAAGCGGCCGTTGAAGCGCTCGGCGAGGTCACGGGTCAGCTCGATGTGCTGGCGCTGGTCCTCGCCGACCGGCACCTCGTTCGCCTGGTAGAGCAGGATGTCGGCGACCTGGAGGATCGGGTACGTGAACAGCCCGACGCTCGCCCGGTCGGCACCCTGCTTGGCCGACTTGTCCTTGAACTGGGTCATCCGGGACGCCTCGCCGAAGCCGGTGAGGCAGTTCATGATCCAGGCGAGCTGGGCGTGCTCGGGGACATGGCTCTGGACGAACAGCGTGCAGCGGTCGGGGTCGAGCCCTGCCGCGAGGAGCTGGGCGGCGGCCAGGCGGGTGTTGGCCGTGAGCTCCTTCGGGTCCTGCGGGACCGTGATCGCGTGCAGGTCGACGACCATGTAGAACGCGTCGTGGGACTCCTGCAGGGCCACCCACTGGCGTACGGCGCCGAGGTAGTTGCCGAGGTGGAACGAGCCTGCGGTGGGCTGGATTCCGGAGAGCACGCGGGGACGGTCAGAGGCCATGTTGCCCATTGTCTCAGAGGGTCAGGGTGAGATTTGCCCGGGACGTGGGGGATGGTTCGGTGCGTGGGGACTGCGGACCGGTGGGGGCTGGTCGCACCCCGCGGCGGAGCCGCAGATCGATGCGGCCCCGCGCTCCTGGAATCCTCAGCCGAGGTCGATTTCCGGGTACAGCGGGAAGCCCGCCACCAGGTCCGTCGCCCTGCGGGAGATCTCGTCGGAGATCTTCGTGTCCAGGACGTGGGACGCCTTCGAGGGGGCGCCCGACTTGGTGGTGCCCGGTTCGGCGGCGGTGAGGACGCGGTCGATCAGACCGGCCACCTCGTCCATCTCCGCCGTACCCAGGCCCCGCGTGGTCAGCGCGGGCGTGCCGATGCGGATGCCCGACGTGTACCAGGCTCCGTTCGGGTCGGCCGGGATGGCGTTGCGGTTGGTGACGATGCCCGAGTCGAGGAGCGCGGTCTCGGCCTGGCGGCCCGTGAGGCCGTAGGAGGAGCCGACGTCGATCAGGTTGAGGTGGTTGTCGGTGCCGCCGGTGACGAGGGTGGCGCCCCGGCTCATCAGGCCCTCGGCGAGCGCGCGGGCGTTGTCGACGATGCGCTGGGCGTAGTCCTGGAAGGCGGGCCGGCGGGCCTCGGCGAGGGCGACGGCCTTGGCTGCCATGACGTGCGGGAGGGGGCCGCCGAGGACCATCGGGCAGCCGCGGTCGACCTGGTCCTTGAGGGAGTCGTCGCACAGGACCATGCCGCCGCGCGGGCCGCGCAGCGACTTGTGGGTGGTCGTGGTGACGATCTGGGCGTGCGGGACCGGGTCGAAGTCGCCGGTCAGGACCTTGCCCGCGACCAGGCCGGCGAAGTGCGCCATGTCGACCATGAGGGTCGCGCCGACCTCGTCGGCGATCTCGCGCATGATCCGGAAGTTCACGAGACGGGGGTACGCGGAGTAGCCGGCGACGATGATCAGCGGCTTGAAGTCACGGGCCGTCGCGCGCAGCGCCTCGTAGTCGATCAGGCCGGTCGCCGGGTCGGTGCCGTAGGAGCGCTGGTCGAACATCTTGCCGGAGATGTTGGGGCGGAAGCCGTGGGTGAGGTGGCCGCCGGCGTCCAGGGACATGCCGAGCATGCGCTGGTTGCCGAAGGCCTGACGCAGTTCGGCCCAGTCGGCGTCGGAGAGGTCGTTGACCTGGCGGGCGCCGGTCTTCTCCAGGAACGGGACCTCGACGCGGTCGGCGAGGACGGACCAGAAGGCGACGAGGTTGGCGTCGATGCCGGAGTGCGGCTGGACGTAGGCGTGCCGGGCGCCGAAGAGTTCGCGGGCGTGCTCGGCGGCGAGGGACTCGACGGTGTCGACGTTGCGACAGCCGGCGTAGAAGCGGCGGCCGATCGTGCCCTCGGCGTACTTGTCGCTGAACCAGTTGCCCATGGCCAGCAGGGTGGCCGGGGAGGCGTAGTTCTCGGAGGCGATCAGCTTGAGCATCTCGCGCTGGTCGGCGACCTCCTGGCCGATGGCGTCGGCGACGCGCGGTTCGACGGCACGGATCACGTCGAGGGCGCTGCGGAAGGCGGTGGATTCGGTGGAGAGGGACTCGGCTGACATGGGGACCTCCGGACGTGGCGTTCGGCGTTCACGGCTCGGCCCAGGCGCACGGCACTCACTCACGGATCCCGGCAACGGGTTGCGACGGGTCCTGGGGCCGCTTCCCGATGGTCGGTCCCATCCCAGCGCGCCAGTCACGGCCCGCCGGTCAGCCTACCGGGCAGGCCGGAGGGCCGAGCCGCCCTGTCCACCATGCGAGCGACGTCCGCCGCACGGGTGTCGGACGTCCGCCGCACGGGCGTCAGAGGATCACGTGGGGCAGGAAGCGGGCGTACTCGTCCGTGATCAGGCCGGCCGACTCGCGGATGCCGAGGCCCGCCGACTCGTTCTCGACGACCCAGGCGCCGAGGACGACGTGGTTGCCGTCGAAGGCGGGGAGGGGGGCCAACTCCTGATAGCAGCAAAGCTCTTCGGGGTTCGCGAGGTCGGCCGCGGGAGCGGGGACGGGGGCGGTGTGCGGCTCGTGGACCGTCACGCCGGCCCCCTCCCGGCCCAGCAGCGGCTTGGCGACGTAACCGGTCGTGTGCGCCAGCTCCCGGGGCCCGTCCAGGTAGGCGGGGAGGAGGTTGGGGTGGTCCGGGTAGAGCTCCCAGAGGACGGCGAGGAGGGCCTTGTTGCTGAGGAGCATCTTCCAGGCCGGTTCGATCCACAGGGTGCTGCCCGTGCCGCCGCCGTTGTCCAGGGTGTCGAGGACATGGTCCGCGAACTCGTCGGTGGTGAGCCACTCCCAGGGGTACAGCTTGAAGCAGCTGCGGATGAACCGGAGTTGGTTGTCGACGAAGCGGCCGGAGAGCGGGTCCCAGCCGATCTCCTCCATGGAGATCCACTCGGTGTCGAGGCCCGCCTGCTCCGCCGTCTCCTTCAGGTACGCGACGGTCATCAGGTCCTCGCCGATCTCGTCGGCGGCGGAGTGCGCGAAGTGGAGGGGGCTGCCGGGCGAAAGGAGGGCGGCCTGCTTCTGCCAGGCGGCGATCAGGCGTTCGTGCAGGGAGTTCCACTGGTCTGCGCCGGGGAAGCGGTCCTCCATCCAGAACCACTGGGGTGAGGCGGCCTCGACGAGGGAGGTGGGGGTGTCGGCGTTGTACTCGATGAGCTTCGCGGGGCCCGTGCCGTCGTAGCGGAGGTCGAAACGGCCGTAGACGGACGGGAGTTCGGCTCGGCGGTGCCAGGCCTCGGCGACCGCTGCCGCGATGCGCGGGTCGGTGATGCCGAGGTCGGCGAAACGGTTCGCGGTGACGATGTGGTCGGCCGCGGCCAGGCACATGGCGTGGAGTTCCTCGACGGTCTCCTCCAGCGCCTCCACCTCCGGGAGCGAGAAGACGTAGTACGCGCTCTCGTCCCAGTAGGGCCGCAGGGAGTCGTCGGGGTGGCGGGTGAGCGGGTAGACGAGCCCCTGTGCCTCGACGGTCTGCTGCCAGCCGGGGCGGGGCTCGATCGTGCGGCGCTCCATGGCGGGGCTCAGCCGCCCGAGCCGCTGTCGCCGCCGCCGAAGCCGCCTCGGGAGACGCCGGTGTGGCTGCTGCCGTCGTCGCTGCTCGAACTGCCGCTGCCCTTGCCGGACTTGGTGAAGGAGCCGCCCTTCACCCAGCCGGACTTCTTCTTGCCGCCGTAGTAGTGGGCGCCGTTGACGGTCGTGCTGGTCTTGCAGTTCTTCTCGGCGACGACCTTGTAGCCCTTGCCGGTCTTGTAGCTGTCGCGGTCGACGCAGCGCTTGTCGGGGTCGTCGGAGGAGCAGGCGGTGAGAGCGGCGGCGAGGAGGCCCATGCCGCCGAGCACGACGGTGCCCGAGCGGAGTTTTCTGCCCGGTTGTCTGCGTGCGTCAGCCATGTTCGTGCTCCCCGTTGGTGTTTGGACCGGTTTGAAGTTCCCCTCAGCTTAAAGATCGTCCAAGGACTGTGCTCGGCTGGCCCCCTGTTCCTCCCACCCGACTTCTGCCCGCCTAGAGTCGCTTTGTGCTCTTTGGAATGGTGTGCGCGCTCGGCGCGGCGGTCTGCTTCGGTACGGCGACGGTGTTGCAGGCCATGGCCGCACGGGCGGCGGCCGATGCCGCCGGTCCGGGCAGCGGTTCCGGTGGCGGTCCGGGCGGCGACGCGGCGTTGTTGTTGCGGGCGTTGCGACAGTGGCGGTACATCGCCGGGCTGGCCCTGGACGGGCTCGGCTTCCTCCTCCAGATCGCCGCGTTGCGGTCCCTTCCGATCTACGCCGTCGGCGCGGCGTTGGCGGCGAGTCTCGCGGTCACCGCGGTGGTCGCCGCCCGGCTGCTGCGGGTGCGGCTGAGCGGGGTGGAGTGGGCCTCGGTGGGGGTGGTGTGCGCCGGGCTGGGGATGCTGGGGCTGGCGTCGGGCACGGAGGGGGAGCGGGCGGGGCCGGACGCGCTGAGGTACGCGATGCTCGCGACCGCGCTGGGTGTGCTGGTGCTGGGGTTGCTGGGCGGGCGGCTGCCGGAGCGGGTACGGGGGCTGGTGCTCGGGTTGGGTGCCGGGTTCGGGTTCGGGGTGGTCGAGGTGTCGGTGCGGCTCGTCGACGAGGTGTCGGTGGGGGCGCTGGTGACGAACGTGGCGGTGTACGCGCTGGTGGTGGGAGGCGGGGCGGCGTTTCTGGCGCTGACGTCGGCGTTGCAGCGGGGGGCTGTGACCGTGCCGACGGCGGGGATGGTGATCGGGGAGACGCTCGGGCCGGCGGTGATCGGGGTGGTGTGTCTCGGGGACCGTACCCGGGAGGGGTTGGGGTGGCTGGCGGTGGCGGGGTTCGGGGTCGCCGTGGTGGGGGCGCTGGCGTTGGCCCGGTTCGGTGAGGCACCGGATTAGGCCCCACCCCCCGTTGCCCCTACCCGTCCCGTCCTCGGGGGCCGCGCCCCCGAACCCCCCTGTCGCGCTGAACGCGCTCGTCCTCAAACACCCCCAGAGGGGGACCCCCGGACGGGCTGAAGACGGTCACGCCATCCCCTCCACCACCCCGTCCCACAACCGCACCCTCGCCTCCAGCGCGTCCGTCGCCGTCTCCGCCGCCTCCGCCCAGTGCTCGTCACTCGTACCGCACAGGTCGGCGACCATCTGCATCGCCATGGGGGTGTGCTCCTCGCCGTCGACCTCGATGTGGCGGGACAGGTAGTCGCGGAACAGGGGGAAGCGGTCGGTGCCCTCCTCCTTGATGACCTGGTCGAACATGTCCGGGATGAGATCCTCGCGGGAGAAGGCGAAGGCCGCGGCCCGGCAGTGCAGTGGCCGGCCGTTGACGATCTCGAACGTGGTGCGGACGAACTCGGCTGCGGGGCCGGGGACTTGGGCGACACGGAGCGCCGAGCCGAGATCGTGCCCCTCCCCCACCAGGGCGACGAGGGTGTCGATGCGGGAGGTGTCCGCCGCCGCCTCGGCCATACCGGCCCGGTACAGCTCGAAGTGGCTGGTGAAGCCGCCGTTCAGCTCGTCGCTCTCCTCCACGAGCACGATGTCGTTGATGAGGCGCCGGCTCACCGCCGACCCGCGCGGCACCCAGGGGACGTCGACACAGGTCAGCTCCCGCTGCAGCGACTTGAGCAGGGACATGAAGTCCCATACCGCGAACACATGGTGTTCCATGAACGTCGCCAGGTGTTCCCGAGTGTTTATCCGCTGGTAAATCGGGTGGGCGGTCACTTCTTTTCGCACCGGGTCGATCACGGACCGGGCCCGCTCGATCCCTTCGTGGGTCACATCCCAGTCGTACCTGGACATGAAATCTCCCTCGCGTCAGCCGAATGACGATCGAATGGCGATCGTGCAGCTTTCCCGCTCCCCCGGGCAAGCCCTTTCCCGAATTCCATAAAAGTTACCCCGATTATTGATCGAAAGAGCACGGCAAGCCGCCCTAAAAACCGATAAAAAGTAACCTTCCGGACATCCTGGAGGAGGTTTCGAAAATCTTCGTTGAAGATTTGAGCGTGATCGGTTCTCGCTGCGTATACGACAGGGTGACCAGGAATCCCGTCACCGTCACGGTGGCGTATCAAGTGATCCCGGGCCGCGAGACCGAGTTCCACTCCTGGGGCTGGGCCGTGCTGCGCGCGAGGGCGCGTGAGCCGGGTTTCCTGGGGGGAGGCGTGCTTGTCGACGGAGAGGCGGAGTGGCATGTGGTCTACCGCTTCGACAGCGAGAACACTGCCCTGGCCTGGGAGAACTCCCCAAACTGGGCACAGTGGGCGGGCCGGGCGGAAGGGCTCGCCCGGGAGACCGGGCGCCGTACCGTCCGAGGCTCCAAAGTGTGGTTCGACTCCCAGACGGACTTACCGGCCACCACCCCGGCACCGCCCTCCCCACCGCGCCCGCCGGACAAATGGAAGCTTTGGTTCGTTAATATGAGCGCGGTTTTTCCACCCGTGCTCGTATTCAATCTGACCGTTCTTCCCTTTCTCGGTGGCGTCAATGCACTCATTCGCACTCTACTGCTGTGTCTGGCCGTGACGGCACTCGTCACCTGGATTCTCATGCCGCGCCTTCAGCGTTTCTTCAAGAAATGGCTCTACCCGCCGCTCCAGGCACTTCGTGGACGGCACAAAAGGCGGACCGCATGAACGGCGGCATGAACGACGCAAGGGAGGTGGGCGGGTGAAGACCCTGCTCATCGACAATTATGACTCGTACACGTACAACTTGTTCCAGCTGATCGCGGAGGTCAACGGCGAGGAGCCGACGGTTATCCGCAACGACGCGCTGACCAGCAGAGTCGACAGTCTGCTGGAATTCGACAAGTTCGAGAACGTGGTCGTCTCCCCCGGGCCCGGGCACCCCGCCGCCGCCCGCGACTTCGGGATCAGCGCACGTGTACTCGCCGAGTCGCGGATACCCGTACTCGGCGTCTGCCTCGGTCACCAGGGCATCGCGCTCGGCGAGAGCGGTCGGATCGCGCCCGCCCCGGAGCCGCGTCACGGGCATCTCTCCACGATCCGGCACGACGAGCGGGACCTCTTCAAGGGGCTGCCGCAGAACTTCACCGCCGTGCGCTACCACTCCCTCTCCGTGCGCGAGCCGCTGCCCGACACCCTTGAGGCCACCGCCTGGGCCGAGGACGGCGTCCTGATGGGGCTGCGGCACCGCACGCGCCCCCTGTGGGGAGTGCAGTTCCACCCGGAGTCGGTCCTCACCGAGTACGGGCGCCGCATGCTCATGAACTTCCGCAACCTCACGGCGGAACGCGCCCGCAAGCTCCGGACGAAGAACACCGCCGTCACCCGCACCGCGGCGGCGATGCCCGAGCTCCCCTCCCCCACGCTCGTCCCCCGCACCGCCCGCATCCCCGCGCAGCGCCGCCCGCCTCAGCAGCGCCCCACCCACCGTCTGCACACCCGCCGGATCGCCACCGCCGTGGACACGGAGGCCGCCTTCGGCCGGATGTACGCCGGCTCGCCGCGCGCGTTCTGGCTGGACAGTTCCCAGGTCGAGAAGGGGCGGTCGAGGTTCTCGTTCCTCGGGGACGGTTCCGGTCCGCTCGCCGAGTTCGTGCGCTACGACGTCACGAGCGGCGTCTGTGAGATCGAGCGGGCCGGGCGGCCGACGCGCAAGGTCAGGGCGAGCGTCTTCGACTACCTGAAACGGCAGTTGACGTACCGTCATGTCGACGCCACCGGACTGCCCTTCGACTTCACCGGCGGATACGTCGGCTACTTCGGGTACGAGACGAAGGCCGACTGCGGCCCCTCGTCCCGGAACACCGGCGGCCCCGCTCCTTCCACTCCCTCCGCTCCCTCCAACGTCCACCAGGCCCAGACCCCCGACGCCTGCTGGCTGTTCGCCGACCGGCTGATCGCGGTGGACCACCAGGACGGCTGCACGTACGCCGTCTGCGTCGCCGAGGACACTCCGCAGGCCACGCTGGAGGCCGCCGACTGGCTCGACAGCGCGCTGGCCCAACTCTCCTTCGTGTCCGGGGAACAGCCGCCGCTGCCCGTGCCGGCAGCCGAGCCTGACCCCGCCTCGGCGGAACCGTGGCTGGTGCGCGACCGGGCCACCTATCTCGCCGACATCGCGGCCTGCCGACGGGAGTTGACGGCCGGCACGAGCTACGAGGTCTGCCTGACCAACGCGGCCCGGATGCCCGCCCCGACCGACGCGTACGACTACTACCGGGTCCTGCGTCGCGTCAACCCGGCGCCGTACGCGGCGTTCCTGCGGTTCGGGGACCTGGAGGTGGCCGGCTCCTCCCCCGAGCGGTTCCTGCGGATCACCCGCGACGGCATGGCCGAGGCCAGGCCCATCAAGGGCACCGCCCCGCGGGGCAACGACCCGGAGGAGGACGACCGGCTCCGGGACTCACTGGCCGCGGACGACAAGACGCGCGCCGAGAACCTGATGATCGTCGACCTGCTCCGCAACGACCTGGGCCAGGTCTGCCGCACCGGGACGGTACGCGTCTCCCGGCTCATGGTCGCCGAGACGTACGCCACCGTGCACCAGCTCGTCTCCTACGTCGAGGGACAGCTGCGCGAGGGCACCGACTCGGTGGACGCGGTCCGCGCCTGCTTCCCCGGCGGCTCGATGACCGGCGCGCCCAAGCTCCGCACGATGGAGATCATCGACGAGCTGGAGACCGAAGCCCGTGGCGTGTACTCCGGCGCCCTCGGCTATCTGGGGTGCGGCGGCGGTGCGGACCTCAGCATCGTCATCCGGACCGCCGTGATCGCCGACGGCGAGATGCAGCTGGGCGCGGGCGGCGCGATCATCCTCGGCTCGGACCCGGTCGCGGAGTACGACGAGATGCTCCTGAAGACGTCCGCGCAGATGCGGGCCTACCAGGAGTACCAGGAGCAGTCCGAGGCCCAGTACGAGGAGCATTACGAGGGCGACCGGGAGTACCGGGAGTATCCGCGGTCCTCGTCCCTGTCGGCCGCCGCCGAGGAGGCCGCCCGATGACGACCCACCCGTCCACCACCGCTCCCCCGGCGCCCGCAGCCGCAGCCGCGCAATTCCCCGCCGATGCCGGTGCCCCCGGCAATCTCGCCGCCCATCTCGCCGCCCTCGCCGAACGGCGCGGCTGGAGCGACCGGGCCGCCTTCCACCAGAGCCACCAGGGGCACCGCTCCTGGACGCACGGCGAGGTGCACGAGCTGGCCGCCCGTACCGCGACGGTGCTCGCCCGGCACGGGGTGGGGCCCGGCGACCGGGTGCTCCTCGCGCTGCCCGACGGCATCACCTGGGTCACCGCCTTCCTCGCCGCCGCCCGGCTCGGTGCCGTAGCCGTCCTGGTCAACCCCGAACTCCCGCCCGCCGACCACGCGTTCATGGCCGAGGACGCCGAGGCCGTGCTGTGCGTGACCGGACCCTGGACGGAAGAGAGCGAGGGCGACGAAGGGCGTTTCGCCGGGCGGCCCCTCCTGGGCGCCGACCAGCTCGCCGCCCTCGCCCCCACCGCCGAACCCACCACCACCGCACACCCGGTGGACGCGCACACGCCGTTGTACGTGCAGTACACGTCGGGAACCACCGGACGCCCCAAGGGAGTTGTGCACTGTCACGGCGACCCGAAGACCTACCACGACCTCATCGGACGCCGTCTGCTGCGGATCACCGAGGACGACGTCACCCTCTCCGTCTCGAAGCTCTACTTCGCCTACGGCTTCGGCAACGCCTTCGTCTTCCCGCTCTTCTCCGGCTCGTCGGCCGTCCTGGTGGACCGGCGCCCGACCCCGGCCGCCGTCGACGAACTCGTGGCCCGCCACCGGGTGACGCTGCTCTACTCCGTGCCGTCCGCCTACGCGGCCCTGGTCGCCGACCGGGGCAACGGACACCAGGCCTGTTTCGCCTCCGTCCGGGCCGCCGTATCGGCCGGCGAGGGGCTGCCGGACGGGCTCGGACAGCAGGTCGGCGAGTTGCTCGGCGCGCCGGTGCTGGAGCAGATCGGGTCCACGGAGGCCGGGCACGCCTTCTGCGCCAACAGCCTCGACCACAACCACCCCGGTACGGTCGGCCACCCCGTCCCCGGTTTCGAGGTCGAGCTGCGCGACCGCGCCGGGCTCCGGTTACCCGACGCCGACGAGGGCACCGAGGGCGAACTCTGGGTGCGTGGGCCCACGGTGACGAGCGGCTATCTCAACCGGCCCGAGGAGACCGCCCGTTCACTGGTCGGCGGCTGGCTGGCCACCCGGGACCGGGCGGTGCGTGAACCGGACGGCACCTACCGGCATCTGGGCCGCGCCGACGACCTGGAGATGGTCGGCGGCATCACGGTCTCGCCGCTGGAGGTGGAGGCCGTACTGCACACCCACCCGGCGGTGAAGGAGGTCGCCGTGGCCGCTCTCACCGACGAGCGGGGCTTCAGCAGACTGCGTGCCTTCGTCGTCCCCGTCGGGCCGGTCCGGGCGGGTCTGGAGACCGAGCTCATCGGGCTGGCCCACGCCCGGCTCGCCGCCTTCAAGGTCCCCCGGAGCGTCAGCTTCGTCCCGTCGCTGCCCCGCACCCCGACCGGGAAACTCCGCCGCCATCTGGTCCGCCGGGGCGCCTGGTGACCCCGGCGACCACCACACCCTCCACGACCACCCGCCGTACGACAGGAAGGACCGGGCGCATGCCACAGCCGCAGCCCCTGCTCGCCGACCGCGGTTTCTATCTGGGCCCGGTCTTCCGGCGGGCCGCCGACCGCCACGGAGCCGTCTTCGTCACCCTGGACCGGCCGCTCGACGTCAGTCCCGGTCTCGGCGTCAACCTCAGTTACGTCCAACTGGCCGACCTGGTCGAGGAGTTGTCGGCCCAGCTGTGGGCGGCCGGGGTGCGGCCCTCGGAGGAGGTGGTCGTCCACAAGACGGACAACGTCGACATCGTGCTGCTGACCTGTGCCGTCTCCCGTATCGGTGCGGTCCCCGTGCTGCTGTCCCCGGGCCTCGCCGGACCGGTCGTCGCGCAGCTGCTGGCCCGTCTGCACCGCCCCTGGCTGCTCACCGACAGCGCCAAACTCACCGGTGCGCTGGCGGAGTTGGACCTTGCCCCGCTGGTCCGCCGGACCCTCTCCGTGGACGCCGACACCGGTGCCGACACCCCCGGCGCCGAGCCGCTGGCCAGGTACGCGGGGGCCGAGCCCGCCGCCGCCGTCCGCCTCCACCCCCGCGAACCCACCCTGATCACCCACAGTTCGGGCACCACCGGCATCCCCAAGCTCGCCGTGCACTGCGCGAACACCATGTGGAACCGTCTCGTACCGCAGCAGGCGATGGGCTGGCCCACGCGCGGGGAGACGGCCGCGCTGCACATGTCGTTCGTGCACTCGCGCTTCTACCATCTCCTCGGCGTGCTCCTGCACTTCGGCAGCCCGCTGCTCCTGATCACCGACCCGGCCCCGGCCGCTGTGGGCCCGCTGCTCGCCCGCCATCGCCCGGGCATCGTCGAGACCCACCCCAACACCTTTGTCCTGTGGGAGGAGTTGGCGGACGCACCGGGTCAACCGCTGTCGCGCGTACGGTCGTACGGGTCGACGTTCGACGCGATCCACCCACGGACCGTACGGCGGCTGCTGGGCGCCTCGAAGCGCCGTAGCGCCTGGCTGATCCAGCTGTACGGGCAGAGCGAGACCGGGCCCGTCGCCTTCCAGTGGTTCACCCGGCGCGGCGTCGCGAAGGTGGACGGACGCCGGGTCGGGATCGGGATTCCCGGCTTCACCCGGGTCCGGGTGACCGACGACAACGGCCGGCCGGCCGCGCCGGGCAAACCCGGTCGCATCGAAGCGCGTACGCGTGGGCGCATCCTCACCTATCTCGGCGCGCGCGAGCAGTATCTGCGCCAGCTCGACGGCGACGGATGGTGGCAGATGGGCGACATGGGGTACCGCAGCAGGCTCGGCGCGCTGTATCTCATCGACCGGGAGATCGACCGGATCGACTCCGTGCACAGCAACCTGGAGGTCGAGGACACGCTGATGGACCGGCTGGAGGAGCTGCGCGAGGTCGTCATCGTGCCGGGCGCCGACCGTGAGCCGGTGCCGGTGGTCTGCGTACGGGACGAGATGCCGTTGGACCCGGACCGCTGGCGCCAGGCGACCGCCGATCTGCCGACGATGGCCGAGCCCCGGCAGTGGCGGTTCGAGGAGCTGCCGATGACGGCGACGTGGAAGGTGAAACGGGTGGAGATCACCCGCATGCTCGCCGAAGGCGCACGCACATGAACCCCCCGGACACCGACACTGCCCCTGACCGGGTCCTGGTCGTGGGCGCGGGTCCCGTCGGTCTCTCCGCCGCCCTCGGTCTGCGCGCCCACGGGCTGCCGGTCACCGTACTGGAGGCGGACCCCGAGGACCGTGAACGCCCGGGCAGCCGCGCCCTGTTCGTGCACCGCGAGACCCTGCGCCTGCTGGACGGGATGCGCCCGGGACTGGCCGCCGAGTTCGCGTCGTACGGACGCACGTGGCACACCCGGCGCACGCTGTACCGGGGCCGCGAGGTCTACTCCCGCACCTTCCCCGAGCAGCCGAAGGCGCCTGCGGCCACCCCGCCCTTCACCAGCCTGCGCCAGGTGGACACCGAGCGCTTCCTGCGGGCCGCCTGCCGGGACGCGGGCGTGGAGTTCGCGTGGGGCGTGCGGGTGACGGGCGTCCGGTCCTCGCCGACCGGGGTCACCCTCACCGACTCCGGCGGCGGCGTCTGGCACGGCACCCATGTGGTCGCCGCCGACGGCGCACGCTCGGCGGTCCGGGCGGAGTTGGGGATCACCATGGACGGCACCCGGTCGGAGGGGTTCCACGTGGTGGTGGACGTCGCCGACATCCCCGGCGCCGAACTCCCCCTGGAGCGCGTCTTCCACTACGAACACCCGGGCGTGGGCGGCCGGAGCGTGATGCGGGTGCCCTTCACCGGCGGCTTCCAGGTCGACCTCCAGTGCCGCGACGACGACCCGCTGGAGGCGTACGGAACGGAGGAGGCCGTACGGGACTGGCTGCCGGCGGTGCTGGAGGCGCCCGGGTACGGGAACCAGATCCTGTGGGTGTCGACGTACCGCTTCCTGCGCAAGGTCGCGGACGCGTTCACCGACCGGCACCGGCGGGTGCTGCTCGTCGGGGAGGCGGCGCATCTGTTCCCGCCGTTCGGGGCGCGCGGGATGAACAGCGGGATCGCGGACGCGGCGGCTGCGGCGGAGGCCATCGCGGCGGTCGCCAGGACGGGGCTGGTGGGAGCGGTCGCCGAGTTCGCCGAAGTACGGCACGCGGCGGCCGTGTTCAACAGCGCCGCCGCCGGCAACGCGCTGGACCATCTGCGGCCACGGCGCCGGATCGTCCGGGCCAAGCAGCGCGCGGCGGCTGCCCTCGCGCCGGTGCTGCCGTGGTGCGGATCGTGGCTGGAGCACGCACCGTACGGGCCCCGGAACGGGGCGCCGGCGGTGGCGGGCCGCACGTACTGACCGAGGTATCAGGAAAGAGCACTTGATGACGCGAACAGCAACACAAGCATCGGCCACGGAAGGGCTGTTGACGTGGTCGCCGCGCCGGGGCCTGACCGGCCCGGACGCACACGACCGAGTCCCGGCCGTCGGTGAGCGACTGGTGGTCGCCGACTCCTGGCTGCTGCGCGACGGCCGAGTACGCGGCCTCGGCCGGCACCGGGAGCGATTCCTGCGGGCCTGCGGCGACTCCGGCGGCCCCTCGCTGCGCCAACTGGTGGACTTCTGGCGGGACATGACCGACGCGCTGCCGCGCACCGGGGAATGGTTTCCCCGAGTTGAACTAGGCGCCGAGTCCAGGGAATTGAGGCTTCTTCTCCGCCCCGCGCCTCCGCTCGGCACGGGCGTACGGGTCTGGGCGGTGGGCCAGTTGGACGCGCGTACCGTCCCCCGCCGCAAGGGTCCCGACCTGGACATTCTGGCCCGGCTCCGGCAACGGGCGATCGCCGAGGGCGCGGACGAGGCGGTGCTGATCGCCCCCTCGGGCGTGGTCCTGGAGGGCATCCACTCCAGCCTCCTGTGGTGGGAGGACGACACCCTGTGCCTGCCCTCGCCGCAACTCCCGGTCCTGGCCGGAGTCACCGTCGCCCTCATCCAGCAACACGCCCAGCGCACCGGCGTCCGCGTCGCCCACCGCGAACGTACTCTCGCCGACCTCGACGGCTGTGAGGTGTGGCTCGTGAACGCGCTGCACGGAATCCGCCCGGTGACGGAATGGACGGGCGGAGCGCAACCGCCCATGCGGGCGGGCCGGGCGGTACGGGCCGCCGAATGGCGGCTATGGCTGGAAGGCGTGGCAGAGCCACTGCAATAACAAAAGGCCACACAAAGGGAGGGGCAGGGTAGGGCGCATTCACATTCGCCCTACCCTGCCCCTCCCTGCCTTTTCCTGCCTGAATTCAGTTGCTCTTCTGGACCGGCTGATAACCCCCGGGAACCATACGCGTGGCGATGGCGATCCGGTTGTACGCGTTGATGACGGTGGCCGCCCAGATCAACGCCGCGACCTGTGCCTCGTCGAAGACGGCGGCGGCCTCGGCGTAGACGTCGTCGGGGACGTGTCCGTCCTGCACCAGGGTCACGGCCTCGGTCAACGCCAGTGCGGCGCGCTCCCGTTCGGTGAAGAAGGGGGTCTCCCGCCAGGCGTTCAGGGCGTAGATCCGCTGCTCGGTCTCGCCCTGGGCGCGGGCGTCCTTGGTGTGCATGTCGAGGCAGAAAGCGCAGCCGTTGAGCTGGGAGGCGCGAATCCGGATCAGTTCCAGGAGTTCGGGTTCGACCTTGGCGTCCTGCGCGGCGGAAACAGCGGCACCGTGCAGGGCGCCCATCGAGGCGGAGACCTCGGGGGTGATTTTCTTGAGGGCGACTCGGGATATAGGTTCAGTGGCGGTCATGGGATTACTGTATACGCTGAAAAGCGCTCCGGGATGAATTCCCGGAGGGACCGTCCTGAGGCTCCCAGACCGCATAGTCGGCGAACGTACGCCGGTAGCGATTGTGCCCCGTGTCCTGCGTGTGCCTGCGCTGCCACTCCTCCACGTCCGCCGGGCCCTGCCGTACGCCGGAGGCAGCTCCGCAGTCGGTCTCGTCACCGGACACACAGCGCGCCGCGTACTCCGGTTCGGCGGTCTGGTCCTGGACGATCGTGTAGGGCACGTAGCGGAAGATCCGGCGGGTCATGCGCCGTGGTCCCGGCGCTGGTGGGAGCGGAGCAGGACGTTCGCGTCCGTCTCCCCGCTCCAGTCGAACCCGGCGCGGGCGAGGGCGCGTCGGTCACCCAGGTCGGCGCACTCCGCACAGCCGGGGACCGGCACCGGCGGGCGGCACACCTCACGGCTCGGCCCGTTCACCGGTTCCGCCCGGTTGCGCACGGCCTGGTCGTTCACCGCCCGCACCTTGGCGCTCAGTTGCTCGGCGGGAGTCGCGGGGCGTACGTCGGCCGGGGCCGCCTCCCACTCCCGGCCGCCGCCGAGCGGGCGGAGCAGAAGATACGGGCCGACCTTCGCCCGGTACTCCCCGACCCTCTCCGCCTCCTCGTCGTACAGAACCGCTCCGGCCTCCGGGGCCGTACCCGCACACTTGTCTGTCTCCACGCGCTTCTCCACGTCGATGCGTCCCTGTGCCCCTGTGCCCCGTTGGGGTGGGCAACTACCGGTTGTGGAGACAGCGTTGCGCTCCGTTGGGTAGCTTCACCAGGCAGAACGCCATGACTGAGCCGAGGTCATGGCAGGCCCCCATGACCAGGCCCTGGTCATGACGGAGGAGGTTTGCGAATGACCGTCGAGACCGACCCCGCCCCTGACCCCACCAAGTCCCTCCTGGCCTTCTTCGGCACGGAGTTGACCCGCCTGCGCACCAAGGCAGGGCTGTCCCAGGAGCAGACGGCCCGCCTCGCCCACACCACCCAGTCGATGCTGTCGAAGGTCGAGGCGGCGAAACGGGTTCCGTCTCTGGACCTCGCGCGCGACCTCGACGTCGCGCTGAAGACGGACGGCCACTTCGCGCGGCTGCACCCGCTCGTCATCAGTTACGCGTATCCGTCCTGGTTCCTGCCGTTCGTGGAGCTGGAACGTGAGGCCGTGTCCATCCGGTCGTTCCAGAGCCAGATCCTCTCCGGTCTGTTGCAAACCGAGGAGTACGCACGCTCCATGTTGGTCGCCGTCCGGCCGGACAACCTCGACGACCTGGTGGCCGCCCGAATGACGCGGCAGGAGATCTTCGAACGCGAGGATCGCCCCCGGACCTGGTTCATCGTGGACGAGTACGTGCTCATGCGGCACATCGGCGGTGAGTCCGTGATGCGCGGCCAGTTCGAACGCCTACTGGAGGCGGGCCAACATCCCCGCACGGTGATCCAGATCATCCCCCGCACTGTGGTCGAGCATCCCGGTCTAGCAGGTCCGTTCACGGTGCTTGGGTTCGATGAAGGGCCGGACGTGCTCTTCGTAGACGGCTTCTCCCAGGGTCGAACAGCCCTTGGCCAGGACGAGGTGGCCGAGGGGATCCGAGCCTATGATCTGCTCAGGGCGGTTGCCCTGTCGCCCGACGCGTCGGCCGAGTTGATCCGCAGGCATCTGAAGGAGCTGGACACATGATCAGCGCAAGCGAGCTGTCTGTTGTGTGGCGCAAGAGCAGCTACAGCACCAATGGTGGCGACTGCCTCGAAGTCGGCGGAACGATCAGTGCGGACGAGCTGCCCGTTGCATGGCGCAAGAGCAGCTACAGCAGCCCCAACGGCGGCGAGTGCCTCGAAGTCGGCGACGGCGTGGCCGACATCGTCCCCGTCCGCGACTCCAAGTCCCCCCACGGCCCGGCGGTTCTCTTCGCCTCCTCCGCCTGGGCATCGTTCGTCACCGAGGTCAAAGAGAAGCAAGGGCGCTGAGCGACGGCTGACGCAGCGAGGATCGGCCGTTGACTCCGTATTCCCTGGCGTTCTACATGGACGTCGTCACCACCGGCACCGTGTTCGGCGTGAGCCACGCGGATTCTCCCGAGCATGTCGCCAAGGTTCTGGGGCCGGACGTCGCCGAGGGCTTCCTCAACGATCACACCATGTGCCTCGGCTACGGCTTCGCCGAGTTCTTCTGGGACCGCGCTTCCCCCGACCAGCCCTGGTCGGGCCACCACTTCACCCTTCAGGTGCACCGGCTCGCGCGCCGGGACCGCAGCGACGTCCACGACGTGTTCCGCGCCCGGTACGGACGGTTCACCCCCAGGCTCCGGTTCGAGAAGCTGCGGCGTCTGCTGGCGCGGCGCGGCGTCCCCCTGCTGGAGATCCCGCCAGTCCCGGGGTTCGGCCCGTACTTCCGTACGTTCTGGCAGCCCGAGTCCCGTGTCGCCGTCACCGTCATAGGCACCTACGGCGAGTACCAAACGCCGGACAATCTCCGGGTCGGCGACGTGTACAGCGTCCACGGCCCGCTGACCACCAGGGAGGTGGAGTGGCGGAGGGCAGAGGCAGGTCAGCAAGGACATGCGGCTCCCCCCTCCGGAGAGATCACTCCCCTCGCCCCACCCACAGCCTCCTGAACCCCCAGTCTCCGACAGCGGCGGCAAGGACCCCCAACGGGCCGTCGAGCGGGCCGCATTGCCCGTCGCGGCGGGCACCAGGTGCGTCTACCCCATCGGCGCCCCGCTCGCCGTACCGCCGCTGCTGCGGTCCGGCATCGAGGCGTCGCTCACGTGTTCGTCGGCGGGGTCAGGCAGGGGACGTGGGCCCGGACGTAAGCCCGGACCCCGTCACCCCGTCACCCTTCGCCTTCTTCCTGCTCTCGCGCACCGTCCGGCGGCGCTCCTCCTCCGCGTCCCAGCGGCGCTTCAACTCCAGGCTGCGTTCGCTGAGCGGGATCGGCTCGTCGTCCTCCTCCCGCCACAGGCCCTGCTCCTTGAGGCGGCGGGTCTGCACGTCCACGGGCGGTTCCGGGTCGAAGTCGGAGGGGCGCGGGCCCTCGGGGCCGTCGGGGCCGACCCTGATCAGGCGTTCGACCCGGGTGACGCGGTAGCGGACGCCGTCGACGGTCGCGACGTTGGAGCGCTTCTCGTCGACGCGGTCGGCGGCCAGGGCGTACTCGGCGGCCTTCTCCTCGCTCAGCCGCAGGGTGAACGGGGCCATCACGCGCAGCCAGTAGGCGAGGGAGTCCCGCGCGCCCTGGGGTGTGGAGTCCGAGGAGCCGGGATTGTGCGCCCGCCAACTCCCGTCCACCCGCTCGGAGATCATGTAGACGGCGGGCAGCAGCACCCCGCCCGGGTGCGTGTGCAGGGCCCGCCGAGCCTCGTCCCGGACCTCCTGCGGTGCGCCGGGCGCGACGCCGACGAACTGGATGAGGTCCAGTTTGAGGATGCCGTCGGACAGCCCGGTGCCGGTGATGGGATCGACCACGAAGCCCTTGGTGCGCGGTCCCACCCGGTACGCCTCGCCGACCTCCGCCGGGTCGGGGTCGGAGGGGCGGGGCGGCTCGGGCCCGTTCGGCCCCATCCGGACGAAGCGGGAGGCGCGCACGATCCGGAAGCGCTCGCCGCGCACCCGCAGGTCGTTCACGACCTCCCGGTCCATGCGCACCGCCGCCGCCATCCACTTGCGCCGGGCAAGTTCGTCCCCGGCCTCCTCGGCGTCCCTGGCGTGCAACCGGAACTCCGAGCCGAGCGAGTCCCGGGAGCCCTGCGGGGTGTCGCTGCCGTAGCCGTGGAGTTCCCAGCCACCCGTCTCGCGCTCCCTGGCATGGAAGAACTCGGGGATGCCCACCCCCATCAGGTCGGGGTACCGCCGGGCGGCCTCCGCGGCCTCCTGCTCCGCGAAGGCCGCGATCGGGCCCTCCTGGGCGGTGACCCGGATCGTCAGATACGCCGGAACATCATCCCTGTAGTCGCTCATGCACTGAGCGTGCACACAACGGGCCTGCCGGACACGTGATTTCACCGAATTCAGGGGGTCTGAGGTGTGGAATCCTGTGGAATCTCCGCCTCGCAGGCGCCGAGGGGCGGGCAGAACCAGTCCAACGCCGTGGTGAGAAGCTCCAGTTCGTCGTCGCGGCCGTCCGCGTCCGGGCCGTACGCGGCGATCGCGTAGATGTTGCTGTCCGAGGCCACGAAACGCTCGTCGTAGACGTGCCAGGTGCCGAGGTCGGGTTCGCCCCGTATCGAGTCGGCCAGATACTCCAGCCTCGATCCCGTGAAGGTGCCGTCGTCGAGGGTTTCCCTGCCGATCTGCGTGAAACCGGGCGCCTTCGGGGTCTCGTCCGAGAGAAACAGGTCGAAAGACGCGTCCGGCGACGACTCCGACACCTGGTACACCTGTATCCGGTGAGTGCGGTCCGAGTCGCGGTAGTTGACCACGCGGATGCCGTACGAGGAGTCCGCCGTGGTGCGTTTCCACCCCTCGGGGATCGCGATCCGGAAACCCTCCTCGTCCTCGTGCACCGTGTAACCGACGGGCGGTTCGGACACGGACGCGGAGGGCGAGGCCGTGCCCTCGGTGGGCGACCGGGTCACGTCCGTCGGCTCCGACGTCACGGGCGTGGGGGACGCCGGGGAGGCCGTGGACTCCTGGGCCGTGGTCGTCCGGTTGTCCTTGTCGTCGTCCCCGGGGCGGACCACGAAGGTCAGCACCAGACTCACGGCGACAGCGACGACGGCGGCCCCGATCAGCACGGACCACATGAGCCGCCGTCTCGGGCCACCGGTGGCGGCGGGCGTGGCCGGTTGGCCGGCGGGCGGCCAGGACACGCTCGGCTCCTCGGCGAAGAGACCGCCACCATCAGCGTCCGTCGTGGCCCCTCCGGCAGCCGCCGGGGGCCAGCCGCTCTGCGCAGCGGCCCCCGGCCACCCGACGGGCGCGGACACGGTGGGCGCCTCGGCCGACGAGGCCACGGGCGGCCACTCACCCGCACTCGCCGGATCGACGTCCGACGCGCCCGCCCCCACCGCCCCCGGCCACCCGGCAGGCACGGAGCCGGAGGGTGCCTCGGGCACGTGCGGCCACTCATCCGCACCGGCCACACCGGCCACACCGGCCACACCGGCCGGACCAGCGGCCGACGGCCCGTGGACCGGCGTGCCCGGCCACCCGGCCGACGCGGAGCCGGTGGGCGCCCCGGCCGGCCCCGATACGAGGGGCAGCCCCTCCGCACCGGCCGGCGGCCCGTAGGCCAACGCGTCCGCGCCCCCTGCGGGCGCGTCCGTGCCCGCTGCCCCCTGCCCCGTCGGCAGAAAGGCCGGCCGAGGCGGTGGCGGTGGGGTCGTCGGAGCGGTGCTGCGGCTCTCGGCGTCCTCCCAGCGCTGCGTCTCCTCGTTCCAGTACCGCGATCCCCCGCTCATCGTGGTCCCCTCACAGCCCCACGAGGCCCGCCACGGCCCCGGCCGACGCGAGCACGCTCAGCAGGGTCTGGGAGTCGGTGAGCAGCTCCCGCAGTCTTTCCCGGCGCGAGGGAGCCGCCCGGCCGGTGCGGGTGATCTCCTCCTCCGTCTCCTCCAGGGCCGCGCGCAGTGCGTCGGTCTCCTCGCTGGCGCGCACCCGGGTCAGGTCGGCGCGCAGCTCGCGTACCGCCTTCAGCAGTTCCTCGGCGGCCTCGTCGCGCTGGGGAGCCGTGCCGTGGTGGCCGACGGCACGCGCGTGGCTGCCGATGGCGAAGGTGCTGTGCGAGACATCGCCGATACTGACGTTCGGTTCGTCGGTGGTCATCAGGTACCGGATCCCGTCTGCGGCGCGGTGCCGCCGGTCGTGGAGGAGGCGGAGGCGTGCCGGCCGACCGCGAAGGTGCTGTTCTCGACCCGGGCGATGTTCGTCACGTCGCCGTTGTTGTTGATGTTGACGATCTTCTGCATGAACTCGCCGGTCTGGTAACCGGATTCGGCCAGCGCGACCCGCACCCCGTTGGCCACCCGGTCCTGCACGTTCTTGAGGTAGCGCAGGACGTCCATCTCCTGGAAGTCGGACCCGAGGGATACGGAGCCCAGCTCCCGCACGGACAGGCCCGGCCCGTCGGGCAGCGCCCCGGCGTGGCCGCCGGTCAGCAGCCGCCAGACGTACAGCAGGCCCTTGCCCAGCGTGAGGAGTGAGCGGGCCACGGAGCCGGGGACCTGGGCGAGGGCCCAGGCCGCCTTTCCGAGCGCGTTGTTGTTGAGGTAGCGATGGGCGGCGCGGTCGGCGTTCTTGAAGTCCTCCCGCACCGGCGTCAGCACGTGCGGGGCGACCTCCAGGGTGAGCATGCGGCCCTGGGTGTGGATGCGCACGAACACCGTGACGACCAGCTCCTCCTCCCAGCCGCCGACCCGGATGCGCAGGAAGTGCCGTCTCTTCTCGGCGCCCTCCTCGACAGCGCGCGCCCGGTGCTCCTCGAAGGCCTGCGGGTGGTACGGCGCCTCCTCGCGCCGCCGGATCCCCTCGGCGGGCAGGAACACGCACTCGTCGATCTCCAGCCGGCGCAGCCGGTCCCGCCCGAGCTGACCGGCGTACTCGGCGGGCAGCCGCAGCTGTTCGATCAGCGGCCGGATCTTCTCCAGCACGACACGGTTGCCGAGCGGCTGCTGCTTCTTCATCTCGTCGGGCCGCAGCTCCACGGCGAGCACCCACGTCTGGTAGGCCGCGCCGGCCCCGCGGAACGGCCGCGCCTCGTTGTACATGATCAACGGGGCGTGCTGTTCGAGCCGGATGCGGTCCTTGAGCCGCTGGAACCGCTGCCCCTCGGCCTGCTCGGCCGGGTCCGAGGCGGCGTCCGGGAAGCGCTGCGGGGACAGTTCCGCCGCCAGCGCCCTGGCGAACTGGCCGCGCTGCGCGGCCACGCACAGCGCGATCAGGGCGAACATCGCGAACGTCGCCCAGGCCTGCCACAGACCGATCAGTTCGCTGACGCTGTCGCCGGACGGCACCAGTACGTCGCTCGCGCTCGGCGAGTCGGAGTAGCCGTCGCCGTACAGGCCGGAGGACGAACCGTAGGACGAACCGCTCGCCGAGTCGTCGTCCAGGACGCCGAACGCGACGGCCGCCGTGAAGAACAGCAGCATCGCGAACAGGATTCGGCCCCACCAGCGGAGCAGGAAGGCGGGCAACCGCCGGTACAGGGGCGGGTACGCGTCACGGCCCCGGATCCAGGACGCGACCGCGATGTACGCGACGGGGAACAGGAAAAGGGCGAGCAGACCGCCGGTCAGCGCCGTGCCGATCACCCACAGGCCCAGGATCGCCCCGGCCCACATCAGCTCCTGACGTCTGGCCCGCAGGGCGTGCGCGAGGACGCGGGCGGCGTCGAAGCCGAGCGAGGGCGCCACGATCCGCTGTTCGTTGAGATGCAGTTCCTCGATGACCTGGTCGCGGTATCCGGAGTCCAGGTAGGTGCCCGCGCACAGCAGCCGGGTGGCCTCACTGGCGTGCGGCGGTACGGGCGCCGGTGCGGGCGGTGCGGCCGGTGACGGCTGTGGCTGCTGCGGCACATACGCGGTACTCACGCTGCTCCCCCGATGCGTGTAACGACCCTTGCCAGAGGGCCAGTTGACAGCCCATCAGCATAGAGGGGCGGAGGGGTCCGGGGACAGCGGTTTGAGGGACGGCGGATTGTCAGGGCCCGCGGACCGTCGCACGGGCAACGTTCACGGGGCGGAGCCGGACACACCCGGGCCCCGTCCGGCCGAAGCCTGAACGGGGCCCGAGAGCAAGACGGTTGGGGCTCAGATGAGGCCGAGGGCGCGGACCGCGTCGCGCTCCTCCGCCAGCTCCTTCACGGAGGCGTCGATGCGGGCGCGGGAGAACTCGTTGATGTCCAGGCCCTGGACGATCTCGTACACGCCGTCCTTCGTGGTGACCGGGAAGGAGGAGATGAGACCCTCCGGGACGCCGTAGGAGCCGTCGGACGGGATGCCCATGGAGGCCCAGTCGCCGTCGGCCGTGCCGTTGACCCAGGTGTGGATGTGGTCGATGGCGGCGTTGGCGGCGGAGGCGGCCGAGGACGCGCCACGGGCCTCGATGATCGCGGCACCGCGCTTGGCGACGGTCGGGATGAAGTCCTCGGCGAGCCACTTCTCGTCGCTCACGACCTCGGCGGCGTTCTTGCCGCCGACCGTGGCGTGGAAGATGTCGGGGTACTGGGTGGCGGAGTGGTTGCCCCAGATCGTCAGGCGCTTGATGTCGGCGACCGTCGAGCCGGTCTTCTTCGCCAGCTGCGTGAGCGCGCGGTTGTGGTCCAGGCGGGTCATCGCGGTGAAGCGCTCGGCCGGTACGTCCGGAGCGGCGGCCTGGGCGATCAGCGCGTTGGTGTTGGCCGGGTTGCCGACGACGAGGACCTTGATGTCGTCCGCGGCGTTGTCGTTGATGGCCTTGCCCTGGGGCTTGAAGATGCCGCCGTTGGCCTCCAGGAGGTCACCGCGCTCCATGCCCTTGGTGCGGGGGCGGGCGCCGACCAGCAGGCCCACGTTCGCACCGTCGAAGGCCACGTTCGGGTCGTCGGTGATGTCGATGCCCTGGAGCAGCGGGAAGGCGCAGTCGTCCAGCTCCATCGCGGTACCCTCGGCGGCCTTGAGCGCCGGGGTGATCTCCAGGAGGCGGAGCTTGACCGGCACGTCCGCGCCGAGCAGCTGGCCGGAGGCGATGCGGAAGAGCAGGGCGTAACCGATCTGGCCGGCCGCGCCGGTGACGGTGACGTTCACGGGAGTGCGGGTCATGGCGTTCTCCGTATGACAGCTGGCGGTGGGGCGTCGCTGCCCCGGTTCGGATGATCGATCTCTTGGCGTCAAGAGAGATCCGCCGTCAGGCTATCGCGCATCCGGGATCCCGGATGTCCCGGTCCCGTGTGGCCCAGCCCACAGAGCCGCGTTCACCGTGCCACGAAAGGCGACGGCCGCCCGTCCGGGGGGAGGGGGTGACGGGCGGCCGTCGCACGGGAATCGACCATGGCGGACTCCCGTGGGGTACTTCCGCACCTGCCCCGAACCGGGCCGGGCATTCCCCTCGTACGGCGATTCGCGATTCCGTACGAGGAGAAGGTGCCGTGGTTCCGTCCTGCTTCGCGCAGCAGTCCTACAGGGTGCAGCCCTACTGGGAGCAGGCTTACTGGGTGCAACCCTTCTGCCCGGTCGCACCGAGCGTGACGCACGCCGTCGCGTCGCCCGCGTCCTTCACGGCCACCATCGGCGTGTACGCGTCGGTGTCCGTGTCGACCGTGCCGGTCTGCTTCGCCGCGCCGGAGGCGGTGACGTCGACCTGGTCACCCGGGGCGGCCTGGGTGACGCGCGCCCACGCCGCCCGGCAGGTCTTGCTGTAGCGGACCTCGACGAGCGTGGTGCCGACGGTGACGCTGTTGGCGGTCTGCGCCAACTCGCCGCCGCAGCCCATGCTCTCCGGGTCCTTGCCGGTGCACGCGGCGCCGCTGCACTTCACACCGACCGGCAGGTCGGGATCGATGCCGGCCGAGACGGTCGGCGACGGGCTCGGCTTCGCCTCCGGAGTGTCGTCGCCCCGGTTGGTGAAGATCAGGGCCGCCGCGACCACCACCGACGCCCCGACGACGCCCGCGAGGAACATCGTGAGCCGCCGCTTGCGCCGCGACCCGCCGGATTTTCCGCCGCCGCCCGGACGGGCGTCCTCCGGCGGACCGCCGGGCGCCGCCACAGGCGTAGCGGGAGTCCAGGGCGGTGCGCCCAGCTGTCCGGGCGCCCTCGACGCCCCGGAAGGTCCAGGTCCGGACGTTCCCGCGGGCGAGGCCGGGCGACCTCCGGCGCCGCCTCTCGCCGCGGGCCCCTGATACCCGGCCATGCCCCACGAGTTGCTCTCGGCCGAGACGGAACTCGCCGAACTCGCGGAACTCACCGAGCCGCCGGACACACCGCCCCGCGCCGCGCCGGCCCGTGCGTCGCCCGCCGAGTCCCGGGTCTCCGTGGCCTTCGGCTGCGGCGGCACGGTCGGCGAGACGCCCGCGGGTCCGGCGATTCCCGGAGTCACCGTCGCGCTCCGGGCCGCCCGCCCGTTCTTGCCGCTCCCGTTCTTCGTCTCGACGGCAGGCGCCCCGAACTCTCCGAGCGCGGCGCGCGCCTGGGAGATCCGGATCGCCTCCATCGTCATGTCGTGGCGCATCTCCGAGCGGCTCCAGGCGCGCTCGGCCAGCTCCCACATCGTGGTCAGGTGCACCGGATTGGTCCCGGTGACCTCGGCCAGGGCGACGATCGCACCCTTGGGCGCGAGCAGCCTGCCGTTGAGATAACGCTCCCACGACGTCTTGCTGTAGCCCGTGCGGTCGGCCACCGCCGCGATGTTCAGGCCACTGCGGTCCACGAGCCTCCGCAGCTGGCTCGCGAACTCCCTGACCTGCGGATCCAGTTCATCCGGCAAGGCCCTCCAACGAGGCATTGCGTCCCCCCTCATTCCCCCCGGTCGTGCTGGCTGTTCTCCCGTGCGTGGTGCCGTGGATCCCCTTGGCCGAATCCTCATGCTGGCTACCCACACGGATGCGCCCAGTCAGGATCTCGGTTCCCGGGGTGGGGGCGCACGGGAGCATTGTCGGGCCTGGAGGTGCACCGTTGCACGCCCCCGGCCCACCGTCCAGTGTTCCACCGACAGCCCTCCCGGCCGGCCGAACCTTCTGGATGGCGCACGGGACGCCCCGGACCGTCCCGATTGCCCACATTAACCCTGTCGCGTTGCGTTCCGGTTGCGATTCCTCGAACTTATCGACATATCGCCACATAGAAAGCACGAGAAAGGTCACATCGGACACACGGACGCCACATTCCCTGAGCACCGTCAACCAAAAGCGACAGCGCCGACCACCGCGAGCAGCCCGAGCACCAGGACGAGGACTACGGCGACGAGCAGCACCCACCGGGACGAGTCCACGGAAGCCACGGAAGCCACGGAATTCCCACCGGACCCACCGGACTCCACCCACCACGGAAGGGTGGGCACCTCCTCCTCGTACACCCCGTCCCGCTGCTCCGGGTTCGCCGGGGCCGGCGGCCGGGGCCAGGCCTGGACCGCCAGCTCCCAGCGGACGCCGAAGCGCTCGGCGTCCGTGGGCGTCAGGCCCGCGACACGGCACAGGGCGGTTATCGCCTGCCGGGGCGGCGGCTGGGTCGCGTTGAGGTACCGCTGCCAGGAGGACTTGCTGTACGCGGTGCGCGCGCCCAGCGCGGCCAGGCTGAGCCCGGTGCGGTCCTTGAGGAGCCGCACCTGCTCGACAAAGTGCCGCACCTCCGGCGGCAGATCGTCCGGCAGCGGCTGCCAGGCGCTCATCGCGCGTCCTCCTCGACGTTCGTCGACCGGTCCGAGGCTGCCGGTCCGAGGCATTTGACGACGTCAGACGGTGGATCGGTTCCCGACGGGGCGAAGTACGGTCCTATCCGCCCAGGCTGCGGATCGTGTAGTGCAGCGTGTCGTCCAGGAACGGGATCTCCAGCCACGGCTTCGGCTGCGCCATCATCGACAGCAGCACGATGGCCGTACCCAGCACCGTGTACGTGACCATGTCCGTGAACCGGGAGCGGACGGCGAGCATGCCGACGTCCGGCACCACCCAGCGCAGTACCGCACCGGCCAGCAGCGCGGCCCCGATCAGCAGCGTCCCGTAGCGGAACACGTCGAGCGCGGTCATCAGGAGCCCGAGCCCGACCATGCTCAGCACGGCGAGGATCGGCCACTGCCGTGCGGGCGCCGGCGCGTCCCCCGAAGCCGCCCGGCCGCCTCCCTCGGGTCGCGCGGTGTCCCGCGTGAAGAGGGGGAAGCGACGCGTCGTACGCCGGGGACGCCCCTGGGCGTCCGGCGCGCTGACGGGGTCGATGGCCGTGGGCTCGGACACCTCACCGGCCTCCGGCACTGCACCGACCCGACCGCCCTGCCCGGCCACCCTGTCGGCTTCGGACACCCTGTCGACTTCGGCCGCCCCACCGGCGTCGGACCCCGGGCCGACCTCACGTGCCCGGCCCGACGCGGACGCCCTTCCGGAGTCGGACCCCCTGTCGGCCTCGGCCACCCTGTCGGCTTCGCGCGCCCCACCGGACTCGGACACCCGGCCAGCCTCACGTGCCCGGCCCGACGCGGACCCCCCGGACTCGGACGCCCTGTCGGCCTCGGACACCCGGCGGACCCCACGCACCCGGCCCGGCTCGGACGCCCCGGTGTCGGGCATGCCGTCGCCGGGCGTTGGGCGCCCGGCGTTCAGTGCCCGCCTGTCCTCCGCCTCAGCCGACACTGCGCTCCGCCGCCTCGACCACGTTGACGAGCAGCTGGGCGCGGGTCATCGGGCCGACTCCGCCGGGGTTCGGGGAGATCCAGGCGGCGACCTCGGCGACGCCCGGGTGGACGTCGCCCACGATCTTGCCGTCGGCACCCCGCGAGACACCGACGTCGAGGACGGCGGCGCCCGGCTTCACGTCCTCGGGGCGGATCAGGTGGGCCGAGCCCGCGGCGGCGACGACGATGTCGGCGCGGCGGATGTGGGCGGCCAGGTCACGCGTACCCGTGTGGCACTGCGTCACCGTCGCGTTCTCGCTGCGCCGGGTCAGCAGCAGCGGCATCGGGCGGCCGATGGTGACACCGCGGCCGACGACCACGACCTCCGCGCCCTTGATCTCTACGCCGTGGCTGCGGAGGAGGGTGAGGATGCCGTTGGGGGTGCAGGGCAGCGGGGCCGGCTCGTTCAGGACGAGGCGGCCGAGGTTCATCGGGTGGAGGCCGTCGGCGTCCTTGTCGGGGTCCATCAGTTCGAGGATGCGGTTCTCGTCGATGCCCTTGGGGAGGGGCAGCTGGACGATGTAACCGGTGCAGGCGGGGTCCTCGTTCAGCTCGCGGACCGCGGCCTCGATCTCCTCCTGGGTGGCCGTGGCGGGCAGTTCGCGCTGGATGGAGGCGATGCCCACCTGCGCGCAGTCGCGGTGCTTGCCGGCGACGTACTTCTGGCTGCCGGGGTCCTCCCCGACGAGGATCGTGCCGAGGCCGGGCGTGACGCCCTTCTCCTTCAGCGCCGCCACGCGGGCGGTCAGATCGGACTTGATCGCGGCTGCGGTGGCCTTGCCATCGAGAATCTGGGCGGTCATGCCCCCATCCTCGCGGATGACCGCCTCCGGGTTCCAATCCGGGTTCCAATCCGGGTACCCACCCACGTGTGCGCACGCCCGTACGCATGATCGAGGATGTTGCACTTGCACAACACATGCACTATGCGGCTGGACAAGCACAAGCGAACTAAAGAACGATAAAACGGCAAGCAGCACAGTGCCGCGGGCAGGGCCGGGGGGCGGACCGCATCTGTACATCACCTTCCTCCGTTCGGTGCCTCGCGTCGTCCCCGCACTTGACGCAGACGGAGGAAGCCCCGCCATGAGTTTCGGCGACCCGAACAACCCCTACGGCCCACCCCAGCAGCAGCCCCAGCAGCCTGCGCCCGGCTACGGCTACCCCCAGCAGACCCCGCCCCAGCAGCCCGGCTACGGCTACCCGTCGGCCCCGCCGCTCGGCCAACAGGGATACGGCCAGCAGGGATACGGGCAGCCGGGCTACGGCGGCTACCCGGGCGGCCCGCTCACCATGCCGGGCAATGTGAAGGCCGCCCGCGTGATGCTCTACGTCATCGCGGGCTTCCAGGTGATCGGCGCGATCCTCATCGCGCTGTCCGCGGTCGCGATCAACGCCGCGAAGAACGACCAGGAGCTCAAGGACAACGTCGACTTCCAGCAGCTCGCCGACTACTCGTCCGGCGCCCTGTGGGCCTTCACCGCACTGGTCCTCGGCTGGGGCGTCTTCGCGATCGTCCTGGGCGCGAAGTTCGGCAGCGGCGGCAACGGCGTCCGGATCACGACCATGGTGTTCGCGATCATCACCGCCGCGCTCGGCATCTACCCGTTCATCGTGGTCGGCCTGGTGCACACCGTGCTCGCGATCCTCGTCGCCGTGTTCGTCGGCAGGTCCGAGGGCGAGGCCTGGTTCAACCGGGCGAAGCACCCGGGGGCCCACCACTAGGCACCGGCGGACGTCACGGGGCGGCGGTCGTCGACCGGTGCGCGCCGATCACTCTCAAGGGCCGTGTCTCACCGCGCACAAGGGCGGGGAGACACGGCCCTGGTGTGTCTCCCCGCCCTCGCTCCGAAGGCCGCGAGGCCCGGGAGAGCACCTTGCACGGCATCATCGCGGTCTCCCCCGCGGACCACGGACGACGATCGGCAAGAGGGTGACCGAGGTGGCCGGGTTCCCCCGAGGGTCCGGCCCTACGCCGACCACGTCGCCCACCGTCTCAAGGAGTGCCCGTCTCCCGGGAAGGGGTGACCCCGGGAGTCACGGGGTCGCGCGGCCGGGCTCAGCCGCAGCTGCCGGAGATCCACTTGTGGGAGCGGACCCTGTAGGTGCCGGCGAGGTTGCCGCCGTGCTGCTGCCGGGTGCAGCCGATCCGGTCGGAGTAGTCGGCACCCCGGTAGTAGGCGACCCCGGTGGACGAGCCGGTACCGGCGTTCCACACCGACTTCACGTTCGTCGTGGCAGCCCACGAGCAACGGACCGCACCGCCCTGCCAGTCGGGGTCGGCGACGTCCCACGCGCACTTCTGGCCGGTGAAGTTGGCGCCCGTCCAGAAGCAGATGTGCCCGCTCGCACAGTCCACGGCGGTGGGAGCCGCCTGTGCGGCCGAGGCGGACGTGGGCACGGCGAGGGCGGTGACCGCCGCCGCGCTGACGGCGAGGACCGCGACGAGCGGCTTGAGGCGGCGCGGCCTGCGTACGGAAAGGTTCATGGGCCTGATCTCCTTGAGTTCGTCGACGATACGTCGACCGGTGCTCGGACGGCCCGACGCTGACAAGGAACCCACCCGCCGGGCAAGGAAATCCGGCCCCATGGGATGCCGGGACGGCGGGACGCCGCTCACCGGGCACGTTCCGAGATCGTTGGAACGGCCATGGGACGGCGTGCGTGGCACAGTGGCCCGGCTACTGGAGCGTCTGACCAACGTGCCATGGGGGGAAACCATGCCCGCACACCCGGAATCCGAACAACTCGCCGCGACACTGCGCGCGTTGAAGAACAGATCAGGACTGAGCTACGAAGCACTCGCCAAACGGACCGATATCGGCGGCTCCACCCTGCACCGCTACTGCAAGGGCACCTCGGTGCCCCAGGACTACGGAAGCGTCCACCGCATCGGCACGGTCTGCGGCGCGTCCCCCGACGAACTCCGGTCACTGCACCGGCTGTGGGCGCTCGCGGACACGGCCCGGCTCAGGGAGAACGGGGAAGAGCGCAAGGAAGAGGGCAGGGAGGCCGGGGAGACCGCGGACACGGTGCCGGTGACGGATCCGGCCGTCGGGGAACCCGCGACGCCGGACCCCGTTCCGGCCCGCCGGACCCACTACCCCCTTCTCGCCGCCGCGGCGGCGGCGGTCCTCACGCTCGGCATCTCGGCCTGGGCCCTGTCGACCGAGGCGGCGTCCTCCGCCAACGGCCAGGGCGGCAAGGACAGTTCGGCGTCGCCGAGAGCCGACGGCCGCGTGCTCTTCTCGACCGCCTGCCGTTCGGTGGTGGCCATGGGCCAGCACGACACCTGCGTACGCGAGGTGCAGCAGTTGCTGCACGACAAGGGCGCGGACATCGGTGTCGACTCGGACTTCGGGCCGCAGACCCTGCGCCGGGTCACCGCGTTCCAGGTGTTCGCCGGTCTCCCGCCCAACGGTGTCGTGGACGACGCGACGAAGAAGGCGCTGTACTCGTCGTCGACGGTGCGCATGAACGTGTGGTCGCCTGAGAAGGTGCGCCAGCGCATCCGCGCGGTGTTCACGGAGGCGCCCGACAAGGCCGTCGCCATCGCGGACTGCCAGTCCTTCCTGGACCCGCTGCACATCCTGCCCAACACCAACGGCACCCGTAACTGGGGCCTGTTCCAGATCTCCGACACCCGGCTGCGCGAACTGGGCGGCACACCGCGGCAGGCGCTGGACCCGGCGTGGAACATCGGTGCGGCCGAACGCCTGTGGAGAAAGGACCGCGACTTCCACGACTGGCGGCACTGCGAACGGGCGGCCGGCGCGGCAGCGTCGCCCACACAGCGCCCCTGAGCGCGCCCGGCACCGGCGGGCAGCGGTCGCGGGCGGGGCCGCCGACAAGTTCACGCCATTGCCGTGACACCCCCCTGTAAAGGGGAGACACGGCCCTGGTACGTCGTCCTAGTCTGACTCCGGTAGCTCCGAGGCCTGGGGAGACGCACCTTGTACAGCATCATCGTGGTACCTCCGCCGACCACGGGGGACGAGCGACGAGACACCCGCTTCCGGCTCGCGCCCGGTGAACGGCTCACGTTCGGCCGGTCCGCGGCCGACAACGACCTGGAGATCCCGCACGAGGGCGTCTCCCGCGCCGCCGGGGAGATCAGGGCGCACGGTGCCTTCTGGATACTCAGCAACCACAGCGGGTCCCAGACCTACGTCGTCGAGAACCCGGAGGGAGCGGGTGAGCACGTCAAGGTGAGCCCGGGGCGACTGGACGCGCCGATCCCCTTCGAGTTCTCCCGGATCGTGCTCCCGGCGGCCGGTGACCTGCTCCCGATCGAGGTGTGGGCACCGCGCCACGACTACCGGGACCCGTCCGGCGGTCCGACCGGCGCGACGACGGCCCCCGCCTTCTCCGTCGACCGTACGAAGCGCTACTTCGCGGTCCTGGTCGCGCTCTGCGAGCCCCGGCTGCGCGGCGCCCCGCACGCGCCACTGCCGACGGTCGACCAGGTCGTCGACCGGCTGCGCCCCGACTGGCCGGCCGCGTCCCGCGCTTCGGTGCAGTGGAACATCGACTACCTGGCCGTGAAGCTGCGTCTCAAGCCCAGCCCCGACGAGGCGGACACGGGTCCGCGTCTCAACGGCAAGAAGCAGTCCCTGGTATCGCTGGCGCTCCGCTTCGACCTCGTCCGGGAGGACGACCTGACCGTGCTCACCAGAGCGCCGGGCCCGGGGGAGCGGTGATGCCGGAGGCGTACGCGGTGACGGTGCCCAGGGGCTACCGGGTGGGCGTCTGGGAGGTGCGGGAGCCGATCGCGACAGGGGCGTTCGGCAGCGTGTACGAGGCCCGGCGCGTCGACGCCGGACCGGGCGGCCAAGGGGACGTGCTCACCGGCGGCAGGCCCGAGGACCTGCCCCGCACCGCCGCCCTCAAGTTCCTGCCCACGGGCACCGGCACCCCCCGTCACCTCGCCCACCTGCGTGAACTGGCGGACCGCGAGCTGAGGTTGCACCGCGAGCTGAAGCGTCCCCGGCTGATCCGCATGTACGAGACGCTGACCGTGGACGACCCCGCCCACCCGGACCTGGACGGCGCCGTGGTCCTCGTACTGGAGAAGGCGGAGGAGTCCCTGGCCGCCCTCCTCACCCGCGCACCGGGCCCACCGCCGCAGGGCCAGGACCTGCTCGCCCAGATCTGCGAGGGGCTGGTCCAGCTCCACCGGGCGGGCTGGGTGCACGGGGACCTGAAACCGGCCAATGTGCTGCTGATGAAGGACGGGTCGGTGCGGCTGGCCGACTTCAACATGGCGGCGGAGCTGGAAGGCACGCACGCGTACACGCCCGCCTTCTCGACCCCCGACTACACGCCCCCGGAACTCCTGTGGTCGGAGATCGGCGAACGGGGCCGCCGGATCCGTCCGTCGGCCGACATCTGGGCCTTCGGGGTGCTGGCCCACCTGGTCCTCACCGACACCTTCCCGCTGCCCGGCGGCACCCCGGTGACCCGGCGTGACGCGGCGGTCGCCTACGCCCGGGGCACCGACGAGCTCCGTCTCACCTCCGGGCTCCCGGACGCCTGGCGGGAGATCGTGCGGGACTGTCTGGCCCGTACGCACGAGGAGCGGATCACGGGCGAGGCGCTGCTGCGGAGGGTGGAGGCGCTGGCGGGCACGAGGGCCGGAGCGGGATTCCTGTCCCGTTCCCTGTCCGGGCTCGTCCGCCGGTTCCCGCACCGGGCGCGGGGCCGCAGGACGCTGATCGCGGGCGCGGCGACCGCCGCGGTGGCCGCCGCCGCGCTCGGCTACGGCATCAGCAGCTGGGCGTACGGGGACGAAGGGGCGAGCAGGTCCAACGGCCCCGGCGGTACGGCGGCGGTGACGGCGACGGCCGCCTCGTACGGCTCCTCGGTCCTCCGTACCGACAAGGGCGTGCCGCCCGCCTACCGGCTGCTGATCGTCGAGACGGCCCACGACTGCGACCAACCGCACGTCACGCCGGCCCTCATCGCGGCCATACTGAAGGTCGAGAGCAACTTCGACCCGGACCTCGCCGACCCGGTCAACAACGAGTACGGCATCGCCCGTTGGACCCCGAGCGTGCTGCGCTGGTGGATGCACGAGGACGGCACTCCCGGTACGTCGGTGCCCGAACCGCCCTTCCCGCCCGCCGAGTCCATCCCGGCCATGGGCCGCTACCTGTGCTGGATCGCGCCCCGCCTGGACCCGAAGCTGCCGGGCGACCGCGGGGTACTGATCGCGGCGGCCTACCGGACGTCGTACCAGGTGGTGAACGACACGGTCGGCGTTCCCCCGAAGAACCAGCCGTACGCCGACCGCGTCGCCCACCACCTCAAGGAGTACACGCCACCGGGGAAGAAGTGACCCTGAGAGTTCCGAGGTACCCCTCCCCTCCCTTCCGTACGAGGGTGAGGACGTCCACCTACGGGGGTGGGTAACGTCTCAAGGAGGGACATACATCATGAAGATGGCGTTCTCGTTCAAGCGGATGCCCGCCGCGGCTGCCGCGCTCGCCACGGTCGGACTGCTGACGGCCGGCACCGCAGTCGCCGCTCCGTCGTCCGACTCCACCACCGGCACTGCCGCCGTCCAGGCGGCCGGCAAGTGGCGCGGCTTCAGTGAGACGGGCTTCTCGGGTCCGGACAACGAGTTCTCCGGATCCACGGGGTCGTGCACCTACGTCGGCAGCAACTGGAACGACAGGGTCCGCTCCGCCCGCACCGGCGACACCGCCGTCAGGGTCGAGCTGTGGGAACACGCCAACTGCACCGGGTGGTCGATCACCATCGACGACAGCGGCTACGGCAACATCGGGCCGTGGGTCAGCGCCTTCCGCGTCACCACCTAGTACTGCGGGTACCCCAGGTACCAGGTACCAGGTACTCCAGGTATCCCAGCAGGAGTTCACCGTCCGACCTGCGGTGACGAGCTTGGCCTCCGGACCCCGAGGGGACCGGAGGCCACGTGTCCGTGCGTCGCGCACGGGTTTCAGCTCGACGTGAACGGGCCCGCCGGTCAGCTGTCGGCGGGCCCGTTCACGTCGACGCTGTCCGGCTCAGTGGAAGAAGTGCCGCGTCCCCGTGAAGTACATCGTGACGCCCGCCTTCTGCGCCGCCTCCACGACCAGCTCGTCCCGCACCGAACCGCCGGGCTGCACCACGGCCTTGACGCCCGCGGCCGTCAGGATCTCCAGCCCGTCGGGGAACGGGAAGAACGCGTCCGACGCCGCGTACGCGCCCCGCGCCCGCTCCTCGCCCGCCCGCTCGACCGCCAGCTTCGCCGAGTCGACACGGTTGACCTGGCCCATGCCGACGCCGACCGAGGCGCCGTCCTTGGCCAGCAGGATGGCATTGGACTTGACCGCCCGGCACGCCTTCCAGGCGAAGGAGAGTTCCGCCAGCTCGGACGCGGACAGCGCCTCGCCCGTCGCCAGGGTCCAGTTGGCCGGGTCGTCGCCGTCGGCCTGGAGGCGGTCCGTCACCTGGAGGAGCGCGCCGCCGTCGATGGGCTTGACCTCAGCGGGGTGCGAGGGCGCGGCCGGGGCCTTCAGGACGCGGATGTTCTTCTTCCGGGCGAGGGCTTCGAGAGCGCCGTCCTCGTAGTCGGGCGCGACGATGACCTCGGTGAAGATCTCGGCGACCTGCTCGGCCAGCTCCTTGGAGACCGGCCGGTTGACGGCGATGACCCCGCCGAAGGCGGACAGGGGGTCGCACGCGTGCGCCTTGCGGTGCGCCTCGGCGACATCCGAACCGACCGCGATGCCACAGGGGTTGGCGTGCTTGATGATCGCGACGCAGGGCTCGGCGTGGTCGTACGCGGCACGGCGGGCGGCGTCCGTGTCCGTGTAGTTGTTGTACGACATCTCCTTGCCGTGCAGCTGCTCGGCCTCGGCGAGACCGGTCCCCGTGCCGTCGACGTAGAGCGCGGCGGGCTGGTGGGGGTTCTCGCCGTAGCGGAGGGTGCTCTTGCGCTGGAGGGCGGCGGCGACGAAGTCGGGAAACTGGGAGTCGTCCGCGGGCGCGTAGGCGCTCGCGAACCAGCTCGCCACCGCGATGTCGTACTCGGCGGTGTGCCGGAAGGCCTCGGCGGCCAGCCGCTTGCGGGCCGTGAGGTCGAAGCCGCCGTCCTTGACCGCGGCCAGGACGTCCGCGTACCGCGCCGGGCTGGTGACCACGGCCACCGACGGGTGGTTCTTGGCGGCGGCGCGGACCATCGACGGGCCGCCGATGTCGATCTGCTCCACGCACTCGTCGGGCGAGGCGCCGGAGGCGACCGTCTCGCGGAACGGGTAGAGGTTGACGACGACCAGGTCGAAGGGCTCGACGCCCAGCTCGGCGAGCTGGGTGCGGTGGTCCTCCAGGCGCAGGTCGGCGAGGATGCCGGCGTGCACCTTGGGGTGCAGGGTCTTGACCCGGCCGTCCAGGCACTCGGGGAAGCCGGTGAGCTCCTCGACCTTGGTGACGGGGACACCGGCGGCGGCGATCCGGCCCGCCGTCGATCCCGTGGAGACGAGTTCCACGCCGGCCTCGTGCAGGCCACGGGCCAGCTCTTCCAGACCGGTCTTGTCGTAGACGCTGACGAGCGCCCGGCGAAGGGCCCGCTTGTCGCTCTCGGCCGTGACAGTGATGTCGGCGGTGTCGGCGGTCACTGGATAACTACCTTTCGTCCCTCAATGCGATAGCCGTTGCGGGCGAGCCGCCCCACGACATCGACGAGCAGCCTTCGCTCGACTTCCTTGATGCGCTCGTGCAGAGCGCTCTCGTCGTCCTCGTCCCGGATCTCCACCACGCCCTGAGCGATGATCGGTCCGGTGTCGACGCCGTCGTCGACGAAGTGGACGGTGCAGCCGGTGACCCTCGCGCCGTACGCGAGCGCGTCGCGAACGCCGTGGGCCCCCGGGAAACTGGGCAGCAGGGCGGGATGCGTGTTGACGAACCGTCCGCCGAACAGGGCCAGGAACTCCTTGCCCACGATCTTCATGAACCCGGCGGAGACGACCAGATCGGGTTCGTACGCGGCCACCGCACCGGCGAGCGCCGCGTCCCACTCCGCCCGGGTGCCGTGGTCCTTCACCCGGCACACGAAGGTCGGCAGCCCGGCCCGCTCGGCGCGCGCGAGCCCTTCGATGCCGTCCCGGTCGGCGCCGACGGCGACGATCTCGGCCCCGTAGGCCTCGGTGCCGGTGGCCGCGACGGTGTCGAGGAGCGCCTGCAGATTCGTACCGGATCCGGAGACCAGCACGACGAGGCGCTTGGCAGCCTGGGACTCGGCCACGGCGGGGCCCTTTCTCGGGGGAACAGGTCGTGCGGGCGGCTCATGTCTTCATACGAATGCTTCGCGCCCCGGGATACGGGGAAGTCTACAAAGCGGCCGACCGCCAGCAACGATACCGGCACTCCGGACAGCCCCCACGGGACGGGTGCGTGGCCGGAAGGTAGCGTCTGGCAGGAGCCGGTCCGGGAACGCGGCCGTCATGCGGTGCGTTCACGGGGTGGCGGCACATGCCGAACAGCCGAAATCGACAGCCGTGCACCCACGGCCGTGATCAACAAGGGGAAGACGCTCACTTGATGTCGGACCGCAGCCTGCGACTCCTCACGCTCACCCCGCAGTCTGTGCTGCTGCGGGAGCGCCCCGCGTCGCCGCCCGACGCGTCCTCGGGCAAGAACAACGGCGACACCGGCGCGAACGGCGACGGTCAGGGAAGCGCGGCCCAGGACGACAACCCGTTCGCCCCGCCGCCGGAGGGCACACCGGACAAGCCCTGGCAGCCCCGGCGTCCGGCGGGCGACGACACCTCCGGCGACGGCGGTAACTCCCCGTGGGGCAGTCAGTGGAGCGACCGGCAGCCCGGCCGTTCTCCGGGCATCTTCGGCGACCGCTCGGGCCGGTCCGGCGGCCAGGGCGGCCCCGAGGGCCAGGGCGACGGACAGGGCACCAACCCCCGCTGGGACCCGACGGACCCGGCCCAGCGCCACGCGCGGTACGCACTGCTGTGCGGTATGTGGGCCTTCTTCTTCGCCCTCTTCAACTGGCCGTACGTGGCGCTGCTGCTCGGCGCGCTCGCTCTGCACTGGGGCATCAGCGCCCTGCGCGCCAAGCCCCGCACCCCGAACCCGGACACCCCCGTGCCCCCGCAGGGCACGGCAGGCGGGGGCCGGCCGCAGCGGACGGCCGCGATCAGCGGTCTGGTCACGGCATCCCTGGCACTCGCCATGGTCGCCGTGACGTTCAGTCTCCAGTTCGTGTACCGCGACTACTACACGTGCACGAACGACGCCCTCACGAACACCGCCGAGAAGGCATGCAACGACCTGCTCCCGAAGGAACTCCGGGACGTGTTCGGCACGAACAGCTAGGCACAACCAGATCCGGCTACAGCTACAGCTGAGTCTCCTTCGGCTCCGGAGGCGTCGTCGACGACGCCTCCTTGAGCGCGGCCCAGCGGGCCTCACGGGACGCGGTGTCGTCGTACCAGGGCGAGGGTGACGGCAGGTCGGCGGGGAGGAAGTCGTAGGCGGCCTCCGCCTCGTACGGGTCGCTCGCCTCGTAGGCGTCGTCGGCGGTCATGTGCCGCCGCTTCGCCTCGACGGGCGCCGCCGCGGGCGTCAACTTCAGCGTGCCGGTGTCCGTACGGGTGTCCTTCGGCCGCTTCCGCAGCCTCCACGCACGCAGTCCCAGGGCCGTCGGTACGGCGACGACGGCCGTCCACGCCAGCGTCGCCGCGCCCGTCTGCCACCACACCGGCCCGACATGGGCGAGGGCGTCGCTCCCGAGCGGCCCGCCCGCCAGCGCGGCCAGCACCGCGAGCGCGCCCGCGCACAGGGCGGCGGCACAACCCGCGTTCGCGGCGGTACGCCCGCTCGTCCAGGGCGTCTTCCCCTCGCCGGGGTCCGCCGCCCGCGCCGTGAACCAGGCAACCGTCAGCCCCGCCGCCACCGGAACCGCGGTGACCGTCCAGGCCAGCGGGGTGCCCGGCCCCGCGTCCGGCACCGCCGACAGCAGCGGGAAGGGCGGCAGCAGCGGCGCCGGGTCGGAGGCCAGCGGACCGGTGACATGGCCCGAGCCGAGCGTGAACCCCGGGCCGAGGGCGTAGGCCGCGCCCCACAGCGCCGCGTTGGGGATCAGGGCCAGACAGAGCAGCAGTACGGCGATCCGGCCCGACCACGCCTCCGTGAGCTGGAGGAAGGAGGCCCGGGCGGCCCCACCGTGCCCCACCAGCGACACCGCGACGAGCAGCGCCCCGCCCCCGACGAACACGGCCGTTCCGGCCCCGGCGGCCCGCCCGGCGGCCAGGAAACGGCCACGGGCATCCGGGTCCAGCACGCGCCGGCGCACCCACCTGGGCAGCGGATACAGCACCCGGGGCGACAGGGGCCCGCCCGGTCGGCCGTACGCCGTCCACACCCCGGCGCCCGCCGCCGTCATGGCGAGCAGCGGTACACATACGGCCGTCCACGCCCAGTCGGGACGCAGCCCGCCCCCGGACGCGTACAGTGCGACGCCCCCGCCGACGGCCAGATACCCGGCGACCACGCCGAGCCAGACGGTACGGGCGGGAAGCGGGGGCGCGTCCTGCGTCGCCCCTTCCTCCTCACGGCCCTCCGTCGCGTCGCGGGCGGCGCGGTGCAGCAGCCAGGCCGGGAGCGCGAGCAGCAGGAGGGGAGTGACGCCGACGGGGGCGGGGGCGCCGGACAGGCTGTCCGCGCGGACGAGTTCGGCCCCGTGGGCGAGCAGCCAGAGCGCGGCGGCGATGTGCAGCGCGCCGTCGGGTCCGCTGTCCGGGTACGGGGAGCTGATCCACAGCACCATCACGAGCACGGCGAACGAGCCGAGCCCGAGCCCGGCCGCGACCGCGCCGCCGAGCAGGCCGACGCCCAGTCCGGGGGAACGGTCGCGCAGACGGTCACGGAGCCGATCGCGCAACCGGGAAGGCACCCGGGTACGGCCCCGGTTGCTCAGGGGCAGGAAGGGAAGGCGGCGGTCGGTCGTCTGGGTCACGAGCGCCATGCTCCCAACGACACGCGCTTTCCCGTCGTAACAGGCGAACCTACGACGTGTCACCCAATATACGTTTTATGTACTTTTCCGTGCGAAGGGGCCCCTGGTGACGCAAAGCCCCACCATCCCGCTGCCCCCGCCCGCCGAACGCCGACGCCTGCGCGAGTCCCAGTCACTGACGCAGGCTCAGGTCGCCGAACTGGTGGGCGTCAGCCGCGAGACGGTACGCGCGTGGGAGACCGGCCGCACGACACCGCGCGGACGCAAGGCGCAGACGTACGCGAGCCTGCTGGCACCTACACCTACACCTACACCGGCATCAGCACCGGCACCCGCCGCCGTCACGGCCACAAAAGACGTGGTGGCCGCCGACACGTCGCCCCCCACCGCCCCCCTGACGCCCGCTCAGGCCTTCGACGCGCTCTACGCGTTCTGCGCCCCCGCCCTGGTACGGCAGACCTATCTCCTCACCGGGCGGCGGGAGTTGGCGCGCGAGTCGGTCGAACGGGCGTTCCAGCTGGCCTGGCACCGCTGGCCCGAGGTGGCCGTCGACCCGGACCCGGCGGGGTGGGTGCGGGCGACGGCGTACGAGTGCGCGCTCTCCCCCTGGCACCGCTTCCGCGCCCGCCATCGCCACCCGGAGGCACCGCCCGCCGAAGCGGCCGACCGCGCGCTGCTGTCCACCCTCCTGACACTCCCCCCGCCGTACCGCCGCACCCTGGTTCTCCACGACGGTGTGGGCCTCGGCCTGCCCGAGACTGCGGCGGAGACGGAGGCGAGCACCCGTGCGGCGGCGGGTCGCCTCCTCCACGCCCGCGAGACGGTGGCGACCCGCCTGCCGGACCTCGCGGACCCGGCCCACCTGTCGTCCGGCCTGGCGGGCCTGGCCGCCCATGCCCGGCTGCGCGCCGCCCGCCCCTCGGCCGTCCGCGCGTGCAGCGAACGCCGCGCCCGGAACTGGACCCAGGCGGCGATCGCCTTCACCGTCGCCCTGATCGGCGCCACCACGTTCACCCTCCACACGGCCCCGACCCGCTACGAGCCACCGGTGGCACCGGGGACGACAGTGCAGGGCGTACCACCCCAGGCGGCACCGGGACCGCTGTCACGGACGGAACGGAACCTCCGCGAAAGACTCCAGAACACGATGCCGAGCGGCCCGCAGAGGGTGCACCCGGAACCGAGGTGAACACCCGCCGGCCCGGCCCGGCTGTGGGCAGTCGTTCCGCTGGGGCGGAACACGCCGGTGGGCCCGCCCCAGCAAAGGGAACGGGCCCACACGGGTTCAGCTCAGTACTGCCAGGAAGCGTCAGCCGGCGAGAATCTCACGCGCCAGCTTGGCCGTCTCGGTGGGCGTCTTGCCGACCTTGACACCGGCGGCCTCAAGGGCCTCCTTCTTCGCGGCAGCCGTACCCGACGAACCGGAGACGATGGCACCGGCGTGGCCCATCGTCTTGCCCTCGGGGGCCGTGAAGCCCGCGACGTAACCGACGACCGGCTTCGTCACGTTCTTCGCGATGAAGTCCGCGGCACGCTCCTCCGCGTCACCACCGATCTCACCGATCATCACGATCAGGTCGGTGTCGGGGTCCGCCTCGAACGCGGCCAGCGCGTCGATGTGCGTCGTCCCGATGACCGGGTCGCCACCGATACCGACGGCGGACGAGAAGCCGATGTCCCGCAGCTCGTACATCATCTGGTACGTCAGCGTGCCCGACTTCGAGACCAGGCCGATGCGGCCCGGCTTCGTGATGTCGCCCGGGATGATGCCGGCGTTCGACTGGCCCGGCGTGATGAGACCGGGGCAGTTCGGGCCGATGATCCGGGTCTTGTTGCCCTGCGCCACGGCGTACGCGTAGAACGCGGCCGAGTCGTGGACGGCGATGCCCTCGGTGATGACGACCGCGAGGGGGATCTCCGCGTCGATCGCCTCGACCACGGCGGCCTTGGCGAAGGCCGGCGGTACGAAGAGGACCGATACGTTCGCGCCCGTCTTCTCGATCGCCTCGGCGACCGTGCCGAAGACCGGGATCTCGGTGCCGTCGATGTCGACGGAGGTGCCCGCCTTGCGCGGGTTCACGCCACCGACGATGTTGGAGCCGTCCGCCAGCATGAGCTTGGTGTGCTTCATGCCCGTGGCACCGGTCATGCCCTGGACGATGATCTTGCTGTCCTTGTTCAGGAAGATAGCCATGGCTGTTCTGTCCCTCTTCCCTTACTTCGCAGCCGCGAGCTCGGCGGCCTTGTCGGCCGCGCCGTCCATGGTGTCCACACGCTGGACCAGCGGGTGGTTGGCGTCGGAGAGGATCTTGCGACCCAGCTCGGCGTTGTTGCCGTCGAGACGGACGACGAGGGGCTTGGAGACTTCCTCGCCCTTGTCCGCGAGCAGCTGCAGCGCCTGCACGATGCCGTTGGCGACCTCGTCGCACGCGGTGATGCCGCCGAAGACGTTGACGAACACGGACTTGACGTCCGGGTCGCCGAGGATGATCTCCAGGCCGTTCGCCATGACGGCGGCGGAGGCGCCACCGCCGATGTCGAGGAAGTTGGCGGGCTTGACCCCGCCGTGCGCCTCACCGGCGTAGGCGACGACGTCGAGGGTGCTCATGACGAGACCCGCGCCGTTGCCGATGATGCCGACCTCACCGTCGAGCTTCACGTAGTTGAGGTTCTTGGCCTTCGCGGCGGCCTCGAGCGGGTTGGCCGCGTCCTTGTCCTCGAGCGCCTCGTGCTCCGGCTGGCGGAACTCGGCGTTCTCGTCCAGGGACACCTTGCCGTCGAGGGCGATGACCTTGCCGGAGGCGACCTTGGCGAGGGGGTTGACCTCGACGAGGAGGGCGTCCTCCTTGATGAAGGTGTCCCACAGGGTCACGAGGATCTCGGCGACCTGGTCGGCGACCTCGGCCGGGAACTTCGCCTGGGCGACGATCTCGCGGGCCTTCTCGATGCTCACGCCTTCGTTGGCGTCGACCGGGACCTTCGCGAGGGCCTCGGGGTTCTCCTCCGCGACGACCTCGATCTCCACGCCGCCCTGTACGGACGCCATGGCGAGGAAGGTGCGGTTGGTGCGGTCGAGGAGGTACGAGACGTAGTACTCCTCGACGATCTCGGGGGCGGTCTCGGCGATCATCACCTTGTGGACCGTGTGGCCCTTGATGTCCATGCCGAGGATGTCCGTCGCGCGGGCGACGGCCTCGTCCGGGGTGGCGGCGAGCTTCACGCCGCCGGCCTTTCCACGCCCACCGACCTTCACCTGCGCCTTGACGACGGACTTGCCGCCCATACGCTCGGTCGCCGCGCGCGCCGCCTCAGGCGTGTCGATGACTTCACCGGCCAGCACCGGTACACCGTGCTTGGCGAAGAGGTCCCTCGCCTGGTACTCGAACAGGTCCACGCGCGTCCGTCCCTATCAGTGATCTCGCGGTTCGTTGTCTGCGTGGGCGTGCCGCGATGGGCAACGTGACGTCCGCTGTGTCACAAGGGTGGCGCACACGGTGTCCGAGCGCGCGGCATGTCCGTCTCGCAGGTTATCGCCGCACCCCGCAGGTCCCTAAATCAGGAATCACACCTGAGCGGTGATACCTGTCACAGAGTGCCATCGACGGCCGCCGATCGACCTCCGATCTGCCTCCGATCTGCCTCCGATCGGCCTGCGTACGGGGCGTAAAGACGCGTTACGCATGCATAGGGACGCAAAGGTGAGGCCTCACCGGGCTGGGGTGGGCCCGGTGAGGCCCCGGGAAGGACCGCCAACGGTTGTGACGGTCCTCCGGCGAGCGGTCCCCACCCCTGGGGGAGCCGCTCACCGCCGTCCGCCCGGCACGCCCTGACCGGACCGGACCGATGGCATTCGGCCGTACGGGGGCTTTCCTGGCGGAGTCCGGTAGATCCGCACGCCAGGCGTGCGGAGGTCTGGTGCGTGGAGGTCGGGTGCGTGGAGTGCCGGAACGCGGAGTGAGTGCCCGGAGGTCACGCCCGGCTGGCACTCCGTACAGTCGTCGCGGCCCCGTTTCGGTCCGACGGGCGGAATCGCGCACGCCGACGGGGCGGGGGCGAAACCCTGCCTAGGCGGGGCTTACCGGAATGTCCCGGTACCTGTTCCTGGCCTCGACACCGGCAGCGACCGGGGCAACCCCCGGTACGAGACACACCGGTGCCCGCTGGTTCAGCGCGACGGCCTGCCCGTCGCCGAGTCCACCATGCCGGGGACCACCGCCGTCGACGACCCGATCATCCAGCGCCCTGTGGGGCACCCCGTTGTCCGGCATGCCTCCGGGCGCCTGACGCACAGACGCCCGTGAGACGTCCACGCCACCCCGGTCACCGGCCGCCACCGCTCCACGGCCGTCCACGACACCGCCGACCCGACCGAGGAACCACGGACCGTTGACGGCCCCGCCTTGAGGCGTCCCGGCAGCGGGTGCCGACGACGCCTTCCCCGGCAGCGCGTGCGCAGCCGGGGATAAGGGAGAGGTGGGGAAGGCGGGAGAGACAGGAGAAGCCGGAGTCGCGGGGGAAGCCGGGGAGGGCGAGGGGGAAGGGGAAGAGGAACGGGGAGAAGAGGGGACGGTGGGCGCCCCGGGCAAGCCCGGAATCCCGGGCACCTCAGGAATCACCGGAAGCTGGGGGAGCTCCGGAAGGCCCGGAAGGCCCGGGGCACCCGGAAGACCTGGAAGATCCGTAAGGTCTGGAAGCACAGGCGCCACGGGCACCACGGGCAGCGTCGGCGGTTCAGGCAACGCAGGCCGTTCAGGAAGCGTTGGCAAAGCGGGCAACCTCGGCGTCAGCGCCGGTACCTCCGCCAACTCCTCCGCCAGCTCCTGGGTCCGCTCTTCGGTCACGGCCCGCGCCGGACCATCGAGCGGTGGTCCGGCCTTCTCGACCACCGCTCGAAACCCGTCGTCCCGCACCGGCGGTGCGCCCTGCGCCGCGTGCGCCCGCTCCCCGCAGAGGAACCCGAACACGAACAACCCGCCCACCAGCACCGCCACTCGCAGCGCGCGCCGCCCCGCCGCCCTACGCGTCACACGCAGTACGGCAACGGGCGGGGCGACTGGCCAGTTCAAGGGAAGGACTCTCCCGGGCGGCGACACGACGACGAGCGTCAGGGAACCGCGATCATCTAGGACGACGACGAGCAGGACGAGGCGGCGCCGATCCTCGCACGGCCCTCCCGAGGTCGCGCAAGTCCCCCGTTACCGATGCGCACTCATGTCCTTTTTGCCGACCGAAGCCGCCTTCATGTCACTCGGTTCAAGTGGCTCAAGTGGCTCCAGTGGTTCACTCCGTGTCGGGTATCGGCAGCGGGCGCTTCTCGATCGCCGCGGCCATGATGTCCGGGAACAGATCGGGTGTGCAGGCGAACGCCGGTGCGCCCAGCGCCGCGAGTGCCGCCGCGTGCTCCCTGTCGTACGCGGGCGCCCCCTCGTCCGACAGCGCGAGCAGCGTCACGAACTGCACCCCGGACGCCTTCATCGCGGCGACCCGCTTCAGCATCTCGTCGCGTATGCCTCCCTCGTAGAGGTCGCTGATCAGCACGACGACCGTCTCGGTGGGCCGGGTGATCTGCGACTGGCAGTACGCCAGCGCCCTGTTGATGTCGGTGCCCCCGCCGAGCTGCGTACCGAACAGCACATCCACCGGATCGTCGAGCTGATCGGTGAGGTCGACGACCGCCGTGTCGAAGACGACGAGCCGGGTGTCGATCGACCGCATGGACGCCAGCACCGCCCCGAACACCGACGCGTACACCACCGACGCCGCCATCGACCCCGACTGGTCGATACAGAGGACGACCTCCTTCTTCACCGACTGGGAGGCGCGCCCGTAGCCGACGAGCCGCTCCGGCACGATCGTGCGGTATTCGGGGAGGTAGTGCTTGAGGTTGGCCGCGATCGTGCGGTTCCAGTCGATGTCGTGATGGCGCGGCCTGCTGATGCGGGCACTGCGGTCCAGCGCCCCGGTGAGCGTGGCCCTGGTCCGCGTGGCGAGCCGCTTCTCGAGGTCCTCGACGACCTTGCGTACGACCGCTCTTGCCGTCTCCTTCGTCGTCTCCGGCATCGCCTTGTCGAGGGAGAGCAGCGTGCCGACGAGGTGGACGTCCGCCTCGACCGCCTCCAGCATCTCGGGCTCCAGCAGGAGGGCGGAGAGGCCCAGGCGGTCGATGGCGTCCCGCTGCATGACCTGGACGACGGACGACGGGAAGTACGTCCGGATGTCACCGAGCCATCGCGCGACCGACGGCGCGGACGCCCCGAGCCCCGCCGAACGTTCCCGCCCCACCCGGGCCTTGCCCCCGTCGCCTCTCCCGTAGAGCGCGGTGAGCGCCCCGTCCATCGCGGCGTCCTGTCCGGAGAGCGCGCACCCCGTACCGTCCGCCGCGTCGCCCCCGAGCACGAGGCGCCACCGCCGCAGCCGCTCCAGTGCCGGATCCGCCGGGTCTGTCGCCGTCGTCATGTCCCCACCCCCACAAGGTTGTTGTCGTCGACGCCCCCGTCACCCGCGCCCAGCGGCCCCAGCAGCAGCCGCAACACCGGCAGCACGGCATCCGCTCGCCGGGCGTCGAGGTCGGGTGCGAAGCCCGGCAGACCGGCGGCGCCGGCCACCGCGCTCCCCCGCTGCTCCGGACCGCGCCGGACCAGTTCCCCCAGGGTTCTGCGGACCCCGGGCTCGTACACCGAGAACGTGCGCCTCAGCAGGGGCAGCACATCGGTGAACGCCTCCGCCGGCACTCCGGTCAGCCAGGCGTCCACCAGGCCGAGCAGCCGTTCGTCGTGCACCAGCAGCATCCCGCCCCCGGAGCCGCCCCCGACGAACCCCTCGATCCACGCCGCCGCGTCCCCCGGCGCCGTCCCCGGTGACAGCACGAGCCCCATGAGGACCGCCGCCTCGTCCTGCGCCAGCTCCCCGTCGTCCAGCAGCAGCCGCACGGCCCGCCCGCGCACGACTCCGGCCACGCTGTCCCGCGCGGACAACACCCGGAGCACGGAGTGCCAGCGGCGTCGCAGCTCGCTGTGGTGCCCCGGCTCGGGGACATCCTCGGCGGCACTCGCGGGAGCGCCCGAGGCAGAGGAGGGAGAGGTGGGCGCGGTGCCACTCCCGAGAGCCGCCCCCGGCTCAGAGGCTCTCGCGGGGTTCTCCGCAGCGGCACCCACGGAGACGCCGTCCGCGGTCTCCCCTGCACCAGCGGTGCCGGCCGGAGCCGGGTTCGGGGCCACGGCCTCCCCGAGCAGCCCCACCGCCCCGTGCACCGCGTCCACATGGCGCCGCATTTCCTCGGCGGCCTCCCTGTCGAGCGCGGCACAGGCCGGGGGCAGGCCGACGAAGACGCGCTCGGCGAGGCCCGCCGCGACCTCGGCCAGCGCCCCGGTGTCCGTGCCGCGTACGTCGCCGTAGCGCAGGGACCGGACCAGCGCCGGCAGGGCCTGGGCCAGGTGACCCACATCGGCGTCCAGGGCCGCGCGGTCGGCGAGGACACGCATCACCACGGGCAGCGCGTCGGCCAGTTCGGCGAGCAGACAGCGCTCGGCGAGTGCGGTCACGTCGGCCAGCGAGCCCGCGCCGACGGCGTCGGCCTCCGCTCTGGCGGTCGCCGCCGAGAGCACGGTCGTCCCCCACACGCCGGCCTCGGCGACCCGTACTGCCAGCTCCGGCTCCCACCGCAGCCGCCACGTCTCCCGGAAGGTACCGGTGCTGCCGCGCGACGCCGCGGGTTCACCCCAGCCGATCCCGAGCAGCCGCAGGCGGTGCAGCAGCCGACTGCGCCCGGCGTCGGTCTCCTTGCGCAGGTCGAGTTCCAACTCCCTTTCCAGCGCCTCCGGTTTGAGCCGCAACCGGCGCTGGAGGCGTGTCAGGTCGCGCTGCAACGGCACAGCGGGCGCCGACTCCGGTACCTCCCCGAGCACGTCCCCGACGACGAGCCGGTCGTGCACCAGGGCCAGCGGGACGTCCGAGCCCTCGCACATCACCGCCCGCACGGCGTCGGTGGTCTCCGTCAGCCCCGGCAGCGGGCGGCCCCGCATCGCGGCGAGCGTATCCGCCAGCCGCACCGCCTCGATGACATGCGCCGAGGAGACCATCCTGTCCTCGTCGCGCAGCAGCCCTGCCACCTTTGTCATCCACCGCTCGACCGGCCGGTCCCGTGCGCCGAAGAGATGCCCGTACCAGCCGGGCGAGTCGATGCCCGCCCCGTACCCGCTGGCCCGCGCGAGCCTGCGATGCGTCCACGGCACCCAGGTCACGTCCACCTTGACCTTGGGCAGCCCCTTCAGCAACGCCCGGTCGGCGGCGACGGCGGTCTTCTGCCGCAGCGCGGGCACATGCCACGCCCCGCACACCACGGCCACCGCCGCGTCCCCGAACTCCCGCTGCGCCGCCCGGACCTGGAGCCGCATGTACGCCTCCCGCACGGGATCCCGCTCGTGACCCCCGGTCCCGTACACCTCGCGCAGCGCGCCCATGGCCTCGTCCAGCACCTCGAAGGGAGCGAACGCGTCCCCCTCGCCTGCCCCCCGGTGCTCGACAACGTCCTCCCACCAGCGCTCTGGATCGTCGTAACCACCGGTCCGCGCGAGCACGGCGAGCGGATCCACCCGCAGATCCGCATCCGGGACAGTGTCCGGGTCGGTATCCGCTGGTGCGGGGCCTCGGACAGCGTCCGATTCCGGCGGACAGCCGTCGTTACCCTCGCCCTCGCCCTCGTCATCGCCCTGGCCCTCGCTTTCGCCCCCGCTGTCGCTCTCCCACGCCAGCGTGTGCGTGGCGGGGAGGTCGATGAAGCGGGCGGGGACCCCGTGTTCCAGGGCCCAGCGGATCGCCACCCATTCCGGGGAGAACTCGGCCAGCGGCCAGAAGGCCGAGCGGCCGGGTTCGTCCACGGCGTGGGCCAGCAGGGCGACCGGCGGTCGCATGTCCTCGTCGGCGGCCAGCGGGACCAGGGCGTCGGCCTCGGGCGGCCCCTCGATCAGGACGACCGCCGGCCGCGCCGCCGCCAACGCGGCCCGTACCGCCCGCGCCGACCCGGGCCCGTGGTGCCGCACGCCGAGCAGCAACGGCCCGGTTCGCCTCTCGCCTTCGGTCACGACGCCCCCTTCCTGCCCCACGACGAGTCGTCGTCACCGACCGCATCACTCACGCCACCAACCCGCACGGTCACCGAACCGTCTCCCGCCAGCATCGCGAACACCCGCCCCCGTCCGTCCGTGCCCGGGTCACGGCTCATGCGCTCACCTCACGGCACGCCCGGTAGAAGTCCTTCCAGCCGTCGCGTTCGCGGACCACCGCCTCCAGGTACTCCTGCCAGACGACCCGGTCGGCCGCCGGATCGCGGACGACGGCGCCGAGGATGCCCGCGGCGACGTCGGAGGCCCGCAGGACGCCGTCGCCGAAGTGGGCCGCCAGGGCCAGACCGCTGGTGACGACCGAGATCGCCTCGGCGGTGGACAGCGTGCCGCTGGGTGACTTCAGCTTCGTCCGGCCGTCCGACGTGACCCCGTCGCGCAGTTCACGGAAGACGGTCACGACGCGACGGATCTCGTCGACACCGTCCGGCACGGCCGGCAGGTCGAGCGAGCGGCCGATCTGGTCGACCCGGCGCGAGACGATGTCGACCTCGGCATCGGCACTCTCCGGCAGCGGCAGCACCACCGTGTTGAAGCGGCGGCGCAAGGCGCTGGACAGCTCGTTGACCCCGCGGTCGCGGTCGTTGGCCGTCGCGATCAGGTTGAACCCGCGTACCGCCTGCACCTCCTGCCCCAGCTCCGGTATCGGCAGGTTCTTTTCCGACAGGATCGTGATCAACGTGTCCTGTACGTCGGCCGGGATACGGGTCAGCTCCTCGACGCGGGCCGTCATGCCCTCCGCCATCGCCCGCATGACGGGGCTGGGCACGAGGGCCTCGCGGCTCGGGCCGTGCGCGAGGAGCCGGGCGTAGTTCCAGCCGTAGCGGATCGCCTCCTCCGGCGTGCCGGCCGTGCCCTGGACCAGCAGCGTCGAGTTGCCGCTGACCGCCGCCGCCAGGTGTTCCGACACCCAGGTCTTCGCCGTGCCGGGCACGCCGAGCAGCAGCAGGGCACGGTCGGTCGCGAGGGTCGTGACGGCGACCTCGACGATGCGGCGCGGGCCCACGTACTTCGGTGTGATCACCGTGCCGTCGGGCAGGGTGCCGCCTTGCAGATAGGTCGCGACCGCCCACGGCGACAGTTTCCAGCGGGCCGGGCGCGGGCGGTCGTCCTGCGCGGCCAGTGCCGCGAGTTCGGCAGCGAAGGCGTCCTCGGCGTGCGGGCGCAGTTCCTCCGTGGCGTTCGCGTGCGCGGACTGCTCGTGACGCGGGTCGACGGATGTCGGTTCAGCGGAAACAGGCATGGCTCGGTCCCCCTCCAGCTCGGCCGGTCTTGGCCCGTTCGGATCTGGTGTCCACACTGCACCACGCCACTGACAATGCACTCTGACCTGCGAAAATGCCATTCCGGAGGCTGAGCGTGGATCGCTGTGAGGACCGATTGTCAGTGCCGGGATCTACCTTCGATGTCATGACTCAGCAGGGGGTGCGCTGGACAGCGGATCAGGTGCTGGCACTGGCGCCTGACGTCTCGTCACGCAAAGCGGGAAGCAAACTCGGTGCGTCCGGGCCGTGGTCGGAGGCCGGCAGTTCTGACGAGGGGACGGTGTGGGGACTGTGCAAGGGCAGTGGCAGCAAGCCGTATCAGACGGTCGTCGACATCGCGGACGCCACCGGGCCCGCGTACAAGTGCAGTTGTCCGAGCCGCAAGTTCCCGTGCAAGCACGCGCTCGGGCTGCTGCTGCTCTGGGCGGGCGGGGACGGCGCGGTGCCGCGAGGGGAGGCGCCGGGCTGGGCGGAGGAGTGGCTGACCGGGCGGCGCAAGCGCGCGGAGGAGAAACGGGCGGCGGGCCCTGCCGGTTCCCCGTCCGGTGATCCGGAGGCGGCGCGACGAAGGGCGGAGCGCCGGGCCGAGCGGATCACGGCGGGGGCGACGGAACTGGAGCAGCGCCTCGCCGACCTGCTGCGCGGCGGCCTGGCCACGGCGGAGCAGGCGGGGTACGGGCTGTGGGAGGAGACGGCGGCCCGGATGGTCGATGCCCAGGCCCCCGGACTGGCAGCGCGGGTGAGGGAGTTGGGGGCGATACCGGCGTCCGGTCCGGGCTGGCCGGTGCGGCTGCTGGAGGAGTGCGCGCTGCTCCACCTCCTCGACCGGGGCTGGCTGCGCCGGGACGAGCTGCCGGACGGTCTGGCGGCGACGGTGCGGTCACGGATCGGCGTGCCCGGCTCGGCGGAGGGCCCGCCGGTGCGCGACCACTGGCTGGTCCTCGCCCAGTACGAGACGGCGGACGCCCGTCTGACGACCCGCCGGATCTGGCTGCACGGCGCGGAGTCGGGCCGCACCGCGCTGCTCCTCTCCTACGGAGCGGCCGGGCGCGCCCCCGAACTGGCACTGCCGGTCGGTCTGGCGTTCGAGGCGGAGGTGTCCGCGTATCCCGGCGCCGGGCAGCTGCGGGCCGCCCTGGGCGAGCGGTTCACACCGCCCGCGCCGACGGAGGTACGGCCACCGGGGACGACGACCACGTGCGCGGCCGAGCGCTACGGAGAGGCTCTCCGGGCCGACCCCTGGCTGGACTCCTTCCCGGTGACGCTGGACCGCGTCATGCCCGTCCCGGTCGGCGGCTCCTGGCAACTGGCGGACGCCGACACCGACCTGGCGCTGCCCCTGGCCCCGTCCGCCGTCGCGCACCCAGGCCTGTGGCGCCTCGTCGCGCTCTCGGGCGGCGGACCCGTCACGGTCTTCGGCGAGTGCGGTCACCGGGGTTTCACTCCTCTGACGGCCTGGCCGGAGGGGGTGGTGGGACAGGCGGTCCCGCTGTGCTGACGCGATGCGACACGCCACACCACGCCACACCACGCAACGCAACGCAACGGCTCACGGCTCACAGCTCACAGCTCACGGCCGGACCCACGACTCCCGACGAAAGGGAACCTCATGAACGGCAGCAGGGCCGTCACCCCCATGGGCTCGGCCGCGGCGAGCGCCTGGGAGGAGCTGGTCACCGCGGCGCTGCTCGGCACGGAGCGGCGTACGCCCCCGGGCTGCCCGCCCGGCAGGCAGGCACCGGTCACGCTGCTCGACGCGGCGGCCGTGGAGACCGTACGGCGGCGTGCGGGACTGCGACCGGCCCCGGCGGCGGCGCGGCTGGAGCCCGCCGCTGCGGACCCACGCCCGCCGCTGCCGCCCGCGGCGGCCCGCAGGCTGGCGCTACTCCTGGCCGACCGGCCCGGCACTCCCGGCGGCAGCGGTCGCCGGGGCACGGCGCCGGACCTGATGGAGCTGCTGCCCCAGTGGCTCGCGGCGGCGAACGCACACGGTTTCGCGGCCCCACCACAGGTGCTGCCGGCGCTGCTCGACGCGGCCAGGGGACGTACGGACCTACGGCCGGCGGCGCTGGCGTTCGCGGGCCCGCGCGCCCTGTGGCTCGCCCGGCTGAACCCGGACTGGCGGTTCGCCCTGCGCTCGACCCCGGGCGGAGGCGCGGCCCTGCCCGGGGCCGAGGAGACGGAACGGATCCAGCAACTGTGGCAGGAGGGCCTGTTCGCCGAACGCGTCTCCCTCCTCGCTGCGATACGCGCGCGGGAGCCCGCCGCCGCCCGGGAGTTGCTGGAGACGACCTGGGCGACGGAGCGGGCCGAGGACCGGCTGATGTTCCTCGACTCGCTCCGCATGGGACTGCGCGCCGAGGACGAGCCTTTCCTGGAGCGGGCATTGGCCGACCGCAGCCGCAACGTCCGGGCGACAGCGGCCGAGTTGCTGTCGGCACTGCCGGATTCGGCGCTCGCCGCACGGATGGCGGTTCGCGCGGGAGCGTGCGTAGCGCTCGACCACGCGAACAGCGCGGAGGCCGGAGGCGGTACGAGGGGCGAGGCCGTGCTCGTCGTGGAGGCGCCGCACGAGTGCGACGCGGGCATGGAGCGCGACGGCGTCGTGGCCAAGGCCCCGGCGGGACGCGGTGAACGGTCCTGGTGGCTCGGCCAGTTGGTGGAGGCGGCCCCGCTCGGATCGTGGTCGGGACGGCTCGGCGGACGTACGCCCGAAAAGATCGTGGCGCTGCCGGTGGCCGACGACTGGCAGGGCGAGCTGCACGCCGCGTGGTGCCGGGCGGCGGTGCGGCAGCGGAACGCCGACTGGTCCCGGGCGCTCCTCGGCGCGCCCTCGACACCCGAGGCCGGCGGGCCGGGGGCGGTGTCCCTGGCGGAGCGGGCGAAGCTGCTCGCCACGCTGGACTCCGCCGAACGGGCCGCGTGGGTGGCGGGTTTCATCGCGACACACGGGCTGTCGGAGGCCTTCCAACTCCTCGGGGTGTGCGCGGTGCCGTGGGCTCCGCCGCTCGGGCGGGCCGTGGTCGACGCGCTCAACATCGCTCGGGACGCCGGTAGTTACCCATGGAGCTTCAGCGGAGTGATGGGGCTCGCAGAACGCTGCCTGGACCCCTCCGAGGCCGACCGCCTCGACGGCCTGCTGGCGATACCCGACGAAGGGGAGGACGCGTCACCGGGCGCGGGAAGCTACTGGGCGGAGGCATTCCAGCGCCTCGTGGGCACACTGCGCCTGCGCGCGGCGATGGCGGAAGAACTGAGGAACTGAGGGCTGCTCGAACCAGCCCGGAGGACACCGTGCAATCGGACCGAGACCGGCGGGTGGGCGGGTGCAGAAGGGCTGGGTGGGAACGCCTGAACAGCGCCCCCTCACCCCCGCACAGCCCCCCGCACCCACTCCACAACTGAAGCCGTGGTCGCCCCGGGCGCACCGCCGGACACCTTGATGTCCGCCGCGTCACGCTCCCGCAGGAGATCGGTCACGGCCGTGAGGAGCGTGTGGTGGGCGCCGGAAAGGGCGGAGAGCCAGATCGCGTCGGCGTCCTCCTGGATCGCGGTGACGACGACATGCTCGGGTGTCTGGTGGAGGCCGCTGTAGACGACCTCCATACCGGCATCACGCAACGCCCGCGCGATCACCTCGGCTTCGCGGTCGTGGCCGTCGAGCCCCGGCTTCGCCACCACCACGCGGATCGGATCGGCTGCCGAACCCATCGTCGCCTCCAGCGAAGTGAACGAACGTTGGGTCAAGCATCCCCCAACCGGCAGTTTCGCGACGGATACCGAGGGGGAAATCACACGGTGGGACACGTTCACCGCGCACCGGTGGGACCGGCGCAAGGGGAGCCGCATCGAGGTCGTCGCACCACCGCGTCGCGAGCCGCGCGCCGTGTGGGTGCGGTGCGTCGGAGATGACACGAAGGGCAGCAAGGGCACGACAGCGGGGAGCTTCGTCGTCGTACGACAGGGAGCCTCGCGACCCCCTTGGCGTCACACACGCCGCACGCCCCACTCGTGCACCACCGACGCCACCACCGGCCGCCCTCGTCGCGACCCCCCACGAGGGCACACGGGGGACAGAGAAGCCTCCCGCGTGCCGACAGGAGGTCGGCCATGAAGGTCATCCGGGCAGCACTGCCCCTGCTCCCGCTCTGCCGGCGCGTCCTGCCGAGCACGCTGACGGGGCTCTCCGCCGCGCTCCTCAAGGCGACCGCCCTGGAGATCGCGATCCTGGCGGGACATCTGCTCCTCTATCCGTCGGGCATCGTCCAGGAACGCCGGCCCACGACCCCCGACCCCTCCGCGCTCCCCGGAGCCCCCGCTGACGCCGCCTCACCCACCCACCTGCCGACGGAGCCGAAACCCCCGGTCGTCCTCCTGCACGGCTTCATCGACAACCGCTCCGTCTTCGTCCTGCTGCGCCGGTCCCTCGCCCAGCACGGCCGGCAGCAGATCGAGTCGCTCAACTACTCCCCGCTGACCTGTGACATCCGCACCGCGGCCGAGCTGCTCGGCCGGCACATAGAGGAGATCTGCAGGCGCACGAACCAGCCGCGCGTGGACATCGTCGGGCACAGCCTGGGCGGCCTGATCGCGCGCTACTACGTGCAGCGCCTCGGCGGTGACCTCCGCGTCCGTACGCTCGTCACCCTCGGCACCCCGCACTCCGGCACCCGGGTCGTCCCACTGGCCGACGCGCACCCGATCGTCCGCCAGATGCGCCCCGGCTCGGAGGTCATGGAGGAACTGCGCCTTCCCGCGCCGGACTGCCGTACCCGCTTCGTCAGCTTCTGGAGCGATCTGGACCACCTGATGAGCCCGCCGGAGACGGCCTGCGTCGACCACCCGGACCTGCTGGCGGAGAACGTGCAGGTCACCGGCGTCGGCCACCTAGCCCTGCCCGTGCACCCCGCCGTCGCGACCGGGATACGGCAGGCCCTGGACGAGAGCGACCACTCCGTCGCCGCCGGAGCGCGGACCGACCGGGCCCGAGCCGGTGGACTGACCGTGGCCTGAACCCCGGGCCACGAACGCCACACACAGGCCGATCAGGACCGCCTGACAGTCTCCCAAGATTCGAACACTCATCGAACGCCAGGCCAAACCCGTGCCCGCAGTCCCCCGAAACACGGCCGAATGCCCGTTTCCCCCAGGCACGAAACCTACGGAAGATTGTCGCGCCCGCATACCGCCGGGTACAGTCGCCGCACTGCTCTGCCAGCCCCTGTTGTCGAGGCGAAAGAGAAGTTGGTGAACGAACGTCACCCGTCGGGGACCATGACCACCCCGGCTCCGGCTTCCGATGCCGCGACGGCTCATTACGCGTCGTACGGCACGCAGGAAGTCCCTTTCGGTGACTTCACCACGTACGACCCCACCTTCGCCAACGGTTTGGACGTCGGTATGGGTACGGGTACCTGCACCGGCAATTTCGAAACCGACCCGCTCTTCGGCAATATGCCGGGCGAGGACACCACCGGTTCGTACGACAACTCCCAGTGGTCCACCGGCAGTCACCAGACCCTGAACTACGACCCGTACGCGGCCCAGCACCACGCGGCCTACGACACCGGGGCGTACGACACCTCCACCTGGGCGCCCGGCTACCAGCAGCTCGCCGAGATCCCCGCGCAGACGCCGCCTCCCGGCGGTGACACCAGCGGCCAGTGGGACGCCGGTGCCTGGCTCCAGCCCGAGCAGGCCGGCCCCGCCGACCAGACCCAGCAGTGGGAGTGGGGCACGCAGGCCTCCGACACCGGTGTGTACGACGCCACGCAGTGGAACTCGGACAGCGGCCCGGGCAGCACGCCCGCCCCGTCGGCCGAGTACGACCACGCGCAGGAGCACGAGTACGACCAGCAGGCCACCGCGATGTTCGAGCAGATCACGGACGTGGCGGACGCACCGGAGTACGACGGACACGCCCTCGCCCACGACGAGTCGGCCCCCTTCACCGATGGTGAACCGCCCGCCGAGGCCTCGCTGCTCGACGGGCAGGAAGAGGTCGCCCCGGGCACGGTGCCCGGAGCCGGGCGTGCGGCGTCCCGTACGGCGGCGCGCAACGCGGGCCGGTCCCGGCGTCGTACCCCGGCCAAACGTTCCGCCCTGCTGACCATCGCCGTTCCGTCCGCCTGTGTAATGGGTGTCGCGGGTATCGCCGCCGCCTCGGTGAGCGGGATGACCGGTGACGGCGAGCAGAACACGACGACATCCGCGTCGGACGGTGTCGCCGTGAAGCCGTCCACCGCGAACAACAAGCTGGACTCCCAGCTGGAGAGCCTCTCCGCGGGCGCCGACGACTTCGCCGACCGGGCAAGCCGGACGCAGGAACGTATCGACCTCAAGGCCCAGCAGCTCGCCCAGAAGAAGGCGGCGGCGGCGGAAGCCGCCCGCAAGGAGCGACTGCGCCCGAAGTACGCCCTCCCGGTCGAACAGCACGGCCTCAGCGCCTACTACGGCCAGGCCGGCATCAACTGGATGTCCGTGCACACCGGGATCGACTTCCCCGTCTCGTACGGCACGACGGTGATGGCCGCGACCGACGGCACCGTCCGGACGCAGTGGAACAGCGCCTACGGCAACATGATGATCGTGACCGACAAGGACGGCACGGAGACGTGGTACTGCCACCTCTCCACCTACCGGGTCGCGTCCGGCACGACGGTCAAGGCCGGCGATCCCATCGCGTACTCCGGGAACTCCGGCAACTCGACCGGCCCGCACCTGCACTTCGAGGTACGGCCCGCCGGCGGCTCGGCGATCGACCCGCTCTCGTGGCTTCGCAGCCACGGCGTCGACCCGACGTAAGTCCCGCCCGGTCCCTTTCCCGTACCTGGTTACCGGCGTGGCCCGGGCATCTCGACGATGCCCGGGTGTCCCCTCACAACTTCTCCACCGGCGCGTAGCGCAACAGCAGCCGCTTGGGCTTGTCCTCGCCGAAGTCGACCGTCGCCTCGGCGTTCGAGCCCGTGCCCTTCACGCCCACCACGGTCCCCAGCCCGAACTGGTCGTGGGTGACCCGGTCCCCCACCGCCAGCGCGACGACCGGCTTCTCGGCACCGCCCCGGCGCGTGGCGAAACCGGACGCGCCCGAGGCCGCGGAGCGCGAGCGCGACGACGAGAACGACGACGACACCCCGGAGGCGGCCCCCGAGGACGTCGCCGGAGCCACCGCGCCCGTGCGCTTCCACTCCAGATGGGCCGCCGGGATCTCCTCCAGGAAACGCGAGGGCGGGTTGTACGACGGCTGCCCCCACGCACTGCGCAGCGACGACCGTGTCAGATACAGCCGTTCACGCGCGCGCGTGATGCCGACGTACGCGAGCCGCCGCTCCTCCTCCAGTTCCTTGGCCTGGCCGAGGGCACGCATGTGCGGGAAGACGCCGTCCTCCATGCCGGTCAGGAACACCACGGGAAACTCAAGGCCCTTGGCCGTGTGCAGGGTCATCAGAGTGATGACTCCGGAGCCGTCGTCGTCCTCGTCGGGGATCTGGTCGGAGTCGGCGACCAGGGCGACCCGCTCCAGGAACGCGGCGAGCCCGGCCGGGGCCGCCGGCGCCTCGCCCTCCGCGGGCTGGTCGGCCTCGCCCGCTTCCCCGGCCGCCGCCGACTCCTGCTCGAACTCCAGGGCGACCGCGGCGAGTTCCTGGAGGTTCTCGATCCGGGTCTCGTCCTGCGGGTCGGTCGATGCCTGCAACTCGGCGAGATAGCCCGTGCGTTCGAGGACCGCTTCGAGGACGGTCGCCGGGCCCGCACCCGACTCCACGATCGTCCTCAGGTCCTCCATCAGCGTGTTGAACCGCTTGACGGCGTTGGTCGACCGCGAAGCCATTCCGTACGCCTCGTCCACGCGCTTCAGCGCCTGCGGGAAGCTGATCCTCTCGCGCTGGGACAGGGCATCGATCATCGCCTCCGCGCGGTCGCCGATGCCACGCTTGGGGACGTTGAGGATGCGGCGCAGCGGCACCGAGTCCTCCGGGTTGGCGAGGACGCGCAGGTAGGCCAGAACGTCCCGGACCTCCTTGCGCTCGTAGAAGCGCACGCCGCCGACGACCTTGTAGGGCAGGCCGACGCGGATGAAGATCTCCTCGAAGACACGGGACTGGGCGTTCGTCCGGTAGAAGACGGCGACGTCGCCCGCCTTCGCGTCGCCCGCGTCCGTCAGCCGGTCTATCTCCTCGGCGACGAACTGCGCCTCGTCGTGCTCCGTGTCGGCGACATAGCCGGTGATGCGCGCGCCCGCGCCCGCGTTGGTCCACAGGTTCTTGGGACGGCGGGACTCGTTGCGCTCGATGACCGCGTTGGCGGCGCTCAGGATCGTCTGCGTGGAGCGGTAGTTCTGTTCGAGGAGGATCGTCGTCGCGTCCGCGTAGTCCTCCTCGAACTGGAGGATGTTGCGGATCGTCGCGCCCCGGAAGGCGTAGATCGACTGGTCGGCGTCACCCACGACGCACAGCTCGGCGGGCGGCAGGTCGTACTCGCTGGGCGGTACGTCGGCGTCGTCGCCGGTGTGTTCGGCGGTGCCGACGAGTTCCCGTACGAGCGCGTACTGGGCGTGGTTGGTGTCCTGGTACTCGTCGACGAGGACGTGCCGGAAGCGGCGCCGGTAGTGCTCGGCGACGTCCGGGAAGGCGCGCAGCAGGTTGACCGTCGTCATGATCAGGTCGTCGAAGTCGAGCGCGTTGGCCTCACGCAGCCGCGACTGGTACATCGCGTACGCCTGGGCGAGGGTCTTCTCGAAACCGTCGCTCGCCTGGGCGGCGAAGTCCTCCTCGTCGATCAGCTCGTTCTTCAGGTTGGAGATCTTCGCGCTGAAGGACTTGGGCGGGAAGCGCTTGGGGTCCAGGTCCAGATCGCGGCAGACGAGCGCCATCAGCCGCTTGCTGTCGGCGGCGTCGTAGATGGAGAAGGAGGAGGTGAAGCCGAGCCGCTTGCTCTCCCGCCGGAGAATCCGCACGCACGCGCTGTGGAACGTCATCACCCACATCGCGTTCGCGCGCGGGCCGACGAGCTGCTCGACGCGCTCCTTCATCTCGCCGGCGGCCTTGTTGGTGAAGGTGATCGCGAGGATCTGGCCGGGGTGGACGCCCCGCTCACCGAGCAGATACGCGATGCGGTGCGTGAGCACGCGCGTCTTGCCGGAGCCGGCGCCCGCCACGATAAGCAGAGGGGTGTCGGCGTGCACGACGGCCGCACGCTGGTTCTCGTTCAGCCCGTCCAGGAGCGCGGCCGGGTCCACCACCGGGCGGGGGGCGCCGTCGCGGTAGTACGCGTCCCGATCCGGCGGCGCGTCGAACTTCCCGCCGAACAGGTCGTCCGGAACGGGCTCCGGTACCTGCTCGTCCTCGGGCGGCGGCGGGGGTTCCTCCTCGCGGGCCCGAGGGCCCTGGAGGTCCGCCAGGAAGCTGTCGTCAAAGAGGCTGCTCATCGCTCTCCGAGTCTAGGCGCCCCCACTGACAACCCGCCGCCACCCCGAAAACATCCCCTGGTTTCCGCACCGGACGAGCAGACTTGCGCGGACGGCCAACCCAAACTGGATCAAATCAACCACATCACCGCGTACCACTAAATAACACCCTCGGTCAACTACCCAGAGCCATGTTTAGGACCGAGGTCACATATACGTATCGGGCATAGCGGTCATCAACCTTCACAGAAGCCACACCTGTTGGTTAGCGTGCCGTAAGGCCGTACGACCCTCTCCGGCGAACATCGCCGGGCCGCGCGGCCTCCGCCGAGTCCGATCGTGCCGCCCCGTGCGGCAGGAGCCGGGGACCCACCGAAAACCTGGGGTGAATCGGTCCGACTGCCTTCCAGGGCAAGGACCGTAGGGCAACCCTTCCGAACCACCCGCCCGAACCCGACAGCTAACCCGGTAGGCGGAACGTGGAAGGAGTCGCCTCCCTTGGCGTCGTCGCACCGCAAGTCGCGTCCTACGGGAACGCGCGTAGCAGGCATACGGACCCCCGCCTTCGCCACGGCGGCCCTGGCCTCCGTGGCCCTGCTGTCCCAGACCGCCAACGCCGCGCCCCCGACCCCCTCCACGCCCCCGGTGCCCTCCTCCGACGACGAGCCGAGCATGGAGGAGGTCGAGGCGAAGATCGGCGACCTGTACCGCCAGGCCGAGTCGGCCACCGACAAGTACAACGCCGCCAAGGAGAAGACCTCCCAGCAGCGGGGGCGGGTCGACGCCCTGATGGACGACGTGGCCCAGCGCACCCAGAAGCTCAACGACGCGCGCGAGGAGCTGGGTTCCTTGGCCGCGGCCCAGTACCGCACCGGATCCGCCACCCCCGACACGACGACGACGTTCCTGCTCGCGGACGACCCGCAGGACTACTTCGACCAGAACCAGCTGATGGAACGCCTGACCGCCCGCCAGAAGGACGCTGTCGACGACTACCTCACACAGCGGGCCGAGACGACGCAGAAGCGCCAGCAGGCCACCGCGAGCCTCGAATCGCTCACGGAGTCCCAGGGCGAGCTGCAGACGACCAAGACCGCCGTCCAGACGAAGCTCGTGCAGGCCCGCCACCTGCTCTCCCGCCTCACCGCCGAGGAGAAGCTGCGGCTCGCGGCGATCGAGCGGAAGAAGCAGGCGGAGGCCCGCCGCCAGGCGCAGGTACTCGCCCAGCAGCAACAGGCGGCCGAGCAGCAACGCCGGCAGGACGCGGCAGCGGCGAAGCAGTCGACGGGCAGCACCGCTCCGGACACGTCGACGACGGTCCCCGACTCCTCGTACGCCACCACGGCCGAGAAGGCCCTTGCCTTCGCACGCGCACAGGTCGGCAAGCCCTACGTCTGGGGTGCGACAGGCCCGGACTCGTACGACTGCTCAAGCCTCACCCAGGCCGCGTGGAGGGCCGCCGGCGTCACCCTCCCCCGCACCACCTACGACCAGGTGAACGCGGGCACGACGCTCTCGCTCTCCGCCATCCAGCCCGGTGACCTGGTCTTCTTCTACGACGACATCAGCCACGTCGGCCTGTACATCGGCAACGGCATGATGATCCACGCCCCGAAGCCGGGGGCGTACGTCCGCGAGGAGTCGATCTTCTACGACGGCGAGTCGGCGGTCCACAGCGTGGTGCGCCCGGCCTGACGCACGGCGGACGCGAGATCCCGTCGGTCAGGTCCAGAGCACGGCGATGAAGATGTTCACCATGGTGAACAGACCCACCAGGCCGAACAGCCGCCTGTCCACGGTCTCGTCGTCCCGCTTCACGTAGACGAGGCCGAGGATCACGATCAGCAGGGCCAGCTTCACCCCGATCTTGACGTTGTTGACCGGCTGGTCGTCGGCCTGGTTGAGGCCCACCAGTGCGACACCGGTGACCAGCATGGTGAACGCGCCGTGCAGCATCGCGGGCACGAAGCGGGCCGTGCCCTGCCCCATCGCCTTCAGCTGGGTGAGAAACCCGCCCAGGAGGGAGGCGATGCCGATGATGTGCAGAGCGACGAGGAGATGGATGAGTACGTCCATGAGCCCGGAGCCTAGTCAGCGCCGCCCACGCCGTACGACACCGGGCCGGGTGTACCCGCGTTCGCGAGGCGTTTGCGCGGCGCGCTGAGACCCCGCATATATGCACCCCATAGCACCGTGTCACCCCCACGTGCCCCGTGAACCCCCGCATTGATCAGCCGTCTGCGTGAAGTCGGCGGCGCCGGAACGGGATCACGGTCGCATGCGGTCACCCGGCGGTCGGCTCACGCCAGTTCCGTACATGGCGTTACCCCCACGCCCCACTCAGGTTTAGCGTCCTCCCCCAGGTGCCCGGCTCCCCACCGCCGCCCGGGCCAGGGGCGGCAGTCGGACACCACCGCCGAGAAAGTCCGGCGGCGGACCGCTCCCCCTGTGCGAGCCGTCGCCGGACGCGCAACCGCCCTCCTGGGTCCGCTTCCCAGGCAACCGTCGGCGGTAGTCGCAGTGGCGGTCGTACGAAAGGACGTGACGCCCCGGTGGCAGCGCACCGCAAGCCCCGACAGCGCTCGCTCAACGGCAATACGGCCCGCACCGCCGCGACGATCGCCCTCGCGGGCGCGGCGACGGCGACGGGCTTCGACGGCATCGGGTACGCCGAGCCACAACTGACCCCCGCGCAGGTCGAGGCCAAGGTGCACAAGCTGTACGAGGAGGCGGAGGTCGCCACCGAGAAGTACAACGGTTCGAAGGAGAAGGCCGAGCGGGCGGAGCGGCGGCTGGGCACCCTGCGGGACGAGGCTGCGCGCAAGGAGGACCGGCTCAACTCGGCGCGGGAGGCGCTGGGTTCGATGGCCGCGGCGCAGTACCGCTCCGGCGGGCTCGACCCCGCTCTGCAACTCGCCCTCTCCGAGGACCCCGACGGCTATCTGGACGGCGCCGCGTTCGCCGAACGGGCGGGCACCAGACAGGCGTCGGACGTTGCCCAAGTACGCGAGCAGCTGCGGGAGATCGAGCAGCTGCGCGGCGCCGCCCACGTCGAACTGACCTCCCTCAAGGCTCGCCAGGCCGAGCTGAACCGCCACAAGAAGACCGTGAACGGCAAGCTGGGCGAGGCCCGTCAACTGCTGTCCCGCCTCAGCGCGGAGGAGCGTGCCCGGCTCGCGGCGGAGGACGGCAGTGGCGGCGGAGGCTGGGGCGGGGAGCATGCTTCACGGTCGTCGGGGAGTGCGCGGGACGGTCTGGGGCCGTCGGGGGCACCCGGAGTCGCTGGGGCGCCCGGGGCTTCCGGGACCTCCGGAGTGGCCGAGGCCCCCAACTCGCGTGCGTCGGCTGCCGTTTCCTACGCCTACCAGAAGCTCGGCAGCCCTTACGTGTGGGGTGCCACCGGGCCGGACGCCTTCGACTGCTCGGGCCTCATCCAGGCCGCCTACCGCTCCGCGGGGATCTCCCTGCCCCGCACCACCTACGCCCAGATCAACGCCGGCCAGCGTGTCTCACGGTCCGAACTCCTCCCCGGCGACCTGGTGTTCTTCTACTCGGGCATCAGTCATGTGGGCATGTACGTGGGCCGCGGCCAGATGATCCACGCCCCGAACCCGTCGGCACCGGTACGGGTGGCACCTCTGGACGAGATGCCGTTCGCGGGAGCCACGAGGGTGGTGTGAGACCAGGCGGACCCGGTTAGACGAGGCGCCGTGCCGTTGCCCACCGCGTCAGCTCGTGCCGGTTCGACAGCTGGAGCTTCCTGAGGACCGCCGACACATGCGACTCCACCGTCTTCACGGAGATGAAGAGCTGCTTGGCGATCTCCTTGTACGCGTACCCCCTGGCGATCAGCCGCAGCACCTCGCGCTCGCGCTGGGTGAGGCGGTCGAGGTCCTCGTCCACCGGCGGGGCGTCCGTGGACGCGAACGCGTCCAGGACGAATCCGGCGAGGCGCGGCGAGAACACCGCGTCGCCGTCCTGGACTCGGAAGACGGAGTCGACGAGGTCCGTGCCGGTGATCGTCTTCGTGACGTATCCCCGGGCGCCACCGCGGATCACGCCGATGACGTCCTCCGCGGCATCCGAGACGGACAGCGCCAGAAAGCGCACCGGCTGCGTCGCGTCGGCCATCAACGAGGCACAGCGGCGCAGGACTTCGACACCGCCACCGCCCGGCAGATGGACGTCGAGGAGGACCACCTCGGGCCGGGTCGCGGTGATGACGGTGACCGCCTGGTCGACGTCGGCGGCCTCGCCGATCACCTCGACGCCGGTCCGCTCGGTGTGGCCGATCTCGGCCTGAACACCCGTACGGAACATCCGGTGGTCGTCGACGAGCACCACACGCACCCGCCGCCCGCCCGCGTCAGCACCGCCGCTGCCGCCTGCGGCAGCCTCACCGGCCTGTGCGGCCTCGGCAGATGCTGCCAGCCCGGCAGTCTCTGTGTGTTCGGCCGACTCCGTCGAACCGGCCGACCCGGTCCGCCTGTTGTCCCCGTGCGCCTCGCTCATGACGTGCTCTCCGCCCTCTCCATCTCCAGCTCGACCTCAGTGCCGCCGCTCGGTACCGCGCGCAGTCGCGCCGTACCGCCGTTACGCTCCATGCGGCCGATGATCGATTCTCTGACGCCCATGCGGTCGGCGGGTATGGAGTCGAGGTCGAAGCCGGGTCCGCGGTCCCGGACGGATACGAAGACCGTCCTGCCCTCGACCTCGGCGTAGACCTGTACCGCGCCGCCCTCGCCACCGTACTTGGCGGCGTTCACCATCGCTTCCCTCGCGGCCTGCATCTGCGCGCCGGTTCTGTCGTCGAGCGGGCAGTCTCCGACGACCACCACTTCTATCGGGACACCGTGCTTGTCCTCGATCTCGGCCGCGTTGCGCCGCACCGCCTCGGCGAGGGTGCCGGGTTCCTCGTCCTCTTCCTTGCCTGTGCCCTCCGGTTTGTAGAGCCAGTTGCGCAGTTCTCGTTCCTGCGCGCGGGCGAGGCGGCGCACCTCGTTCGCGCTCTCCGCGTTGCGCTGGATAAGGGTCAGGGTGTGCAGCACCGAGTCGTGCACATGGGCGGCGACCTCCGCGCGCTCCTGGGCGCGAATGCGCATCAGGCGCTCCTCGGAGAGGTCCTGGGTCATACGGACGAGATACGGACCGGCCAGCAGTGCTATCCCGACCAGCACCGCGAGCGCTGCCTGCAGGACCGAGCCGAGGTGGGCGGCGGAGCCCTGCAGGACGAAGACGCCGGACACACCCGCCGTGACCAGCATGACCCCGGCCGCGGCTCGGACGAGGGTGAGCGTGCGCCGACGGCTGCCGACCTCCATCCAGCGGGCCCGCCGTGCGTTGTCAGCCTGGCGCCAGACCAGGGCGACGCCGGCGGCGACCAGCACGGTCGGGAACAGATAGGCCTTGGCGCCTCCGCCGAGATTCACGTTGCCGACGAAGACCATGGCCACCACGACCATGAGGAGCAGGGCGACGATCTGCCCCTTGTCGGGCTTGCGAGCGACGAGTCTGCGGCGACCATCGGGCGAGGTCTCGGTGCTGACCAGGGACGGAGGCCGTTGGGCCTCGACCCCGCCGACACCGAGCGGGACGAAGAACCAGAAGGCCGCGTACAGCAGCGCACCGAGGCCGTCGGCCATGAACAGGCCGACGAACATGAGACGCAGCCAGATCACGGGCAGCCCGAGATGCCCGGCGAGCCCTCGCGCCACGCCTCCGAGCCAGCGTCCGTCGCTGCTGCGGTAGAGCTTGCGCGGGGGCCGCGGTTCGACGAGGGGCAACGCTGCGGCATCCGGCATGCCATCGATGTTCACACGCCCGCCGCGCCCGGGCATCAGGGTCCGCCCCCGAGACTCCCCTGATCTTCGAACCCGTCTGGCGTCGAACGTAGCCCCCGCGCCCTCTCAGGGCCGAAATCAGGGTTCGCCCAGGGTCCTTCCGACTGCCGCCGGGCCGTCTCAAGCGCCACCATGGACGCATGACAGATCACGCACACGCCGCGACGGGTCCGGGACCCGGCTCCGGCCCGCGCCCCACTCCGGGCGCCGGGCCGCAGGATGCCGCACCCGCCGCGGCAACCCCGCTCACGGAGAAAGGGGAACCGCGCGCTCCCGAGTCCGCGGGCACGGGCACGGGCACGGGCACGGGCACGGGCACACGAGCGGATACGGATTCAGGTGCGGGCGCGGGACCGCACGCGAGTTCCCACCCGTCCGAGGCAGCTGCCGCGGCTGCCACAGCCGACGAGCAGCTGCCGGCCAGGTTCCGGCGCGACCGACGGCAGAAGGTGCTGGGCGGGGTGTGCGCGGGGCTGGGGCGAACGTGCGACATGGACCCGGTGATCTTCCGGATCACGCTCGCGGTGCTCTCCGCGACCGGCGGCATCGGCCTCATCTTCTACGGCTTCGCCTGGCTGTTCGTGCCGTACGAGGACGATGAGGAGAACGAGGTCCGCAAGCTGCTCACCGGCCGTGTGGACGGCCAGGCGCTGACGGCCGTGCTCTTCGCTCTGGTCGGCTGCGGTGTGTTCCTGACCATGCTGAAGAACGGCGGGGTGCTCTCCTTCGCCGTCATACTGTCCATCCTCCTCGCGGGCGCCGGCTACTGGTCGCGCAACCGCGGCGCCCCCGACCCCGACCCGCTGGCCGCCCAGGCCGTCGCCGACGCCCCACCGGAGGCCCAGGCGCCCCCGGTCCCGTCCGCCTACCCGTCCTGGTGGCGCGACCCCATCGTCAAGGACGGCACACACGTCGGCGGCACGGGCTATCTGTGGGGCCCCCACGACACCCGCGACCGGGACATCGCCGCGGCGGTCAACATCACCCACGGCAACTACGGCGGACCGCACACGGGGATAAGGGCCTCCTGGCCCAGTCAACCGAAGCCGCGCGGCCCGCGCTGGATCGGCGGCTGGATCCTCCTGCTCGCCCTGCTCGCCGGTTTCCTCGGCACGGCCGTGAAATGGGACGAGGCGGCATTCGCCACCAGCCTGCAGACCGGCTTGGCCTGCGCGCTCACGGTGTTCGGCGTCGGCATCGCGGTCAGCGCTTTCCTCGGCCGTACCGGAGCCGGCTCGGTCCTCCTGGCGATCGTCACGGCGGGACTGCTGGCGGGCTCGGCCGCACTGCCCAAGGACGTCAGCACCCAATGGGTGCGCACGCAATGGACGCCGACCGCGGTGGCAGACGTTCTGCCGAGGTACGACCTCGGGACGGGGGTCGCCACGTTGGACCTGACCGGGCTGCGCCTAGCCAAGGGGCAGACGCTGACGACGGCGGTAGAGGTGGGCGTGGGCCGGGTCGAGGTGATCGTGCCGAAGGACGTGACGGTGGAGGCGGACATCGAGGTGGGCATAGGCGACATCCAGTTGCCCGGCGACGACAAACAGGACGTGGACGTGGCACCGGGCAAGCACAAGCAGGTCACGCTGTCGCCTGCGAGCGGCGGCACCAACGCCGGCACGATCGACATCGACCTCGGAGTCGGCCTGGGACAGGCGGAGGTGACCCGTGCCACGTCATGAGTTCCAGCCCGGAAAGCTGATCGCGGGCCTCTTCGTCACCGTCGCCGGCATCACCTACATCGGCGACGCGGGCGACGCCTGGGAGACACCCTGGTTCGCGGTGATCCCGCTCCTGGTGTTCGGCCTGACCCTGGCAGGCGCGGTGGCCCTTCTGACAGGGGCGATTCGCCGCCGCACGAGGGTTCGCCGCGCGACGACACGCACCGGCTGCACACCGGACGGAACAGCGAGGAGGGAAAGCGGGGAAAGCAGGGAGACGGCGGAGGCGGCAGGACCGTCCAGGCCACCGGAGATACCGAACTGAGGTGCAACTCGGGCGCCGAGCGCCGAGGCCAGCGAGGGCGCCTTCAAGGTCCCCGCCCGGCGGGCCGGGTGGCCCCGGCGGAGGTCCCGGCGGGCCCGGCGGCCCGGAGCCCAGCGGGGAGTGGCCGGCGATTCCCTGGCCGCCCGGAGCGCGGGCCGTGCGGCTGGCCGAGTGTGGTCATCGGCGACGAGATCGCGGCCACGCGCGCGGCACACCGCCTACTGCTGAGGCCTACTGCCGAGTCGTGCTGTCGACACGTTCACCCGCCCCGACTCTCAACCACCTGCTACCGGTATCCCCCGGACCGCTGTCGCCGTCGTCCCCGCAGGGCGGCGTCCACGGAGAGGACGGACGCACCGGCGAGGATCAGGGGCAGCCAGGCCATCAGGTAGGGGAGGTCACTTGCGTATCACTGTTGTAGGGTGACCGCTCATGAAGGCTGTGCGTGTTCTGATCGCCCTCAGGATCAGCAACGAGACCGATGCGTCCACCTCGTTGGAGCGGCAGCTCCAGGACTGCACGGCCTACGTGAACGAAAGGCAGCACCTGGGGTGGCAGGTGGTGGGAGTAGCCAGAGACGCTCACATCTCCGCCACCAAGTCACACCCCTTCCAGAGACCGGAACTCGGGGAGTGGCTGAACAATCGGGCTCCAGAGTTCGACCTGTTGCTGTTCTGGAAGATGGACCGGTTCGTCCGCAAGGTCGTGGACATGCAGGACATGATCAAGTGGGCGACTGCACACGGCGGCAAGGCCTTGGTTTCGGTCAAAGAACCTGTGCTCGACATGATCGGCCCATTCCGGCACGTCATCATCGACCTGTTCGCGGCTATCGCCGAGACTGAAGCGCAGAACATCTCCATGCGAGTCAAGTCGTTCCAGAGCTACACCAAGTCAAAGAACGTATGGGCCAAGGGAAACCCGCCCTACGGCTACGAGTCCTTCCGTGACACCGACAGTGCGATGAGGCTTCGCATCCGGGAGAATCAACGGAAAATCATTCGGGAGATGTACAAGCGAGTAGTCGAGGACGGGGACCCCTACTCGACCATCTGCGATGACTTCAATACCAGAGGGGTTCCCTCTCCTGCGGGCGAGAGGATGTCGGAGCGCCGAAAGAAGAACGGCACACCTATGCCCGTATGGCGGAGCCGCACCATCACCAACATTTTGAGGTCAGAAACCATCCTCGGCTGGAAGTGTGAAGAGGTAAAGATTCCCGGAAAGAAGTACGGGGTGTCGCAAGCCATCCTCACTTCCGAGGGGAAGATTCGAATGGCAGACCCCATTCTCACAGACGATGAATGGGCGAAGCTCCAGGATGAGATGAACGGACGCCCTGGTGCCGCCCGTCGCTCCACCAAGAACACGACTGCCTATCGCGGAGTTGTGCTCTGCGGCGGATGCGGCAAGAACCTGTACCTCTTCAACCCGGAGAGACAACAAGGAAAGCCTGTATACCGGTGCAATAAGTCGGCAAATCGGGATTCCTGCGGCAAGGGGTACGCCTTCCGAGCCGAGAAAGTGGAGAAGCTCGTCGAGACGATGATCCTCGGAACCATCGGGGACTTCCCCATGCATGAGCGCCACTACGTAAAGGGGTCGAACAACTCTCAGAGACTCCGGGAGATCGAAGAGTATGTATCGGAACTACAGAGATCCCTCCGCCCCGGCGGCAAGAACTCATCGGGATTCGCAAAGAAGGCCACAGAGGAAGAGATTGCGGCCCTCTATGAGGAACATGACTCTCTGGCAGCCGAAGGAGACAAGCCAGATAGATACGAGTACCGGGACACCGGGGAGACCTTCCGCCACATGTGGGAGAGGAACAAAGGAAATGAGGTCGAGAGAACACGTCACCTACTAAAGGCAGGAATCACCATCCGACTGAATCCCCTCACCAAGGGAATCTCCAACACCACCGACTTCGGTGGAGAGGTGGACCTTGGAAACCGAAGTGAGCCATTCACTATTCACTAACACCGGAGGACACCCCCCCTGAGGAGGGATGCTCACTAGTACGAGTGACTCTCAGAAGTTCTCTTTTCGTAGGGGGGTATATACAACCCCCCACATAAATAATGTACGTGTCCTTTGCGCCATTCTGGGACGGCAGTCTGAGCAGCTGAGAGCGGGATCACGCCGTATGAGGGCAGCAGAGTCCCTCAGGGGACCGGGCAGGACAAGGACAACGTGATCGAAGATCATTTATTCCGCATCAGGAATAGTTCGGTCCTGGCATGGACGAGGAACAACGGGCTACGTAGCGTCGATCAGCAAGAGCCCCAACAGGGGCCCACAGACGAGGGGGCACCATGGCGCGTGAGGAACTGACCCGTCTCACCGGCAAGTTCGACGGACCGAACTGCGATGACGACGACTGCCCGAACGTCTACCGCACAGCAGGCGGCTCCATCGTGGTCCAGGGGGATGTCTCCAATGCCTTCCAACCGCCGGAGGGGGAGGCCCTGGTGGAGATCCCCGAAGCAGTGCTCAGGGAGGCCGTACGTGCTCTTGGATGGTGACGAGTGGCGCAGGACGTTCGACGCCTACGAACGTGACGCATGGCGGTTCGAGGCTCAGCCCACCTACACCATGCCAAAGGAGACCGAGAACGTTGCTCGGTTCCTTCGGGGGGAACCCAAGCCTGCCGATCACAACTCACGCTGGCATGAGCGCGTTCACGGCTACACGGCATCGGGACGGAGCATCGGGCGAGTACGGATCGTACGACGACCGTTGACGGACTATCAGCGATACCAATTCGCTTGGGGAATCCCTGGGAACATCCAAGCTGGGGAGGATATCCGCATCCTCGATGTCACAGACGACGACTATGGTCTGCCGCTCTCGGGAACCGACTGGTGGATGTTCGACGATACGCAAGTGGTGCGCCTCAACTTCCGCCCGGACGGGACACAGATCAACCGTGAACTGTTCACTGGAGACATCGCTCCGTATATGGAATGGAAGCGCATAGCTCTGGCCTACTCCGTACCGTTCTTCGAGTACGCGAAAGAAGCCGATTGACGAGTGACGTTCGAGCCCGAGCAGCTAGGGCAGTCGAGGACTGATCTGGCAGAAAAGCTCCGCGAGTTGCGTAAGCGAGCCGGTCTCACGGGAGATCGGCTCGCAAGGCGCTGCAACATGTCCCAGAGCCAGATCAGCAAGTTCGAGACCGGCAAGAAGACACCGAAGCTGGTCGACGTCGAACGGATCCTTCGAGCCCTGGACACTCCCCCTGAGTTGGTTACAGAGGTTACCGCCCTTGCTCGAATCGCCAACACCGAGTGGCAGGACAAGCGCTCTTCCTGGCGCAGAGGGATGGAGAAGCGTCAGACGGAGTTGGCCTCACTGGAGTCCGAAGCGACGGAGCTGCGGTACTTTCTGCCGGCGATGATCACAGGGCTGTTGGCGACACCGGAATACATCCGCGCCAGCCTGAGCCACACGCCAGGCGACCCTTCCAAAACCATCACGAGGAAACTGGAGCGTCAGGCCGTTCTCTACGACACGACGAAAACGTTCACGTTTCTCCTCACGGAACAGGCAATCAGGTGGGCAGTCGTCCCTCGCTCCGCCCTGGCCGTTCAGATTGACCGTCTCACATCAGTCTCCCACCTTCCCAACATCCGCATAGGAGTTATCCCGATGGGGACGGTGATACCACGAGGACCGATGAACACCTTCACCGTCTATGACGACCGGTTGGCCACGGTCGAGAACTTCACTGGCCGCATGGTCTTTCGTGATCCCCGCGACATCTCTGAGTATCTTGCCGTCTTTACCTCGTTCGAGCGTCACGCTCTACTCGGAGGTGAGGCGAGGGAGTTGCTTGAGCAGTGCGCAGAGCACTATCGATGATCTTTAGTCAGGAACGGGAATACTGATCGGCGTTGCTCGCCAACTGGTGGACCATGAATGGGTCACGAAACCGGGGAGGACTGATGGCGAGCACACAGCAACCTCAGGGCTACGGGCTCACCGAACTGCCGCCAGAGCCAAGAGCGGTTCCAGGATGCAGCGCCTGTCTCGACATCTGCGTACGCCGAAAGAATTCCCGGTCGAGAGGCGACCACAGCGCCGTCTCTGATGCGAACGTCAAGCTGCGCCAGCATCACGCCGAGGCGCACAACTCATGAGCTCCGAGAAAGCGGTTGGACTCTTCGACGACCGCCCCTTGATGACCATGCGCGTCTCCCACGACTCAGGGAAGACCTGGGAACCCGAGCGAACCGTGTCCATGGCGGACGATCTTCAGCCCCTCATGACCCTGGCCTGGGCCTCCCTGTCAGTGCACACGGTGCACGAAGCGCGGCAAGTCCTGAAACCCGTACAACATCGAAGGAACCTGCCCCTGCGGTCCACGCCAGGGAAACCCGCCCTCACTACCCCCGGGTGCATGCCGCAGGTCGTGTCTCAGAAACCTTGGTTTACGAGACAGCACCCAACAAGACCCCCCAGGGTTCCACAGGGGTGTCCAAAACCCGTCTCACAACCACCTCGGATCACTTGCTGTTTTGAGACGAGTTGTGAGACGTTGGGCATGTGACGACGCCTACCACCGGCCACCTCATCGGCTACGCCCGAGTGTCAACCGACGACCAGGAGGCACAACTTCAAAGGGATGCCCTCACTGATGCGGGATGCTCTCGGATCTTCGAAGACAAGGCATCCGGCAAGAACACCGATCGCCCTGAACTTACAGCCGTACTCGACTACCTGAGGGCAGGAGACACCCTCGTTGTCTGGAAGCTCGACAGGCTTGGCAGGTCCCTCATCGACCTTGTGAGCATCGTGGACGGCCTGAGGGGCCGTGGCATCGGCTTCAAGGTACTGACGGGGGCTCTCAGCGCCGTGGACACGACCTCCGCCGACGGCCGTCTCTTCTTCCAGATCATCGCCGCCATGGCGGAGTTCGAGCGCTCCCTCATCAAGGACAGGACCAAGGCCGGACTGGAAGCGGCCAAGGCACAGGGGCGCACCGGAGGACGCCCCACGGTCATCACTGATGATCTCCTCACCGTGGCCACGGCAAGGAAAGCCAAGGGCGAGAGCGTCAGCGCCATAGCCAAGGCTCTGGGAGTGTCCAGGGCGACCCTGTACCGGCACCTGCCCGACCAGGAGAAGCTCTGACTTACCTCCAGGCCCCCGACTGGCCCCGGCCCCGCCGTCGACCCCTGAACCAGGCATCCAATGACCAGACGGAAGCCCCAGCCAGCATCAGAGGTACCCAGCAAAACAGGTACGGCAGATCGTTGCCGTAGTAGTACGGATCGGAGGCCCAGCTCACGGTCAGCCAGAGGCTGAGCGAGATCAGCGCACCGCCGACCGCCGCCAGCCGGGCCAGCAGCCCCAGCAGCGTGCCGATGCCGACGGCAAGCTCACCCAAGGCGATGGCGTAGCCGAAGCCGACGGGGTTCTTGAGGGCGAGGTCCACCAGGGCCGGGATCGCGGAGGAGTCGCGGACCGTGCGCATCAGGTCACCGACGGAGCCTGATCCTGAGTTGGCGAAGAAGGAGCTGTCGGTGAGTTTGTCCAGGCCGGCGTAGATGAAGGTGACACCGAGGAAGACGCGTAGGGGCAGCAGGGCGTAACGAGTGGCGGTGTCCCGCCAGTCCCGGTCGCCGTCGAGATAAGGAGAGTGCGAGTCCGTTCGAGTGCTGTGAGCCATCGGCCTTAGCCGCCTCTCGCCTGCCAACGTTGACCCCTCAACAGACGATACGCACGACAACGTGACCTCGCTCACCTCCGGCACGGCAATTTTCCGCCACGCACATGCGGTGCCCGGCACGGCGGAAGAGATGGCCTGGCGGCGCTCGTGCCGGGAGGCGCCCTGCCCCGGCAGGGAAGGGACCGGGGGCGTCAGCCCGCAGGGAAGCGCCCGCACCCACCCGGACGTTCGTGAGCAACCAGCGTCAGGAGGTCAGACCCTCAGTCCGTCACATCGATCACGCACCGGTTCGTCTCCACGCCCGCCGCGGTCACCACCTGCACCTCCACCCGGCCGGGCTCCACATCCGCCGGTACCGGCACCGTGAGTACCTCGTCGCGGGGGTTGCTGAAGCCGCCGGGTACCGGAACCAGGGGGACGTGGACGTGGACCGGGCCGATGCGGACGACCATGCGGGACAGCCGGTCGGCGGTGCCCGCACCCGGGGGCACGAAGCCGGCGCCGCGGATCTCGATGTCGTCGCCGGTGCGGATCGGGCCGTCCAGGTCGCCCGCCTCCCGGGACCGGACGACCGACAGGATCACCGGCCGGCCGCCCTCCGAGTACTTGCCGGCCACATAGGTCGCCGCCGACACCAGCACCACCACCGCCAGCCCCCACGGAAGGTCCGGCAGCTGATCAGGGCGCCGGGCCAGCCGAACGACCGCGAACAGGAGAGCGACCGTGCCGATCATCACGTACTGGATGTCCGCGAAGGTGCCGCGGCCCGCGTCGTCCGTCAGGAGGTCGGCCGCGCGGGGGCGGTCCGCGCGCACCTTCTGCAGGCGTTGGCCGAGGACGCGCAGGCCGACCACCCTGCGCACGAGTACCGCGATGGCGCACACCACCGCGAGGACGGTCACGACGCCCGCACCCCGGGCGAGGTCGAGGCCGGCGATCAGCGCGTCGCGCTCCTCGTGGCCGGAGGCAGCCGCCAGCCGGCCCACCAGCACGAGCACGGCGTACGCCAGGAACAGCACCCAGCCGGCCGCCACCACGCGGGAGGTCGACAGGCGGTTGTCCTCGCCGATGAGGGGCGCGAGCGCCCCGCCCCGCGCCCGGTGGAACCAGGACGCGGCGGTCAGCGCACTGCCGACGAGTACGGCGGCCACCAGTCCGGCCGTCCGGGCGGCGGTCCAGCCCGCCCCGATGGCGGTGAGCGCCTGCACGAGCAGCAGGACTCCGATCAGCACCCACACGGTGAACGCCGTACGGCGCCACAGCCGGGCGAGCCACACCTCGCCCTCTGCCCGGCCGCGCTCGGCGACGACCGCCGCGGACTGGGTCAGTTCGTCCGAGACCCACTGGCGGGAGGCCGAGGCGGAATGCGCCACCGCGGCCGGCAGCCCCTGCCCGGCGGCGAACCCGTCCCGCATGAGCAGGAACTCGGCGACCGCACGCCGGTGTCCCGTGCGCGCCCCGTGCGGGCAGTCCCCGCAGGTGCAGCCGCCCCCGTGCTCCCCGGGCAGCACACCTTGTCTCGCCTCCTGCACCGCCACGCCCGACGCCCGCCTTCCCCACACCCGACACGACACATCACGAACCAGGACATCAACACACCGGAAAACACACCGGATCAAACCGGGGCACACCGGGACTTCTGGAGCCCGAAATCCGGCTCGCGCAACTCCCCCACGACGAGAGCGAATTGTGCCCTACCTAACACCCGTCGTGTGCGGCAGGTCCGCCCCGGCAGCGGAAAAGGCGAGTGAATCCCCGACCCCCGTGTTGACCCGGCTGCGAGAATTCACGTATGGCCGAGATCATCCAGCGCGACGGGACCTGGGCCTTCGACGGCAGCACGGTCAGGATCACGCCGGGGCTCCACCGTTCCGTGCCGCTGTTCCGGCAGACGTACGGCGAGGTGGCCGTGCCCCTGGAGGCCGTCTCGGGCATCGTCTACACACCCGAACGCAAGCGTGGGCGGCTGCGGCTCCGGCTCCGCGAGGGCGCCGACCCGCTGCTCCACGCGACCGGCGGACGGCTGCCGGACGCTGCCGACCCGTACCGGCTGACTGTGGACATCGACCGGTCCGGAGTCGCCGAGTACATCGCCGAGGAGATCCGGCACGCCCTGCTCCTCGACCAGGTCCCCGAGGAAGCGGCGAAGGCGTATCTGCTCCCGGGCCCGCCCGTGCCGGTGTCGGTGCGGTCCAGCGACGGCATGGTGTCGTTCGACGGTACGCAGGTCCGTATCGACTGGTCCGACACCTCGGACCGGGTCAAGCGGGCTACCGGCCCGCGCATCATCTCCCTCCACGATCTCGTCCAGGTCGACTGGCTGCCCAACTCCGGCTACGAGGACGGCTTCATGCGCTTCGTGACCCGCGAGACGGTGTTCTCCAAACTGCCGCCCGAGAAGGACCCCTACGCCCTCGACCTGTGGGGCAGCACCCGTCGCGACCTGCTCACGGCACTCGTGGCGACCGCGGTCACCGCTCGTCTGCCGCACCCCTCCACCCGAGCGGTCGACTACGTGGAGCGGCCCCGGCTCACGCCCGCGATCCCGCCCCGGTCCGACCATCACGACGTACTCCTGCGCAGGCTCCGGGAGTTGGGCGAGCTGCACCGCGAGGGAGTGCTCACGGACGAGGAGTTCGCGACCACCAAGGCCGCCGTCCTACGGGGCTTCTGACCCACCCGGGGTTTCCGCCCCACCCGGGGTTTCCGCCCCACCCGGGGTTCCCGGCCCACCCGGGGTTCCCGGCCCACCCGGGGTTTCCGGCCCACCCGGGGTTTCCGCCCCACCCGGGGTTGCCCGTTCCCCCAGGACCGCTAACCCAGCAGATCCGGCTCGCTCCCGCTGATGTCCCGCCACAGGGGCTGGTAGTTGATCCACGCGACGAGGTCGCCGCCGAGCTGCTCACGCGTCGAGACGGCCTGCTTGTGGTCGATCAGGATGGGGCGGCCCGCCGCACGCGCCGTCAGCTGGACCTGACTCGACCGTTCCATCGACAGGAACCACCAGGCCGCCGCGTCCACCGAGTCGCCCACCGTGAGCAGCCCGTGGTTGCGCAGCACGAGGGCCTTGCGGGAGCCCAGCGCGGACGCGATCCGCCGGCCCTCGTCGGCGTCCACGGCGACGCCCGTGTAGGCGTCGTAGAGCGCGTGGTCCTCGTAGAAGGCGCAGCTCTCCTGGGTGATCGGGTCGAGGAGGTCGCCGAGGGCGGAGAGGGCACGGCCGTGCACCGAGTGGCAGTGGGCCACGGCGACGACGTCCGGGCGGGCCGCGTGCACCTGGGCGTGCACGGTGAAGGCCGCCTGGTTGATGTGGTAGCGGCCCTCGATGACCTGGCCGTCCTGGTTGGCCATGACGAGGTCGCTCACGGTGACGTGCTTGAAGGGCATCCCGAAGGGGTTCACCCAGAAGCAGTTGCTGTACTCGGGGTCGCGCGCCGTGATGTGCCCCGAGACACCGTCCTCGAAGCCGAACCGTCCGAACAGCCTGATCGCCCCGGCCAGCCGTTCCTTGCGGTGCCTGCGCTCGTCGTCGAGCGACTCGTACATCGGGGGCATCGCGAACTGCAGCTGGTCGGTGGGCAACGGCAGGGGCGGAGTGGGCCCGTGCATAGGTCCTCCAGCACTGGGTTCCTTTACGGAGCGGAAGTTACCGTCGGTCCGCGCAGGAGAACAGGGATGTTGGCGAAGAGATGAAACAGATACCTGAGCCAGGGACCCGAGACACCGACGAGACATCGGTCGAGCCGGCGGCGAATACACGTCACAGGGTGTCGGGTATCCGCGTCAGACTCGGTTCCATGAACTGGGCAGTATTCACCACCGCGGAACCCGACCTGGCCACAACCGTCGAAGAGCGCTTCCGCGCCTTCACCCACCACACTCTCGCCACCCTCCGCAAGGACGGCTCGCCGCGCACCTCGGGCCTCGAAGTCCGCTTCCTGCACGGCGAGTTGTGGCTCGCCATGATGCCGGACTCGCTGAAGGCGCGGGACCTGCGCCGCGACCCACGCTTCGCCCTCCAGGCGAACCCGGGCCCGGGGGCGGACACGGGCGGCGGTGATGTGCGGATCAGCGGCCGGGCGTACGAGGTCGAGGATCCGGCCGCCAAGGCCGCGTACGCGGAAGAGGTGGAACCGCCGGAGCCGTTCCACCTCTTCCGCACCGAGCCGACGGAGGTCGTGCGGACCTTTGTGGAGGACGAGAAATACCTGGTCGTCCAGGTCTGGCAGCCCGGAGAGCCGGTGCGGACTCTCAAGCGGACGTGACCTTCACAGCCTGCCTCTTCAGGTCCTGCGGGACTACTCCCACTCGATGGTGCCCGGCGGCTTGCTCGTCACGTCGAGGACGACGCGGTTGACGTCCGCCACCTCGTTGGTGATGCGCGTCGAGATCTTCGCCAGGACCTCGTAGGGGAGGCGGGACCAGTCGGCGGTCATCGCGTCCTCGGAGGAGACCGGGCGCAGGACGATCGGGTGGCCGTAGGTACGGCCGTCGCCCTGGACGCCGACGCTGCGCACGTCCGCGAGGAGGACCACCGGGCACTGCCAGATGTCGCGGTCGAGGCCGGCGGCGGTCAGTTCCTCGCGGGCGATGGCGTCGGCCTCGCGGAGGAGGTCGAGGCGGTCCTTGGTGACCTCGCCGACGATCCGGATGCCGAGGCCGGGGCCGGGGAACGGCTGGCGCTGGACGATCTCGTCCGGCAGGCCGAGCTCCTGGCCGACCATCCGGACCTCGTCCTTGAAGAGCTTGCGCAGGGGTTCGATCAGCTCGAACTCGAGGTCCTCCGGCAGCCCGCCCACGTTGTGGTGGGACTTGATGTTGGCGGTGCCGGTACCGCCACCGGACTCGACCACATCGGGGTAGAGGGTGCCCTGCACCAGGAAGGCGACCTCGGGACCCTCGTCCGCGATGATCTCGGCCTGCGCCTGTTCGAAGACGCGGATGAACTCGCGCCCGATGATCTTCCGCTTCTCCTCGGGGTCGGAGACCCCGGCGAGCGCGTCCAGGAAGCGCGCCTCGGCGTCGACGACCTTCAGCGTGACACCGGTCGAGGCGACGAAGTCCTTCTCGACCTGCTCGGTCTCGCCCTTGCGCATCAGGCCGTGGTCGACGTACACGCAGGTCAGCTGGGATCCGATGGCCTTCTGTACGAGGGCTGCGGCGACCGCGGAGTCCACGCCGCCGGAGAGGCCGCAGACGGCACGCCTGTCGCCGACCTGCTCGCGGATCAGCGCCACCTGCTCGTCGATGACGTTGCCGGTGGTCCAGGACGGGGTCAGGCCCGCACCCCGGTAGAGGAAGTGTTCGAGGACCTGCTGGCCGTGCGTGGAGTGCATGACCTCGGGGTGGTACTGGACCCCGTACAGCTTCTTCTCGTCGTTCTCGAACGCGGCGACCGGGACGACGTCCGTGGACCCGGTGACCGAGAAGCCCTCGGGGGCGGCGGAGCAGGCGTCGCCGTGGGACATCCACACCGTCTGGTCGGCCGGGGTGCCCTCGAAGAGGGTCGAGGACGGCTTGGTGACGGCGAGCTGCGTACGGCCGTACTCACGGGCTCCGGTGTTGTCGACCGTGCCGCCGAGGGTGGTCGCCATCAGCTGGAAGCCGTAGCACATGCCGAAGACGGGGACGCCGGCCTCGAAGAGGGCGCGGTCGACGCTGGGGGCGCCCTCCGCGTACACCGACGAGGGGCCGCCGGAAAGGATGATCGCCGCGGGGTTCTTGGCGAGCATCTCCTCGACCGGCATGGTGCTCGGCACGATCTCGCTGTAGACCCGGGCCTCGCGGACCCGGCGGGCGATGAGCTGGGCGTACTGCGCACCGAAGTCGACGACCAGGACGGTGTCGGGGGCGGGGGTCGCTGCTGACACGGGGGCCTTCCGGCGGTTGGGCGGGGGTCTGTGGGGGCGATTCTACCGGGGTGGAGGTTGGACACCTCGCCGTCACTGGGAGCTGCGCCCCCAGACCCCCGCCACGGCCCTGACCGGGCCTTGTCCTCAAACTCCCGGAGGGGGACCCCCGACGGGCTGGAGACGCGGGCCGGTGCTGAAAGATCAAGCCCCGGCTTGGAAGGGCACCCCTCTCCGTGCATACTGACCCCCATGCTCACGCACCCGACCTTCCTCTTTACCTATGGCAACCGGCCCACCGGCTGCCATGGTCGTGCTGCTTGAGCAACTGACAAGCGACTTCCCAGGCGCCCCGGGCCGACAAGGCCCGGGGCGCCTGCCGTTTCCGGGTCCTGCCGGTCCGGGGTGCGCCACCCCGTCCGACAAGGAGCCCCGCATGACCATCACCGACGCCGCCGAGGCCACCGAACTGATCGCCGGCGCACGTGAACGCATCGACGCCCTCGACGACCGGATCATTGGTCTCGTCCAGGAACGGATGGCCGTGTCCGCCGTGGTGCAGGAGACGCGCATCGCCTCCGGCGGGCGGCGGGTGAACCTCTCCCGTGAGCTGGAGGTCCTCAGCCACTACCGGGACGCGCTGGGCAGGCCCGGCACCTCCCTCGCGATGACGTTGCTGGAGCTGTGCCGGGGCCGGATCTGAGACCTGGTCCGGGGTCGTAACTGAGTTCGGGCGCCGTCTCACCCGTCCGGCGCGTGACCGCCGTACGCGCTCTTCGTTGGTACCGGTGTCCGTGCCAGCCAGGGGCGGGCCCGCCCGAACCACGCGTGGCTCCAGTGATCGTGACCGGACCGCAGGGGACAGCGGCCCGGTCACCTCCGAGAACGGTCGGTTCCGGGGACGCCCGGGGCCGACCGGCACAGCACAGGCGGACGGCACGGCAGACACCGCACAACGGCCTCAAGAGTACGAGCCCGGGTCAAAAGGTTGCGTACTCGACGGCCTTCCAGCACGATGCAAGAACCATCCCAAGTCCCCTGTCAGGCAAGCGCGTTGTCCCGCGATTCCTGACTGCCATTGGTCCAGACCAGGTGTGCTTCCCGTACGCCGGGCCCCGACCACGGGTACAGACCAACCATGCGGCGCAACCCCCCGGCGCCGCTTCCCCCAGGCACCGGCGCTGCCCTGACGCCGGTGCTGACGGAGAAGGGCCCCGCGGCTCCGCCCCGCGGGGCCCTTTGCCACGCCCGGCGCCCGGGGCTCACGTACGCGTGGCGGTCCCGCACCTTCCGTCGGCCACTTCGTCGCTGCGATCGTAGGGGTCGATGGTGGGGCCGGGGTTGGCACCCGCCGTAGCGGCGTCCGAGTCGAAGTGCGGGTGGAAATAGCCGTCGAACACCTCGCAGTCCGAGTTGCCGAACGAACTGCGGTGGCGCACGACACTGATCTTCCCCGGAGTGACCTGGTACTTGGCCGGGTCGTAGAGCTCGATCTCGAGAACCCGGCGCACGATGGTCCGGGCCACCTCGGTCGCGCCGGCGTCGGCGCGCACCAGTGGGTAGACGAAGGTGTAGTCGGCGTGCACGACGACGGTGTCGCGTTCGCCCGCCTCGAACGTCATCCGCCCGCGGGTCTTGATCACGTGACCGGTCAGGCGCACCTCGGCGGGGTTGAACCGGCTGAACATCGACAGCGGATCATGCTTCTCGTCCGGTCGGCGCAGGGCCGTGTTCAGGTCGCCGAGCAGGTCCTTCTGGGTGGGGTCGATCACCTTGAGCGCGGCTTCGGGGCGCCCTCCGCGCAGGGTGGCGGAGTCGAGGTTCGCAACGATCAGCAGCTGCCTGGTCTGCCGCAGCGCCCGTTCCACCTGGGCCTTCGACAACGAGCCCAGCGCCTTGGCCGGCGGCAGGACGATCCCGGCAGCGCCGTCCGCGTACTGCTCGGCGGGGGATCCGGCGAACGGCCTGGCAAGGGTCGGGACATCCGGGTCCGCCGCCGGCGGCGGAGTGGACGGCGCCGCCGTCTCCTCGGGCAGCGGGGCGGTCCCGGAGGTTCCGTCCGACCGGGCGGAGCCGAAGGGATCACCCGGGAGCAGAGACGGTTTCATGGCCACCACGGCCACGGCGATCGCCAGCGGTACGCCGACCATCACCCACCCGCGTCGACGCCGGACCGCCCGGTCGTTCACCTTCTGCCGCCCGGGGTCGGTGCGCCAGCCCGCGGGCCGCTCGCCGCGCGCGTCCTGCTGGCGCAGCCGTTCGGTGACCATCCGCGCCCGCGCGGACGGTTCCTTCTGCGCGGAGGCACGGATGTCCCGCTCGGTGTCACGGGTGAACTGTTCCCAGACGTCGTCGGGAACCGACGGCTCGAACTCTTCGGACGGCTTGCCGTCGGACTGATTATCAGACACGAGGGATATTTCTAGGTGATCCGAAAGCGGATCCACAACCGGCCCACATCCAAAACCTGGGGGTGGCCCGCATGTGACCCAGCACACATAAATTTTCCGTGAGTGAAGAGCAACCATTCACAGCCACCGCATGTCACACGTTCAGAACCAGGGGCCACGTCCGTGCCCCGCACCTGGATGTCCGAGAGCTCGAGGTCTTCATGAAGCTTCGCCGTGCCATGGCCGCAGCAGCGGCGACAGCTGTCATAGCCCCGCTGGCTTTGCTGTCCGCGCCCACCGCGTTCGCTGACGAGTCGCCCTCGGCATCCCCTGCCGAGACGGCCGTCACCGGGACCCCGTCGCAGACCCCGAGCGACACCGCGTCGGCCACGCCGCCCGACACCGGCCTGCCGTCCGACGTACCGTCGACCAGCGTCCCGCCGAGCGCGACCGCGACCGCCAGCGGCTCCGCTTCGCCCTCTCCGTCGGTCTCCTCGTCGCTCTCCGCCTCCCCCTCGGTCTCCGCCGAGCCGAGCGAGTCGCCGACGGACCCCGACGTCCCGTTCTGCGAGGACCTCGACGAGGACTACAGCGACGCCAAGGTGTCCGCCGACATCAAGGGCCTGCCGGGCAAGATCGTCGCGGGCGACGGGTTCCACGGCTTCGAGCTGGTCGTCACCAACGACTCGGAGGCCGACATCAAGGGTGTCGCCTTCTACGCCGAGATCGAGAACTACGAGTTCGACGAGGCGAAGTTCCTCAGCCCGTACGTCGACCTGGAGTTCAAGAACCCGGAGACCGGCAGCTGGGACCGGATCGGCGACGACGACTGGGCCGGCGACTACTTCTTCTACGTCGACAAGCTGAAGGCCGGGGCGAGCGAGTCCGTCGACCTGCGCGTCAGCATCGACAAGCGGGCCCCCGCGGGCGACGCCTACTCCTTCGGCTCCGGCGCCTACATCGACAACGTCGAAGGCCAGGACTGCATCGCCGAGGGCTGGGCCCAGTACGACTTCGAGGTCCTGAAGTCCGGCTCCGCGAACCCCGACCCGGGTACGGCCACGCCGGGCGACAGCGGCTCCAAGGACCCGGTCCACAAGCCCCAGGGCAGCGTCTCCGACCTGCCGAGCGGCAACCTCGCCGACACCGGCTCCAGTTCGGCCCTGCCGATGATCGGCCTGGTCGGCGGTGTCGCCGTCGTCGCCGGTGCGGGTGCGGTGTTCGCGATGCGTCGCCGGAAGGCGGGCTCGGAGGCGTAATCGGCCTCCCACAAGAACAAGAGAAGGACCTGCGCTCGGAGGGGGGCGCGGGTCCTTCTCTTTGTTTTCGGTCTCTCCACTCCCGGTCTCCTTGCTCCCGGTCTCCTTGTGCGGTTCGGCGCCCGTCCGTTACTTCTTCTCCGGCACCGTCGGCATCCCCAGGAACGGCAGGCGCAGCGCGCCGAACGCCTCCGCCGGGACCGCCGGCGCCTTCGGCTCGACCGGCTGCAGACGCTCGTACGCGGCGCCCTGGGCCGGACGCGGGTCCGCCTCGCCGTTGTTCGGCCAGTACGACATCGCGCGTTCGGCCTGAGCGGTGATCGTGAGGGACGGGTTGACGCCCAGGTTCGCGGAGACCGCGGCGCCGTCGACCACCGAGATACCGGGGTGGCCGTACAGGCGGTGGTACGGGTCGATCACGCCCGTCTCCCGTGAGTCGCCGATCGGACAACCGCCGAGGAAGTGGGCGGTCAGCGGCATGCCCATCAGTTCGCCCACGTTGCTGCCGGCGAAGCCGTTGATCTCCTCGGCGATGGCCGAGGCGCTCTCCGTCGCCGCCCTGATCTGCTTGGGGTTGGGGGAGCCGTGTCCCTGACGGGCCGTCAGGAGGCCTTTGCCCGCGCCCTTCGGCTTCAGATAGGTGGTCAGGGAGTTGTCCAGGGACTGCATCACCAGGCCGATGATGGTCCGCTCCGACCAGTGACGGTTGGAGATCGAGCGGAGGACCAGGAGGGGATGGCGGGCAGCGTTCGCCAGCCAGCCCAGGGCCCTCGACGACCCTTCCGCGTAAGGAACCTGGAGGATCGACAGGCCTCCCATCGAGTTCGAGCCCCTGCCGTAGCGGACCGGTTCGACGTGGGTGTTCTCGTCGGGGTGGATGGAGGAGGTGATGGCGACTCCGCGCGTGAAGTCGACCTTCGTCTCGCCCGTCACCCTGCGGTAGCGGCGGTCGTCGGTCTGGGCGCCGACGAGCGCCTCCGAGTTGGTACGGGTCAGCTCGCCCAACCGGTCGGAGAGGCGCGGGAGTTGACCGCCCGCCTTCATCCGGTGCAGCAGGGTCTGGGTGCCGTACGTGCCGGCCGCGAGGACGACACGTCGGGCCGTGAAGGTGCGTCCTCCGCTCTTCTTCCTGTCAGTGGGGAGCGTGGCGACCGCGTAGCCGCCGCGTGAGTCGTCCGTGACGGACACGACCGTCGTCAGGGGGTGGACGACCGCGCCCGCCTTCTCGGCCAGGTAGAGGTAGTTCTCGTTGAGGGTGTTCTTCGCGCCGTGCCGGCAGCCGGTCATGCACTCTCCGCACTCGGTGCACGCCCTGCGCGTGGGCCCGGCGCCGCCGAAGTAGGGGTCCGGGGCCTGCTCCCCGGGCGCCGCCTTCACCGCGCGCTCCCCTCCCTCTCCGTCCGCTCCGTCTCCGAAGAAGACACCGACCGGCGCCATGTGAAAGGTGTCGCCGACGCCCATCCGCTCGGCCGCCGCCCTGAGGTGGACGTCGGAGGGGGTCATCGTCGGGTTGAGCCGTACGCCGAGCATGCGCCGGGCCTGGTCGTAGTAGGGACGGAGCTCCCCCTGCCAGTCCGTGATGTCTCCCCACTGAGGATCGTCGAAGAACGGCTTCGGCGGTACGTAGAGGGTGTTGGCGTAGTTCAGCGAACCGCCGCCGACACCCGCGCCCGCCAACACCATCACGTTGCCCAGCAGATGGATGCGCTGGATGCCGTACATACCGAGCCTGGGCGCCCAGAGATAGTTCTTCAGGTCCCAGGAGTTCCTGGGGAGCGTGTCGCGCGTGAAGCGGCGGCCCGCCTCCAGCACGCCGACCCGGTACCCCTTCTCGGTCAGGCGCAGGGCGGTGACGGAGCCGCCGAAGCCGGAGCCGACGACGACGACGTCATAGTCGTAGTCGTGATCGCTGTCGTACGACACTTGCTCTCCTCGTTGAGAACACAACTCTTGCCCGGCGCTCAGCCGTTGACGCGGATGGGGGCGTTCAACGCAGGCGGAGCGCCTTCATCACCCGCAGGCTCCTGCTCATGAACTCCGCGTACTTCTCGTCGTCCATGCCCAGGGCCGGGGCCATCGGCAGCAGGCGCTGCTGGGCGATCGTCTGGGCCTCGGTGTACTTGAGGATGCCCTCGGAGCCGTGGCGGCGGCCGAGGCCGGAGTCCTTCATGCCGCCCATGGGCGACTGGACGCTGCCGTACGCGGACGCGTAGCCCTCGTTGACGTTGACCGTGCCGCAGCGCACGCGGGCCGCGACGGCGCGGCCACGGGCGGCGCTCCTCGTCCAGACGGAGGCGTTCAGGCCGTACGGCGTGGAGTTGGCGAGGGCCACCGCCTCGTCGTCCGTCCTGAAGCGGTAGATCGAGACGACCGGGCCGAAGGTCTCCTCCGAGCAGACGGCCATCGGGGTCTCGACGCCGTCGAGGATGGTCGGCTCGTAGAAGTAGGGGCCGATGTCCGGCCGGGCAGTGCCGCCCGCGAGGACCTTCGCGCCCTTCGCTACCGCCTCGTCGACGTGCTTCGTCACCGTCTCCAGCTGGCGTTCACCGACCAGCGAGCCCATGTCGGCGCCGTACGCCAGGGACGTGCCGAGCCGCATCGCCTTCGTACGGGCCGCGAAGCGCTCGACGAACGCGTCCGCGATGGACTCGTGGACGTACAACCGCTCGATGGAGATGCAGAGTTGCCCGGCGGAGGAGAAGCAGGCCCGGACCGCGCCCGCCGCCGCCTTCTCGATGTCGGCGTCCTCCAGGACCAACATGGCGTTCTTGCCGCCGAGTTCGAGCGACACGCCGACCAGACGCGCGGCGGCGCCCTGCGCGACCTCGCGGCCGGTTCGGGTGGAGCCGGTGAAGGAGACGTAGTCGGCGTGCCTGACGACCTCGGGGCCGATGACCGGGCCCTCGCCGAGGACGACCTGGAAGACATCGGCGGGCAGACCCGCCTCGATGAGCAGGTCCCGGGCCCAGAGAGCCGTCAGACAGGTCTCCGTGTCCGGCTTCATCACGACGGCGTTGCCCGCGACGAAGGCCGGGATCGCGTCGCCGACCGACAGCTCCAGCGGGTAGTTCCAGGGGGCGATCTGACCGACCACCCCGCGCGCGTGGCGGAGTTCGGTGACCTTGGTGAGGGTGGGCATCGCACCCGCGTGCCGCTTCGGCTTCAGGTACCTGGGGGCCATGCGGCCGTAGTGGCGGGCGGCCACGGCGACGGCCTGTACCTCCTCGTGGGCGTGCAGGCGGGCCTTGCCGGTCTCCAGCTGGATGAGGTCGAGCACCTCGGCCTGGCGGGCCAGCACCAGGTCGTGGAAGCGGAGCAGCACGGCCGCGCGCTGCCGTACCGGGGTCTGCTCCCAGACGGCCTGGGCCACGCGGGCCCGCGCGTACGCCTTCTCGACGTCCTCGGGGGTGGACTCGGGCAGGTCGGCCAGCTTCTCGCCGGTGAACGGGGTGTGGTTGGCGGTGCGACCGGAGCCGACGACACCCTTGGTGAGCTGGGCGACCAGCTCGGGGGTGACCACGTCGGCGGCGGTGCGGGCGCCTGTGGGCGCGGGTGCCAGGGGGTTCGTACCGGTGGGGGCGTCGGTGCCGGGCTGTACCGGGGCCTGCGTGTCCGTCATGAGCCGCAGGGTATGACGGCTCGGAGGCTTTGGGTACCCATGGGTAACCCGGATTCACCGAGTACGCACACGGCGTCGGCTCTCGGCGGCATGCCGCCAGTGAGCGCTGGCAACGAATCCGCTGATCAGGGCGTTGGGCGTCGCGCGCGCACCCGGATACGGCCCCGGACAGCGGATTGCGTCACTTTTCCGCGGCCGGGAGCCGGCCGGGAGTCAGCTCCTGTCGATTTCGAGCCGGTCGCGCGCGCCCTTGAAGACGTCCATCCCCCGCTTCTCGTCGGGCGTCCCCTTGGGCATGTCGACGCGCAGCTCGTACAGCCTGGCGTCGTCGGTCAGGATCTCCACCTGCATGACCCGGACGAGCCTGCCCTCGGTTTCGTAGGCGGTGTCCGCCTGGACGGCCTCGTAACCGTCGACGGTCGTGTCGGTGTACCGGGTGGTCGACTCGCCGTATCCCGACCAGATCTCGGCGGCCTCCTTCGCCTGGCCCAGCGGTGAACGGGGTGCCTTGTCCCACAGGGTGAGGCGGACCTGGATGGCCTCGTCGTTGTCGTAGAGCGCCATCCGGGGCTGGTCGACGGCATCGCCCTGCTCGTGGAAACGGACGTACTGGCGGGGCAGGGCGAGGACCGCCTTCAGGTCCTTCTCCTCGTGGGCCAGCCAGTTGTCCAGGGTGGGTTCGGGCTCCGGGGTGGGTTCTGCGTCCGAGGTGCCGCGCGCCTCCTCCGCCGCGACCGCCGCGTCCTCGCCGCCGGTCTCGACGGATGCCCCTTGGACCAGCATGCCCACGGCCACCAGCACTACGGCACCGGCCAGAACCGCGAGGACCAGCCGCAGGGGACGCCGGCGACGCGGCGGTTTCGCGGCGGGCAGCGAGGTGGCGCGGGTTTCGGGCGAGGGCTTGGGCACGGCGGCCTCGGGTACCGATGCGCCGGGTACGACCGTCTCCGGCCCGGAAGCGGCGGCGGACGCGGACTCGGGTGTCACACCCTCGGCCTTCAGCCGTACCGTTCCCGAGTCGTCCGCGAACTCCTTTGTCCCGGACGGCTCCTGAGCCGTCGTCAACTCGGCGCGCTCCGGCGCCTTCGGCAGCGGCCAGCCCTTGGCGACCGCTTCCAGGGCGGCGGTGACCTCGTCCACGTCGGGGCGCTCGGCAGGATTTTTCGCCAGCATCCGCACGAGCAACGGGCCGAGTGGGCCGGCCTGTTGGGGCTTGACCGGTTCGGCGGCGAGAATCGCGGCGAGCGTGGACTCCACGGTCGTACGGCGGAAGGGGGACCAGCCCTCGACGGCCGCGTACAGGAGCACGCCGAGCGACCACAGGTCGGAGGGCGGTCCGGCGCCCCGGCCGGCCATGCGCTCGGGTGCGATGAACTCGAGGGAGCCGACGAACTCGCCGCTCATCGTGAGGGATTCCTCGCCCATGATGTGGGCGATGCCGAAGTCGGTGAGGACGACCCGGCCATGCCGGCCGAGCAGCACGTTGGCGGGTTTCACGTCCCGGTGGACGATCCCGACGGAGTGCGCGGCGCGCAGCGCGCCGACCACGGCGAGGCCGATGCGCGCGGACTCGGCGGGCTTGAGGGCGCCACGCTGGAGCACCTCGTGCAGCGACTCGCCGCGCACCAACTCCATGACGATCCAGGGGAGTCCGTCCTCGACGACGACATCGTGGACGGAGACGGCGGAGGGGTGGTCGACGCGCGCGGCGGCCCGTGCCTCCCGGTGGAGGCGGTGGGCGATCCGCTGGTGAGCGGCGTCCCGCGGGTCCCCGGGCAGCCTCGGCTGCTTGACGGCGACCTCACGCTCGACGAGTTCGTCCTGGGCACGCCACACGGTGCCCATGCCGCCGGAACCGATGCGTTCGGTCAGCCGGTACCGGCCACCGACCAGCCGCCCCTCGTCACCTTTGCCGCTCCCATTGCGGTTCCCCCCACCCTGGTGCGCGCCGCCGTCCCCGCCGTTGCTCATGTCCCATCCCTACCCTGCGAGGCCGATGCTTGTCGACGCCGGTCCAGGGCGTCCGTCGTACGGCGGGGCAGTGCCGTACGGCCGACCGTCGCCGCCAGTTTGCGCAGCCGCCGCCAGTCCATGGGGGGCGTCGGGGCGGGCACCCCCGGCCGGTTGCGGGGGACGCGGACGCGCAGGGCGCCCGGTTCGACGCGGCAGCGGACGGGGGTGGGCAGGACGAGTGCCTCGCCGTCAAGACCGACCTCGATCTCGGGCAGGTCCGCGTCGACGACGACCTCGTGGGCGGTGACGACGGTCATGCCGGTGGCGTACCGGCCGAGCAGCAGTTCGGCGGCCTGGGCCGCGTCCTCGACCTTGATGCCGAGCACCCCGAGGAGTCCGGCGTCCAGGCGCTCGCGGCGGCCGAGGCCGGCGAGGTCGTCCATGCGGTACGGGTTGTTGCTGACCAGCACGGCCTGCGGCGCGTGGATGACCGTCTCCCCCGGCTCCGTCCGCGCCTGGGGGTAGGCCCGGGCGGTCAGTGTCGGGCCGCGTTCGAACGTGAGCAGCTCGGGCAGCAGCCCCAGGGTGGTGCCGACCTTGTCGTCGCGGTAGGCGGGGCTCTGCACGATCGAGGCGTACGCGCCGAAGGAGGCGTTGTTGACGAAGGGGCGGCTGTCCGCCGTACCGGCGTCGTCTGCGCCGCCGACACCGTCGATGCCGCTGTCGAGGAAGCCGAGGTCCACCTTCAGCTCGACCCCGCCCGCGTCCGTGAGGGCGTCGAGGCAGGCCGCCGGGTCGTCGCGGTCGAGGCCGAGGTCCATGGCGAAGTGGTTGCGCGTACCGGCGGCCACGACCAGGAAGGGCAGGCCGTGTTCGGCGGCGACACCCGCGACGAGGGCCTGGGTGCCGTCGCCGCCGGCCACGCCGAGCAGATCCGCGCCCGCCGCGACCGCCTCCCGGGCCAGGGCGACGACATCCTCGGGTTCTGGTCTGTCGGAGTTGAGCAGGTACACGCGGGCGCCCAGCAGCTCCGCCTTCTGACGCAGCCGGAAACGCTCGACCTTTCCGTCGCCGGAGCGCGGGTTCATGAGGAGGAAGGGCCGCAGGGGCGCGGGCGACTCGTACTCGGGGACCGCCAGGACGTGGGACCTGGTGCTGCTCAGCGCGAACTTTCCGGCCCACAGGGCGGCGACCCACAGGGCCAGGGAGGCGATCGCCGGCCCCAGCAGGTTGGCGGCGGCGAAGAGGACGACAACGGCGATGGGTGTGGCGACGGCGAGCACCGCTCCGACGCCCCGCACGAGGCCGCGCCGGGCGAGCGCCCACCACAGGCCGGCGGCGGTGAGCACCGCCCCGCCCACACCGAACACCCCGAGCAGCAGGCTGCCCATGCCCGAGTAGCCGATCGGCAGCAGCACGGCCAGCCCGGCGGCTCCGAGCGCACCGCGCGCCGCCCAGCGCTGCCGGGCGTGCGCACGCCCGAACAGCTCGTTGCCCACGCCGGTACCCAGGTCCATGTCGACGTTTTAGCAGAGTTCGTATTCAGCCTGCTCACAGGCGGGACCAAGCGCGTTTCCAGGGTGACCCGGCTCACCTCGCTGAGCAGGATGATCACGGCGCTCTTACCTTGAAGACACGATCGGGTCACGGTATCTTCACGAGCCAGTCGCCACGCATACCCGATTACGGCGCGCGCATTCGCACTTCACATTTCGCACTGTTGGGAGAGCGTGACGATGACCGTGCCCGAAACGAATTCTCTGAGACAGCACGAAACAGAGATACGTCATCACGTCTCACGGGCCGAACTGCGCGGCACCCGGGTGCGGTTGGCCGGGTACGCGTATCTGCGCCGGGTGGAGACGCACGACATCACCACCGAGCTCGTCCTGCGTGAGCGGGAGTCGGGAACCGAGTACCGGCTGCCCGTCGCCCACACCGCGTCCCCGTGCGTCGGCGCCGAGGAGGACGAGGGGCAGTACTCGTACGAGAGGGCCGGATTCGAGGCCGCCTTCGACATCGACTCCGTCGCCGACGGATCGCCCCTCGACGACGGGCTGTGGGACATCTCCCTCGCCGTCGGCGCCCAGGGGCTCACCCGCGAGGTGCGCATAGGCAGCAGCCGGGCCGACCGGCTGCCCGGCCGTCCCGACGTACGGATCACGGAGACCGTACGCGGCCGGCGTGCCGTCACCCTCTACACCACCGTCCCGTACGGCAACTACACGATCGATCTCGGCGAGCGGAAGCATCCGGTGCTGAAGCGGATCACGTTCGGGGACGTCCGCTGGCACGCCGGCCGGCCCACCGAGCTGCTGATCACCGGCCGCTGCACGCTCGGCGCGTACCCGCGCGGGGCGCTGACCGTGCACCTGCGCAACGAGGAGGAGCCGGGCACCACGGTGGTCTTCACCGCCGTACGGCCCCCGCACGGCGAGCAGTTCAGCGTCCAGGTGCCCGTCGCCGAGCTGGGGCCGGGCGTGTGGAGCGGTGAACTCCGGCTCGGGGAGAGGGTGTTGCCTTTGCCGCCGCTACCGAAAGGTCTGGGCGCGGTCAAGTGGTGGCGCCGTAGCGGGCTTTGGTACGCGAAGGCGGCTTCCCGTCCCGGCGGGGGGTTCGCCCTGCGGGTGGGCAGGACCGGGAAAAGGGGACTTGTCAGGGCGGCTGTCCGCTTGTGAAATCGCCACCCCATCACTTTGTCGCTTTCCGTTGCTTTCCGGTCAGCCGGCCGTGACGAAGGTGTCCAGGGCGACATCGAAATACTCCTTCGCCTCCCGCACCTTGCCGACGGGCGCCGACACCCACACGTCGTACATCCGCCCGCCCTCCTCCCAGCACAGGTCATAGGTGTGCCGTGGCCCCTCGGCCGCACTGAAGCCGTCCCAGGTGAACTCCCATAGTGCAGCGACCTGTTGGGCGTGCACGGTCGCGGTGACCCGCCCGTCGCGGTAACCCGGGTTCGTGGAGGACCCGTTGGCGTCCGCCCGCTCCATCACCGCGAGCGGGCCCCCCGGTTGAGGGTCGAGGATCTTGATCCCGAGGCGGAAAGTCTCCCCCGGTGAAACATAGAAGACGCGCTCCTTCTGCTCGGAACGCGTGAAGCCGTCCGGGACGGCGAGCGAGAAACCGCGCGGGTCGTGGGCGAGGCGGTAGCCGGAGGGAGCGGTCGGGGCAGAAGGGGACGGCCCGGCAGTGCCCCGCGTTCCCTCGGTCGCACCGGGCGACACCGTCGACGTAACGGGCGACCCCCCTGCCGTACCGGGTGCCACCCCCGTTCTGCTGGGCGACACCTCTGTCGCCCCCGACCCCGTTGCCGACACCGTCGCCGTCGCCGTGTCCTTCGGCGTGCCGCCCCCGCCGTCCTCCGAGTTCAGCAGCAGCGCCGCCGCGGACACCCCGGCCCCGGCCAGCGCCGCGACCAGCACCGCGGCGATGAGCGCGGCCCGCCCCGAGGCCCGCGGCGACTGGTCCGCCGTACGGGAGGAAGCATTGCGGGAGGAGGCCTTGCGGAGCGAGATCGTCGGCGTCGCCTCCCGGCCGCCGGATTCCTCGCGTCGCTGGCTCTGCTGCCGGCCCGGCGTGTACGCGGCCGACAGTTTCGGGGTACGCCCGGTCGCCCGGAACGCCCGCAGCATCCGTTCCGCCTCCGCCGCGTCGAGGCGCCGCTCCGGATCGCGCTCCAGGAGGCCCCGGACGACGGGCAGAAGCGGCGCGGCCTGCGCCGGTGGCCTTACCTCGTCGATCACGACGGCGTGCAGGATGCCGCCCAACGAGTCACGCCTGAACGGTGATTCACCGCTCAGGGCCGTGCAGAGCAGCGCGCCGAGCGACCACAGGTCGGACTCCGGCCCGGTCCTGACCCCCGACATCCGCTCGGGCGCGGTGTACTCGGGCGAGCCCACGAAGGAGCCGCTCTCGGTGAGCGTCGTCGCGCCCGCGACCTGGGCGATGCCGAAGTCGGTGAGGACGATCCGGTCGGTGGCGTCCTCAAGGAGCACGTTCGCGGGCTTGACGTCCCGGTGCAGGACGCCGGCGGCATGCGCCGTACCCAGGGCGCCGAGCAGGGCGATGCCGATCCGGGCGGCCTCGTCGGCGTCGACGGGGCCGCGCCGGGAGATCCGGTCGGCGAGCGAGCCGCCGTCGATCAACTCCATGACGATGTACGGGCGTTCGTCATCCTCGACGACGTCGTGCACGACGATGATGTGCGGGTGGTGCAACTGGGCGACCGCACGCGCCTCGCGCAGGCTGCGGTCGCGCCGCAGCCGGGCCTCGTCCGTCGCGAGGGAGGTGTCCTGCGTCAACTCCTTGACCGCGACCCGCCGTTCGAGCAGCTGGTCCGTCGCCCGCCAGACGACACCCATACCGCCACGGCCGAGCCTCGTCTCCAGGCGGTACCGCCCGGCGATCAGTCGGAAGCTCTCCCCCTCGGTCCCCATGCGCCTCATCATGCCGCACCGGACGGCGGGACTCCGGGACGGTGCGCGGCGGATGACCGACAACCGCCGTCCCAGGCCGCTGGGCAGCGGACCGGTCAGCCGGAGTTCGGCCGCCACCCTCGCATCACCACGGTGAACTGCTCGCTCGCGGTCGCCCAGTCGGCCGCCGGAGCGGACATGTAGATCACGTACTCGGCTCCGTCCAGGCCGAGATACGCCTGCTCGGCGGCCCGCCGGGGCCCCGGGAACTCCGAGTCCTTGGCCAGGGCGGTCCAGGTGAAGTCCCAGAGTGCGCCCTTGCGGTCGCGGTAGACGTTCGACTCCAGGCTCACCCTCCGGTACTCGCTGAGCCGCTTGAGCTGCCGTTCCAGGTCGAGCAGATGGAGGTAGGGGTCGTCGAAGTCCGGGGACTCGTCGATGGCGATGCGCAGGAAGTGCTCGCCGCCGTCGGGCGAGTAGTCGATCTGGCCGTTCTCCTCCGTCCGCGTCCACCCCTTGGGCAGCGGGAGGCTGAAACCCGCTGGATCCTCGACCCGTGCCCAGCCCTCCGGCACGGAGGGAGCAGCGGCAACACCGGAAGGACTGACAGACGCGGAGGCGGAGGCGGAAGCAGAGGCAGAGCGTGAGGCGGACGGGGCGGACGGGGAGGCCGGGGAGGCGGAACCGACCGTCCGCGGCCCCTGGTTCCACTGGTGCAGCGCGACCGCTCCGCCCCCGGCGGCGAGCACGACCAGCGCGGCGACGAGGGCGATCGTACGGCCCCGGCGGCGCGGCCTGCCCGGAGCGGCGGGCCCGGCGACGGTCCCCTGCTGCGCGGTGGCGGAGCCGACCGCCGCTGCCGCCCCGCCTATCCGGAAGGTTCCGACCTCCCCCTCCGCGGGCGAACGCACCGTCCCGACGTGCTGCGTCGGCACGTACTGCTGGGCCGCGCGGGGCCGTCGCCCCTCCGCCGCCTCCGCGAGCATCTGCTCGGCCTCGGCCGCTGTGGGCCGTACGGCGGGATCCTTGAGGAGCAGCGCCGTGATGACGGGTCCGAGCGGACCGGCGTACCGCGGCTCGGCGGGCTCGTCCTCGACGACCGCCTGCATGGTGGTCAGCGGGGAGGTGCGGCGGAACGGGGACCGGCCCTCGACGGCCGTGTACAGCGTGGCGCCGAGCGCCCACAGGTCGGAGGACGGTCCGGGGTCCTCACCGCGCAGCCGTTCCGGGGCGAGGTAGTCGACCGACCCGACGATCTCTCCGGTCCGGGTGATGGTCGTGTCCCCCTCGACCTGGGCTATGCCGAAGTCCGTGAGCAGCACACGGCCGTCCTGGGAGAGGAGCACGTTGCCGGGCTTGACGTCCCGGTGCAGTACGCCTGCGGCATGCGCGGCGGTCAGCGCGCGCAGCACCCACAGTCCGACCCGGGCCGCCTCGCGCGGCTCGACGCGCCCGGCCTCCTTGACCGCGTCGGCCAGCGAGTTGCCCTCGACCAGCTCCATCACGATCCACGGCCGGCCGTCGTGGTCGAGCACGTCGTGCAGGGTGACGACGGCGGAGTGGTTGATCCGCGCCGCGGCGCGCGCCTCGGCCCGCGTACGGGCGAGCAGCACGGCCTTCTCGCTCTCGGACACATACAGCGCGGCCGTCAACTCCTTGACGGCGACAGCACGGTGCAGCAACTCGTCGTGCGCGCGCCACACCCGGCCCATGCCACCGCTGCCGATGACGTCGACGAGCCGGTAGCGGCCCGCGAGGAGCTGGCCCTGCATCTGATTCACGTTTCCCCGCAATGGTCTTGACAGGGGCAAGACTAAGGAGCGCCCTCGCCGGACGGAACCGCAGGGGGCCATACGGGGACGGCACTGTGACGGATCTGCCCGCCGGGCAGGACCCCACGGTCAGCCGGTGGGCTGATAGGTCGCCGCCGCCTGCTCGTACAGCCGGGTCACCTCGTCCCGCTCGGCCTCCGGCCCGCGCATCTGAACCACGTGGTACCGGCCGTCGACGACGATCGCGAGATTGCGTACGAACACCTCGCTGCCGGAGCTGTTCTGCCAGGTGAACTGCCCCTCGGCCATGGTCCGTCCGCCTACCTCGATGGTCCGCATCCCGCTGGACGTGGCCCAGGTGGAGTCGCGGAACGGCTGCAACTCGTACTCCCGCTCCCGCTGGTACGCCATCGGATCGGCGCCGTACGCCTTGGTGGTGTCCCGGCCCGGTACGACGATGAGCTCGAACGAGCCGTGCGAGTACACGACTTGGCCGCGCCCGTTCCTGCCCGTCCGGTCCCAGCCGTTGGCCACGGCGACGCGGAAGCCCGCGGGGTCGGTGCGCACGGTGAAACCGGCGGCGACATCGGGCCCGTCGGCCGGCGGCGACTCGGACGACGACGAACCGGCCGACGGGGAAGTGCCGTTGCCCTTTCCGCCATCGGGCGAGGTCTGCTCGGGCCGCGGTTCACTGCTCGCGTCCGGATTGTCGGCCGACTGCTCCGGCGCCGCGCTCACCTCGCCGGCGGAACCCGTCCGCTCCCCGTCCTGTGCTCCGTCGCTGCCGGCCTTCGGCATGAAGAACATGGCGTACGCGATTGCCGCGGCCAGCGCGAGCAGTATCAGGAGGAGCAGGTTGCGGCCCAGTTTGCGGGGCGCCCGCTGTTCCTGCCTGCCCCGCTTGTGGCGGCCGTGCGGACCGGTCGCGGGCAGCCCTGCCCGGCGCCTGCGCACCAGCTCGCCCCTGCGCCGCACGATCGGCAGCCGGCGCGGATCCGTGGGCGGCGCGGCGACGACGTGCGCACCGGCCTCCGGCTCCGGCGCCGAGCGGACTAGGGAGCGCAGCCAGCCGTTCAGCTCCTCGAAGCCGAGGCGCTCGGTGGGGTCCTGGCGCAGCAGCGACTCCACGACGGGCCTGAGCGGCCCGCACTCCTCCGCGAAGGCGGGCGGCTCGGCACACACCAGCTGCACCAGCTCGGCGGTCGACTCCTCGGGGTAGGGCGCATGCCCCTGGACGGCCCTGAAGAGCAGCGCGCCGAGCGCCCACAGGTCGGTCGCGGGACCGATGGGCGCGGCCAGCTGCCAGTTCTCGTGCACCGGCCCGGCCTGCTCGGGCGCCCACCGCTCGGTCACCGCCCCGACAACAGCCATCCGTGCCTGCCGCGCCCGCTCGGCGGCCAGCGCGGTGGCCGGCCCACGCCTGGGGGCATCGGCGACGGCCCTGTCGTCCCAACGGCCCGGCGGCCGGCCTGGGGCGTGGTCCTCCGGCGAGGGCTGGCCCTGAGGGTGGGCGTTGGTGTGGGTGAGCGGGCGGGGCTGCTGGTGCGGAACACTGTCGGCGACGCCGCCCGGCGCTGCGCCGCTTCCTGCGGCGGACAGTGTGGTCCGCGCCTGTCCGGCGTGCCCGACCTGCGGGCCGTGCCCGGCAACCCCGGTCGCGGGGGCGACGCCGTTCCAGGCGGTCGCGTTGCGCACGCCGTAGGGGTCTGCGATCTGTCCCGGAGGCGGAGTGGCCGGGCCCCGCTCCACACCGGTGCCGTACGCGCCGCCACCGCCACCCGTGTCGCCGGCCGCCTCGATCGAAGGCCGGGCGCCGGGCAGCGCGGTACGGCCGCTCTGCTCTGCCTCCTGAACCCGGGCCGCGGCACGGGCTCCCGCCCGATACGCGGCGATCGCCCCGGCCCGCGCCGCCCGGATGTCCCCCCCGGTCTCCAACGCCTGCCGCTCACCCCCGGTGGAGCCCGAGTTGCTCCCGTCGACGCCGGCCCCGGGCACCCCTCCCCCGGTCCGCGCCTCGATGGCGGCACGCCGGGCAGCCTCGGGATCCGCCCCGGAATCCCCGGCGAACGTACCCCCGCCGGCCCCGTAACTCCCGCCGGGACGGCCCTGGCCCCCGGCCCCGCCGCCGGTCAGGCCCTGCGGCCTCGCCACGCCCGGCCCGCCCGCCGACGAAGCCGGTGACTGCCCGTACCCACCGCCCGCGCCACGACCGCCCGCCGAACCCGCACCGGAGCGCGCCTCGATGGCGGCACGCCGGGCAGCCTCTGGGTCCCCGGCGAACGTACCCCCGGTAACGCCGTAGCCCTCCCCAGAATGACCCACACCACCACGGCCACCGGGCCCCGGAGCGCCAACTGCGGCGCTCGCGCCGCCTATGGGCTTCGCGTCCTCCGGCGCCCCGGCCGTCCCCTGCGTGTCCCGGCCGGGTACCGGGTCGTATCCGCACAGCGCCTCTTCGGCCGCCCCGGCCGCCAGCCCGGTGAGCATCACGCGCCCGTCGTCGCAGACGAGCACCGTGCGCTCGGTGATGTTGCGGTGCACCCAGCCGTGGGCGTGCAGCACCCGCAGGGCCATGAGGACGTCGGCGGCGACCTCGGCCGCGCGGTACGGGGTCAGCGGCTTCTCGGCGAGCAGCGACTCCAGTGACCGGGCCGGCACCAGTTCACTCACTATCCACAGCGAGCCACCCTGCGCGAACACGTCGAAGACCTGGTCGAGCCGTGGGTGATCAGGGATGGACGCGGCGGCCTGCGCGGCCTCGATGGCACGCCGTACGGTCGGATCGCTGGGTCGGCGGGAGGCCGCGGACCGCGTGGCAGCGCCCCGTGCCCGACGCCCCTCCCGCGCCACGAAACCGTCTGGCAGCCCGTCCGCGTCGAGCACCTCGGCCTCGACGACTTCGGGCAACGGCACCTGCCTGACCAGGACTTCCTGTCCGCTGTACGTGTCGAAGGCCCGGGCTTCGCGCTGTTCGAATTCATCGGACGGCGGCAGCGGCAGGCGGTAGCGGTCGGCGAGTACCCGCCCCGCATATTCCTCCACGATGCCTCCCCCGACCGTCCCGCTGCTCAATTCCGTTCGCCTTACGTCCCGTTCTGCATGCGTACGGTCCGCAACAACTCACGATACGTGCCGGAGGCAACTCGCAAAGAGGGGATTCGAGATCTCACGGCCTCAACTCGGAAGCGCGGGCATCACGATTTCGGCTCGAACGTCTCCGTGAAGGTCCGCCATGTCTCCTTGCGCAGCCCACTGTCCCAATTCGACGCTTTCGCCGTGTACATGAGCCCATATCCGAGTTGGTCGTGGACGACGAACCCCCGGTCCACCGACCGGTACTTCGTCCCGCCCTCCGTGTAGGTGAACTCCCAGTCGGCCGTGTTCCAGCCTCGGTAGTCCACCTTCTCTATTCGGATCCGGTCGTACTGCGAACGCGTCATGTACTGCTCTTGGTTCTTCCAGTCAGCCACGGGATCGCTCTTGGGCGTGGTGGTCCACCCAACGAGCAGTTTCTGCCCGTCAGGCCCCGCGAATCGGGCCCCCGCGGCTCCCGTGGACTCGTACTTCCACCCGGCGGGCAGTCCGATGGAGAACCCCTGCCCGTTCGTGTGCGTGGACACACCCGCGGACTCACCGGACGCAGTCGCCGACGCAGTGGGCGAGGTCCCCGAACCCGCTACCGTGCCCGAGCCGGTCCCCGCCTCCGCGCTTTTCGTGGGGTCGGCGCTCTGCCCACCGTCCGTACGGGTGCCCTCGTCCTTGTCCTCCTTGGTCTCGGCGGAGGCGGAGGACGTGGACGTCACCTTGTCCCCGCCGCTCTTCTCCCCGCCGGCGGAGCTGTCGGTGGACTTGTCACCCCCGAGCACGAGGGCCAGCACCACGCCGAGCACGATGACCGCGACGACCACCGCGATGATCACCAGCGTGCGTTTCGGCACCACGTCGGTGATAGGCGCCCTGGGCACGGACCGAGGTGGCAGATCCGGCGGCGGCACCACAGGCCACCCCGAGCTCCGCCCGTCGGTGCCGGAATTACCGCCCCGCGCCCCGCCGTCCCGAGCCTGACCGTCCCGAGCGCCTGGAACAACGGCCCCCTGAACAGTGCCCCCGGCCGGCTTCCCGGCTTCCGCCACACCGCTGCTCTTCACAGCCTCGTCCGCCGTACCGGCGGCAGCCACACTCCCGGAGACCGCGGTCTCCGAGATCGCGGTCTCGGAGGCCGCAACCTTCGCACCCGCTCCGGCCCCGGCCGCTCGCCCGTCCTCGGCGGAACCGGCAGCCCCGGCAGAGTCGGCGGACTTCGTACGCACCGCCGCCCCCGCCCCCGCTCCCGCCGCGACGGCTGCCTTCTTCACGGACCGGAACGCCCCCCGGAACCGCTCGCCGGCGTCCTCGCCCCGCTTGCCCGCGGAGCCCGAGTCGGCCGAACTCCCGCTCTCCGTGCCCTTGTCCGCCCGCTTGGTCGTGCCGGGGACGGGCGGCAACGGCACGACCTTGGTTACGTCAACCGGCTCCGGCTCGGCCTGCTTGCGCTGGGGTGCGTGGATCACCGCGTTGAGCATCGTGCGCGCACCGGCGTCGTCGAGCCGCTTGGCGGGATCCTTGGTGAGCAGTCCGTAGATCACGTCCCTCAGCGGGCCCGCGTTCTTCGGCTCCTCCAGCTGCTCCGTCATCACGGCGGTCAGCGTCGCGATCGCGGACCCCTTGTCGTACGGCGGCACACCCTCGACCGACGCGTACAGCAGACCGCCGAGTGACCAGAGGTCGGCAGCCGGGCCGGGCTTGTGGCCACGGGCCCGCTCCGGCGAGATGTAGGAGGGAGCGCCGACGAGCATGCCGGTCGAGGTGATCGACGGGTCGCCCTCGACCTGCGCGATACCGAAGTCGGTGAGGACGACCCGGCCGTCCTCCGACATCAGCACGTTCGACGGCTTCACGTCGCGGTGCAGGATGCCCTCGCGATGCGCGGACCGAAGCACGTCGAGAATCGCGAGGCCCACCTCGGCCGCTCGCCGCGGCTCCAGCAGCCCGTCCTCACGGATGACCTCGGCGAGCGACTTGCCCTCGACGAGTTCCATCACGATCCACGGCCGGTCGTCCTCCTCGACCACGTCGAAGACGGTGACGGCGCTGTTGTTGCGGATCCGCGCGATCGCCTTGGCCTCGCGCAGCGTCCGCGTGATCAGCCGCCGCTTCTCCTCCTCGTCGATGCTCCCCGGAAACCGCAGCTCCTTGACGGCGACCGTCCGGCCGAGGGTCTCGTCCTCCGCCCGCCAGACGGTACCCATGCCGCCGCGGCCGAGGACTCCTCCCAGCCGGTACCGTCCGGCGAGGAGACGCTCACTCCTGTCCTGACGGGATGCTCCCGTCCGCTCCGCCTCCGACATGCGTCCCCTCATGCAACCCGCCCTGACAGAGCCTCCATTGTCCCTCACCCGACAACCGGCCGGTGCCCCGGGTGCCCCTCGGGACGGACGGCGGCCTGTGGGAAGGGAGACCGCGTGAAGCGAGCGATCCGCCGTCCTACCTGCTGTCACTGCTTTCCCCCCTCCCGAACGAACACGGACGCGAGCGCGGACCCCGCCCTCGAACCGGCCCCGCTCGCCGCCGAGTTCTGCCCGCGCACCCCGTAGAACGGACGGGTGCCGAGCAAAGATCCCAGCTCACGACACCCGTTCGAGTGATGGTCAGGAGTTCGAGAGGTGCGGCCGGGGAGCCGCCGGGAGTCCGAAACCCGCGGTTCGTGACCGGAGGTGCCGAGGCGTCAGAGCGGCACGATGTCCGGCGCGCCCAGCCGCGCGGCGTCCGCCGTCAGGTCGTCGGGCTGCCGCTGCGACTCGCGCTCCGCCTCCACCCGCTTGTCGTAGTGCTCGACCTCACGCTCGATCTGGTCCTTGTCCCAGCCGAGGACGGGCGCCATCAGCTCCGCAGCCTCACGGGAACTTCGCGTTCCCCGGTCGAACGTCTCGATCGAGATCCGGGTACGCCGCGTCAGCACGTCGTCCAGATGCCGCGCCCCCTCGTGCGAGGCCGCGTACACGACCTCCGCCCGCAGATAGTCCTCCGCCCCCTGAAGCGGCTCGCCGAGCGAGGAGTCCGCGGCGATCAGGTCGAGGACCTCCTGCGCCAGTGAGCCGTACCGATTCAGCAGGTGCTCCACACGCACCACATGGAGGCCGGTGCGCGCGGCCGTCCGCGCCCGGGCGTTCCACAGCGCGCGGTAGCCCTCGGCCCCCAGCAACGGCACGTCCTCCGTCACGCACTCGGCGACCCGCTGGTCGAGCCCGTGCACCGCCGCGTCGACCGCGTCCTTCGCCATCACCCGGTACGTCGTGTACTTGCCGCCCGCCACGACCACGAGGCCCGGCACCGGATGCGCCACGGTGTGCTCGCGCGACAGCTTGCTGGTGGCGTCGGACTCACCGGCGAGCAGGGGCCGCAGGCCCGCGTACACACCCTGGACGTCGTCCCTGGTCAACGGCACCGCGAGCACCGAGTTCACGTGCTCCAGCAGATAGTCGATGTCGGCGCTGGACGCTGCCGGGTGCGCCTTGTCCAGGTCCCAGTCGGTGTCCGTCGTCCCGACGATCCAGTGCCGGCCCCACGGGATCACGAACAGCACGGACTTCTCGGTACGCAGGATCAGCCCGGTCGTCGAGTGGATCCGGTCCTTGGGCACGACCAGATGGATGCCCTTGGACGCCCGGACGTGGAACTGGCCGCGCTCGCCGACCATCCCCTGGGTGTCGTCGGTCCACACCCCGGTGGCGTTGACGATCTGCCGGGCGCGGATCTCGTACTCCCCGCCACCCTCGACATCCTGCACCCGGGCCCCGACGACCCGCTCTCCCTCGCGCAGGAAGCCGGTCACCCGCGCGCGGTTGGCGACCTTCGCGCCGTACGCCGCCGCCGTACGCACCAGGGTGGCCACATAGCGTGCGTCGTCCATCTGTGCGTCGTAGTACTGCAACGCTCCGACCAGCGCGTCCTTCTTCAAGGCGGGCGCGACACGCAGGGCGTGACGGCGGCTCAGGTGGCGGTGCGCGGGCAGGCCCCGCCCGTGCCCGCGGGCCATCGACATGGCGTCGTAGAGCGCGACGCCGGCCCCGGCGTACAGCCGCTCCCAGCCCTGGTGCTGAAGCGGATACAGGAACGCCACCGGCTTCACCAGGTGCGGAGCGAGCCGCTCCAGCAAGAGCCCGCGCTCCTTCAACGCCTCCCTTACGAGGCCGAAGTCGAGCATCTCCAGATAGCGCAGACCGCCGTGGATGAGCTTGCTGGACCTGCTCGACGTGCCCGACGCCCAGTCGCGGGCCTCCACCAGTCCCGTGGACAGGCCACGGGTCACGGAGTCGAGCGCGGTGCCCGCACCGACCACGCCTGCGCCGACCACCAGCACGTCCAGCTCACGCTCGGCCATCGCTGCCAGTGACTCGGCGCGCTGCGCCGGTCCCAGTGCCGCTGTCCTCATCGCTGCCTCCGCTGTCTGTCCCGCCGGCCACTTCCGCACGACCGGCTCACTGTGTTCCGCCGTACGGTTGCGCCTGCCCGAATCCCCTGCCCGAATTCTGACCGGGTTGCCCGACTTCGGCCACCACCCGCCCTCAGCCTGTGGACAACCCCCACAGAAACACCTGTGGAAACTCGCCCACCCAATCACGCATATCGGTCATATTTACTCCTAGTCTGACATTGCGCTCGCTCGTTCTGTCCACAGGGCTTGCGCACCTGTCCCGCTTCGGCTACTGGGAAGGACGGCCCACGCATGCCCGCAGATCTCGCCGTCATCGGACTCGGACATCTCGGCCTGCCGCTGGCCCAGGCCGCCGTCGCCGCCGGCATCCCCACCCTCGGGTACAAGACCGGCCCGGAGGCCGGTTCCCTGACGGCCGCCGAACTGCGCCGGATGCTCTCCGGAGGCTTCCGGACGGCCGCCGGCCCCGCCGAACTCGGCCGCGTACGCACCGCCGTCATCTGCGCCCCCACCCCGCGCGGCCCCGACGGAACCCTGGACCTGAGCCAGGTGGAGACCGCCGCCCGCACCCTCGCCGCCCGTCTGCGCCCGCACACCACGGTGATCCTGGAGTCGCCGGTGCGGCCGGGCACAACGGAGGAGTTCCTGCGCCCCCTGCTCGAAGAGGGCTCCGGACTACGGGCGGGCCGCGACTTCCACCTCGCCTACTCCCCCAGCCGCGTCGACCCCGGCAACCGCGACTTCACCCCCGCCAACACCCCCAAGGTCATCGGCGGCCTCACCCCCGCCTGCACCGAATCGGCCGCCGCCTTCTACGGCCGGCTCACCGACAAGGTGGTACGCGCGCGTGGACCCAGGGAAGCGGAGACGGTGCAGCTCCTGGAGACCAACTTCCGGCACGTCAACATCGCCCTCGTCAACGAGATGGCCGTCCTCTGCCACGACCTCGGCGTCGACCTGTGGGACGTCATCCGCTGCGCGGAGACCAAGCCGTTCGGCTTCCAGACGTTCCGCCCCGGCCCGGGCGTCGGCGGCCACGCCACCCCCCAGGACCTGCGGGGCCACACCGGCCGCACCCTCCGCATGGTGGAACTCGCCCAACAGGTCAACAACCACATGCCCCAGTACGTCATCCAGCGCGCGGCCACGCTCCTGAACGAGCACGGCAAGTCGGCCCGGGGCGCCCGCGTACTGCTCCTGGGCGTCACCTACAAGCCCGACCTGGCCGACCAGCAGGGCTCCCCCGCCCAGGAGATCGCGATCCGCCTGATGGAACTGGGCGCCTCCGTCAGCTACCACGACCCCCACGTCCCGTCCTGGAGCGTCCTGGACCGCCCCCTCCCGCGCGCGGACTCCCTCTACGAGGCGGCAGCCGACGCCGACCTGACGATCCTCCTCCAGCAGCACCGCACGTACGACCTCCAGGGCCTGTCGGTGAAGGCCCAGCTGCTGTTGGACACCCGAGGGGCCACGCCTACGGGGGCGGCGCATCGGTTGTGAGGGGGCGCATGCGGGTGGCTGCGCCTCCGGAGCCGGTGGCACACAGCGCGCCGCGCCGATACCCTACGAAAAAGGTGGAGCCCACCGCAGCGGGAACTGCGGCGGGCTCCTGAAAAGTGAACGGAGTGTCCACCCCTAGTTCTCTTGGGGGTGGCCGCCCACTTTCCGTAGGTCCACAAGAGGCACCTCCTCCGGAACTTGACCGCCCTAAGACGGATCCGGTCCCAGCGGGTGGGCTTGCGGTAGCGACCCATGGGCGCCCCCTTCCGCGATGCCGCCCATAGACCCGGTAGGCGGTTTGCTGGAACTCGGGCCGGGCCCCGACGGGCGGGGGTCCGGAACCATGTCCCTGGCAGGGGGCGCTCCAGAGAAACCGGGGGCGCCGCGCACACGCTAGCGGCCTCGCCGCCCTTGGCCAGCCCGCATTCGCCCCGAAAGCAACCGTGCGCCCCCCTCCCGCAAAACACGCCCCACCAGGCCCACTTGGACACGCGAAGGGGCCCGGCCACCCCTACGGGTAACCGGGCCCCTTCGTCGTTTCAGACCGTCCAGGCCGCTGACGCCACGCAAGCCGAGCACAGCGTCACCTCAAGCTCACCGCATGTGCGTCGAGTCCGCCACCGTCACCTCGATGCGCTGGAACTCCTTGAGGTCGCTGTAGCCGGTGGTGGCCATGGCGCGGCGCAGGGCGCCGAAGAAGTTCATCGAGCCGTCGGGAATGTGCGAGGGGCCCAGGAGGACCTCCTCCATCGTGCCGACCGTGCCGAGGTCGACCTTCTTGCCGCGCGGCAGCTCCTCGTTCACCGCCTCCATGCCCCAGTGGTGGCCCTTGCCGGGCGCGTCCGTGGCGCGGGCCAGCGGGGAGCCCATCATCACGGCGTCGGCGCCGCAGGCGATCGCCTTGGGGAGGTCGCCGGACCAGCCGACGCCGCCGTCGGCGATCACGTGCACGTACCGGCCGCCGGACTCGTCCATGTAGTCGCGGCGGGCGGCGGCCACATCGGCGACCGAGGTGGCCATCGGGACCCGGATGCCCAGCACGTTGCGCGTGGTGTGCGCGGCGCCGCCACCGAAGCCGACGAGCACGCCGGCCGCGCCGGTACGCATCAGGTGCAGGGCGGCGGTGTACGTGGCGCAGCCGCCGACGATCACCGGGACGTCCAGCTCGTAGATGAACTGCTTCAGGTTCAGCGGTTCGGCGGCACTGGAGACGTGCTCCGCGGAGACCGTCGTACCGCGGATGACGAAGATGTCCACACCCGCGTCGACGACGGCCTTGGAGAACTGGGCCGTGCGCTGCGGGGAGAGCGCGGCGGCGGTGACCACACCCGAGTCGCGCACCTCCTTGATGCGCGCGCCGATCAGCTCCTCCCTGATGGGCGCCGCGTAGATCTCCTGGAGGCGACGGGTCGCGTTGTCCACGTCCAGCTCTGCGATCTCGTCGAGCAGCGGCTGCGGGTCCTCGTACCTCGTCCAGAGGCCTTCCAGGTTCAGGACGCCGAGGCCGCCCAGCTCGCCGATGCGGATCGCGGTGGCCGGGGAGACGATTGAGTCCATGGGAGCCGCCAGGAAGGGCAGCTCGAAGCGGTAGGCGTCGATCTGCCAGGCGATCGAGACCTCCTTCGGGTCGCGCGTACGACGGCTCGGGACGACGGCGATGTCGTCGAAGGCGTACGCCCTACGGCCGCGCTTGCCGCGCCCGATCTCGATCTCAGTCACGTGTGTGGCCTTTCCATCCTTGGTTCTGCGCCTCCCAGTATCCCCGACGGGCACGACGAAGGCGGTCCCGGAGTACCTCCGGGACCGCCCCTCGCGCGTCCGGCTACCGCTCGCGCCTACTTACGGCTGTAGTTGGGCGCCTCGACCGTCATCTGGATGTCGTGCGGGTGGCTCTCCTTGAGACCCGCGGACGTGATGCGGACGAAACGGCCCTTGGTCTCCATCTCACCGACGGTGGCCGCCCCGACGTACCCCATCGTCTGGCGCAGACCGCCGACGAGCTGGTGCAGCACGTTGGCCAGCGGACCGCGGTAGGGCACCTGGCCCTCGATGCCCTCGGGGACGAGCTTGTCGTCGGCGCCGACGTCGGCCTGGAAGTAGCGGTCCTTGGAGTACGACTTCGCCTGGCCGCGCGACTGCATGGCGCCCAGCGAACCCATACCGCGGTACGACTTGAACTGCTTGCCGTTGATGAACTGCAGCTCGCCCGGCGACTCCTCGCAGCCCGCCAGCAGACTGCCCAGCATCACGGAGTCGGCGCCGGCGGCCAGCGCCTTGCCGATGTCGCCGGAGTACTGCAGGCCCCCGTCTCCGATCACCGGGATACCGGCGACGCGGGCCGCGAGGGCGGCCTCATAGATGGCCGTCACCTGCGGTACGCCGATGCCGGCGACGACGCGGGTGGTGCAGATGGAGCCGGGGCCGACGCCCACCTTGATGCCGTCGACGCCCGCGTCGATCAGGGCCTGGGCGCCGTCACGCGTGGCCACGTTGCCGCCGATCACGTCGACGTGGACGCTGGCCTTGATCTTGGACATCCAGCTCAGGGCGTTGCTGTTGTGCCCGTGCGAGGTGTCGACGACCAGGAAGTCCACGCCCGCCTCGGCGAGTGCCTGGGCGCGCTCCAGGGCCTCGGGACTGGCGCCGACGGCCGCACCGACGAGCAGCCGTCCCTCGGCGTCCTTGGCGGCACTCGGGTACTTCTCGGCCTTCACGAAGTCCTTGACCGTGATGAGGCCCTTGAGGAGACCGGAGTCGTCGACCAGGGGAAGCTTCTCGATCTTGTGGCGGCGCAGCAGCTCCATGGCCTCGGTCCCGGAGATACCGACCTTGCCCGTGACCAGCGGCATCGGCGTCATGACCTCGCGGACCTGACGCGAACGGTCGGTCTCGAAGGCCATGTCGCGGTTGGTGACGATGCCGAGCAGCTTGCCGTTTCCGTCCGTCACGGGGACGCCGCTGATACGGAACTTGGCGCACAGCGCGTCGGCCTCGCCCAGCGTCGCGTCCGGGTTCACCGTGATCGGGTCGGTGACCATGCCGGACTCGGAGCGCTTCACGAGGTCGACCTGGTTGACCTGGTCCTCGATGGAGAGATTGCGGTGCAGCACGCCCACACCGCCCTGGCGGGCCATGGCGATCGCCATGCGCGACTCGGTGACCTTGTCCATCGCCGCGGAGAGCAGCGGGATGTTGACGCGGACGTTGCGGGAGATGAGGGACGAGGTGTCGACCGCGTTGGGCAGCACTTCGGATGCGCCCGGCAGCAGCAGCACGTCGTCGTAGGTCAGCCCGAGTGTCGCGAATTTGGCGGGCACTCCGTCGACGTTCGCAGTCATGACACCTTCTCCAAAGCCTTGATCGGTGCGGATGTCCATGCTAACGGGAAGCACGGGTCCCGAATTCCACGGTGCGAGCTGCCTCGGGGCTTCGTATGTTCGTACGGAGTCGCCTGTTCGTACGGAGTCGGTGCGCCGACCGTTCACACCGGGCCGGGAAAAGCGGGTCCGTGACTGCGGCCCTTACTGCTCCGCCAGCGCCCGGAGCCGACTCAGCGCGCGATGCTGGGCCACGCGCACCGCGCCGGGTGACATTCCCAACATCTGGCCCGTCTCCTCCGCCGTGAGGCCCACCGCGATGCGCAGCAGGAGCAGTTCGCGCTGGTTCTCGGGGAGGTTGGCCATGAGTTTCTTGGCCCATTCGGCGTCGCTGCTGAGGAGGGCGCGTTCCTCCGGGCCCAGGGAGTCGTCAGGGCGTTCCGGCATCTCGTCCGAGGGGACCGCAGTCGAACCCGGGTGGCGCATCGCGGCGCGCTGCAGGTCGGCGACCTTGTGCGCGGCGATCGCGAAGACGAACGCCTCGAACGGGCGTCCGGTGTCGCGGTAGCGCGGCAGGGCGAGGAGTACGGCGACGCAGACCTCCTGCGCCAGGTCCTCCACGAAGTGCCGCGCGTCGCCCGGCAGTCGGGACAGCCGGGTGCGGCAGTAGCGCAGCGCGAGGGGGTGGACATGGGCGAGCAGGTCGTGCGTGGCCTGCTCGTCCCCGTCGACGGCGCGGTGGACGAGCGCACCAATCACCCCATGGGCATAAGCCGCCTCGTCGTCACGCATCGGACCATGGTGCCTTGGCGTCGCTCTCTCCGTGGCACCGCGTCCGTTGTTGTGCACCGAAGCGTTATGAGCAGGTGCGCCGGAACTCATCTCCTGCGCCCTCCCCTTCCGCTCGATCGACTCGTCCCCGAGGAACTCCACACCTCAAGGATGCGGCATCCGCGGCGAAACGAGCAGCGGGTACCCGGCGGGCCGTTTGGCGACCCCCGCCCACCGTGCGGCAGGCGGGGACTTTTTCACGCCCGGCGAGGTCCACTTAACGGACCAGACCCCACCGGAAACCGAGCGCCACCGCGTGCGCGCGGTCCGAGGCGCCGAGCTTCTTGAACAGGCGCCTGGCGTGCGTCTTCACCGTGTCCTCGGAGAGGAACAGTTCGCGTCCGATCTCCGCGTTCGACCGGCCGTGGCTCATGCCTTCCAGGACCTGGATCTCGCGCGCGGTGAGCGTGGGCGCTGCGCCCATCTCGGCCGAGCGGAGCCGGCGCGGTGCGAGCCGCCAGGTCGGGTCGGCCAGTGCCTGCGTCACCGTGGCCCGCAGTTCGGCGCGCGACGCGTCCTTGTGCAGATAGCCGCGGGCACCGGCGGCGACAGCAAGTGCCACACCGTCCAGGTCCTCGGCGACGGTGAGCATGATGATGCGTGCTCCGGGGTCGGCGGACAGCAGCCGCCGGACCGTCTCGACGCCGCCCAGGCCGGGCATGCGTACGTCCATCAGAATCAGGTCCGAACGGTCGGCACCCCAGCGGCGGAGGACTTCCTCGCCGTTGGCCGCCGTGGTCACGCGCTCGACACCGGGCACGGTCGCGACCGCGCGGCGGAGCGCCTCTCGGGCAAGCGGGGAGTCGTCGCAGACGAGGACGGATGTCATGGCCGCCCTCCGCAGCTGATGCGCGTCACCTTGAGCCTCCAGGCTGGTACAAATCGTCACCTGTGCGGTTGACGCCCGACCGATTTTTCCGGCAGTGGGTACTGCCGCCCGTCCGAGCGCTTGTTCCTCCAACCGCCTCCGCACATTCAACGACGGTCACTCGAAAGAGTTACGGGGCCGTGTGTCGTCTTCGGCACTCTACGTGAGGGCGCGCACACGGTGCAGACATGCACAACAGACCCTCAACCTTTCAACACAACCTATGCCCCATTTAGACGTTTTTCTTCCCTTTTATTGGTGTCTGAGGCTAGATTCGCAATGAGTCATATTTTCATCTCCTTAGATCGTAGTTGTACGGTCAGGGGCACTGACTCAGCCCAGAACGGCAACAAGGGGACACGCAATGGCAGATTTCTCCCGCCTTCCCGGTCCGAACGCGGACCTCTGGGACTGGCAGCTCCTCGCGGCCTGCCGCGGGGTCGACAGCTCGCTCTTCTTCCACCCGGAAGGGGAGCGCGGTGCGGCACGGAGCGCTCGCGAGAACTCGGCCAAGGAGGTCTGCATGAGATGCCCGGTCCGCGCGCAGTGCGCGGCGCACGCGCTGGCGGTGCGGGAACCCTACGGCGTGTGGGGCGGGTTGACCGAGGACGAACGTGAAGAGCTGATGGGGCGGGCGCGCAACCGGCTGGTGTCGGCGTCGGCCGGTGGCGGGGACCTTCGCTCGAACACCTGAAGGAACGTTTCCTCATAGACCAGGCGAAGCGCGGGCTCTGGTCGAAGGCACGCGCACGCGTGCGCGTGCCTTCGACCAGAGCCCGCCTCAGACTCGCGCCGCCGCCCGCGCCAGCTGCTCCAGCGTCGCCGCCACCGCCGGCACCCGCGCCAGGTCGGGCAGGGTCAGCGCGACGATCTCCCTCCGTACCGCCGGCTCCAGCGTCACCGTGCGCGCGCCCCGTGGCCGTACGGAGTCGAGGGCGAGCTGGGGCAGGACCGCCACGCCCAGGCCAGCGCCCACCAGGCCGATCACCGCGGGGTAGTCGTCGGTCGCGAAGTCGATGCGCGGGGTGAAGCCCGCGCTCGCGCAAGCCTCGACGAGCTGGCCCCGGCAGCGCGGACAGCCGGCGATCCACGGCTCGGCGGCGAGTTCACCGAGGGCGACCGACTCGGCGCGGGACAGCCGGTGCCCTTCGGGTACCAGGCCGACGAGGCGGTCGGTGAGGAGGGGACGGACCACCAGGTCGTCCCACTCACCGGCGCCGGCCGCGCCCTCGTACCGGAAGGCGAGGGCCACGTCGCAGTCACCCTCGCGCAACAGTTCGACGGATTGCGGGGGTTCGGCCTCCTCCAGGGAGACCCGGGTGCCGGGGTGGGCGGCGCGCAGGGCGGCGAGGGCCGTCGGGACGAGGGTGGAACTGCCGCTGGGGAAGGAGACCAGCCGGACCCGGCCCGCCCGCAGTCCGGCGATCGCTGCGACCTCCTCCTCCGCTGCCGTGAGGCCCGAAAGGATGCCGGCCGCGTGTCGCACCAGGGCCTCGCCTGCCTGGGTCAGACGCATCTCGCGCCCACTGCGGATGAGCAGCGGCGTACCGACCGAGGCCTCCAGGGCCTTCATCTGCTGGCTCACGGCGGGCTGGGTGCAGCCCAGTTCGCGGCCCGCCGCCGAGAAGGAGCCGGTGGCGGCCACTGCACGCAGGACACGGAGATGACGGGCTTCGATCATTTTTCGATCATAAGTGAACCTTGGAGACAGTGGCGAATAATGCGTCGACACTTTGGGCAAGAGTGACTTAGCGTGTGGTCGTGGTCATGGATGTGGTGTCGAAGTGATGAGTGCGGGGGCGAGTGGCGTGATGAAGGTGTTGTCCGTGAACGTGGGCCGTGCGCAGTCCGTGCCGTACACGGATCATCCGCAGGGCACCGCCATCGACAAGCGGCCCGTGGACGGACCGGTGCGGGTGGCCGCGCCCGGGCCCAAGGGGATCGGCGGCAGCGGTCTGGCCGGGGACACGGTGTGCTCGAAGGAGCACCACGGCGGTGACGAACAGGCGGTGTACGCGGTCGCGCGCGAGGATCTCGACGAGTGGGAGCGCGAGTTGGGCCGCCCGCTGAGCGACGGGATGTTCGGCGAGAACGTCACGACCCGGGGGCTGGACGTGTCCGGTGCGCTGATCGGCGAGCGCTGGCGGATCGGGCCCGAGGTGGTCCTGGAGGTCACCAGCGGGCGTATCCCCTGTGTGACGTTTCAGGGCCATCTGGGTGAGAAAAGGTGGGTGAAACGGTTCACGGAGCGGGGTGCGCCGGGCGCCTATCTGCGGGTGATCGAGCCGGGTGAGATACGGGCGGGCGACCCGGTCGACATCGTGCACCGGCCGGACCACGACGTGACGGTCGCCCTGTACTTCCGGGCTCTGACGACCGAGCGGGCACTGCTGCCCCGGCTGCTCACGGCTGGTGCGGCGCTGCATTCGGAGGCGGCGACGGCGGTTCGCGAGTATGTGAAGAAGTACGGCTGACGCGCGCGGGCGGCGCGGCTGCTGACAAGGGATTACGTCAGGGGCCCCGCGCGGGGACTTCACGATCGGGAGGGAGCGTGCAGGGGGGCGGACGAGCACGGTCGGGGTCACTAATCTTGCGCCATGACAACGGCTCTGATTACGGGATCGACCGCGGGAATCGGCGCCGCGTTCGCGCGGCGGCTGGCGGCCGACGGCCACAACCTCGTCCTGGTGGCGCGCGATGCCAAGCGGCTCGGCGAGCAGGCGACCGAACTGCACGACCGGCACGGTATCGAGGCGGAGGTGCTGAGCGCCGACCTCGCTACGGACGCCGGCATCGAGGCGGTCGCCGATCGCCTCGGCGACCGCAAGAACCCCGTTGACCTGCTGGTCAACAACGCCGGCTTCGGCAACAAGGGCCGCTATCTCGACGTGTCGATGGCGGACGAGCTGAGGATGCTCAAGGTGCACTGCGAGGCGGTGCTGCGGCTGACCAGCGCGGCGGCCGAGGCCATGCGGGAGCGAGGGCGCGGGGGTGTCGTCAATGTGGCGTCGGTCGCCGCCTTCGTGCCGCGGGGTACGTACGGGGCGTCGAAGGCGTGGGTCGTGCAGTTCACGCAGGGTGCGGCGAAGGACCTGGCCGGGAGCGGGGTGCGGCTGATGGCGCTGGCTCCCGGTTTCGTGCGTACGGAGTTCCACGAGCGGGCCGGGATGGGGACCGACAACATCCCGAACTGGATGTGGCTGGACGCGGACAAGCTGGTCGCGGCGGCGCTCGCCGATCTGGCCCGGGGCAAGTCGCTGTCGATCCCGGACCCGCGATACAAGGCGCTGATGGGGGTGGTGAAGGTGACGCCCAGGGCGCTGCTGGGCGGGATCTCGTCGAAGACGGGGCGGAAGTACGGACCTCAGTGACACCTTTACCGGTCTTGGTACCGGTTTCGGTGCAGGAGGTGGTGCCGCGACTCCGGTGGGAGTATGGAGAGAGGTACCGGACCCAGGGGGGCCGGAGGCGGCGCCATGACATTCGTACAGCTGATTGACTGCAGAACCAGTCGGTTCGACGAGATGAACCGACTGATGGACACCTGGGTCGAACAGACCAGAGGGAAGCGGAGCGCGACGCACACGCTGGTCGGCAAGGATCTCTCGGACTCGTCGCACTTCGTCGAGATCGTGGAGTTCCCGTCGTACGAGGAGGCGATGCGGAACTCGAACCTTCCCGAGACCGACAGGATCTTCCGGGAGATGGTCGCCCTGTGCGACGAGATGCCGACGTTCACGGATCTGGACGTGGTGCGGGACGAGCAGTTGTGCGCGGACTCCTCGCGGCGGTTCTTCGAAATGATCGCCACCCGGGGTGAACTGCCCCCGCTCAACGACCTGTTCGTGGAGAGCTACCACGACCACGACCCGTCCAACGAGCAGGATGTCGTCGGGCTGGACGCGGCCCGGCGCGAGATGCAGATGTGGCGCGCGGGCTTCGACTTCGCGTTCACCGTGCACGAGCAGATCGCCCAGGGCGACCGGGTCTGCACCCGCTGGACGTGGAACGGAACCCAGCGGGGCGACTTCATGGGGATTCCCAGCAGCGGCAGGAAGGCCTCGATGACCGGCACGACCATCCACCGGTTCGACTCGGACGGGAAGATCGTCGAGGGCTGGTGGGAGTACGACCGGCTGGGGCTGATGGGGCAGCTAGGGGCGCTGGACTCGTTGGAGCAGTAGAGCGGTAGAGCGAGGCTTGGGGTGCGTGCGTACGGGGACCACTGACCGCCCGCGAAGGGAGAAACCCCCCGTTCCAGCCAGGAACGGGGGGTTTCTTCGTGCTGCGTGAGCTGTTGGCTCAGTGGGAGTGGCCGTGGCCGTGGCCCCCGGCGGCCGGCTCTTCCTCTTCCTTCTTCTCGACGACCAGGGTCTCGGTCGTGAGGAGGAGGGAGGCGATCGAGGCCGCGTTCTCCAGGGCGGAGCGGGTGACCTTGACCGGGTCGATGACGCCCTGCTTGACCAGGTCGCCGTACTCGCCGGTCGCGGCGTTGAAGCCCTGGCCCTTGTCGAGCTCGGCGACCTTGGAGGTGATGACGTAACCCTCCAGGCCGGCGTTCTCGGCGATCCAGCGCAGCGGCTCGACGGCGGCCTTGCGGACGACCGCGACACCCGTCGCCTCGTCGCCGGTCTTGCCGAGGTTGCCCTCGAGGACCTTCACGGCGTGGACGAGCGCGGAGCCACCACCGGAGACGATGCCCTCTTCGACCGCGGCGCGGGTCGCGGAGATGGCGTCCTCGAGACGGTGCTTCTTCTCCTTCAGCTCCACCTCGGTGGCGGCGCCGACCTTGATCACGCACACGCCGCCGGCCAGCTTCGCGAGGCGCTCCTGGAGCTTCTCGCGGTCCCAGTCGGAGTCCGTGTTCTCGATCTCGGCCTTGATCTGGTTGACGCGGCCGGCCACTGCGCCCTTGTCGCCACCGCCGTCGACGATGACCGTGTCGTCCTTCGAGATGGTGACGCGGCGGGCGGTGCCCAGCACGTCGAGACCGACCTGGTCGAGCTTGAGGCCGACCTCCTCGGCGATGACCTCGGCGCCGGTGAGCGCGGCCATGTCGCCGAGCATCGCCTTGCGGCGGTCACCGAAGCCGGGGGCCTTGACCGCGACCGCGTTGAAGGTGCCGCGGATCTTGTTCACGACCAGGGTCGACAGGGCCTCGCCCTCGACGTCCTCGGCGATGATCAGCAGCGGCTTGGAGGAGTTGGTCTGGATGACCTTCTCCAGCAGCGGCAGCAGGTCCTGGATGGAGGCGATCTTGCCCTGGTGGATCAGGATGTACGGGTCGTCGAGGACGGCCTCCATACGCTCCTGGTCGGACACCATGTAGGGGGAAAGGTAGCCCTTGTCGAAGGCCATGCCCTCGGTGAAGTCGAGCTCCAGGCCGAAGGTGTTGGACTCCTCGACGGTGATGACACCGTCCTTGCCGACCTTGTCCATCGCCTCGGCGATGAGCTCGCCGACCTGCGTGTCCTGCGCGGAGAGCGCGGCCACGGCGGCGATGTCGGACTTCTCCTCGATCGGGCGGGCGGTCGCGAGGAGCTCCTCGGACACAGCCTTGACCGCCGCGTCGATGCCCTTCTTCAGGGCGGCCGGGGAGGCGCCGGCGGCGACGTTCTTCAGGCCCTCGCGGACGAGCGCCTGGGCCAGCACGGTGGCGGTGGTCGTACCGTCACCCGCGATGTCGTTGGTCTTGGTCGCCACCTCCTTCACCAGCTGGGCGCCGAGGTTCTCGTACGGGTCGTCGAGCTCGACCTCGCGGGCGATGGTGACGCCGTCGTTGGTGATGGTGGGAGCGCCGAACTTCTTGTCGATGACGACGTTGCGGCCCTTGGGGCCGATCGTCACCTTGACCGTGTCGGCAAGCTTGTTGACGCCGCGCTCAAGGGCGCGACGGGCGTCCTCGTCGAACTTCAGGATCTTCGCCATAGGAGCGGTTCAGCCCTCTCGGAAAACTTGGGTGAACGAACCGCGCCCCCAGCACCCGGCTTGTTGAGAGTCGCGGGGGCCAGGGGCGCAGTTCACTGCAATGCTGGTAATACCGGGTGAATTACTTCTCTACGATCGCGAGCACGTCGCGAGCCGAGAGGACGAGGTACTCCTCGCCGTTGTACTTCACCTCGGTGCCGCCGTACTTGCTGTACAGCACGATGTCGCCGGTCTTCACGTCGAGCGGAAGCCGCTCGCCGTTCTCGAAGCGGCCCGGGCCAACAGCCAGGACAACGCCCTCCTGGGGCTTCTCCTTGGCCGTGTCCGGAATGACCAGGCCAGAGGCCGTGGTCTGCTCGGCTTCGAGCGGCTGGACCACAATGCGGTCCTCGAGCGGCTTGATGGCAACCTTGGAGCTGGTGGTCGTCACGATCCGACCTCCCCCTTCGGAGATCTCACGGGGTTAACTGTCTGAGGTGGCGACCAGGTCGATCCGTCGTCGCGGGTGCCGGACCTGCCCGTCGCTATTGGCACTCTCCAGTGGGGAGTGCCAGACCAGAGACTATGACTGCGATTAGCACTCGGTCAAGCGGAGTGCCAATCCCGTCGTCGGTTGCGTGGGGTGGAGGCAGGGTGTCGATGCGTCTGCGACCAGGTGAGACCGAGGCCGTCGGCCATCGGGTGGTGACCCTGCTCGATGCCGTCCGGCAGCTGCGCCACGCCTCGCCCGATGCCACCGGGCGCCCTCAGGTGATCGCGATCGACGGGCGGGGCGGTGCCGGCAGGACGACCCTGGCCGAGCGTCTGCGCGACGTCGTGCCCGGCTCCGCCGTCGTGCACACCGACGACATCGCCTGGAACCACGCCTGCTTCGACTGGGCGACCGTGCTCGTCGAGAACGTCCTGCGCCCCCTGTACCGGGGTGCCGCGGTGGACTTCCGCCCCGACGCCTGGATCGCCCATGGCCGGCCAGGATCGATCACCGTCCCCACCGGTGCCGACGTCGTCCGGGTCGAGGGCACGGGCGTCATCCGCGAGGAGCTCGCCCCGTGGCTCGACGCCTCGGTGTGGATGCAGGGCGACCTCGACGAGCAGGAGCGCCTGCCGACCGCCCGCGACGGTGACTCCCCCGCACAGCGGGAGCACGTGGCGAACTGGCTGCTGGATGAACTGCCCTTCATGCTGCGGGAACAACCCTGGGCCCGGGCCACCATGATCGTCGCCGGTCCTCCGCGGATCGGCCACGACCCGGACACCGAAGTGGTCGTCGCCCCGCCGGCCGGTTCCTGGGCCGACTCCGCCCCGGACGTCAGAGGTAGTCCTCCAGGCGGCCCACGCTCAGCCCCCGCTCCTGCACCTCGCGGAGCAGTCTCACCGTCCGCTCGACCAGTGGGGGGCCGTTCAGGTCGTCGTCCGGGCCGACGAGGAGGATGTCACCCGCCTGGAGGCTCTCCCCCTCGGTCCACAGGACCACCGCCGAGACCCCGCAGTCCCCGGCCGCCCTCAGGGTGGTCGTGTCGTAGGTGCCGTAGGGCGGGCGGAAGAGGCGGGGGCGGATGCCGAAGCGTTCCCGGAGTTTGTCCTGCTGGCCGCAGATCTCGGCGCGCTGGCCGGCGTACGGCAGGCCCCGTAGGGACTGGTGGTCGAGGGTGTGGTTCTGGACGTTCGCGCCGACCTCGCGCAGGCGGGCGAAGTGGGCGTAGCCCGGGCCCACGACACTGTCGGTGAGGAACATGCTGACGGGGAGGCGCAGTTCGCGGACCAGGTCGACGAACCGGGGGTCGCGTTCGGCGCCGTCGTCGTAGGTGAGGAAGACGACCTTGTCGTGGGTCGGGACACGGTGGACGACCGGTGGGAGGCCGGGGCCCGCCGTGCGGATCCTGGGGTGGGAGGACGGGGGCGGCGCCAGGGGCACACGGGACGGCAGGCCCCAGCGGCGGTACGCGTGGGCATCGTCGGCCGGGGAGGGCGTACGGGCGGTCCGCCCGGCCACGTGGGCCGCCTTTCCGCCGAGGCGTTCGAGGGGGTCCACGGGCTGGGCGCAGCCGGTGGCCGTCGCGGCCAGGAGCGCGGCGGCGAGTGCGGCGGCGGCCAGTGGGCGCGCGGTCACAGGTAGTCCTCCAGGCGGGCCACCGCGTACCCCTTGGCGGTGACGAGCTTCATGAAGCGGCGGACCATGTCGGGCATCGTGCCCTTCCCGTCGTCCTTGCCCCGGAAGTGGCTGAGGACGATGTCGCCGGGGTGGATGTCCCGGTCCCACTCGCGGTAGTCCCAGCGGTCGGCGAAGACCTCCTGGTTCCACAGCGGGACGTACTTCACACCGCACGATTTCGCCGCGCGCAGACTGTCCTCGTCGTAGTTGCCGTAGGGCGGGCGGAAGAGGGCGGGGCGGGTGCCGTACCGCTTCTTGATCACGTCCTGCATGCCGCAGATCTCGGTCTTCTGCCGCTCGTAGGAGAGGGCGGGCAGGTAACGGTGGTGGAGGGTGTGGTTGTTGAGGACGACACCCCGGTCGCGCATCTTCCTGAAGTAGCCGTAGTCCTCCTTGACCAGGTAGTCGCTGAGGAAGGCGGTGTACGGGATCTTCAGTTCGCTCATCATCCGCAGGAACGCCGGGTCCTTCTCGGCGCCGTCGTCGATCGTGAGGAAGACGATCTTGTGGCGGGTCGGGATCGTGGTGAAGACGGGCGGCAGGCCGCGTTCCTCGTGGTCGTCCACCTCGAAGCCCTTACGGGTGGTGAGCCTCGGTTTGCGGGTGGGGGGCGGGGGTGCGGTCAGCGGGGGCTCGGCCAGGCCCCAGCGCTTGGCCGTGGCCGCTCGGGCCGCGTAGGAACGGCGCAGCTTCTGGGCGTACCCGGCGAGGGCGCGCGCCGGGGGTGCCTGGAGGCGCAGTTCCTGGCCGGGGGCGGGACGGACGCTCTTCGGCGGGGCGCCGCTCGACGCACGGCCTTCCGCATTGCCCTCCGTGCCGCCTTCCGCGCAGCTGGAGACGAGGATGGCCGCGGCGAGGGCGGCGATCCCGGTACGAACCATGGACCGTTTTTTGTATTTTTGTCCTACTGATCGCATGGTGCCGGATCTTCCCAGGGCGGGACCGGGGAACGCGGCCGACACCGCCGCCGGACGCGCGCCGTCCACCGGCTGGCCCACAATGACCCGGTGAACGACCTCGCCGCACCCCTCTCCGCCTTCGCCGCCCTCCTCACCCCGGAGGGCCGCGCCCTTCTCGACGAGGTGCGCGGTGCCGAGCCGGCCCGTGAACTGGCCGTCGCCACCCGGCTGCGCCGCGACCATCCCGCCGAACTGGTCTCGGCGGCGCTCGGACAGGAGCGGCTGCGGCAGCGGGCGGTGGCGAAGTTCGGTGCCGAGGACGCCGGGCGGATGTTCTTCACGCCGAACGGGGTCGAGCAGTCGACGCGGGCGAGCGTGGCCGCGTACCGGGCGGGCCGGTTCAGGGAGTTGGGCGTGACCTCCGTCGCCGACCTGTGCTGCGGGATCGGGGGCGATGCCCTCGCGCTCGCCCGGGCGGGGATCCGTGTCCTCGCCGTGGACCGGGATCCGCTCACGGCCGCCGTCGCGCGCGCGAACGTCGGGGCGCTCGGGATCGGGGACCTGGTGGAGGTACGGGAGGCCGATGTCACCGACGTGGACACGACGGCGTACGACGCGGTGTTCGTCGATCCGGCGCGGCGCGGGGGGCGCGGGCGGATCTTCGACCCCGAGGCGTACTCACCGCCCCTCTCGTGGGCCGTGGAGGCGGCCCGGAAGGCTCCGCTGGCCGCGCTGAAGATCGCTCCCGGTGTGCCGCACGAGGCGATTCCCGGCGACGCGGGGGCCGAGTGGATCTCGGACGGCGGGGATGTGAAGGAGGCGGTGCTGTGGTTCGGGACCGAGCCGGGGGTCGTTCGGGCAACTCTGCTGCCTGGGCCGCGTGTTCTCGTCGGGCGGGGGCTGCCTGATCCTCAAGTACGTCCGGTCGGGCGGTACTTGTACGAGCCCGACGGTGCCGTCATCCGGGCGCATCTGGTGGCGGAGGTGGCCGAGGAGGTCGGCGGGGGGCTTGTCGACGAGACGATCGCCTATGTGACGGGGGATGAGCTGCGGGCCACGCCCTATGCCGCTGCGTACGAGATCACCGATCAACTGCCGTTCGGGGTGAAGAAGTTGAAGGCTTTGCTGCGGGAGCGGGGGGTCGGGGTGCTGACCGTGAAGAAGCGGGGGTCCGCTGTCGAGCCCGAGGAGCTGCGGAAGATGGTGAAGCCTCGGGGGCCTCATTCGGCGACGGTGTTTCTTACTCGGGTGGCGGGGGCGCCGGTGATGCTTGTGGGGCATCCCGTGCGGTGAGCTCCGCTGGTTCGGCGGTTCGTTGGGGGCGGGCCCGTCGTGGCTTGTCGCGCCCCGCGGCGGAGCCGTATATCGACACAGCCCCGCGCCCCTATGGGGCGCACTCCTGCGCTCGGGCTCGTAGCAGGTCCCGTTCCCGTTCGTTCTGGGTCAGGTCTGCTGCTCGTAGGAATTCGGTTCTTGCCTCCTGCCTGCGGCCCAGGCGCAGGAGGAGGTCTCCTCTGACGCTGGGGAGCAAGTGGTAGTCGCGCAGGGCCGGTTCGGACGTCAGAGTGTCGATGATCCGTAGGGCGGGGATCGGGCCCTCGGCCATCGAGACGGCCACCGCTCGGTTCAACTCCACCACGGGGGACGGGGACCGGGTGGCGAGGGCCGCGTACAGCGTGGCGATTCGGGGCCAGTCCGTGTCGTCGTAGGAGTGGGCGTGGGCGTGGCAGGCCGCGATGGCCGCCTGGAGGGCGTACGGGCCCGGGCCCGATGTCGTTGTCGTGGCGCCCGCCGCCTCGGCTCGGGCCAGGGCCGTGAAGCCGCGGGCGATCAGCATGCGGTTCCAGCGGGAGCGGTTCTGGTCCTTGAGGAGTACCGGTTCACCGGTCGGGCCTGTGCGGGCCGCGGAACGGGACGCCTGGAGCTCCAACAGGGCTGTGAGCGCGTGCACTTCGGGTTCCTTGGGCATCAGGCCCGACAGCACGCGGGCCAGCCGCAGGGCGTCCTCGCAGAGGGCGGGGCGCAGCAGGTCGTCGCCGGCTGTGGCCGCGTACCCCTCGTTGAAGATCAGGTAGATGACCTCCAGGACCGAGCCGAGACGGGCCTCGCGCTGTGGACCGTACGGGACCTCGAAGGCGACGTTCTTCGTCGCGAGGGTTCGTTTGGCGCGGACGACGCGCTGAGCGACCGTCGCCTCGGGGACCAGGAAGGCGCGGGCGATCTCGGGGGTGGTGAGGCCGCCGAGGAGGCGGAGGGTGAGGGCGATGCGGGACTCGGCGGACAGCACCGGATGACAGGCGGTGAAGACGAGGCGGAGCAGGTCGTCGTCGATGTCGTCGGGGGCGGACGGCTCTGCCGGCGGGGTGGTCGTCTCCAGGGTGCGTCCGATCTCCGCCAGCTTGCGGGCGTACGTCTCGCGGCGGCGGATCAGGTCGACGGCGCGGTGCCTGGCGGTGGCCATGAGCCAGGCGCCCGGGTTGTCGGGGACGCCGTCGCGGGGCCACTGTTCGAGCGCGGCGACCAGGGCGTCCTGGGCCAGCTCCTCGGCGATGCCTATGTCCCGGACGGTGCGGGTGACGGCCGCGATGATGCGGGGGGATTCGAGGCGGAAGACCGTCTCGACGGATCGCTCGGTCGCGGAGTCGGAGGTGGGCTGCTGGGTCACAGCCCACCATCAGACACCGTCGGCGGCGATCGGCCAAGGAAGACCGAGAAGCAACCGGGATCAGTCGGGGAGCGGACCGGGGAGGGCTCTTGCTCAGCCCTCCGCGATCTCCCGCACCTCGCAGGTCACCGTCCAGTGCTCCTCGTGCACCTTCAGGAAGCGCTTGGTCCACTCCAGGGCCTCGGCCTTGTCCTTGCACTGCATGATCGCGTAACCGCCGACAATCTCCTTGGACTCGGTGAAGGGGCCGTCGGTGACCGAGATCCTGCCGTCCTGCCAGTGGACGCGGGTGCCCTGCGCGGTGGGGGTGAGGCCGGCGGTGTCGAGCATCACCCCGGCCTTGGTGATCTCTTCCAGCAGCTCGCCCATGCGCTGCATCAGCTCGGGGCTGGGGCCTTCGGCGGGGGCGGTGGCTTCGTCGATCTGCACGAGGGAGAGATAGCGGGGCATGAGGTCCTCCTTGGGCGGGGCCCGGTTCCTTTCCGGGCTCTCACCTGTGCGTCGAACAGGGAGAGCCCGGATCGACACTGCTGCGGAAATTTCTTCGGGAATTTTTCCCCGGAGGCGTTTCCGCAGCTCAGATGGGCCAGAGGGTTCCTCTCAGCGCAAGGACGCCCACAATTCCGCCGCTTCCGGCTGCTGGGCGACCACCCGGTTGGCGTTGGACGCCGCCGTCACCACCGGCATCGTCACCGTCTTCAGCTCGTCCGCCGACAGTCCCTGCAGGCTCTGGCCCAGGCTCATCAGCTCGCTGAGCGAGTTCAGGCCGGTGTCCGTGGTCAGACTGGCCGTGGCCACGTCGGCGACCTCGTACAGCCTGGCCGGGCTGGTCAGCAGGTTCGTCGACGAGATCTGCTGGAGAAGGGCCTTGACCAGTTTCTGCTGGAGGACTATTCGGCCCAGGTCGCTGCCGTCGCCGATGCCGTGCCGGGTGCGGGCGAGCGCGAGGGCCTGGGTGCCGTCGAGGTGGTGTTCGCCCGCCTTCAGGTCGAGGTGGCTGTCGTCGTCGTGGATGTCCTCGTCCGTCGTGACGGTCACGCCGCCGAGCGCGTCCACCAGATCCGCGAAGCCGGCGAAGTCGACCTCCAGGTAGTGGTCCATGCGGACGTTCGTCATCGACTCCACCGTCTTGACCGCGCAGACCGGGCCACCGACCGAGTACGCCGTGTTGAACATGGCGCCGTACGCCTCCGCCGTCGAATCCCCGTCCGCCAGGGGGCAGGACGGGCGCGTGACCAGCGTGTCGCGCGGGATGCTCACGATCGTCGCCTTCGTGCGGCCCGCGTCCAGGTGCACGACCATCGCCGTGTCGGACCGCGCGCCCTCGCTGCTGCCGCCGCCCAGTGCCTGGTTCCGCTTGCCGCTGCGCGAGTCCGATCCGAGGACCAGGATGTTCAGCGCCTCGCTCGGCAGCGGTGTCGCCGCGGCGGACGCGCCTGTCGAGGGCAACGACCGCGTCTTCGCCGGGCGGTTGTCACCGAGCGCGCTGTTGATGTCGACGCTCTTGATGTTGTGGTTCAGGTGCCAGTAGGCGTAGCCCGCACCCGCGGCGGCGACCACCAGGGTGCCGGCCAGCGTGAAACCGACGGCCTTCATCCAGCGCGACGACCGTCGGCCCACCTGTCTCTCCGCGCCCCCGCCGTCATCCGACGTCTGTCTTTCGTCTCCCGTCACAGAGAGGAACGTACGTCCGAATTATTACGCGCAGGAGCGCATGCCCGGGATTCTTCGGAAAATCTCACGCTTCTCAGCCCAGGATCAGCGCGGGATCAGCCAGGAGTCACCCCAGCGTGACCGCCGGTACCGGGTTGCTCCCGCTCCACGTCCCGTTGAACCCGAAACTCACCGAACCACCGCTCGGCACCGTCCCGTTGTACGAGGCGTTCACACAGGTCACCGCCGTCCCCGACTGGGTGCAGGTGGCGTTCCAGGCCTGCGTGACCTGCTGGCCCGTGCCGTAGGTCCAGCTCACCTTCCACGACGACAGCGACCGGCCCGCGGGACAGGCGATCGTCACCTGTCCGGTGAACCCGGAGTTCCACTGGCTCGGGACGCTGTACGTCGCCGTGCAGCCCTCCGTGGACGGGGTACCGCCGAGCGACTGGGCGATCGCGTGGTACGCCGGTTTCGGGGTGAAGTTCTCCGTGTACGGGGTCGCCGCACCGTATCCCTCGAACACGTCCGGGATCCATGAGTCGGAGTCCGTGAAGCCCCAGACCGTCACACCGACGCACCGGGTCACGGCCACACAGGCGTCCACCACGGCCTTGTAGTCGGCCGCCTGTTGAGTCGACTTGGCTTCAGTGGCGGGCAGTTGCATACGGATGTCGAGTTCCGTGATCGCCACGTCGACGCCCAGATCGGCGAACCGCTGGATGTTCTGCCGGAGGGTCGAGGGGTACTGACCGAGGATCAGGTGCGCCTGCAGGCCCACACCGTCGATCGGGATCCCGCGCTCCTTCAGGGACTTGACCAGGTTGTAGAGGGCCGTGCTCTTCGCGTTGACGCCCTCGACGTTGTAGTCGTTGATGTAGAGCTTCGCCGTGGGGTCCGCCGCCCGCGCCCAGGTCAGGGCCTGCGCGATGTAGTCGGTGCCGAGGTTGTCCGACCAGAGCGTCGAGCGGTAGGTGCCGTCCTCGTTGAAGGGCTCGTTGACCACGTCCCAGGTCGCCAACTTGCCTTTGTAGCGCGTGACTTCGGTGGTGATGTGGTCCTGGAGGAGTGTGCTCAGCTGGGCCGGGGTCCAGGTGCCGTTGGCCAGCCAGCCCGGGTTCTGGCTGTGCCAGACCAGGGTGTGGCCGCGCACCTGCTGGTTGTGGGCCTGGGCGAAGGCGACGATCTGGTCGGCCTCGGCCCAGTTGTAGGTGCCCCGGCTGGGCTCGACGGACTCCCACTTCATGGCGTTGCCGGGGGTGAGCGCGTTGAACTGGGCGCCGGCGAGGTCGCCGTACGTTCCCGTGAGCTTGGAGCCGGTGACGGCTGTGCCGATGACTTTGCCCTTGGCGGTGGCGAGGTCGCGCAGCGGGGGGTCTGCCGCGGTTGCCGTCCCGGCGAGGAGCAGTGTGGCGGTGGTGGCTGCGCCGGTGAGGAGGGCGAGCAGGCGCGGTCGGAAAGCTGTTCTGGAGGGGCTCATTGCGGGTGCCTCCGAAAGTTTCGGCTGTTCAACCGATTGACTTCGGTGCAGTTTGGGGGGCCTTGCGTCACTCGTCAATACGGATGTGCCGCGGGGAGTCCGGTGTTTCGGCTGCGGGTGCGTTGTGGCCGGTCGCGCAGTTCCCCGCGTCCCTGTCTGGCGGGCCGGCGACTCGAGTACAGGTGCGCTCTGGCTTGGCGCGCCACGCGGCGGAGCCGCGGACCGATACAGCCCCGCGCCCCTTGGGGAGGCGCCCTGCCCCCCTTTAGACGGCTGGCGGCGGCGCCGTGCTGTTGCGGACCTCCAGGCTGGTCGCCAGTTCCACCCTTGTCGCCCCGGACGTGCCGTCCTCCCGGCCCAGGTTCAGGACCAGCTTGGCCGCCGTTTCCGCCATCTCCATCAGGGGCTGGCGGACGGTCGTCAGCGGGGGGCCGACCAGGCGGGCGATCGGCAGGTCGTCGAAGCCGACGATGCTCAGGTCCTCCGGGATGCGCAGGCCGAGTTCGCGGGCGGCCTCGTACAGGCCGAGGGCCTGGAGGTCGTTGCCGGCGAAGACGGCGGTCGGGCGGGTCGGGGAGCGCAGGAGTTCGAGGCCGGCGCGGTAGCCCGTCTCGTGGTGGAAGTCGCCCACCTTCAGCAGGGCGGGGTCGACCGGGAGGCCCGCCGTCTCCAGCGCCGCGCGGTAGCCGTCGACGCGGGCGCGGCTGCACATCATCCGGGAGGGGCCGCTGATCGACGCGATGCGGGTGTGGCCCAGGTCGACGAGGTGGCGGGTGGCCGCCAGGCCGCCCTGCCAGTTGGTGGCGCCGACCGAGGGCACGTTGTCCCCGGGGTCGCCCGCCGGGTCCATCACCACGAACGGGATGGAACGGCTGGTCAGCAGCGCCCGCTGGGACTCGTCGAGGCCGGAGAGGACGAGGATCACGCCGTGCGGGCGGCGGGCGGCGACCTGGTCGGCCCAGGTGCGGCCCGGGGTGAGGCGGCCCGCGCTCTCCGAGAGGACGACGCTCAGCCCCTCCTCGCGCGCCACGTTCTCCACCCCCCGGATGACCTCCATCGCCCACGCGCTCTCCAACTCGTGGAAGACCAGGTCGATCAGCGGGGAGCGGGTCGCCTCGGCGCGGCGGCGCCGGTAGCCGTATGCCCGCAGCAGGTCCTCGACGCGGGTCCGGGTCCCGGGGGCGACATCTGCGCGGCCGTTGAGCACCTTCGAAACAGTCGGAGCGGAGACGCCTGCCTCACGGGCGATCTCGGCGAGTGTCGCGGTCTGGGTGGACTGCGGTGCCGTCTGCGTTTCAACAGGTTTCGAGGGTCTCATGGCCGCGATCGTATCCCTGCGCGACCTCTTGACGAAGACCTTGTCCCCCCATAAATTTCCGGAACATTCGACGTACCACCCGAAAGATTCGTACAGAGACTCGTTCAGGTTTCGTTCAGAACATTCGCGAGAGGTGCAGTCATGGAGTCGAACAGAGGGCGGTCCACAGGGTCCACCGGTACGGCGTTCAGCAGGCGCTGGGTGCTCGGTGCCGGCGCCTCCGCCCTGCTCACCACCGGCCTCAGCGCCTGCGGCTCGGGTGAGGGTTCGGGCGGTGGCGGGGACACGGTCACCGCGTTCGTGTACGGGGACGACGCGGTGAAGGTCCAGACCGCGGCGGTCGCGCGGTTCAACAAGTCGGCGGCGGCGAAGTCGACCAAGGGCAAGGTCAAGCTGGAGAAGATCCCGGGCTCGGACTACTCGGCCAAGCTGCGCACGGCGATGGGGTCGCCCAGTGCCCCGGACGTCTTCTTCAACTGGGGCGGCGGCTCCATCAAGGCGTACCAGGAGGCCGACAAGATCGTCGACCTGACCGACATCATCGAGAACGACCCGGTGCTGAAGAACGGCTTCCTGCCCTCCGTCCTCGCCGCCGGTGACCTCAAGGGCCGCCACTACGGCATACCGATGCGCGGTATGCAGCCGGTGATCCTCTTCTACAACAAGACCGTCTTCGCCGAGCAGAAGCTCCAACCGCCCACCACCTGGGACCAGTTGCTCGACATCAACACCAAGCTGAAGAAGGCGAAGATCACCTCGTTCGCCCTCGGCGGCTCCGACCTCTGGCCCGAACTGATGTGGCTGGAGTACCTGGTGGACCGTATCGGCGGGCCCGAGGTCTTCCGCCGGATCCAGGACGGCGACGCGGAGGGCTGGGGTGACCCGGCGATGCTGAAGGCCGCCGAGATGGTGAAGCAACTCGTCGACGACGACGCCTTCGGCTCCAAGTTCACCTCGGTGTCGTACGTCAACGGCGGTGCCCCTGCCGTGTTCGCCAAGGGCAAGGCGGCGATGCATCTCATGGGCTCGTGGGAGTACTCGACGCAGCTCGGCAAGTTCCCCGACTTCGCCAAGTCGAGCCTGGGCTGGGCGGCCTTCCCGAAGATCGAGGACGGCACCGGTGACGTGCGCAACGTCGTCGGCAACCCCACCAACTACTGGTCGATCAACCCCCGTACGCAGAACAAGGACGCGGCGATCGCGTTCCTCAAGGACTGCGCGTCCGAGGCGTACGCGAAGGACCTGGTGGCCCTCGGCGATGTCCCGACGACCTCGAACGCGGCGGCGCTGCTGTCCTCCGCGCCCAACCCCGAGTACGCCACGTTCCAGTACGACCTGGTCCAGCAGGCACCCGCGTTCACGCTCTCCTGGGACCAGGCGCTCGGCGACGAGCTGGGCACCAAGATGCACACGGAGATCGGGAAGCTCTTCACGGGCAAGTCGTCGCCGAGTGAGTTCGTGTCGGCCTGCAAGGGGTTGAAGTGAGCTCCACGGTCACCTCCGGGGGCGGAAGGGCGGGGAAGATACGGGCCGGGCGGCCGGGTGCCGTCTGGGCGCTCCCCGCGGTGCTCTTCTTCACCTTCTTCGCGGTCGTCCCGATGGCGCTGGCCTTCTATCTCTCCTTCACCAAGTGGGACGGTCTCGGCGACCCGAAGCCGGTCGGCCTCGCCAACTGGCAGAAGCTGCTGGACGATCCGCGGCTGACCCAGTCCCTCGGGATCACCGTCCTTCTGACGGTGGCGAGTTGGGCCTTCCAGACGGTCGTGGCGCTGCTTCTGGGGGTGTGGGCGGCGGGCCGGCAGCGCAACCGGGCGGTCCTCTCGGCGATCTTCTTCGTCCCGTTCCTGCTCTCCTCGACCGCGATTTCCATCCTCTTCTACGCCCTGCTCGACCCGAACTTCGGCATCATCCAGAAGGACACGCTGGGCTCGTCCAGTGGCGCGTTCCTCGCGATCGTGTTCGTCGGCGGCTGGCAGTTCATCCCCTTCCACACGCTGATCTACCAGGGCGGGGCCCGCCAGATCCCCCAGGTCCTCTATCAGGCGGCGGCGATCGACGGCGCGGGCCGCTACCGCCAGTTCTTCTCGATCACGCTGCCGCAACTGCGGCACACGATCACCACGTCGACCGTGCTGATCGTCGTCGGCTCGCTGACGTACTTCGAGACGGTGCTGATCCTGACGAAGGGCGGCCCGGGCACGGACACGGCGATCCTGCCCTACCTGATGTACGAGGCGGGCTTCAAGACGTACGACTTCGGCTACGCGAGCGCCATCGCGTCCGCGCTCGTGCTGGCCGCGACCGGTCTCTCCCTGGTCCTCATCCGGCTGAGCGGCTTCGGCGGCATGCGCAGTACGCGTGAAGGGATGTGACGGAGTGTCACACGACACGCTTCCTCGTCCCACGACGACCGACAAGCGTCCGGAACGACAACGGCCGGAGGGGCGCCGCCGTAGCAGGCACTGGACGCGGCGCGCCAACCCGCTGGCGGGCCTGGGCTCGATCATCTGGCTGGTGATCGTCCTCGTCCCGATCTACGCCATGCTGTCGGCCTCGCTCACCGGCCCCGACAAGGCTCTCACCGGCAACCCCCTGAAGCCGCCCACCGATCCGACCCTCGACAACTACAACACCGTCCTCAGCTCCGGCTTCTGGCATCTGCTGAGCAACACGGTGATCGTCGCGGTGACGGTCGTGGGCATCGTCCTCGTGCTCTGCGTCCCGCTCGCGTACGTGGCCGTGCGCGCCCGCACCCGCTGGTCGGGCGCGGCCTTCCGGCTGTTCCTGCTGGGGGTGGCGATCCCGGCCCAGGCCGTGGTGGTCCCGCTGTACCTCCTGATCGCCAAACTCGACCTGTACGACAGCCTGTTGGCGGTGATCCTGCCGACGGCGGCCTTCGCGATGCCGGTCTCGGTGCTGGTCCTCACCGGCACCCTGCGGGACATCTCGGAGGACCTGTACGAGGCGATGGCCCTCGACGGCGCCTCTCCCCTGCGCATGCTGTTCCAGCTGACGATCCCCCTGGCCAAGGGCGGCATCAGCACCGTCGTGATCTACGCGGCCCTGCAGGCCTGGAACGGCTTCCTCTTCCCGTTGATCTTCACCCAGTCCGACGAACCCCGGGTCCTGACCCTCGGCCTCTTCAACTTCGTGAGCCAGTTCGGCGTGAACATCCCCGCCCTGCTCGCGTCGGTCGTCCTCTCCGGCATCCCGATCTTCGCCGTCTATCTGGTGGCCCGGCGGGCACTGATCGGCGGTTTGATGGGCGTGGGCGGCAAGTGAGTCCACGGCCGGTGAACCCACCTTCTCTGACAGGAGTTTCATGACCACGGCCCCTTGGCGTGACCGCGCCCTGTCCGCCGACGCCCGCGTCGACGACCTGCTCTCCCGGATGACCCTGGAGGAGAAGACCGCCCAGCTGTACGGCCTATGGGTGGGCGCCTCGGCGGACGGTCACGGGGTCGCCCCGCACCAGCACGACCTGACCCCGGACTACCAGTGGGACGAGGTGATCACCTCGGGCCTCGGCCAGCTCACGCGCCCCTTCGGTACGGCCCCCGTGGACCCGACGCTGGGCGCGCAGGCACTGGCCCGCGCCCAGCGTCGGATCGTCGAGGCCGGACGCTTCGGCATCCCGGCGCTGGCCCACGAGGAGTGCCTGGCCGGCTTCACGGCCTGGCGCGCGACGGCGTACCCGGTCCCGCTGGCCTGGGGCGCCACCTTCCACCCCGAGCTGGTGGAGGAGATGGCGGCCCGCATCGGCCGGGACCTCACCTGCGTCGGCGTGCACCAGGGCCTCGCCCCGGTCCTGGACGTCGTACGGGATCCACGCTGGGGCCGCGTCGAGGAGACGATCGGCGAGGACCCCTACCTGGTGGGGACGATCGGGTCGGCCTATGTGCGGGGCCTGGAGTCGGCGGGGATCATCGCCACGCTGAAGCACTTCGCGGGGTACGCGTCCTCGGCCGGCGCCCGCAACCTGGCGCCGGTCCGGGCGGGCGTACGGGAGTTCGCGGACGTGACGCTTCCCCCGTTCGAGATGGCGCTGCGCGAGGGCGGGGCGCGTTCGGTGATGGCGGCCTACAACGAGACGGACGGCGTCCCGGCCTCGGCGGACCCACATCTCCTGACCCAACTCCTGCGCGAGGAATGGGGGTTCACGGGAACGGTGGTCTCGGACTACTTCGGCATCGCCTTCCTGGAGTCCCTGCACCGGGTCGCCGGGACCCCGGCCGAGGCGGCCCATCTGGCCCTGGCGGCCGGCATCGACGTCGAGCTGCCGTCGATCGGGAGTTACGGCGACGCACTGGTGACGGCGGTACGGGCGGGAGACGTGCCGGAGTCGCTGGTGGACCGGGCGGCACGCCGCGTCCTGAAGCAGAAGTGCGAGTTGGGACTGTTGGACGAGGACTGGCGGCCGGAGCCGGAGGACGGCCCGATCGACCTGGACTCGGCCGGAAACCGCGCGCTGGCCCGCCGGTTGGCGGAGGAGTCGGTGGTCCTGCTGGACAACCCGGACGGGCTGCTCCCGCTGGCCCCGGACACCCGGATCGCGGTCGTCGGACCGAGGGCGGCGGACGCGCTGGCGATGCTGGGCTGCTACTCGTTCCCGTCGCATGTCCTGCCGAGCCATCCGGAGACGCCGCTGGGCGTGGACATCCCCACGCTCCTGGACTCCCTGCGCGTCGAACTCCCGGACGCCAAGGTGACGTTCGCGGAGGGCTGTGCCACCTCGGAGCCGGACACCGGGGGCTTCGAGGAGGCGGTGGCCCGAACCGCCGAGGCGGATGTGTGCGTGGCGGTACTGGGCGACCGGGCGGGCCTGTTCGGCAGGGGCACGTCGGGCGAGGGCTGCGATGTGGCGGAACTGCAACTGCCCGGCGTGCAGGCCGAGTTGCTGGACGCGCTGGTGTCGACGGGGGTGCCGGTGGTGCTCGTCCTGCTCACCGGCCGCCCCTACGCTCTGGGCCGCTGGCACGGTCGGCTGGCGGCCTCCGTACAGGCGTTCTTCCCCGGGGAGGAGGGCGGACCGGCGGTGGCGGGAGTGCTGTCGGGCCGTGTCATGCCGTCGGGCCGGCTGCCGGTGAGTGTGCCGAGGGAGCGCGGGGGCCAGCCGTGGACGTACCTCCAGCCGCCGCTGGGGCTGGCGGGCGGGGTGAGCAGCCTGGACCCGACGCCGCTGTACCCGTTCGGGCACGGCCTGTCGTACACCTCGTTCGCCTGGGAGGACTTCACGGAGGAGGGTCGGGCGGAGGGCGGTCCGGCCGAGATCGGGACGGACGGTTCCTACGAGGTGTCGGTGACCGTTCGCAACACGGGGGCGCGGGCCGGGGCGGAGGTCGTGCAGTTGTATCTGCACGACCCGGTGGCCTCGGTGACCCGACCGGACGTGCGCCTGATCGGTTACGAGCGGCTGGAGTTGGCGCCGGGAGCGGCACGCCGGGTGACGTTCCGCTTCCACACGGACCTGTCGGCGTTCACGGACCGCTCGGGGCGTCGGATCGTCGAGCCGGGGGTCCTGGAGCTGCGGTTGGGGGCGTCGAGTGCGGACGTGCGGCATGCGGCGCGGGTGCGATTGGTGGGCGCAGTAAGGGAGTTGGGGACGGACCGGCGGCTGCGGTGCGAGACGGAGGTCGGTCCCGTAGGCCCGTAGGCCCGTAGGCCACACTCGGCCCCGGCGACTCAGGGCACGGCGGGGCCGCTCAGGTAGCGGCCCCGTGTGTCGTACGGCCAGGCGTTGGAGACGCAGCCCTTGAGGCCGTCGATCTGCTGCATCATCGCGGGCGCGGGGCGTCCCGGTCCCGGGCAGGTCTCGTGCCCGCGACCCAGCCAGTGGCCGACCTCGTGGTTGACGATGAGGGCGCGGTACTCGACCGGCGGTCCGTCGAACTCGGGCGAACCCAGCTGCCAACGCTTGAGGTTGATCACCACGTCGGCGCCCGTACGGCAGTTGACCTCACCGATGTGGTCCGCCTGCCGCACGTCGCACAGCTGGTCCGTGGTGGTCGCGGTGGCGACACGGAACGTCAACTCCGCTTCCGGACCAGTGACTTGGCGGAAGCGGGCGCCCGCCCGACGCCAGCCCCGCTGGTCGTCGAGGATGGCGGCGATCTGGCGGGCGGCGTCCACCGGGTCGACGCCCGCGCCGGTCTCGACCTGGACGCGGAAGGGGGTTCCGGAGGCGGGCCCTGTGGTGGCGAGCGCGGCAGTCTCGAAGGTGCCGGGGCCGGAGGAGGGGATGGCGGGCTGCGAGGCGGACCCCTTCCCGGTCCCCGTTCCCGGTCCCGTCCCGGATGTGTTCCTGGCGTCCGGGGACTTGGAGGGCCTCGGGCTCCCGGTGGCCGTGCCCGGCGTTTGCGACACCCCCGTGTCCGGGCTGGGCGCGGCCGGAGTCAGGACCGCCTCCGGGGAGCGGGCCTGCGACGCGGTGTCCGGCAGCAGCCGGGGCAGGAGTATCGGCACCGCCGCCGTACCGAGCGCGGCGAGGCACACCGTGGCGCCGATCGCCCCGATACGGGTCCGGCGCCTGCGCCGCCGCCGTAACGCGCTCAGTCGGCGCGACCCGGTCACGGCACGTCGTTGCTCACTCATCGGGGGAAACCACCTGTCTCGCTCGTACTGTCGGTACTGCTCGAATCGGTCGCCGAGGAGGGCTCGGCGCTGGAGAGCCCGGTCGGGGCGGGGTCGGGCGCGGCGGGCGGGGTGAGGGAGGCCTCGCCCCTGGAGTCCGTCCCGTCTCCTGCCGCGTCCTCCGCTTCGTACTCCGCCGCCTGGATCTCGTACTTCGCCTGGGACAGCAGGGCCGAAGTGCCCGCCGCTGCCAGCAGTTGGTCGGCGCTGACGGGTGGGGAGACCTTGGCGTCGGTGTCCGGGCCGACGGTCAGCACCACGGTGCTGTCCGCGTAGAAGTAGCTGACGCTGACGGACCGACCGCCCCACAGATCGCCGCCCGCCACGACGACCCACGCCTCGATCCCGCCGGGCAGCCACGCCGTACGGCAGACCACGGCCGTCTCCGGCGGGTCCGGGCACTCGACGAGGGCGTCCGCCCCGCGCCTGACCTGGAACGTCACGGGGAAGGTGTGCCCGTCGATCCGGCCGGCGAAGAGATCCGCGCCGGCCGGGGAGACGGTCCCGATCAGGTCGCCCAGCGTCTGGGTCAGCACCTTGGCCGTCCGCGCCCGGCGGACGGCGTCCGACGTCGCCCCGGGCACCGGGGAGGGCGATGCCGGCGGCGTCGCGGAAGTGGCGGCAGGCGGTGCGACCGCCGGGCCGGCGGACGGGGACGCGGGATCGCTCAGGCCTCCGCCTACGCTCAGCGCACCGCTGAGCAGGGCCGAGCCGATGCCCCCGATCACGAAGACCCCGGTCACCGCGCCTGCCACAGCGGCCCGCGCCCGGACCCGGCGGCGCCTGCCGAGGCGTACCGCCTCCTCCGTCAGATCGGGCAGCGGCGCGAGACCGGCGGCGGCGCGCCCCATCAGTTCCCGCAGCTCCCCGACGAGTTCGTCGTCGGACCCGGCGTCCGGCGCGGGCTGGTCCGGGCGGCCGGGTGGCGTGTCGTACACGGATGTTCCTCTCAGCGCTGGAGGCGTACGGGGGTCAGTACTCGGCGGTGTACACATGGGCTTCGCCCAGCACCGCGCGCAGCCTGGTCAGGGAGCGGGAGCACTGGCTCTTGACGGTGGACTCGCTGCACCGCAGCTGCGCGGCCACCTCCGACACGCTCAGGTCCTCCCAATAGCGCAGGACGACCATCGCCCTTGCCCGGGGCGGGAGTTCAGCGAGCGCGGCCATGAGTGTGACGCGCAGCTCGGGTCTGGGTTCGGCGGGCGCGGGGTCGGGGCGGGCGTGGGCGAGCAGATCGCGCAGCCGGCGACGGCGCTCGTGCAGGAACAGCCGGGTCAGGACGGTACGGGCGTAGGCGTCGAGGTGCTCGGCCCGGCTCGCCCGGTGCCAGTGCTGGAAGAGCCGGGCCAGCGTGGACTGGACCAGGTCACGGGCGTGTTCGCGGTCGCCGCAGAGCAGATACGCCGTCCGGTACAGCCGCTGCCGGCCTGCCCGCGCGTACTCCTCGAAGTCCCGCTGCCGGACCGTCGCCGACATCCACTCTCCCTTTTCCCGTCCCGCGTATGGCTGTTGAGCTCACATGCCGTAAAGGCACACGTGCCTCATACGCATCACGCCCCTCACACGTCTCACAGGTCTCGGTCTCACCTGTTCTTGAGCGCGTTCGGGGCGGAAAGGTTGAAGGGAGTGCGGGGAAATTTCTCAGCGACTGCGGGAGGTGAGGGAGAGACGGAGTGGTAAGCGCCTCACGACGTACGCACCCGCGCGACGCGCGCCGGTTCGAGGCCGACCGTAAGTCCCGCCTCGAACCCGCCCAGCGGTTCCATGACCGCGTAGTCCGCGAACGTACGCCGGTACCGCGCGTGCCGAGTCTCCTGCGTGTGCCTGCGCTGCCACTCCTCGACGTCTGCGGGATGGCCCCGTACACCAGACTCGGCACCGCACTCGGCCTCATCCCCCGAGACGCACCGTGTCGCATACTCGGGCTCCGCCGTCGCATCCTGCACGATCGTGAACGGCACGTACCGGAACGTCCGCCGGGTACGCCCCGGGTGAGCCTGACTCTCGTGGGCCTGCCGCTGATGCTGGCGCATCAACACGTTGGTGTCCGTCTCCGCGCTGCGGTCGAACACCGCACGCGCCAATTCACGACACTCGGCGAGTTCGGCGCAGGTCGCGCAGTCGGCAACCGGAACGGGCGGACGGCTCGTATCGGAGCCTGGCGCGCTCACAGAGCCCGCCCGGCGCGCTCGTTGGCCGCCTTGACCTCGGCACTGAGGCACTCCGCCGGAGTGGCCGGGCGAATCAGCGCCGGGTCGGCCTGCCACTCCCGACCCCCACCCACGGGGCGCAGCATCGCGTACGGCCCCACCACGTCCTGGTACTCCCCCGCCTTGCACACCACCGGGTCGTAGACCAACGCCCCGCGCGCCGGGGGCAACTCGTCCTCGTGTTGCGTCGTGGTCACTCCGTACACCTCATGCCTCGTGTGTGCGCATCCCGATCGGACGGGTAGCTACGCTCTGTATTCCGACCGTCACCAACATGACCGATGGAGCAGGTCGGGTACATGCTTGGACTGTCACCGAACGCCCTTGGGTGACAGCGAGTTGGCACGAGGAGAGGGTCGGCAGACGGGTACGACGGCTCCGCGAACGCAAGGGCCTGTCGCTACGTCAGCTGTCCGAACGCGTGGGCGGCTACTCGCACAGCTACTTGGGGCGCGTGGAGCTTGGGGAGCAGCTGCCTTCGGAGGCGTTGGTCAACACGCTGGACGAGTTCTTCGACGCTGATGGAGTGCTGGCCGAGCTACTGGAGTTGGCGCATGACACTCTCGTTCCGGACTACTTTCGAGTGGCCTTCTACAAAGAGGCTGAGGCCACGCGTATCCAGGTCATCACGAGCAGCATCATCCCCGGACTTCTGCAGACTCCTGAATATGCACGGGCACTCTTCCGGAGATCGCAACCGGGCAAAACCGAAGGGCAATTGGACGAGCTGGTCACTCTCCGAATGAAACGACAGCGAATCCTAGACCGCGACCGACCACCTTACTATTGGGCAATCATGGACGAAGCCGCGCTCAGGCGCCCAATCGGTAAGCGAAGGTGCATGATCGAGCAGATCAAACATGTACTGGAAATCGCCGCTCGCCCGCATGTGACCGTACAGGTACTTCCGTTCGATACAGGTGCGCACCCCGTACTCGGCGGCAGCCTTACCTTGCGAACATTGCCCGATGGCGAGACGATCGCAGCAGTCGAAAGCTTCACAACTGGAGAACTAGTAGAATCTTCAAGCAGAGTTCTCCAGTTGACGCAAAAGTTTGACATAGCCAGATCCCTGGCTCTCACGGACAATGAATCACTCGACCTGATCCGCAGATATTTGAAAGAGTACGAACTTGAAGAAGATTCCTGACGCGTCGACCCTATCCACTTGGCGCAAATCCAGCCACAGCGACAACGGGGACGGCGGCTGCATCGAGATATCAGACAGCCACCCCGACGGCATACCGGTCCGCGATTCCAAAAATCCGAACGGCCCTGCGGTCATCTTCGTCACGACTACCTGGAGATCGTTCGTCGACTCCGTCAAAGGCAGAGATCTCCCCGCCTGAGCCACACGACGGCCCTCGCCATTGCGGCTGGGGCCGTCGCCACAGGAACACCCGGAATCGCACCAACGGGCAGCCTCTCAGCAGTCAGACAGCCGATCCCGTCCGCAGAGCTACCTCCACCTTGGCCACCTGCCGGGAGATGAGATCCTCCTTCACCACAGGCATGAACCGCTTCTTCTGCTGCTCCGACAGGGAACTACCCATACTGCCGTGGGAATGGAAGTATGCGATCACGGGGCCGGTGCGCACGAGAACATACGAATCGTAACTGTCAATCTCATCCGCCGAACGCGACATTCTCACATGGACAGCCTCGTCGCCCGCCTCCGTCACTGCGCCGGTCGAAATTTTTACACGAGCAGAATCTCCATACCGCGAACGGAAGCCCATGGACCGACATTCAGAGAGAGATTTATCCATTCCGGAGAACGCCCGCTCCGCCTCACCAGGAGGATAACTACTCAAAATCACTGACATAGTATCCGCGAAATCTCTTTTCTCTGTCACGTTGGACGGTGAATATCCGGTCGCTCTCTCACCTCGCGCTCGGAAAATCATCTCCGCCAGGGGCACGCATTCGGCCGGGGAGGCATCAATCGGCAGTTTCTCCAGATCCGCCAACGTCTCACCCCCGTGCGTGATCCTGTAGCCCGCTATCTCACCTTCATTCAGCCTGGCATTCTCCAACTCGGCCTGAGTTAGGGCACGCCACTCAGGAGAGGCGGCGGGACTCGACGAAGCCGGGCGCACCGAGCGGGCCTCGCTCCCTCCGGGAAACGAACACCCGGTCACCGACAGCACACTGACGGAAAGCAGCGATCCAAAGAAGGACAACCGGCGACGATTCTTAAATCCCACTCCGTTAACCGAGATATTTTGCACCCCGAATGACATGCCCTATCGATCCCCTTCGCTCAACAGAATCTGCACCCTTGACGGAAATTGCGGATCATCCACCAATACCGAGCAGAGCACAGATTCACACATCCCCACAAATTGCATTCGGGCATACTTGTTCGGGTCATGCAATACGAGCCAACCAGACGGGCATGGGAGTGACACCTCGAAGAGGCTCGCAGGCAGCATCTGGAGGAGTCGACTTCCACACTTCGCATTCGACGGGACCGTCAACACTGGCTTGGACGCCGAAGATGAGAGAACTGCCGTCTCGAAACCAGCTACTCGACTCCGGATCCCAGCCAGTCAGGTCATCTTCACTTCCTGCATCTCGCAAGATCAGGCATCCGTGCTCGATTTTTGCCAGGAATGCAACAACGGGACCATTAGCTACCATTCCTTTTTGCGCTTTTCTTGTGAATCCCCGCCAGGATTCACCTGACGGGGATTTGCGCTTGACGCATCTAGAACCAGGTGGATTCACGGAACCGCCTCGTCGTCGGACTATCCGACCCCACCGCACTCGCGAACAAGCAGTAACAGAATCCGTTACGGCCTCAGTCGCTGCCGGTCGTTCAGCCATGCGGGCGCATCTTCATCGCCCGGAAAATTCCCATCCTTATCCGGCCAACATAGCTGAAGTGCCTCGAAATTCCGACCGCCGTAGAATTCAACGGCCTGCGTGAGAATATCGGACAACGAATCTACTGACACTGCCATAAAACGCACAGCGAACGCCTCAAGAACGTCATCCGAGACGTCACCATCACTAAACGTCGCCCCGCTTTCAAGTTCAGCATGGACGGAGCCCAGCACCCCTTCAGAAGTCCCCTCGGGGAGTCCCGTAACGACCGTCTCTGGATGACCAAAAGTAGCCTTGAACCCGATAGTGTACGCGAAAGGTGGTGACCCCCCGTCCGGATCGAACACCCAAATCCAGCTCCAACCCTGCGCCGCAATATCCTCGCGAATCTTTGACTGGATAGGGTTTTCACCCATATCGGAATGCTTGCCCATTCAATCTTCCCGTCAATTGTCCGACTTGGTTCTGTTGCATACTCGGCACAATACCTGCCCGTTGGAGGGATCTCCCGATCCTCCGCGCGACTTAGGCTCGATGTGGTCTATCTGCCATTCATTCTCGGGAGGTGTCACCCCTCGTTGGGACTTCGCCGGCTGAGTGACTTCCTTGCCACATATCTCACATGTAGGCACACCATACTTCTCATTGTTAGCGTCAACGACTTTTCCTTTACCTGCCGGCGTAAAGGGTTTCGACGGCCGACTGCCAGGAGCGCCCCCTACTACACGGCAACCATCCGCGTTATGTACGAGGATTGCGGTATGTCCCGCCAGCACATAGTACGTGTGCAGGTCACTGACGGTAAGGTTGTGAACGGTTGCCGACAGCACATTCCACTGCTTGGCAGCGACGATCCGCACGTACACCCCGGCACTGGTGCGCAGCCGCTCCCCCACCCGCAGTTCCGCGGCATCGATCCACTCACCCAGCTCCGCAACCCAGAAGGGGTGTCCGTCGGTCGCCGTGACCGAAGCAGTCCTGGTGCCCCTGTCGCCATCGACGTCGATCGTCACCTTGACCAGACGCTTCCAGCCCTTGCCCGTGATCTCGGCAGTCACCGTCTTGACCACGGTCTCGCCGGTCTTCGGGTCCGTCGCCAGAACCTTGTCGCCGATCCGGACGTCCTCGATGGGCTTCGTGGTGCCGTCTGCCATCAGCACTTCGGTGCCGGGCACAAAGCTGTTGCATGCCTTCAGGACTTTGGCGCCCTTGAACACTCTCAACATCGGCAAGTCCAGCGCCGCCGTACCGCAACTCTTGGCACTGGCGCCGCTCAGGCAGCTCTTCCAGGCATCGACGTCCGGGGCTACCAGAGAGACGACGACCGCGGTGACCATCTTGTCGAAGCTGCTCTGCTCGTGGGTGACCAGGCCGAGGGCCTCGGCAGCACCGCAGAAGGCCGACTTCTGGTCATCCGCCGTGCGGCACATGCCCTGAGCCCAGACCTTGACCCGTTTCTCCTCTGCGTACTGGGGGAACCTCGCCTCCAGTTCGCGGGCCGTCGGAACCTGCTGGTTCTCGATCAGGACGTAGCCGTCCTCCTGCCTGATGTTGACCGTCCGCGCAGGGCTGTCCCCCGAGGAAGCGGTCACGTTTTCGGAGCTCTTCGCCTTCGCCGGATCCGCCGTCCCCGTCTTCGGGTCGTAGCCGACGGAGTCCTGGATCTCCTGGGAGCAGTCGGCGAGGTCGTACAGGCAAGGGTCGCCGGTGTGCGGCTCCGTGCCCATCGGGTCCATGAAGGTGAGCGGGTTGTTGTTGCCGTAGTTGTAGCCGTTGATCTGCTGCGGGTCGGTCAGGTCCATGAGCGGGTCGACCGAGAGGAAGCGGCCCGTGGCCGGGTCGTACTCGCGGGCACCCAGGTGGGTCAGGCCCGTCGAGGCGTCCTTCGTGCCGCCGACGAAGCCCTTCGTGCCTGGCCAGGACGCCGGCTCCGGGCCCCGGGTGCCGCCGAAGGGCTTGGCGCGGCGCTGGCTGAGCTGCTGGGTGGTGGCGTCGATGGCGAGGAGCGCGGTGCCGTGGTGGTCGGCGGTCGTGAAGGAGACCTTGCCGTCGTTGCCCTGGATCGCCTGGTGGCCGCCGCCGAGAGCGATGTAGCGGGTGACCTTGGGAGTTGTCGTGCCCTTGGCCACCGAGATCTCGGTCGCGCCCAGGTAGGCGGTGGTCTCGGTCGGGGTGCGGGCGATCAGACGGTTGCCGTCGGCGTCGTAGACGTACTCGGTGATCTTCGGTGATCCGCCCTCGACCGGTTCCGTGACCTTCGCCAGCCGTCCCTCAGCGTCGTAGTCGAGGTCCTGTGTGGTGCCGCTGCCCAGTGTCCGCTTGTCGGTGTTGCCGGTCGCGTCGTAGGTGAAGCTGTCGCCCGCGACGACACCAGGGCCGGTCCGCGTGACGGTCTTCAGCGCGTGCGGACGGACCACGTTCGCACCGGGCACGGGGTAGTCGTAGGTGCTGGAGACGTCCTTCGCGGCATCGCCCGTGACGTCGTGCTCGACCTCGGTGCGCCGGTTGCCGATCTTGTCGTAGGTGTACGACTGCCAGTACGGCGCCGGGCCGCCGAGTACGGACGCTCCGGGCGCACTCGCGCAGGTGCCGGTGGACTGGGTCCAGGCCTCCGTCAGGCGGCGCAGGTGGTCGTAGTCGAAGCACTGGGTGTCCGTGCCGGAGCGGGAGGTGTCCGAGACGGAGAGGACATTGCCGATCTCGTCATAGCGGAAGCTGGAGGCCTGGTCGACGCCCGCGATGTCCTGACGGTTCACTCGGCTGAGGGCCAGCCGCCGGGTACCGGGCTCGTACTCGTTGGTGATCCAGGCGAACTTGCCGCCCGCGTTGGACAGTTCGTATTGGAGCGGATCACCGGTCAGGCTGTACTTGACCGAGGACTTGATGCCCTCCCGGCCGTCCACGATGATCGGCCGCAGCGTTTCGTCCTCGTAAGCGTAGGCCACCGACGACGCGGCCAGGGCACCGGCCTTGGGCAGGCCGACGCTGCCGATCTGACCTGACTCCTTGTAAGTGGCGGTCGACAGGTAGGTGCCTGCCAGACCCTTGTTCGCCTCCGTGTCCGGGATCGTGACGGAGGTGCGCAGCGGCCGGTAGAGGCGGTCGTAGGCGACGACCTTCGAGGTGTATGCCTGGCCGTCGTCGGCGTAGCGGGTGGACTCGGCGATGTGTCCCTTGGCGCCGCTGATCGTGTCGTATGTCCACTTGGCGCGCAGAGGGCCTGTCGCGGACCCGGACCGCAGCTCGGTCTTGCGGCCGAGGCCGTCATAGATGTACGCGAGCGTGCTGCGGGCGTCCGCAGTGGAGGTGAGCAGGCCGCGGTCGTCGTAGAAGTAGTTGAGTTCACCCTTGTCCGGGTCCTTGGCCCGCTTGAGCTGGCCGAGCAGGTCGTACTCGTACGTCCACTCGTTGCCCGCCGGGTCCGTGACCTTGGACACGTCTCCGCTCTGTGAGAAGCCGTACCTCGTCGTGTCGTACGCGGAGTCCGCGGTGCGCTGGTGGTGCTGGCGTAGTTCGGTCGTCTGGCCGCGGGCGTCCGTGAGCGTCGTGGTGGCGGTGCCGCCGACCGGGGGGATGACCGTGGTCCGGTCGCCGCCGTAGATCGTCCTCGTGGTGTTGAGGACCGTGCCGCCGTCGCCGTTGCCGAGGATCTGCCGGTGCTCGGTCGGCCGGCCCAGACCGTCGTAGGCGTAGCGGTTCTGGAGCTCCACGCCAAGTGCGTCCTGCGGCTTGAGCAGCGTCGTGGACGGCTTCTTCGCCGCGTAGTAGGGCAGGAACTCCTTGGCCGTCAGGCCCCGTTCGTCGTAGAAGGTGTCGGAGAGCAGCACGCCGCCATCCGGCCCGGGGTCCTGCGTCTGACGAGGGCGCAGGAAGCCGTCGTAGAGGACGTACGAGGTGACCTGGGCGCCGTTGTTGCCGAGGGTCTTGGTACCGACGGCGATCGGCTGCCTGTCTGCGAGGGTGTAGGTGTACTCGTACGTGGGCACGTCGCCGGTTCCCCGGTCGGCGAGCCACACCTTGGCCGTGCGGCCCAGGGCGTCGTACGCGAAGTTGGTGACCTTGTCGTTGGTGTCGGTCTGGGTCAGCGGCACCCCGCGCAGCGGGTCATTGGTTGTGGTGAAGGTCTGAGCGGTGGCGCTGTCACCGGTCTTCACGGGTGGCGTGGTGACCTTGGCGGAGGTGGGGAAGCCAGTGGTCGGGGTGTAGGCAGTCGTGGTGGTACGCCCGTCGGTGCGGTCCGCCCGGGCCAGGACGCCGGCCTTGACGGTGACGGTCCCGTTCAGGTCGTTACTGGTGAGCTTGCGGCCGTACGCGTCGTAGGTGGCGCTGGTCTCCGTGTACGTGGCGGTGGTGCCGTCGTGGGACTTGAGCATGGCGGTCGCCCTCGGATCGCCCTTGGTGGGCGCCGCGTCGTACGCGAGACCGTCGTAGGCGGTGCGGACGTCGGAGATGACGTCCTTGGCACGGTCGGTCGTGGCACCGCACGCCTTGGCGACCGACTCGGCCCGGGAGGGCAGGGAGAGGATCGCCCCGGCCGCCGGGTAGGTGGTGCGGGTGCACTTGTCATCGGCCGATGTGGAGTCGTCACCGAGGTCGTTGGTCTGGGTGATCCGGCCGGCCGTGGTCTCGAAGCTGTAGTCCGACGTGGTCGTACGCCACCTGTCTCCCACCCCGTTGTCCAGCGAGGTCCAGGTCCTGGTCTGGTCGGTGCCGGTGAGGTTGGCGGTGACCGTGCCCCAGTCACGCACCTTGCTCGCGGTCTGGTGGTGCCATGGCCGGCTGACGGTCTTGGCCAGCACGTTGCCGCCGGGCCCGGAGTAGCTGACCGTCTTGTACAGGAACCCGGCAGCCGAGTCGTGGTCGGTGAGCGCGGCGCCCTCGCCCGTGCCCAGGCCGACGCTGACCTCCTTCGCGCCGCCGCTCGGTGCGAGGCGGTCTCCGTCCATGCCACGCAGGAAGTAGCTGTCGGCCTGCGTCCGCATCGCCGACGGCCCGCCCTCGCCTCCGGTCATCACCCGGACGCGGCCGTAGCCGCGCCACTGCGACCAGGTCTTGGACTTCTCCTTCGTCAGCCCGTCATCGTCGTCGTAGTGCCAGGCCGCGCCGCCGAGGTAGTCGTACGACGTGATCCGGTCCGGGGAGCCACCCGTGCGGTCGGTCAGAGTGACGGTGGAGGTGACGTACTTGTTGAACCAGTGCAGGTCGGGGTCGTCGGTGGGGGTGCCGCCGAGGTACTGCGGGAAGCAGCGGGTGGTGTTGGTCTGCGGAGTCGGTAGCGCGTCGAAGTCGCACGCCGGGGCGGAGTAGCCGACGTCGATCTGACCGCCCGCCTCGTCCGAGACGGTGGCCAGCCGATCCTTGGTGAACGGGGCGAAGCCGTCGCCGGTCCTGTCCAGGCGGTTGTCGAGCTGGACGTAGGAGAACGTGGTCTTCGGAAGAGTGACCGCGGGGGTGGCGGTGTGGCCGGTGCGCTGGATGGAGTCCAGCTCCAGCTGGTAGTCGATGTCGGCCATGCCCCAGCGGTGGGCAAGTTTCCAGGAGTCGACGTCAGCGTAGGAACCGGACTTCAGGACCTGGGTTTTGACCGAAGCGAGCAGCTTCCTGGTGAAGAACACCGGGGACAGCCGCCCCTTGTCGCAGGTCGCGCCCTCGTCGCAGTTCAGGTCCCACGGGGTGTCGTACCAGTAGAAGGCGTCACTGCCAATGGACGCACAGGTGGTCTGCGCGTTCGGCAGGCAGCGCTCGCCGCTCGTGAAGTCGACCTTGGCCAGTGCCTGCGCCGAGTACATGGTGGACGACTTGAGCCCGTACTCGATCCGGTCGAGGAAGCCACCGCGCGTGTAACGGGTGTCGTCCTCCGCCTTGAGGTTACGGCCGTAGGAGTTCAGCTCCTTGTCGTAGTAGTACGCGATCGCGTTGCCGTGCGGATCGACGACGTAGTCGAGGTTCCATCGCCAGCCCTGCTCGCACCAGGAGGCGGCGAACGTCGAGGCATGGCAGGGTTCGGCGGTGTTGTTGCCGAAGACCGGGACGGTCCAGGTGGAGTCGGTGGCCTCCTTGCCGTCCGCCCAGCCCGGCAGGCGGTTGTAGCCGAAGTGGTACTGCGTCCCGTCGGGGGTGGTGACCTTCCAGTACTCGTCGTTTCGGGCCTTGTTGGCACGCACGTCCGTCGTGGAGCCGAATTTCCGCTCGATCTTCGTGCCGTCGTCGTTCTTCAGCTTGAACTTGTCGGTGCCGTTCGGCACCAGCTCGCCGCCCTTGCCGTTGAACGAGATGAACGCGTTGTCATAGGCCCAGCACAGATCGCCCGGCCTGCCGCCGTCCGCGTTCTCCACTCCGTCGTCCGCACACGACTTGTAGCGGCGCTCGATCGACCCCGGCCAGATGTCGAAGCCGTCGCCCGCCCACGAGGCCTGGTTGTTGCTGTTGCCCGTCCGGCCGTCGATCGAGCCCGAGGAGTACGACAGACCCACGCTCGGCGTCAGCCCGCCCGGGACGTCCGGCACTCCCATGTCGTACTGCCAGGAGAAGTCACCGGTGTTGAGGCTCGTGCTCCACGCGGCGGACGGGGAGAGCGGGGTCGCCTTGTAGTCGCCGCCCATGCTCGCGTCGTCGGCGACGGCTGCCAGGACGGTGGCCCCGGAGGCGCGCAAGGGGACGCTGTCAGCGGTGAGGGTCTGCCGCTCGGTGTCGTTGGCAGTCTTGACGGGCTTGGCAGTACGGCACTTGGCCTCGGTCGGCGTGGTCAGCGCGCACGCGGGCAGTTCGACGAGGCGCAGCCGGGCTGCGTACCCGCCGCCGAACGCTCCGGCGAAGGAGGAGTAGTCGAGGCGGGTGCTTACGGCCGCCCTGGTCTTCAGCGGCTTCGAGGGCTTCAAGGTGAACAGGGGGCCGTCCGAACCGGCGCGCTGAGAGGTCCGGCGGTCGTAAAAGCGGGTCTCGACCGAGGTGCCGTCGACCGGCTTCGCCTTCGTCTTCACCCTGCCCAGGGACAGGGGCATGCCCTTCGCACGTACGACGGACGAGGAGCGACCGTTGAGCTCAACGGTCGCCGATGCGGCCCTTGGCCAGGTGGCTCGCGGGGCTTCCTGAGGGATACGGGGGCCCTTCGCGGCCGGGCGCCGGGGGATCGCGACCGGCGTGACGGAAACCGGCTTCTCGGACGTGGGCAGGTCGGGGCGTCCAGTGCCGCGGTCGGCGGCGACGCCTTCAGTCTGTGTCACGGCTTGGAGGAGAGTGCCGATCATGACCGCGGCCGAGGCCAGTGCGACGCGGCGGCGCAACATACGAACTCGCTTGCGGGTTCTGCCGTTCATCCTCGTTCTTCATCCCTCGTGTGGGTGTGAGGCCGATGTCGTGGAAGCCAGTCGTGACGGTCAGTCGTTGCCGGGGACGGTCGTGTCGGCGCCGGGCTGCCCGGTCGCGAGGTGTCCGATCTGGGTGTCGTTCAGCGCGCCTTGGAATGTCCAGACGTCGGAGACCGAACCGGGCCAGTACCTGCCGGCCCGGTCACGGCCGAGTTGGAGCGACTGAACAGCCTTGAAGGTCAGCACGTTCTCGGCCGACGAGACCTGGTCGGTGCAGCCCGCTACATCGGGTTCGCCGTCCTCGTCGGTGTCTTTACAAGCGACTTCCTCAAGCTTGCCGTTGACGTAGAGCCGCATCTCGTGGGCGAAGCCGTCATAAACCAAGGCCAGATGCGTCCAGTCCTTGGGACCGTAGAACTGCCCGTTCTCCACGTCGGCAGACGCGGCGCCAGTCTTGTCCGCCTCGGCGGTGGTGATCCGCCAACGGCCGCCGTCGGCTCCCGGGGTAGTACTCGGGATGTACCGCACGGAGAAAGCGTCCTTGTTCGTGCCCGGTGCACTGAGCAACGCGACCGAACCGGTCGGAGTGGCAGCCGCCTGTGCGAAGGCACTGACGGTGAAACTAGCCTCGGTGTCGAGCGGCACGGTCCCGGCCGCAGTAGCGGCGTACTGGTTGACGCCATTCAGTATCAGGTCGCCGTCGACCCAACTGGGCGGCCCGATTTTGGCGCCGTTGTAGAGATCGAGTCCTGCACCCATGGGACCGGAGTCCGGAGTGACTGGTGTAGCAGCGCTTGAGACGGTCTCGAACTTCCATCGGCTCTTGACCAACGGCCGCTGCCTGAACAGCTGCCGCACCTCGTCGTCGGAGACGGCCCGGTCATAGAGCCGCACGTCGTCGATCGCGCCCTTGAGCGGACTGATCAGCCCACTGGCGCCCTTGGCACCTCCCAGAGTGACCTCGCCGGTGGCCAGCCATGGCGTGGTGTAGGCGGTTGTGGCCGCCAATACGCCATTGACGTAGAGCCGGATCTCGGAGGCGTCGATGTCGTAGACGCCAACAACGTGGTTCCACTGCCCGAGTCGCGCTGCGGCACAGTTGGTGTTCGCGGGGCAGGCGGTCTGGACGGCCCGGACGGGAGTGGCGTTCGAGGCATCGGCGGAGGGCCGCAGGAAGACCCAGCCACCCAGCGAGGTGGAGTAGTAGATCTCGAAGCCAGTGATGTTGGCGCTGCTCTGGGCGACAGCCGTCATCGCCCGGCTCTCCTTGTCCTTGGGCAGCTTGACCCAGGTGGAGACCGCGAAGCTCTGGTGGGTATCCATGACCGGCCGGCCGGCCGTCGCGTAGTCGTCGACCCCGTCGAACTCGACCGCGCGACCGTTCACACCGTCGGCTCCGGGGGTGGTTCCGCCGCGCAGTTGAGCGGCGACCGGCTGGGCTCGCCCTATCAACGCGATGTCGTCCGCCTTCTCGTCGAGCGGGAAGACCAGCTTCGCGGGACGGCCCGTATCCACCGGGTTTCGGTTGTGCAGGCGGGTCACCTGGGCGTCTTCGAGCTGGTAGTCGAAGAGCTGGAACTCGTCGAGGGAGCCCTTGAAGAAGTTCTCGACAGTCCCGTAGTGGGATGCAGCGCCAAGGAAGGTACGGCCCCGCGCGTCCCAGGGGGCGGTGAAGGGAGCGGTGCCGACGAGCTTGCCGTTCACATACAGCTTCATCACGTGGTTGACGTTGTCGAAGACACCCACCAGATGTGTCCAGGTGTTGAGCCGGGACTCCAGGCAGGTGGTGTCCCCGGCCGGACAGGCAGGTTGTACGGCTCGGGCCGCCGTGCCGCCCAAGGCGTCGACCGAGTGCCGCAGGAAGACCCAGCCACCCAGCGAGGTGGAGTAGTAGATCTCGAATCCGCTGGTGTTGGAACCCGACTGGGCGACGGCGACGTTCCCGGACGCAGGGTGGTCGCTGGGCAGCTTCGCCCACACCGACACCGAGAAGCTCTTGCCGGTGTTGAGCACCGGGGAGTCGGTGGCCGCGTAGTCGTCGACGCCGTCGAGTTCAAGGCCGCTTCCGGTAACGCCTTCGGCGCCGGTCTTGACCCCGTTGATCGTGGCGGGCCACTCACCCCCCGCGCCGGCGAGCTGGCTCGCCCCGGCGCCCTCGTCCAGTTGCCAGGACAGTCGGTCGGGCTGACCGGAGCGGACCCGGAAATTGTAGGTCCGCGGTTCGGTGGAGACATTTCCGGCCGCGTCCAATGCCTTCGCTGTGATGAAGTTCGGGCCCGGCCTGGTGGGCATCACCTTGATCGTCCTGGCGGCACCGCCCGTGGTGGTCACCGTGTACTTGCTGCTGGGCGACCCGTTGACGCCGATCCAGTACTTGGTGACATCCGAGTTCGGCGCGTCAATAGTGAAGGTGCCGTACCGGCCCACTCCGTCCCACCAGGGGTCGTTCGGGTCGCTGTCGTCGGCTCGCGGGTACTGCGCCGAGACGATGGAAGGACCGGCGGGCACCCCCAGGTCATACCTGAAGTAACAGTTGTGGGCGCCCTGGGAACTCCAGGCCGACCACTGGCCGCTGGTGTTGTCCCCGTCCTTGCCGTCCCAGGCCCGTACCTCCCAAGCGATCAGCTTGTCCGTGGGAATACTGGTGGGCAGCGTGCTGGAGAAGTCCGAGCCGGAGGCCTTGATCGTGCTCCGTGCCGAGAGCCAGCTGCCCGAGTCCCACCGCGCCCGGAACTGCACCGAGACCCGGTCCTTGTCGGGGTCGGTCACATCGCTGGCCTTGATCGTCGCGCGGGAGCGGATGGACACCGCATTGGCGGACGTCAGGCATGGTCCGCCCGGATCCATGGTGAGCTGCGAGGTGCTGATCCGCGGCGGCGGACGGTTGTACGTCACCCTCAGGTATGCGGCGTCCGAGAACCGCTTCCAGGTGTAGCGGTCGCCTTCGTCGCTGGCGCGCATCCCGAAGGTGATCGTCGGCCACTTGTTGGCCGCCGCCTGGGCCACGACGCCCTTCACATTGAACTCGGCGTCGGCCGAGGAACAGCCGTCGAACCCGTACGCGAAACTCCGCGTCTCCAGGCGGTCGATCCAGAACCCCGATGCGTTCTGGCTGTTCCAGGTGGTGGACGAGCTGATGCCCTTGGTCCGCCACAGCTGCACCTCGCGGGCCTGGCAGGAGGCGGCATGCGTCTCACGTACGGTGAACTCGGCCTTGAGGATGCTGCGGCCCGCGTACTTGGTGGTCGGGATCTGGTAGAACAGCCGCTTCACGTCCTGCGGGGCGCAGTAGTCCCAGCCGCAGTAGCCGAGGCCCGCGTCCGGGTCGCCGTTGAACTTCCACTGGGGTGTGCTGTCCCAGTACCGGGAGGCCATGGTCCAAGCAGTGGCGCGTGGTGTGTACACCTGAGGGTCGATGAACACCGGATAGACCGTGTCGGGGCCGGTGAGCAGCTCGCGGTCCGGGGTGAGGACGAGTTCGTCACCGCTGGCCGGGATGTCGACGCCCACGGGCTCCAGGCGTCCCGAATCGCCGGCGCCGGGCTCCTCTGCCTCTTCGACGCCTTGGACAGTTTGCAGAGCCTGCACGGCTCCCGTTTGCGTGGCCGCGGTCCGGGAGACCCCTGTTCGCGCCGCATCGGAGGAGGCGTCCGGGAACGATGCGAGGTCTGCGGTATCGGTTCCCTGGCCCTGCGTCTGCTGCGGCCCGGGGCTGGAGTCCCACATCACCGGCTTGGGCGCCTCGAAGACGACACCGCCAGCGCCCTCGTCAACCGCTTCGAGGCCGCCGGTCGCGGTCTCCCTTGCCACCAAGCCCTCGGTACTCAACTGGAAGCGTAGCTCGGCGAGTTCCTCGCCCTGGGCGGCTTCCGCCGACTTGACGACAAGCAGTTGGGTGAAGCCCTCAGGCCGGGCCGCGAGCCGGAGGTCCACATCCGGCAGGATCTCGGGGTAGGTGGCTGTGTCACCGTCCAGTCGCGGCGCAGGTACGGTGCCCGGCCATGACAGTTGGAAAGTCCGCCCGGCGCGTTCCAGGCGTACCAGCGGTCCCTCGCCTCCACCGGAGAACGCCAGCCCGACCGAAGCCGCCTTCGGCGCGACCATGCCCTTGTCGGTGCCCGTGCCGATCTCCGCGAGGGAAGTGTCAATGGGCCGCCACTCGCCGTCTACCCGGGTCCGGACCGGCCGCATGTACTCGCGGGATTCCAGTTGCCCCTCAGGGGTGGCGTAGAGGTCGCTGCTCTCGCCGCGCTGCGAGAGCACCTCCACCTTCTTGCCCAGGCGCTTCGCCAGGGCGAGTGCTTCGTCCTCGGTGGCCGCGGTACTGGATTCTGCTTCCGCAGAGGCCGGTTGGGCGCTCGTGGCGCGCTCGGACGCGGAGGCCGACTGAAGGTCCCAGGCAATGGGGAGAGCTCCCACTGGCAGGAGACCGACTGTCACAGCCAGTCCAGCACCGATCGCGAGCGGTGCGACTGAAAGTCCCACGCCTTTGCCTCTACGCGCATGCCGAAACATCGACAGCCCTTCCCCCGTACCAGCTGCACCCCAGCCATGATCAACCTGTCATGGCCATGTGAACGTAGGCATGAAGAGCAGCGGAGAGATGAATTCTATGCGGCGAAATCGTGAACTCAACTGCGACTCAAGGGACTTGAGGGGGTGCAAGGGACACCAGAGGCAAGATGGCGCATAGATCCCGCCAATCGATCGATGCCTCGCGGAAAATGCCGCAGGGCCCACTCCCCGGTAAGAAGCAGGGCGCTAATTGCGGTGACCGCATGCCCCCGATACCCCCGGAGCCGACTTCCTCTGCGGTCCGGACTACCGACGCCGTCGTCGACACCCCGTAGACGACGGACCACGCGGACGAACGCCCGAGCGGGCGCTACGCGCCCACCACCTCAAAACGCCACCGGTGAACCGCCCGCGCCACCAACTTCTCCCCCGGCTCCGGGAGTTCGGGCAGCTCGGCGTCGAACTCCGCGTCCCACCACGTGATGACGAGGACACGGTCCTGCGGAGCCCGGAGCGTCTCCCGGCGCAGGGGTTGTGCTGCCAGCTCCTGCGCCCGTGCCCAGGCGAGGAGTTCGTCCCCACGCCCCTCGACGGCCCGCGCCTCCCACATCAACGCGACCGTCACGCGTACAGGTTCCCCTCGCCCACCTCATGCACATGATCGTGCGAACGACCGGGCACATGCGGGTCGGTCACCGGCAGCGACGAGTCCGCCGACAGGTCCCAGTCGGAGGGGGCCCGGTTACGAGCGACCATCTCGGCGCCCAGCGCGGCCACCATCGCACCGTTGTCCGTGCACAACTTGGGTCGGGGCACCCGGAGTTGGATACCGGCCGCCTCGCAGCGCTCCTTGGCGAGCGCCCGCAGCCGGGAGTTGGCGGCCACGCCCCCGCCGATCATCAGGTGGTCGACGCCCTCGTCCTTGCAGGCGCGTACCGCCTTCCGGGTCAGCACGTCCACCACCGCCTCCTGGAAGGAGGCCGACACGTCACGCACCGGCACCTCCTCCCCCGCCGCCCGCTTCGCCTCGATCCAGCGGGCCACGGCCGTCTTGAGCCCGGAGAAGGAGAAGTCGTACGCCGGGTCGCGCGGCCCGGTCAGCCCGCGCGGGAACGCGATGGCCTTCGGGTCGCCCTCGCGCGCGTACCGGTCGATGACGGGACCGCCGGGGAAGCCCAGGTTCAGCACCCGCGCGATCTTGTCGAAGGCCTCGCCTGCCGCGTCGTCGATGGTCGCGCCCATGGGCCGTACGTCGGAGGTGATGTCCGAGGAGAGAAGGAGCGAGGAGTGACCGCCGGAGACCAGCAGGGCCATCGTCGGCTCGGGCAGCGGCCCGTGTTCCAGCTGGTCGACGCAGATGTGGGAGGCGAGGTGGTTCACCCCGTACAAGGGCTTGCCGAGCGCGTACGCGTACGCCTTCGCCGCCGAGACCCCGACCAGCAGGGCGCCCGCGAGCCCGGGACCGGCGGTGACGGCGATGCCGTCGAGGTCCTTCGGGCTCACCCCGGCTTCCTTCAGTGCCCGCTCGATGGTCGGCACCATCGCCTCCAGGTGCGCGCGCGAGGCCACCTCGGGCACGACACCCCCGAACCGGGCGTGCTCGTCGACGCTGGACGCGATGGCGTCCGCGAGGAGCGTGGTCCCCCGGACGACACCGACGCCGGTCTCGTCGCAGGAGGTCTCGATGCCGAGGACGAGCGGCACGTCCTTGGAGTCAGCCATTGCTCTCGGTTCCTTGTACGTCGATGTGCTGCACGTCAGTTTTCTGCACGTCTGTTTTCTGCACGTCAGCTACCTGTGTGTCAGTTACCTGCACGTCGGTCTGCGGCACGTCGGCTTCTCGCGCCGGCACCGAGGCCGACGGGTCGCGCAGCCGCATCACCAGGGCGTCGACGTTCCCCGGCTGGTAGTAGCCGCGCCGGAACCCGATGGGCTCGAAACCGAACCTCTCGTACAGCTTCTGGGCGCGCACGTTGTCCACCCGGCACTCGAGCATCACCTCGGCGCACTCGAACGCGGTCGCCGCCCGCAGCAGCTCGGTCAGCAGCACGGCGCCGAGGCCGGTGCCCCAGTGCTCGCGGGCGACGGCGATCGTCTGTACGTCGGCCCCCGTGGCGGAGCCACTGTCGGATTCCGTACCGGCGACGGCGAGCCCCCCGTACCCGATGATCCGCCGACCCCCCTGAGGGCTCTCCTCCTCGGCGACGAAGTACCGCCGGGTCGCCTGCGGTCCCCGCGCGTGGGCCAGGTCCGACCAGAACATGCCCCGGGACCAGGCGTCCTCGGGGAAGAGGTCCTTCTCCAGCTCCAGCACGGGCTCGATGTCCCACCAGCGCATCTCGCGCAGCACGGCAGTCGTCACTTGGGGGTGACCACCTTGTAGTTCTTGGGGACCTGGGCGTCGGGTCGGCGCAGGTAGAGGGGGCGGGGGGCCGGGAGTTCGACGCCCGCCGCCAGCCGTTCGGCGGCCAGTGAGGCGAGGGCCGCCGCGCTGACGTGCTCGGGCGCGTGCGCGCTCGGGAAGGTGTCGGGGTAGAGCAGGGCGCCCGCGCCGACGGCCGGCAGGCCCGCGACCTGGTCGGCGATGTCCGCCGGCCGGTCGACGGACGGCTCCGTGACCCTCGTACGGGAGTCGCTGTAGCGCGCCCAGTAGACCTCCTTGCGGCGGGCGTCGGTCGCCACGACGAAGGGGCCTTCGACATTGGCGGCGTACGCGAGGCCGTCCAGCGTGCAGACGCCGTGTACGGGGACGCCGAGCGCCAGGCCGAAGGTGTCGGCGGTCATCAGGCCGACGCGGAGTCCGGTGTAGGGGCCGGGGCCGGTGCCGACGACGACGCCGGTGACGGCGTCGAAGCCCGTGCCCGCCTCGGCGAGGATCCGGTCGACGGCGGGCAGCAGCAGTTCCCCGTGCCGGCGGGCGTCGACCTGGCTCGACGCGGCGACGACGGCCGTCCCGTCGTGCAGGGCGACCGTGACGGCCGGGGTGGCGGTATCCAGAGCGAGCAAGAGCACGCGAACAGCCTACGGCGCCCGCGCCCCGCGCACGGCCGCCCCGGGCGGCGGCACGACTGCTGCTACCGTCGCCGCAAAACGGGACGTACGAGACGAAGAGGTGGGCACCGGTGACCAGGAGCAGCTCGGGATTCGTGACCGGGCTCACCGTGGCGGCCCTCGCCACGGTCGGCTTCCTCGCCTACCAGGCCTCGGCGAACGCCCCGCTGCGCCCGGGCGCCGAGCGCGCGTCCTCCTCGACGCCGGTGACGGCCTCGAAGGTCCCCCGGGACACCCGGCACCCGGGCGCGCTGCCGGCCGGGTCAGGGGCGGGCAGGCGGGTCGTGTACTCGCTGGACGACGACCGGGTGTGGCTGGTCGGCGACAACGGCAGGGCGCGCCGCTCGTTCCCGGTCGCGCCGGGCACGGTCGACCCGGCGCCGGGCAGCTATCCGGTCACGTCCCGCTCGAACTCGATCACGGGGACCGACGGCACGCCGATCGAGCACGTCGTGCGGTTCACGAGCGTGGACGGAGTGGCCATCGGCTTCAGCGCGGCGGTGGACGGCTCGGTTCCGCGGCAGGACCCGGAGGCCCGCACGGGCGGTATCCGGGAGAGCCGGACGGACGGGGACGCGATGTGGGAGTTCGCGACGATCGGCGAAAAGGTCGTCGTGATCCGCTAGACGGGTCGACCGGCCCGGCCAGCCGGCCCGACTAGGCGGCCCGGCTAAGCGGCTTTGGGCCGCCGACCGGGTGCGTCGGGCGCGCGCGGGGGCGTGGAGACCGCGCGGGCGGCGGCGCCGGCCGCCAGCAGATCGCGCATGGACACCCCGGGGACCGCGTACGGCTTCGGCTTGGGCGTGCTCTCGGTAGCCGACATGGACGCCTCCTGTCGCTCGGGGGCAGACGTAGTTAGGTAACCCTAACCACGGACTGGATACCATGTGACCACGCGCGGGACGCCCCACGCAACATCTTGCCGACGGATTGTCGGAACATTCACGTAAACGTTCATACGGCGCTCAGGTCAACCGTCGCCCACCGCTCCCCCACCCCCGTGAGAGTGACGTGCCGGACCTCGTCCGTGTCCGGGGATCCGGGGGCCGTCCCCCGGGAAGGCACAGTGCCGACGGACCGGTGGATGAGGAGATGGAGCCGGTCGTCGGTCAGCTCCTCGACCTTGCCCTCGCCCCACTCGACAACGATGACGGACTCGGGCAGCGAGACATCGAGGTCGAGATCCTCCATGTCGTCGAGACCGCCGCCCAGCCGGTACGCGTCCACGTGGACGAGCGGAGGGCCGTCGCCGAGGGAGGGGTGGACGCGGGCGATCACGAAGGTGGGCGAGGTGACCGCCCCCCGGACCCCGAGCCCCTCGCCGAGCCCGCGCGTCAGCGTCGTCTTGCCCGCGCCCAGCTCACCGGTGAGCATCACGAGGTCGCCGGCCCGCAGCTGCCCGGCGAGCCGGCGGCCCAACTCCCGCATCTCGTCGGGCGAGTTGACGGTCAGCTCGAAGGCCGAGGAGGACGAGGAGGAGGACGACACGGGCGAGGTGGTCGACGCGGGTGTCGGGTGCGAGGGCGACTCAGCCTGGTCGTCGTGCGCTGCTGCTGGTGCTTCCATAACCGGAAACCGTAGCCCCTGTCGGCACGGCACCCACACGGGTGAGGAGGTCGGCGAGCCGGTCGGTGACCGCCTCCGGGTGTTCCAGCATCACCAGGTGCCCGGCGTCCGGCACAAGGACCAGCTCGGCGTCCGGCAGCAGGTCGGCGATGGCCTCACTGTGCCCGCTGGGCGTGACGAGGTCACCGACCCCGGCCAGCACCAGTACGGGCAGGTCCTTGAAGTGGGCCAGGGCCTCGGTCTTGTCGTGCTCGGTGAAGGCCGGGTAGAACTCGGCGACGACGTCGATGGGCGTGCCCTCGATCATCCGCTCGGCGAACCGGGCGACGGCGGGATCGACGTCCCTCGACGAGAACGAGTACCGCTTGATGATGCCGGCGAAGAGATCGGCGGTGGCCCGGCGTCCCCGTTCCACCCACTCGGCCTGCTGCCCCAGCGCCTTCAGTACGCCGGGCAGCACCCGCCGGACGGCGTTCACGCCCGCGACGGGCAGCCCGAAGTTGACCTCGCCGAGCCGCCCGGACGACGTACCGACGAAGGCGACGGCGACGACCCGCTCCCGCACGACGTCCGGGTACTGGTCGGCGAAGGCCATGACGGTCATCCCGCCCATGGAGTGCCCGACGAGCACGATCGGCCCCTCGGGCACGGCGGCGTCGAGGACGGTTTTCAGGTCCCGTCCGAGCTGGTCCATGGAGACGGCCACACCCTCGTGCTGGGCGACTCCCCGCCCGGACCGACCGTGGCTGCGCTGGTCCCAGTACACGCTGCGGACGACACCGCGCAGGGCGGCCCGCTGGAAGTGCCAGGAGTCCTGGCTGAGGCAGTAGCCGTGGCTGAAGACGACGGTGACGGGCGCCGGGGCCTTGCGCCCGAAGAGCCGCCGCCGACGCGGGGTGAGGGCGGGCGCGGCCTCCGGGTCGACGTCGTCGACCTCGTAGTACAGCTCGGTGCCGTCGTCGGCGTACGCCTTGCCCGGCGTGCCGCGCAGCGCGCCGTACGGGCCCGTCGAGTCGAGCGCGAGCCGCGCCCTCTCGCGCATGCCGCGCCCCACGGTGAGCCGCTCGACGGCGACCCCCGCGGCGGCACCGGCGGCCACCACGCCTATGGCGACGCCCGCGATGCCGGTCGCCCGGCGCCATCCCCCGCCCGTCGCCCCTGCGGCGGAGGCCACGGCCGCCGTGGCGACGCTCGCGACGACCTCCGCACTGCTCTCGCTCACGTACCGCTCCTCGCTGGAATCTGGAATTACCACTGAAGTCGCCGGACCTTGCGGCGCTTACCGAAGGGGCCGGGCTTGCTGGATCGAGTTGCTGAAGATGCTGACGTTGCTGGGCTTGCTGACGTGGGAAGGGTTACCGGAGTTGCCCGGGTTACTCGTGCCGCCCGGCCGAGGATCCCTCCGGGCGGCTACCCCTCTTGGCCCTCTTGTTCCTCTTTCTCGTTCACGTAGACGCGGGGCACCCGGGTTCCGATGCGGGTGACGATCTCGTACGCGATCGTCCCTGCCGCCTGCGCCCAGTCCTCGGCGGTGGGCTCACCGCGGTCACCGGGCCCGAAGAGCAGGACCTCCGCGCCCGCTTCGGGCTCGTCGCCCCCCAGGTCGACGACGAACTGGTCCATGGCGACCCGCCCGGCCACGGTCCGCCACTTCCCGCCGATCAGGACGGGACCGGTGCCGGAGGCGTGACGCGGGATGCCGTCCGCGTAGCCGACGGGGACGAGGCCGAGGGTGGTGGCGCCGGGGGTGACGTAGTGGTGCCCGTAGCTGACGCCGTGCCCGCCCGGTACGTGCTTGACCAGCGCGAGCGAGGCGGCCAGCGTCATCACGGGGCGAAGGCCGAGGTCGGCGGAGGTGCCGATCTCCGGGCTCGGCGAGATGCCGTAGACGGCCACTCCTGTCCGTACGAGGTCGAAGTGTGTGTCCGGACGGCTGAGCACGGCGGGCGAGTTGGCGAGGTGCCGCACCTCGGGCCGCAGTCCGTGCCGCTCGGCGTACGCGACCATCTCGTGGAAGCGGGTGAGCTGGGCGTCGACGGAGGGGTGTTCGGGTTCGTCGGCGCAGGCGAGGTGGGACCAGAGCCCGGTGACGCGGATCAGCCCGTCACGCTCGGCGCGCAGGGCGGCGGCCACGAGCGCGCACCAGTCGTCCCCCGGCTGGCAGCCGCCGCGCCCGAGCCCGGTGTCGGCCTTCAGCTGGACGCGAGCGGGCCGGTGAGCGACAGAGGCGGCCTCGACGACCTCCCGCAGGGCCCACATCCCGCCCACCGACACGTCGATGTCGGCCTCGATGGCGGCCTGCCAGGGCCCGCCGGGGGTCCAGAGCCAGCACATGACCCGTACGTGACGGGGAATCCCGGAGGCCGGCTCCCGCAGCGCGAGCGCCTCCTCGGGCGTGGCGGTGCCGAGCCACTCGGCGCCCGCCTCGACGGCTGCCCGAGCACACCGGAGCGCCCCGTGGCCGTACGCGTCGGACTTCACGACGGCCATCAGGGCCGCGCCGCGCGCGCGGGCGCGCAGGGTCCGTACGTTGGCCCGCAGGGCGGCCAGGTCGATCTCGGCGCGGGCTCGCAGGGCGGCGGCCGGCGGGGCTGCTGTCTCACTCATGGCGCCCCCAGTGTCTCAGAGGGACCGTGGAGCACACTCCCGGCTACCCGGCGGCCCGCCGTCCCCACACGTACACGCGGTCGCCCGTCTTCAGAACGCCCCAGAGGGTACGGGCGTCGGCGAGCCGCATATTGACGCAGCCCATGGAGCCGACGGTGGTGTAGATGCTGCCGTAGACGGCGTGGAAGGCCTGGCCGCCGCTGAAGAACTGGGCGTAGGGCATGGGGGTGTCGTAGAGGGTCGAGTGGTGGTTCTTGTGCTTCCAGTACACCTTGTGCCACCCGCCGCGCGTCGGGTACGCCGTCCGTCCGCTGCGGACGGGCACCGGCCCGTAAACGACCTTCCTCCCCTTCTGCACCCAGGTCAGCTGCCGCCCGAGATCGACACAGGCGACACGGTAGGTCCGCACGGGACACTTACCGGCGGCGTTCGGATTCTTCCTGGCGGACAGCAGCTGCATACGGGACCAGGTGACGGGCCCGGCGAATCCGCTGTCCGGTTTGATCTTGTGCTTGCGCTGAAAGGCACGGATGGCCCGGCAGTCGGCGGCGGACTGCTTTCCGTCCACCTTCAGCTTCAGCCAGTACTCGACCTGCCGCTGATAGGGCCCGGTCAGCTTGGAGCAGGCCACTTTCCGGGCGGCGTCACCCAACGGTACGTACTCGATGAGGTCGTACGTCCCCTGCGCGGCCTGGGCCGGCTCAAGGGCGTCCTCCTGCCTCGTCGGCGTGTACACCTGCGGCGCGAGCACCTGGTCCGGCGTGTCGAAGGTCCAGGGCTGGGAGGGGGCGGGGGGCACACCGGGCACGAGGACGCCCTCGGGGCCGGGGGCGGATGGCACGGGATCGGCGAAGGCAGGGCCGACGGGCAGCACGGCCACCGCGACAAGCAGCGCGGTGAGCCCTCGGAGCAGGAACGGTCGACTGATCATGCGATCAGGAGAACGCGGGGTTGACGCCACCGGGCTCAGCCGCGCGGCGGGGTCACCCGACCGTGCGCCTCAGCACCTCAAACGCCCCGGACATTCCGCCAAGCCCTCCCCACCCCCTCCGCCACGTCCTGCGCCCCCACCGGCGCCCCCTCCGACGCCAGCCGCCCCGCCAGCCCGTGCAGATACGCCCCCACACTGCCCGCGTCCAACGCGGTAAGCCCCGCCGCCAGCAGCGACCCGCCCAACCCCGACAGCACGTCACCACTGCCGGCGGTGGCGAGCCACCCCGTGCCGGTCGCGTTGACCCGTACGGCACCCCCCGCCGGGTCGGCGACCAGCGTGGTCGAGCCCTTGAGCAGGACGGTCGCCCCATAGCGGGCGGCGAGTTCACGCACCGCCGACAACCGGGCGCCCTCCACCTCCGCACGGGCCACCCCGAGCAGCGCGGCGGCCTCCCCCGCGTGGGGAGTCATCAGCGTCGGCGCGCCACGCCTCCGCACCGCCTCCCGGTCCGCCAGCCGCAGCCCGTCCGCGTCGATCAGCACGGGTACGTCCGCCCCCAGCACCTCGGCGACCGTGGCGGCGTCCTCCCCGGCCCCGGGCCCCACGACCCACGCCTGCACGCGCCCCGCCTTGTGCGGCCCCTGGTCGGACACGAGCACCTCGGGAAAGCGGGCGATCACCGCGTCGGCCGCCGGGCCCACGTACCGCACGGCCCCGGCGCCACCCCGCAGCGCGCCCGCGACAGCCAGCACAGCGGCCCCCGGATACCGCGCCGACCCCGCCGCGATCCCGACGACACCCCGCCGGTACTTGTCGCTCTCGACACCGGGCACCGGCAACAGCCGGGCGACGTCGGCGTGTTGCAACGCCTCCAGCTCGGCCGGCTCGGGAAGTACCTCACCGAGCCCGATGTCGACGAGCCGCACCGTCCCGGCGTACTCCCGCGCGGGATCGATGAGCAGCCCCGGCTTGTGGGTCCCGAAGGTCACGGTCAGATCGGCACGCAGGGCCTCCCCGTTCACCTCACCGCTGTCGGCGTCGACCCCGCTGGGCAGATCAACGGCGACCACGGCGACCCGCGCCTCCCGCACCGCCTCGGCCAACGGCAGGGCATCGGCCCGCAGCCCGCCCCGCCCTCCGATCCCGACGATGCCGTCGACGACGAGGTCGGCGCGCCGGATCGCCACCTCGGCACCACTGGAACCGGAACTGGAACCGGAAATCACCGTCCCGCCTGCTCCCCGCAGGGCCGCGAGCCCTCCGGCGTGCGTACGCTCCGGGGCGAGCAGCACCGCGGTGACGCCGGCTCCGCGCCGGGCGAGCCTGGCCCCGGCGTACAGGGCGTCGCCGCCGTTGTCACCGCTGCCGACGAGCAGGACGACCCGGCGGCCGTACACCCGCCCCATCAACCGGCCGCAGGCGACAGCCAGTCCGGCCGCCGCGCGCTGCATGAGCACACCCTCCGGCAACCGCGCCATCAGCTCACGCTCGGCCGCCCGTACCGTCTCCACGCCGTACGCAGTTCGCATACACCGAGTCTCCCGCACGGCCCACCGACCGGCCCGCCGTAGACGGGCCGAGCCCCTGCGTGGAGGCCCTACCCCTCCGCGATCACCACAGCCGAAGCCACCCCCGCGTCATGGCTGAGCGACACATGCCATGACCGCACCCCGAGTTCCGCCGCACGCGCGGCAACGGTCCCCGTCACCCGCAGCCAGGGCCGTCCACTGTCCTCGACGCAGACCTCCGCGTCCGTCCAGAGCAGGCCCACCGGAGCACCCAGCGCCTTGGCGAGCGCCTCCTTGGCGGCGAACCGGGCAGCGAGCGAGGCGGCACCCCGCCGCTCACCGCTGGGCAGCAGCAACTCGCTCTCCAGGAACAGCCGTTGGGCCAGTGCGGGCGTCCGCTCCAGCGAGGCCCGAAACCGTTCGATCTCGGCGACGTCGATCCCGACTCCGATGATGCTCATCCGGGCACTCTACGATCCGTCAGCCCTGTTCAGGAGCACCACCCGTCACACCGTCCGGTTCCCCGGTGAACAAATCCTCCGTGCGCTCCGCAGTGCCGACGCGGTCGAGCCAGTCGTCGAGGCGGGCAAGGTCGGCGCAGGTGGTGACGCGGTCGCGGATGTCGTCGGAGACGGGGAGCCGCTTACTTCCAGCACGGTCAGAATCGTCTTGGCCTTCCCCTTCGCCAGGCCGTCCGCGTAGCCGATGGCCCATTGCTCGGCGTATCCCGGCGGCCAGTTCTCGATCTTTCCCACAGATACGCGATCTCTCCGGGCGACAGCCCCTCCCGCTGGAGGATCTCCTTGAGACTGCGGCGGAGTTCGGTCATGGCACTCTCGGGCGAGAGGGCCACCAGAGCCATGGCCGCCACAAGCCCCGTGGCGATGCCGGAGACTTCCTCTTCCAGTTCCGGGCGCATCACGCGGCGGCCCGCAGCTCGCACCACACGAATTTCCCACGATTCCCGAACCGGGACAGCGGCTGCCACCCCCAGAGATCTGAACAGGCCCGCACCATTCCGAGCCCGCGCCCCCCGTCGTCGGACTCGATGAGCTGGCCCAACTCCTGCGGCGGCTCCGGCGGTCGAGGGTCCGCGTCCCAGGCCCCGATCCGCAGTACGCCGGCCGACCAGCGCACGCGCAGGGCCGCGGGGCCCTTGGTGTGCCGTACCGCGTTGGAAACCAGCTCGGTAGCGAGGAGTTCCGCGACATCGACGAGGCCGATCAGTCCGTGCATGGTCAGGATCAGGCGGAGGGTACGGCGGCTGACGGTGACTGCGCGGAGGTCGTTGGGGATGTAGAGGGAGTACTCCCAGGACTCGGGGTCGGACGTGAACTCGGGTTCGGCATCGGTTTCGGGCATGCGTCAACTCCCGTTCGGTGGTGGGGGTTGCGGTCGGGCGGGTGGTGGCATGCCGCAGCCGTCGTGGCAGGACGGAGTGGTGCGCTTCCGGGGGTCCCGGCGTTCCGCAGAGTGTGCGTCGCGTCACCGACAGTAGATCTAAATATAGAGATGAGGCAAGACGGTCGCGTAATCTGACCCCGAACGAGTCGCGCCCCAGGCGCGTTGAACCAAGGAGTGGTCGAGAGCTTTGAGGCGCGAACCAACGGCCCGCCAGACGCGCTTGGCGACCGAACTACGCAGACTCCGTGAAACAGCAGGCCTCAACTCACGCCAGGCGGCCGCACTGCTCGGAGTGAGCCCCGCACAGATCACCCACATCGAGTCCGCACTCGCGGGGGTGAGTGAGCAGCGCCTGCGTCGCCTCGCGTCCCATTACGCCTGCACGGACGAGGAGTTCATCGACGCCCTGGTGGCGATGGCCAGCGATCGAACTCGCGGCTGGTGGGAGAAGTACCGGGGCCTGTTGCCCACGTCCTTCCTGGACCTGTCCGAGCTGGATTACCACTCCCGCCTCCAGCGCCACGTGGCCATCATGTACGTGCCGGGCCTACTGCAAACGGCGGACTACGCACGTGCCGTGTTCTCCGACAGGATCCCTGAACTCACCCCAGAGGAAATCGAGTTGCGCGTCCGGCACCGAATGGCGCGCCGCGCGATCATCGAAGGTCCGAATCCCATTCCCATCGAGATCGTGGTCCACGAAGCAGCCCTACGCATCAGGGTCAGCGACCGCGAGGTGTCACAGGCTCAACTCGGCCGCATTCTGGAGGTCTCCGAAGCGGATCACATCAGCGTGCGTGTGATCCCGTTCGACCTGGACAGCTTTTCCCGAGCTGGAAACGCGATGACCTATGTGAGTGGTTCCGTACCCAAGCTGGACACAGTCGTACGCGACGCACCCCATGGCACGGTCTTCATCGATTCCGAAGCTCAACTCAGCGCGTTTCGAACGCTCTTCCGTAGGGTGGAGGACGTGTCACTCGAACCAGAACGCTCGCGTGACTTCATCAACAAGTTGGCGAAGGAGCTTTGAGGCGCCCGATGACCATCCCTGACACCTGGCGCAAGTCGTCGCACTCCGGCGGCGGCGACGGCAACGAGTGCGTAGAGATAGCCAGCTCCCCCACCCACACAGCCATCCGCGACTCCAAGGCCCCGGCCACCCGCACCCTCACCTTCCCGGCGGGAGCCTTCGCCCCCTTCATCGACTCTCTCAAGTCGTCCAAACGCGGCACCGCACCCAGGTAGTCGTAGGCACCCAGGCACGCCAAAGGCCCCGCCGCTCGAAAGCGACGGGGCCTTTGGCACTGCATAACATGGGAATTGTGGAGATGGCGGGAATCGAACCCGCGTCCAACGGTGAGGAATCAGGGCTTCTCCGTGTGCAGTTCGCTGTGCTTTTCTCGGCCCCGGCAATCACGCGAACAAGTCGCCGACGGGCCCAGTCACTGTTAGATTTCCCTCTTCACCCCGTGACCAGGATCAAGGTTTAGTCCCCTAGCTGATGCCAGGATCCGGGTCGGGAACACTCCCGGGCTGACACTCCCATTAGTGCGGAGCAGACTCGTCGCTACCTGGAATCAGGCGGCGAGAGAGTACTGCTGCGCGGAAGAACCGCTCTTAGAATTGGCGATTATTTTTTTCGGCCTGTGGTTTACGAGATCATGGCCGCTTCCTCGACACGCTTCCCCTGCTTCGACATCCGCTGTCGAAACCGATCATCCCCATGTTGTTTTTTCAATGTCCCCCGAGGAGGAGTCCCCCGAGGAGGACCTGCGCACCCGCTGTGAGGTGCAGTGCCATCGTACGTGACCAACGCGAGCGCGTGCCACCGTATTCCTCGTGGCTACGCGTCGCGCTGCTTCCGCTTCGCCGCCGCGATCGCGCGGTCCGACTCCCGCCGGTCCTGCTGTTCCCGCAGCGTCTGCCGCTTGTCGTACTCCTTCTTGCCCCGCGCGAGAGCGATCTCCGCCTTCGCCCGGCCGTCCTTGAAGTACAGCGCGAGGGGGATGATCGTGTGGCCGGTCTCCTGTGCCTTGGACTCCAGCTTGTCGATCTCCTCGCGGTGCAGCAGCAGCTTCCGCTTGCGGCGCGCGGAGTGGTTGGTCCAGCTGCCCTGGTGGTACTCGGGGATGTGGGCGTTGTGCAGCCACGCCTCACCCCGGTCGATCTGGACGAAGCCGTCGGCCAGCGAGGTGCGGCCCTCGCGCAGCGACTTGACCTCGGTACCCATGAGGACCAGCCCTGCCTCGTAGGTGTCGATGATCGCGTAGTCGTGCCGGGCCTTCTTGTTCTGGGCGACGATCTTGCGCTTGCCGCCCTTCTCGCCGTCCCGGCCCTTGGCGGCCGTCCCGCCCTGCTTGGGCTGGGACTCCTTCGGTACGTACATTCCCTTGCTCATAGTGCCGCCCATTTTCGCACTACGCGGGGGGTCCACGGAAAGCCGATTAACGGGAGCGGTGAACACGGGAACGCGAGAGGGGCTGGCAGGAGCGCGAGAGTCGGCGGAGGCGGCTACCGCCCGAGGCCGCTGAGCACCGTCTCGGCCCGCTGCAGGGCGTCCTCGTCCGCCTCCAGGTCGGGCGTGATGCCGCTGCCGTCGACGCCCCGGCCGGAGGGGGTGCGGTAGTGGCCGACGGTCAGCTCGGCGACGGAGCCGTCGGGCAGCCGGCTCGGCATCTGCACCGAGCCCTTGCCGAAGGTCCTGGAGCCCACGACGACCGCCCGGCCACGGTCCTGGAGTGCGCCGGTGAGCAGTTCGGCCGCGCTCATCGTGCCGCCGTCGACGAGCGCGACCAGCGGTCTGGTGGTGTCGCCGCCCGGATCTGCGTGCAGGGCGCGCTGCTCGCCGTTGACGTCGTACGTGGCGACGAGGCCGCCGTCGAGGAAGGCGGAGGCGACGGTGACGGCCTCGGTGACCAGCCCGCCGGAGTTGCCGCGCAGGTCGAGAATGATCCCGGCGCCGGCCGGGGCCCCCCGTAGCGCGCCGCGCACCACGTCGCCGACCCCCTTGGTGAAGGCGGCGACCCGGATGACGGTGACCTTGCTCTCGGCGACCCGACGGACGGTCGCGGAGTCCGTGGAGAGCTGCGCCCGGCGTACGGTCTCGCTCCACGCGCGCGTGCCGCGTTCCAGCCCGAGCCGGACGGTCGTACCGGCGGCGGCGTCCTGCGCGTCACCGCGGAGTAAGGAGACGACCTCGGTGACCGGCCGCCCGTCGACCGCCTCGCCGTCCACACTGCGCAACCGGTCTCCGCTACGGATGCCGGCGACGGCCGCGGGCGACCCGGACCGCACCTTGGTGACCTCGATACGGCCGTCCCGCTCACGCCGGGCCCACAGCCCGACGCCCGTGTACCGGCCGTCGAGAGCTTCTTCGAGCTCCTCGTAGTCCCCCGGGGAGTACACCGCTCCCCAGCGGTCCCCGCTGCGGCTGACGGCGCGCTCGGCGGCCTCCATGGGGGACTTGCCGTCGGCCATGGCCTCGGCGGCAGCGGCGGCGACGTCCTCGTGGTGCCCGGCGGGGGCGGCGGAGCGGTCCGTGTCCGGGAGGGCGGACTTCTGTTCGGTGGGCTCGGGGAACGATCCGGTGGCAGCGCCGGCGACCAGGACACTCGCGAAAAGCAACGTCAGAGCCGCCCCGCGGCCTGCGCGGCGGGGCTGTGTGAACAGGTCGCGGCCCGACATGCGGGTGAGTCTAGGACAACGCGAAGGGCCGTACGGTCGGATGTCCGAACGGCCCCCTTGGCATGCGTCACACCTTCAGGTACTTGCGCAACGCGAAGAAAGCGGCCAACGCGGGCATCAGCACGCTCGCGGCGAGGATCAGCGGCAGCTTCGTCAGGACGGCGTCCCAGCCCAGGAAAGTGATCAGGTTGAGCTTCTCGGACAGGGCCATGCCGTGGTCGATGGTGAAGTACCGGCCGAGGATCAGGAAGACACAGGCCAGCCCACCACCGATCGCACCGGCGACCGCGGCCTCCATGATGAACGGCGCCTGGATGTAGAAGCCGGAGGCGCCGACGAGCCGCATGATCCCCGTCTCACGCCGACGGCTGAACGCCGAGACACGCACCGTGTTGACGATCAGCAGCAGGGCGACGATCAGCATGAGCGCCATCACCCCGAGCGCCGCCCGGTTCATCAGGTTCAGCAGCTCGAAGAGGTTGTCGAGGATGCCCTTCTGGTCCTGCACGGACTGCACCCCGTCGCGCCCGTCGAAGGCGGTCGCGATGACCTGGTACTTCTCCGGGTCCTTGAGCTTGATCCGGTACGACTCCTGCATCTGGTCCGGGGTGAGCGAACTGGCCAGCGGGGAGTCGCCGAACTGCTCCTTGTAGTGCTTGTAGGCCTCGTCCGCGGACTCGTACGTGACCTTCTCCACGACCGAGTCCATCTTCTTCAGATCAGCGAGGATCTGCTTCTTCTGGTCGCCGGTCACCGCGCCCTTGGCACAGTTCGGGTCGGACTCGGCGTCGCTCTTGTTGCAGAGGAACACCGAGACGTTGACCTTGTCGTACCAGTAGCCCTTCATCGAGCTGACCTGGTCGCTCATCAGGAGCGAGCCGCCGAACAGGGCGAGCGACAGGGCTACGGAGACGATGACGGCGAACGTCATCGTCAGATTGCGACGGAGACCGACACCGATCTCCGACAGTACGAACTGGGCACGCATGGCGAGCTCAAGCCTTTCCGGGAACTCCGAGGACCGTCTGTGTCACCGACCACCGGTGATCGCCAGTATCACCAGTGACCATGACCGTGACCGTCAGTGCTGGTAGCCGTAGACGCCGCGCGCCTGGTCGCGGACGAGACGGCCCTTCTCCAGCTCGATGACGCGCTTGCGCATCTGGTCGACGATGTTCTGGTCGTGCGTCGCCATCACCACGGTCGTGCCCGTCCGGTTGATCCGGTCGAGCAGCTTCATGATGCCGACGGAGGTCTGCGGGTCGAGGTTGCCGGTCGGCTCGTCGGCGATCAGCAGCTTGGGCCGGTTCACGAAGGCCCGCGCGATGGCGACACGCTGCTGCTCACCACCGGACAGCTCACCGGGCATTCGCTCCTCCTTGCCGCCAAGACCGACGAGGTCGAGCACCTGGGGCACGGACTTGCGGATCTCGCCCTTCGACTTGCCGATGACCTCCTGCGCGAAGGCGACGTTCTCGGCGACCGTCTTGTTCGGCAGCAGCCGGAAGTCCTGGAACACCGTCCCCAGCTGGCGCCGCATCTGCGGCACCTTCCAGTTGGACAGGCGCGCGAGGTCCTTGCCCAGGACGTGCACCTGGCCGTGGCTGGCGCGCTCCTCGCGGAGGATCAGCCGCAGGAAGGTGGACTTTCCGGAGCCGGAGGACCCGACGAGGAAGATGAACTCACCCTTTTCGACCTCCAGGGTGACATCCCGGAGGGCGGGGTGGTTCTGCTTGGGGTAGACCTTGGAGACGCTGTCGAATCGGATCACGGATACACCACGGACCATCGGGGGCAGGTGACCGTGACCATACGCGAACCGAGCACGGGAGCGCAGGCGCGGGAGTGCTTTGCACAAGGGTTGTGCCCTTTTGTGCCGGTAGTGAGCGGCCTCACACAGCCGACTGACCCGGGGAAGCGCTGGGCAGGATAAGGCGAGCCGCGCCGAAATCCGCGGAACCTGGCACAGTGGAGCGTGGAGTGGGGAACGGTTGCGTCCCCGGAAGCGTTGTCTGCGTAGAAGCGGCGCAAGGAGGGCAAGGCGCATGACGTACGACCGATTGGTGTGCGCGAACTGCGCGGCGCCCGTGAACGAGGGACGCTGTCGCGTCTGCCGGGCCAGCCGTCAGCGGTTGCAGGAGGACGGTCAGTTCGGCGGACTGAACCCGATGGCGCTGATCGCGCTGCTGGCACTGCTGATCGCGGCACTGGCGCTGGTGGCACACCAGACGGCATAGCCCGAACACAGTCTCGACATCACACGTAACGCGTGTAACGCGTAAGGGCCCGGAGCTTCGTCGCTCCGGGCCCTTACGCGTGCGCACTACGGGGTACTGCCAGGCACTGCTTACGCTGCCGCGCCGCCACGGCCGCCCACGAGGCGCGGGAGGACGCGGAAGGCGACACCGCCGGCGATCATGGTGGCGGCACCGAGGATCAGGAAGCCCGTCTCGGCGGCACCGGTCTCGGCGAGCTCGTCGCCCGAGCCCTGGGCCGTGGTGTCCGAGCCCGTGTCGGTGAGGGCCGAGGAGCCCTCCTCCTGGACGGAGGTGTTGGAGCCGCCGTCGGGGTCGGTGTTGCTGTTGCCGCCGTCGGTGTCGTCACCACCGTCGCCGCCCGTCCCGCTGCCGTCGTCCGTCGGGTCGTCGGACGGGTCGGCGCTCGGTTCCTCCTCGGTGGGCTCGCTCGGCTCGGTGGAGGGCTCCTCGGGCTCCGAGGGCTCCGGGTCTGCCGTGGTGGGGTCCGGGTCCGGCTCCGAGGGCTCCGGGTCCGCCGTGGTGGGGTCCGGGTCCGGCTCCGTCGGGACGCCGGTCGGGTCGGTCACGGTCGGTTCCGGGCTCGGCGTGGCGCAGACCCCGAGCAGTTCACAGTCGTCGGCGGAGGCTATGCCCGCGGCGGTGAAGGACGCACCAGCGGCGATCACCGCTCCGGCCGCGATCCGCGCGACCCGGATCCGCGTCTTGTTCGTCATATGGCTGCTACCCCCAGTAGCTGAATTCATCGGTGGAGCCGCGCTCGGGGCCGTGATCAACAGAGGCGACAGAGAGCACCTCCGGTTCACATGCGCCCCAGAGATACGCATGCCGCGCTTTACCTTTCCGATTTTCCAAGAGCACGTCAAGGTCGTTGCGCGCGCAATGTCCCCTTGCTCCTCGCTTGCCGCACATCAGACCCTGTGAGTGTGATGTAAAACCCAGACATCTACCGACGCAAAGCAACCGCCGCCCAGCGGGCGGCGGTTGCTTTGTCGACAAGGCGCCCTTCGGGCGCGTTCAGGCGCGTTCGGGCGCGTCCTGCGGAGTGCTACTTCTCCTGCTGCTTGCGCCAGCGAATTCCGGCTTCGAGGAATCCGTCGATCTCACCGTTGAACACGGCCTCGGGGTTGCCGACTTCGAAGTCGGTGCGCAGGTCCTTGACCATCTGGTACGGGTGAAGGACGTACGAACGCATCTGGTTGCCCCAGGAGTTGCCGCCGTCGCCCTTGAGGGCGTTCATCTTCTCCTGCTCCTCCTGGCGGCGCCGCTCAAGCAGCTTGGCCTGGAGGACGTTCATCGCGGAGGCCTTGTTCTGGATCTGCGACCGCTCGTTCTGGCAGGAGACGACGATGCCGGTGGGGAGGTGGGTCAGCCGCACCGCGGAGTCGGTCGTGTTGACGCCCTGACCACCGGGGCCGGAGGAGCGGTAGACGTCCACCCGAAGCTCGGACTCGTCGATCTCGATGTGGTCGGTCTTCTCGACCACGGGCAGGATCTCGACGCCCGCGAAGGAGGTCTGGCGGCGCCCCTGGTTGTCGAAGGGCGAGATGCGCACGAGCCGGTGCGTGCCCTGCTCGACGGAGAGGGTGCCGTAGGCGTACGGGATCTGCACGGCGAAGGTGGTCGACTTGATGCCGGCCTCTTCTGCGTACGAGGTCTCGTAGATCTCGGTCTTGTAGCCCTTCTGCTCGGCCCACCGCAGGTACATCCGCTGGAGCTTCTCGGCGAAGTCGGCGGCGTCGACGCCACCGGCCTCGGCGCGGATGTTGACAAGGGCCTCGCGGGAGTCGTACTCACCGCTGAGCAGCGTCCGGACTTCCAGTTCGTCCAGCGCCTTCTTGACGGCGACGAGTTCGGACTCGGACTCGGCAAGGGCGTCCGGGTCGTCCTCCTCCTCGGCCATCTCGAACATCACCGAGAGATCGTCGATCCGGCCGCGCAGGGCGTCGGCCTTCCTGACCTCGGCCTGGAGGTGGGACAGCTTGCTGGTGATCTTCTGCGCCTCGTCCGGGTTGTCCCACAGGGACGGCGCTGCCGCCTGCTCCTCGAGCACGGCGATGTCTGCCCTCAGCTTGTCGAGGTCCAGGACGGCCTCGATCGACTCCATGGTCGAGGAGAGGGACTTGAGCTCTTCGGATACATCGACGACTGCCACGACACCAGCGTAACGGCTCCGCCGGGCGGCAGGATTTCGGTCCCGCCCGGAGCTTCAGGGGTGGGGTCGGTGCAGTGCAGGCCGTGTTTCCCACTCACCCGCCCGTTTACTGCATCTGTCCAGCGCGGGCGGCACCCCTCTGGCCTCGGCCCACATATCCAGCCCGTCCGGCGATTGAGGACGAGCGCCTTCAGCGCGAAGGGGGGTCTGGGGGCGCGGCCCCCAGGGGCCTCACGGTGACGCCGGTGCCGAGTTCCGCGTGTCCTGGGGCGTCGCCCCCGCGTCGTCGCCCGACAGGGCCGCCCACGTACCGACCCCCACCGCCGCCACCAGCACCACCGCGGCCGCCCCCAACGTCACCCTGCGCCGCCGCGCCGAAGCCCGGTGCCGCGCCGAGCCGGGCCGCGGGGCGCCCGCGGGACGCGGTACGCGGGCCGTGCCCAGCGCCCCGCCCGCCAGCTCGTCCGGCCCGGGCACCCGCATCGACGTGTGCGTGTCCCGGTTGGAGTCCGGCTTCGCACCCCGCACCAGCGGCACCGCACCCCGCCGTACCCGTTCCCCCGCCGGCACGGCCACCTCGTCGTACGTCTCGGCCCGCGAACCCTGCCCCGGCATCTGGCCAGAACCATGACCGTGCCCCTGGCCCTGCCCGGACTCCTCCTCGTCCTCCGAGTCCGGCTCGTCCACGTCCAGCGGCGGCATCCCCACCAGCAGGGGCAGCTGCTCCCGCAGCCGCGCCCCCAGCTCCGACGCCCGCAGCCGCGACGCCGGCGCCTTCGCCAGGCACTGCACGAGCAACTGCCACAGCTCCTCGGGGATCCCGGGGAGGGGGACCACCGTCTCCGTCACGTGCCGGCGCAGCACCGCGCCCGGGTGGCCGCCGCCGAAGGGCGTGAAGCCGGCCAGCAGCTCGTACAGGACCGTCGCCAGGGCGTAGATGTCGACCGCCGCGCGCGGGGGCAGGCCCTCGACGATCTCCGGCGCCAGATAGTCCGGCGTACCGATGATCTTCGTGGCCCGGGTCCGCCGCGGTGAGTCGATGAGTTTCGCGACGCCGAAGTCGGTCAGGAGGGCGGGGTGCGCACCGCCGGGGCCCAGGGGGCCCTGCATGTCCAGCAGGACGTTCTCCGGCTTCACGTCGCGGTGCACGACCCCGGCGGCGTGCGCGGCGGACAGCCCGTCCGCGACGTCGGCCACTATCGCGACCGCGGCCTCGGGGGCGAGCCTGCGCTCCCGGTCGAGCCGGGTGCGCAGGTCCGTACCCCGCACGAGGTCCATGACGAGTGCGAGGTCGTTCCCGTCGACCACCAGGTCCCGTACGGACACGATGTTCGGATGCTCAAGGCCGAGCAGGGCCGTCCGCTCCTGCACGAAGCGTCCGACGAGCTCCTGGTCCGACGCCAGGTCCTCGCGCAACAGCTTGACGGCGACGGGACCCTCGGGTCCCTCGCCCAGCCACACCGTGCCGGCGCTGCCCCGCCCCAGGATCTGGTTGGCGGTGTACCGGCTGCCGATCTTCCGTGCCAAGACTGCTCCTACAGACGCGTGTTGCCGACGCTGCGCCGATCCGGGAGGGGCTCCCTCCGGACCCTCACCCGACAAGACCTCGACACCTCGACCTCAGCCGACGCTGCGCCGATCCGGGGGCGACCCCCGGACCCCCGGCCGACGAGACCTCGGCCTCAGCCGACAAAACTACGCGTCCGGAGCCCCAACCTTCACCACCGGGAGGGAAATCACCCCCCAGGTGTCGACAAATCCCCAGAGTCGCACCGGAGCACGGCCGGAGCACCGCCCGTCTGATCCTCAAATGCCCCGGCTACGGCCTGATTGCGCGAACGGCGTCCCCGTGACCGGGAAACTGCCGGACTGCTGGCCCTACGGGTTCCCCGAGCCGCCGGAACCTCCGCCCAGACCGTCCACCCACCCGCTGACCGTGTCGATCCAGTCACCGATCTGCTCGAAGAACCCCTTCGTCGACCCGATCCAGCTCTGCAGCGGGCTCAGTTCCCAGATCAGCCACGCGGCGACGAACAGGATGACGATCGTGAACAGGCACCCCTTGAGACAGCCGAGCCCCGGGATCTTCATCGGGTTGGCGCTGCGCGGCCGGGGTTCCCTCGGCTGCCTCGGCTCACGCGACGGCCGGCCCTCGGGCTGCCGAGGGCGCTGGGGCTCCGGAGCGGGCGGCGCGTACCGCTGGGGCTGTTGCTGGTGCTGGGGCGGCGGCGCGTACTGCTGGTGCTGGGGCGGCCCGCCCTGCCCCGGCCCCTGCGGATAGCCGTAACCGTGCTGAGGCTGTTGGCCCCGCTGCTGCTGACGCGACGGCGGCTGCTGCTGGTACGGCGGCTGCTGGGGCTGTTGCTGCGGCGGCCGGCCCGGCTGTCGCTGGGGCCGGCGGCGCAGGGGGTCCTCGCCGGGGTCCAGGTTCTGGATCTGCGTCTGCTCGTTGCGGTCCCGGGCGGCGCGCAACTGGTTCTGCCAGGGGTGCGGCTCCTGGGGCCCGGACCCTCCGGGGCCGCCGGGCTGGTTCGGCGGCACGGACGGCAGGACGGCCGTGGGGTCCGCGGCACCCATGCCGCCCATCGCTCCCACTGGGCCGGGCCCCCCGGTGTGCGGCAGCACGCTGGTGGCGGCGTTCGGGTCGTACGCTCCCGCGGCGGCGGCGCCGTACGGCAGCACCTGTGTCGGGTCGCCCGAGCCGGGCACCGCGGTCGGCGCCGGATCCGGTGCGAGCAGGTGGACGACCCCTTCGGCCGCCGCGATCTGCATCGAGTTGGAGTGGACGCCGATGCCCTCGGCGACGACGCGCAGCCCGCGCGCGAGGTTCTCGGCGCTGGGGCGTTCGTCCGGGTTCTTGCGCAGGCAGCGCTCGATGACCGTCCACAGCGGTTCGGGCACGGTCGACGGGCGGCGCGGCTCGGCGGTGAGGTGCTGGTGCAGCACTTCGAGGGCGGACCCGCCGCCGAACGGCGGACGGCCGGTGACCAGCTCGTACATCAGGATGCCGGCGCCGTAGATGTCGACGGCGGAGGTCTGCGGGCGGCCTTCGGCGGACTCCGGGGCCACGTACGCGGGCGTGCCGACGAACTCGTGGGTGCGGGTGAGGCCCGGGGAGTCGGCGAGGCGGGCGATGCCGAAGTCGGTGAGCATCGGGTGCATCCGGCCGTTGTCCTGCATGAGCAGGACGTTGGCCGGCTTCAGGTCCCGGTGCACGACACCGTCGGCGTGGCTGACGGCGAGCGCGTCGGCGATCTGTGCGGTGAGGAGGGCGGCGGCGACCGGTGTGAAGGGGCCGTTCTCCCTCAGGTACCGGTGCAGGTCGGGCCCGTCGATGAGGTCCATGACCAGCGCCAGCAGATCGCCCTCGACCACCAGGTCCCGTACCCGGACGATGTTCGGGTGGGTCAGCCTCAGCAGCACGGACCGCTCGCGCAGGAAGCGCATCACGATGTCCGCGTCGTTGGCCAGCTCCTCCTTGAGGACCTTGATCGCCACGGTCTCGCCGGGCTGGCCTGGCACGGCCGCCTCGGCTCCCGCGGTCTCCCGCTGGCGGGCGCGCCAGACGGTACCTGTGGCGCCGCGTCCCAGCGGCTCCTCAAGGAGGTACTTGCTCCCTACCGGCCGCACGTCATGGCTCCCTTACGTACGTACATCCCGTACACGCTGTTTCCGACCCACTGTAGTGCCGCGCCCCCAGGACACCCTGGGCAACGACCGCCGTCCACTGACGGCTACGTACGGCCCCCTTCGCGCGTTCGACGAAAGACGTCGCAAAAGTCGACGGAAAGTCGTCGGAAATCGGAAAGTCGACGGGAAAGACGTCTCGATCGGCCCCCTCGGTTGCCGAATCCCGAACGTGACCGATCTCAAATCGATTACCAAACCGATCCCAAACGGACAGGCGCCGGTCACTGGTCAGGCACTTTTGCGGGCAGAGGCGGCCATTCAAGATCACTTATGGGTGGGGGGCGGGCGCGTTGTCAGTGGCAGGTGCGAGGATGCCTCCAGTACTGGCCTACGTGCTCGGGTGTGGTGGGGGAAGTCCGCGGTGGTGGGACCCGTGGCGTGGCTTCGTCCTCCTTTCCGGGTGTCCGTGCAGAAGGGACCGCTGACGGCGATGCAGATCCGGCTGACCGTCGTAGACCCGCTGGGGCCGCCCTCGGAGCCGTGGGCGCGCGCCGCGAGCTGCGACGTACTGGTCACCGCTCCCGCCGGCACGGCGCTCGCCGCGGTCGCCTCGGCCCTGGCCTCGGTGGTCGCGGGCGACGGTGGTTCGTCCCAGCCGGAGCGCGGCGCAGGCCGCGAGAGCGGCGGCGCGGTGGTGCTGTACGCGGGCGACCAGCGCCTCGACACCCAGCGCTGCACCCTCGGTGAGCCCCCGCTGATCGACGGCGCCGTCCTCGCCCTGGGCACCCCCGCCGAGCCCGAGCCGCACCCCGAGGCGGACGAGGTGGCCGCCCAGCTGCACGTGGTCGCGGGACCGGACGCGGGCGGGGTCCATCTGCTGCACGGCGGCCAGATCACCATCGGCCGCTCCGCCGACGCCGACGTCCCGCTGGACGACCCTGACGTGTCCCGGCTGCACTGCGCGGTCACGGTCGCGGAGGACGGCCGCATAGCGGTCGCGGACCTCGCCTCCACGAACGGTACGACGCTGTCCGGCACCCGCCTCGGCACCCGCCCGGTCCGTCTCGCGCCGGGCGCGCTGCTGCGTATCGGCGAGTCGGCCCTGCGGCTGACACCGCCCGGGGACGCGGGCACACGCGTGGGCACGACCCCGGACGGCGAGGGGCACGTGCGCGTGAGTGTCGCCGACGGGCACGCGAAGGCGTCGGGGGGTACGGCGGACGGGTCGGAGACCACCGGGGCCCCCGGAACCACCGACGACACCCACAACAGACGCTCCTCCCCTACGGCATCCCCGTCCCGTCCGCTCCAGGTCCCTCCCGCGCGCGTGCAGCCGGGCGGCACGCCGAAGCCGCCCTCCGGGGAGACCCGTCACGCCTACGGTTCGGCGAGTCCGGGAGCTGCCGGGGGCGTGCCCGAGTCGCGTGCGGCGCATGGTTCGTCGGAGGCGGCGCAGCCGCTCGTCCCGGGGCAGGGCCGGGCGCCGCGGATCGAGAACCGGGGGGCCACCGGGCCCGCAGGCACAGCCGGGGCACCGGGCGGTGGCGGGGACACCCACGGCGCCGGGTTCTCCGTGGCCGGACCGGTGTCCGGGGCCGGCACGATACCCGGGGCACGCGCTCACGACGAGGCGGACGCGGATGCCTCCACGGACAGCGGACGCAAGGGAACGCCCCTTCGGGGGACGGACGTGCCGCCGGGTCTGCGCAGGCGCGGCGGGCTCTCCAAGTGGGCGCGACGGCTGACCGGCGGGCGCACGGAGCAGGAGACGCCCGAGGGCGAGGCGTACGAGGACGAGGGGCCCTCCTCCGACCCGGCGGCCCCGGAGTTCGCGGACGCGCCGCCGCAGGCACCGGAGAGCTGGCCCGACCCGGCGACGATGCTGCTCACGGCCCTGGGCCCCGGCCCCCGGCTCTGGGAGCGCGGCCCGGGACACCCGGAGGCACTCACGGTCCGGCTGGGTACGGCGGACCGCGCGGCCCCCGACGGCTCGGGGCTGCTGCCCGCCGTACCGGTGACCGCCGGGCTGCGTGAGGTCGGGGCACTGGGGCTGGCGGGGCCGCGCGCGCGGCTCGCCGGGCTGGCCCGCGCGGTGGTGGCCCAGCTGGCGGCGCTGCACTCGCCCGAGGCCCTGGAAATCGTCCTGATCAGCACGGACCGCTCACGCACCCCCGAGGAGCGCACCGCCGAGTGGTCCTGGCTCGGCTGGCTCCCGCATCTGCGCCCCGGGCACGGCCAGGACTGCCGCCTCCTCCTCGCCTACGACCGCGAACAGGCCACCGCCCGCGCCGACGAACTCCTGCGGCGCCTGGAGGACCACGACGCGGAGGCGGCGGCGAAGAGCCTCACCGGCGGCGGACAGCCCGAACAACATGCCCAGGGCGACCGGGGAGAGCCCCGGCGGCCCTCCTGGGCCCGGGACGACGACCCTGACGGGCCGGCGGACGGTTGCGCGGGCCCGTACACCGTGGTCGTCGTGGACGGGGACCCGGGCGGTGCGGCGGTCCGGGAGGCCGTCGCACGGCTGGCGTGGGAGGGACCGCGGGCCGGGATCCACGTCGTGTGCCTCGCGGAGACGGAGGCGGCGTCGCCCGCCTCACCGGTGACGGACACGTACGAGGCGGCGTGCGCGGCCTCGCCGCCGTTCCGTGAGTGCGGGGCGGTGGCACTGCTCAGCGGTGACGTGGCCACGGCGCTGCACGTGATGCGGGTGGCGCGGGCCGGGGTCACCGCACCCGGGCGGCCGGGCTCCCCCGACGGAGACTTGGCCGACGGGCCGGACCGGACTCCCGGGGGGAACGCCGGGCTGGTCGGCCAGGGTTCCGTCGCCGCCGTGGACGCCGTGTCCCTGGCCTGGGCGGAACGGTTCGCGCGGGCGCTGGCTCCGCTGCGCACCGACGGTGCCGCCGGCGGGCGGCAGCAGCGCGTCTCCGCACCCCTGCCGCAAGCGGCGCGGCTGCTCGACGAGTTGGGGCTCGCCCGGGCCACCCCGGCGTCTCTGATGGCCCGTTGGGCGGACGCCGCGGACGACAAGGAGACGCTCGGCGGCCGGGCCTGGGCCGTGCTAGGCGCCGGGCCGCGCGGGCCCGTCGGTGTGGACCTCGCGGCCGAGGGACCCCACCTGCTGATCGAGGGGCCGCCCGGCAGCGGGCGTACGGAGTTGCTGCGGGCGGTCGTCGCGTCGCTGGCCGCCGCCGAGCGGCCCGACCGGCTGGGCATCGTGCTGATGGACGGCAGGGACGGCACCGGGGGGAGCGGCGGCAGCGCGCAGCACGGGGAAGGGCTGCGGGTGTGCACCGACCTTCCGCATGTCACCACTCACCTCACGGCCAACGACCCGGTCCGCATGCGGGAGTTCGCCCAGTCGCTCAGCGCCGAGCTCAAGCGGCGGGCCGAGTTGCTCGGGCGGGTCGGGTTCGGCGAGTGGCACACCGGGCGCGAACTGTCCGGCCGGATCGGTCCGCAGCGGTCGGGGTCGGGGCTGAAATCGGCCAGTCATGGTTCGGTGGGCGCGGGGGCTGGGGCGGGGGAAGGCGCCGGGGATCTCGATTCGCCGCCCAGTTCGACGATGCGGTTGCGGCCGGCGGCGAATCGGCGGCGTACGGAGACACCGGCCCTGGCCCGTCTCGTGGTGGTCGTGGACGATCTGGACGCGTTGGTGTCGCCGGCGCTGGGATCGCCGGGGCGGCCGTCGGCGGGGTCCGTGGTGCGGGCGTTGGAGGCGGTGGCCCGGGAGGGTGAGCGGCTCGGGGTGCATCTGGTGGCCGCGGCGGGCGTCGGTGGGCGTACGGCGGAGACGGAACTGGCCCGGGGGGCCGCGCTGCGGGTCGTGCTGGACGCGCCGGCGCCGGGGCCGGACGAACCCGCGGCCGGGCGGGGGCGGCTGAGCGGGGCGGACGGGAGGAGCATCCCGTTCCAAGGGGGCCGGGTGACGGGGCGTATTCCGCGTACGGCGACGCTGCGGCCGACTGTCACCGCGCTGGACTGGCAGCGCATGGGGGATCCGCCGGCGCGGCGGCCGGTGCGGGAGCTGGGCAACGGACCCACTGACCTGGCGCTGCTGGCGAGTGCGCTGGAGCGGGCGGCGCGGTCGGTGTCGGCGGCGGAGGTGCCGTCGCTGTTGTGACCCGGGGGCGTTCCTCGCCCCCGCCGCCCCTACCCGTCCCATCCCGTTCCTGGGGGCTGCCCCCCCAGACCCCCAGCCCCCCCCTTCGGCCCTGAACGGGCCTCGTCCTCGAACTCCCCCAGAGGGGGGACCCCCAGACGGGCTGGAGGGTGCCGGCCGGGCCGGTTGGTGCCGGTCGGCGCTGAAGAGGTGTTGCCCTCGCTGGACGCAGGCGGTGAACGGGTGGGCGGGGTGGGTGGGAAAGCATTTCCAGGGCACCCGGTGGACAGACCGAGTCGGGTGGGCGGGCAGGAGAGCAAGGACACGACGCGGTCACGATCACCCGCTTGACACCCCAGGCGCACTTGCCGACCCCCACGACCCGGCGTAGACCAGAGCCCACGGGACAAGCGCCGAACACGTTCAACGCCGAACGACGAACGGGGCACACATGCGCAGCACGCTACGTACACGCACCCTGACCGCCTTCTCCGCCACAGCCCTCGCCCTCACCCTCACCTCCTGCGGCTCCGACGACGACCCGGGCGACAAGGGCACCGACACCAGCACGGGCACCGGCGGTGACACCTCCGCCTCCGTCGAACTCCCCAAGCTCGACGGCCAGACACTGGAGGTCGCCGCCGTCTGGACGGGGCCCGAGCAGGAGAACTTCACCAAGGTCCTGCGGGAGTTCGAGAAACGCACCGGCGCGAAGGTCAACTTCGTACCGACCGGCAACAACACCTCCACGTTCCTCGGTACGAAGATCCAGGGCGGCCAGCCCCCGGACGTGGCGTTCCTGCCGCAGGTCGGCGTACTGCACCAGTTCGCCGAGAAGGGCTGGCTCAAGCCGCTCGGCGCGGATGCCCAGGCCCAGCTCGACAAGAACTTCGACGCCGGCTGGAAGGAACTCGGCGCCTTCGAGGGCAAGCAGTACGGCATCTACGTCAAGGCTGCCAACAAGTCCCTGGTCTGGTACAACACCGCCGCGTTCGAGGCCGCGGGCCTCACCGACGTCCCCGCCACCTGGAAGGACTTCGTCGCCGCGGCCCAGACCCTGTCCGACGCCGGCTCCCCCGCCGTCTCCGTCGGCGGCGCCGACGGCTGGACCCTCACCGACTGGTTCGAGAACGTCTATCTCTCGCAGGCGGGCCCGGAGAAGTACGACCAGCTCGCCCAGCACGAGATCAAGTGGACCGACCCCTCCGTCAAGGACGCCCTGACCACCCTGGCCGAACTCTGGGGCAAGGACGATCTCCTCGCGGGCGGTCGTTCCGGCGCGCTGGCGACGGAGTTCCCGAAGTCGGTCATCCAGACCTTCTCCGGTGACACCCCGGCGGCGATGGTCTTCGAGGGCGACTTCGTGGCCGCCAACATCAACGCGGACACGAAGGCGAAGATCGGCACGGACGCGAAGGTCTTCCCGTTCCCGGCGGTCGGTGACCAGGCGCCCGTCGTCAGCGGCGGCGACGTCGCCGTGGCGCTGAAGGACGGCGCGGGCGCACAGGCTCTCCTGACGTTCCTGGGTTCGACCGACGCCGCCGAGATCTGGGCGGCCCAGGGCGGCTTCCTCTCGCCCAGCAAGGCGATGGACCAGTCGGCGTACAAGGACGACGTCACCCGGGACATCGCCAAGGCCCTCATCGCGGCCGGCGACGACTTCCGCTTCGACATGTCCGACCAGGCCCCGGCCGCCTTCGGCGGTACCCAGGGCGTCGGCGAGTGGAAGGACCTCCAGGACTTCCTGAAGAACCCGAAGGACATCGCGGGCACCCAGAAGAAACTAGAGGCCGACGCCGCCAAGGCGTACAAGAACGGCTGACGGCCCCGGCATGGAGTCGAAGACGGACACAGCCAACACGGCGCCGATCGCCCCGAGGGCAGCCAGGAACAAGAGCGTCACCGGCACCCGCTGGTGGGTGGCAGGACTGTTCCTGCTGCCCGCCCTGGTCCTGCTGGGCTCGCTCGTCGTCTACCCCATCGGCTACTCGATCTGGCGCAGCCTGTACGACGCCGACGGCTCGGGCTTCGTCGGCCTGGAGAACTACGGCGACATCTTCACGAACGACGCCACGCTGACCGCCGTACGCAACACGGCGATCTGGGTGGCGGTCGCGCCCGCCCTTGTCACCGCGCTCGGACTGATCTTCGCGGTGCTGACCGAACGGGTGCGCTGGGGTACGGCGTTCAAGCTGATCGTCTTCATGCCGATGGCGATCTCGATGCTCGCGGCGGGCATCATCTTCCGCCTCGTCTACGAGGCGGACCCGGACCAGGGTGTCGCCAACGCGATCGTGACGTCCGTGCACGACGCCTTCGTGGACGCCTCCGTCTATCCGAAGGCCCGCCCGAACGCCCAGGCCAGCGACCTCAAGGCGTCCGGCGGTGGCTCGTTCACCTCCACCGGAACCGTCAGCCCGGGCACCCCGGCGCTGCTGCCCCTCGTGGGCATCGCGCCCAACAAGCTCCCCGGCACTCCCGAGGACGCGAAGGCGGCCGGCGACTCCGGTTCCGGGATCAGCGGCACCGTCTGGCTGGACTTCAAGCTCGGCGGTGGCGGTACGAAGGGGCAGGTCGACCCGGGTGAGAAGGCCCTGGAGGGGGTCAAGGTCGAGGCCGTGAAGGACGGGAAGGTCGTCGCCTCGGCGACCAGCGGCGCCGACGGGACGTTCAGTCTGTCCGCCGACGCCGACGGGGCCCAACTGCGTCTGCCGGGCTCGAACTTCGCCGCCGCCTACAGCGGGATCGACTGGCTCGGTCCCACCCTCGTCACCCCGGCCATCATCGGCAGCTACACGTGGATGTGGGCCGGGTTCGCGATGGTCCTTATCGCGGCGGGGCTCGCGGGCGTGGACCGGAATCTGCTGGAGGCGGCGCGCGTCGACGGCGCCAACGAGTGGCAGGTGTTCCGGCGGGTCACCGTACCGCTCCTCGCACCCGTCCTGGTCGTCGTGCTCGTCACACTGATGATCAACGTGATGAAGGTGTTCGACCTCGTCTACATCATCGCCCCGCAGCCCAGTCAGGACGACGCCAACGTCCTCGCGCTCCAGTTGTTCCTGTCGTCGTTCGGCGGGGGCGGCAACTACGGCGTCGGCAGCGCGATCGGCGTCATTCTGCTGCTGCTCGTCCTGCCGGTGATGTTCGTCAATCTGCGCCGACTCAGGAAGGAGCGTCAGCGGTGACGGCTCTCGACCCGCCCGTCGATCCAACCCTCGACCGGCCCGTGCGCGCCAAGCGCTCCCTCGCCGCCCGCCTGGCCGCCGGCGCCGCGGGCGGTGTGATGCGGTTCTTCCTCATCCTCGTCGCGCTCATCTGGATGGTGCCGACGTTCGGGCTGCTCGTGTCGTCGTTCCGCAACCCGACGGACATCTCCACCTCCGGGTGGTGGAAGGTGTTCACCGCGCCCGGGCAGCTGACCGCCAAGAGCTACCGGACGCTGCTGGAGAACGACGCGATCACCAGCTCCCTCCTCAACACCGTCTGGATCACGGTCCCGGCGACACTCCTGGTCGTCATGATCGGCGCGATGGCCGGATACGCCTTCGCCTGGATGGACTTCAAGGGGCGCGACTGGTGGTTCCTGGTCGTCGTCGCGCTGCTCGTCGTACCCGTGCAGGTGGCGCTGATCCCGCTCTCCGATCTCTTCGGGAAGCTCGGGATCTTCGGCGACATCATCGGGGTGGTGCTGTTCCACGTGGGGTTCGGGCTGCCGTTCGCGATCTTCCTGCTGCGGAACTTCTTCGCGGAGATCCCGCGCGAGCTGCTGGAGGCGGCCCGGCTGGACGGCGCGGGCGAGATGCGGCTGTTCGCGACCGTCGTCATGCCGCTCGCCGCGCCCGCCATCGCGTCCCTGGGGATCTTCCAGTTCCTGTGGGTGTGGAACGACATGCTGGTCGCGCTGGTGTTCTCCGACTCGCAGTCGCAGCCGCTGACGGTCGCGCTCCAGCAGCAGGTACGGCAGTTCGGCAGCAACATCGAGGTGCTGGCGCCGGGTGCGTTCATCTCGATGGTCATTCCGCTGGCCGTGTTCTTCGCGTTCCAGCGGCAGTTCGTGTCGGGGGTGATGGCGGGCGCGGTCAAGTAACGGGCACCGGTCGAGTAAACGGATAAGCATCCCACTTGTGGGGTTACGGGTTCAAACGTCCATGTCCCCCACATGCCGCAATCGGCGTAACCAAGTCACTCCATCGGCCGTTCCCGGGCTGTAGGCCCGCGCCGCCCCGCCGACCCATGGATGTGCCTTGCCCAGGTTCAGTGTCATCGTCCCCGCGTACAAGGTTCAGGCGTATCTGCAGGACTGCCTGGAATCGGTGCTCGGCCAGTCGTATCCGGATCTCGAAGTGCTCGCCGTCGACGACGGCTCACCCGACGCCTGCGGTGCGCTCGTCGACGAGTTCGCTGCACGCGACGCCCGTGTGCGCCCCGTCCACCTGCCGGAGAACGGCGGGGTGGGCGTGGCGCGCAACGCGGGGATCGAGCACGCGACCGGGGACTATCTCGTCTTCGTCGACGGCGACGACACCCTCGCCCCGGACGCCCTGCGGGCGATCGCCGACCGGATCAAGGAGGCGGGCGACCCGGACGTCGTCGTCTACGACCACGCCCACGCCCTGTGGACCGGCGAAACGATCCGCAGCCCGTTCCTCCATCAGCTCACCGAGCAGGGTCCCGTCCCCTTCCGGCTCGACGACCGGCCGCTGCTGCTCAAGCTGCCGCTGGTGGCCTGGAACAAGGCGTACCGGCGGGAGTTCGTCGAGCGCGAGGGTCTCACCTTCGCACCCGGCGCCCACACGGACACCTCCTGGACGGTCCCGGCGCTGCTGGCCGCCGGGTCGGTCGCGACCCTGGACCGGGTCTGCGTCCACCACCGCCGCCGGCGGCAACTCACCGGCGCTCCCACCGGTGAGGGGCACTTCGACATCCACGAGCAGTACGACCGGGTCTTCGCGTTCGTCGACGCGCGGCCCGAACTCGCGCACTGGCGGCCGGTGTTGTTCCGCCGGATGGTCGACCAGCTGGTGTCGGTGCTGGCCCGCCCGGACCGGCTGCCGCGCACCGCCCGTGCCGAGTTCCTGCGCAGGTCCCGGGCCCACTACCGGCGTTACCGCACCCCGGGTGCCGCCGTACCGCTGCACGCGCGGCTGCGGCACCTCCTCGTCCGGACGGGCAGCTACCGCACGTATCGGACGGTACTCCTGGCGTCCGCCCTGCGCCGACACACCACCCGCCTGGTCAAGTCCCTTGCACGCAGCGTCCGTTCGGCATCTCTGCGGCTGCACTACGGGGTCCAGCGGCGGCTGCCGCTGCGCGCCGACCGGGCCGTCTTCACCAGTCACTCCGGGCGCGGGTACGGCTGCAACCCGGGCGCCCTGGAAGCCGCGTTCCGTTCCTTCGTGCCGGGCATGCGGACGGCGTGGGTCGCCCGCCCCGAGCACCACCACACGCTCCCGACGGCGACCGCCCGGGTGCGACCGGGCACCGCCGCCTACTGGACGGCGTTGGCCCGCTCCAAGTACCTGGTGAACAACGCGAGTTGGGACGAGAAGTTCGTGAAGCGGGCCGGGCAGGTGGTGATCCAGACGCAAGCCGGGACGCCGCTGAAGCGCATGGGCCTCGACCTCCAGGACCGGCCGGCCGCGGCCCGTGACACCGACTTCACCGCACTCCTCGCGGACGTCGACACCTGGGACCACTGTCTGTCGGCCAACCGCCACTCGACCCTCGTGTGGGAGCGGGTCCTCCCCGGCGGCTACACCACTCTCGAAACCGGGCAGCCCCGCAACGACGTGTTCCAGCAGGCGACCTCGGCGGACGTGACCCGGCTGCGCGAGTCCCTCGGCATTCCGGAGGGTTCGGTCGCGATCCTGTACGCGCCCACCCAGCGCGACTATCTGCGCGGCCCCCGCCACACCCTCGACCTGGAACGCGTCCTGCGCCAACTCGGCCCGCGCTACGTGCTGTTGGCCCGTGCCCACCATCTCTACGACGCCCCGCTGACGCCCGCTTCCGGCGGCCGGCTCATCGATGTGACCGACCATCCGAGCATCGAGTCGCTGTGCCTCGCCTCGGACGCGCTGGTCACCGACTACTCGTCGCTGATGTTCGACTACGCCAACCTGGACCGGCCGATCGTGATCCACTCGGACGACTGGGAGGCGTACGAGGCGGCCCGTGGCACCTACTTCGACCTGCGCACCTTCCCGCCGGGCGCGTTCGCGCGCAGCGAGGACGAGCTGATCGACATCTTCGCGACCGGCCACTGGCGGGGTTCACGCTCCGCACAGCTGCGCGGAGCGTTCCGCGAGCGGTTCTGTCAGTACGACGACGGGCGCGCCGCCGAACGGGTCGTCCAGCGGCTGGTGCTGGGCCGGACGGCCGGGCGGACAGCGGTCACTCCGCTCGGCGATCGTCACCCGGCGCCATCGGCGGCAGCAACGCTCGCGGGCGCACCGCTCGCGAGCGTGCCGCACCCGCAGTCCAGCACCGACGGCACGCCCGTCCCCACCTGCTCCTGATCACGTCCTGCTCGATGGACCGAGCGGCGTACTACTCGATGACGAGCTCGACCTCGATGTTGCCGCGCGTCGCGTTGGAGTACGGGCAGACCTGGTGGGCCTGCTCGACCAGCTTGCGGCCGGTCTCCGCGTCCACGCCGTCGGGCAGCTCGACGCGGAGGGCGACCTTGAGGCCGAAGCCCTCGCCCTGCTTGCCTATGCCGACCTCGGCGGTCACGGCGGCGTCACTGACGTCGACCTTGGCGGCGCGGCCGACCAGGCCCAGGGCGCTGCCGAAACAGGCGGCGTAACCGGCGGCGAAGAGCTGCTCGGGGTTGGTTCCGGCGCCGTTGCCGCCCAGCTCGACCGGCATGGCGAGCGGGAGGTCGACCTTGCCGTCGGAGCTGACGGCGCGGCCCTCGCGGCCGTGCGTGGCGGTGGCGACTGCGGTGTAGATCGCGTCCATGGAACCCGTCCCTCTCATCGAGCTCATCAACATCAGAGCTTCTTTAGCTTCTTGCCGGAGCCTTCTGGGGGCTCCTTGACGAAGATAAGTAGAGCACACAATTCAATTGTGCACAACTAGATGGTGGGCAAAGAGGTATCGTGGAGGTATGTCAGCAACCTCCGCCGAGGACTTCCTCCGTCTCGACCAGCAGATCTGCTTCTCCCTGAACGCGGCGTCGCGCGCCTTCAACGGCGTCTATCGCGTGGTCCTCAAGGACCTCGGGCTCACCTACCCCCAGTACCTGGTGATGCTCGTGCTGTGGGAGCACGGACAGCTGCCCGTGAAGAAGGTCGGCGAACACCTGCGCCTCGACTCCGGCACGCTGTCACCGCTGCTCAAGCGACTGGAGACGGCCGGTCTCGTCCGGCGCGAGCGCAGCGCCCGGGACGAGCGGTCGGTGGAGGTGCGGGCGACCGAGGAGGGGCTCGCGCTGCGCGAGCGGGCACTTCAGGTGCCGCGCCGGATCGTCGCGGCGACCAGTTTCGACGTGGACGAGATCCGGGCGTTGCGGGCTCGCCTGGACGAGCTCACCGTCGCCCTGGACGCGGCGGCGCTGGACGCGTAGGCGCTGTGCCTGTGCCTGTGCCTGTGCCTGTGCCGCAAAGGCTGAGGTGTGTCGGTCGGCTGCCGCGCCGTCGTGGCTGGTCGCGCAGTTCCCCGCGCCCCTACGGGGCGCCCCCGCGTCGGGGCGCCGGCGTGAGCCTGCGTTCGTAGAGTTGCAGCGTTACGCCGCTGCCCCTGAACTCCCGGCGCGGCTCGAACTCCTCCCTCACCACCGTCAGTTTGGTCCGTTCGGTCGGGTCGGCCGGGTGCCAGGTCGGGCGTAGGGCGTACGGTTCCGCGACCAGCCATACGTGGTCCAGTCCCGCCAGTCGCCGCCGTAGCGCGGCCGGGTTCGTCTCGACGCCGTACAGCGTGCCGGACAGGGGCGCGGACTCGGCGAGTGCCACGTCCCGGGTGCCGCGGAACCCCTTCGGGTACGCCAGTGCCGAGCGCCGTCCGATGGCCGGCAGGAACAGCACCGGGTCACCGGGGCGCAGTTCACGGGCCGCGAGCGCGGAGGCGACGGCCAGGTTGTCGCCGCCGCGCTGAGCCATGGAACGGTCCTGCCGGAGCAGTGGCAGCTGGTGCGCGCAGACGAGGGCCACGGCGAGGACCCCGGCCAGGGTGACGGTCACCCGGGGCAGGCGCGGCAGCGCCCGCGCGATGCGGTCGGCCCCGGCGGCGACGAGAAGAGGGGCCCCGGCGAGGGCGTACAGGACGTAACGGGCGTCGTAGAGCGGTGACCACTGGGAGACGGTCATGAGGAGCACGGGCGGTACGACGAGCAGCGGGAGGGCGACGGCGGGGAGGGTCGGGCCACGGCCCGGGTGTTGACCCCATGGGCGACTCGACGCGACGTAGATGAGGATCAGACAGGGCGCGAGAACCTCGTCCGTCGGGCCGGCGAACTGGCGTACGAGGTGGTCCACACTGTGCCGGCCGGGTGGCCGCAGCCACGCCACCTGTGCCGACTGGGCGTGCGAGAGCAGCGCCAGCGGGAGCAGCGTCGACGCCACAGCGCCGGCCGCGCACAGCCAGCCCGCCCACACCCGCCGGGGGACGCGGACGAGCGCGAGGGTCACGGCGTGCGCGAGGAGCAGCAGTACGGCGAACTCGTGGAGGAGACAGGTGACGGCGACGACCACGCCGTACGGCACCCAGGAGCGGCCCCCGACCGCCCGGACCAGCAGCAGCGTCGCCCCGGCCGCGCCGGCGGCGACCATGGCGTACGACCGGCCCTCCTGGGCGTAGTGACCGACCATCGGGTTGACCGCGTACAGCAGACCGGCCCAGAGGCCGACGCGCGGGCGGGCCAGACGGGCGCCGAGGGCCGCGACGAGGCCGGCGGTGGCGGCTGCGGCGAGGACGGACGGAAGCCGCAGGAGGATCTCGCCCGGATGGACGGCGAGGACGGGCCGCATGAGCAGGTAGTAGAGGCCGTGCACGGCGTCGACCTCGTGCAGCAGCCGCCAGATCTGCGGCACCGTGCGCCGCGCGACCTGGAAGGTGGCCGCCTCGTCGCGCCATATGCCGCCCCGGTCGAGCCCCCAGCAGCCGAACGCCAGCATGACGGCCATGGGGATCACGGGGACCGCGACGGCGGCTGTCTTCTTGTTCATCTCCTTGTTCATCGGTCTGTTGATCACGGGCCTGATTTTGTGCGATGAGACAACCATTGTTGGCGATTGGTGATGAATTGCCGTGAATGTTCCCTTCCTGCGGCTTACGATCCCGCCGTGACGAGACCCCCCGCCCCCCTCGCCCGCCTCCTCACCCTCGCCGCCGGCTGGGCCGCCTCCCGGGCGCTGATGCTGTGGCTGCTGGTCCACGACGACCTCCCGCTGCTCGGCGGCGGCGCGGTGGCGCGTGAGGTGCAGCGGCTGTACTTCCGCTGGTACGGCGTCCTCACCCAGGGCACGTTCCCGGCGGACGACAGGCTGTGGCAGTACCCGCCGGGCGCGGGTCCGGTGCTGCTGTCGCCCGCACTGCTGCCGACGCTGACGTATTTCGAGGCGTTCGTGGCGCTCACGCTCGCCGCCGACCTCCTGATCCTGCTGGCCCTCACGCGCGCGGGGAGGCGTCCGGGCCGTTCACTGCGTGGTGCCGTGTACTGGACGGCGAGCCTGCCGCTTCTCCTCCATGTGCCGCTCGCGCGCTACGACGTGCAGGTCACGGCGTTCGCCGTCATCTCCCTGTTGACGTTGTCGCGCTCCCCGCGCGCGTGCGGCGCGTTCGCGGCACTGGGTGCCCTGGTGAAGGTCTGGCCCGCGCTGGTACTGCTGGGTATGCCGAAGGGCCGTACGACCCGGTCGGCGTGGACGTCCGCGACGGTCACGGCGACGGCGGCGCTGGCGCTCCTGGCGGTGGCCTTCAGCAATCCCCTCTCCTTCCTGCGTCAGCAGGGCGGTCGGGGCGTGCAGATCGAGTCGTTCGGCGGCACCGCGCTCTCCCTCGCCACGCGCGCCGGGTGGGAGGGGCGCGTGCGCTACCAGTACGGCGCGATGGAGTTCGTGGGCCCGTACGTCTCGGCGGTGGCCGCGCTGTCCCTCGCCCTGACGGCCGTGGCGTTCGGTGTTCTGCTGCTGTGGCGGGTGCGGGCCCGGCACTGGACGGAGGCGACTCCGTTCGACGCGGCGCTGACGGCCGTACTCCTCTTCACGGTCACCAGCCGGGTGATCAGCCCGCAGTACCTGGTCTGGCTGCTCGGACTGGCCGCCGTGTGCCTGACCTCGCGGTGCACCAGCCAGCGCCCGGTGGCGTGGCTGCTGCTGGCGGCCTCGGCGGTCAGCGGACTCGACTACCCGGTCCTGTACGCCGAGGTCGTGCACTGCACCTGGACGGGGGTGACGGTGATGGTCGTACGCAACGGTCTGCTGGCCGCGGCGGCGATCCTGTCCTTCGTACGGCTGTGGCGCTCGGCCCGCCCGGCCGTGCTTCCGCCTCCGGCCCCTTCTTTCGTTCGTCCGCGGCCCGAGCGGGAACTTAGTGCGCCTTAACGGGAGTTAGCTGACAAAGTACAACCCACCGATCGACCAACCGATCACCCGACCACACGAGGGGGCGGCCGCAGATGACCTGGCTGATCACCGGCGGCGCCGGCTACATCGGGGCGCACATCGTGCGCGCGATGACCGAAGCGGGCGAACGGACCGTGGTGTACGACGACCTGTCCACCGGAATCGCCGAGCGCGTGCCGGACGGCGTACCGCTGGTGGTCGGCTCGACCCTGGACGGTGAGCGGGTGGCGCGTGCCATGGGGGATCACCAGGTGACGGGCGTGGTCCATCTGGCGGCGAAGAAGCAGGTGGGCGAGTCGGTGGACCGCCCCCTGCACTACTACCGGGAGAACGTGGAGGGACTGCGCGTCCTGCTGGACGCGGTCACGGCGGCCCGCGTCCCGTCGTTCGTGTTCTCGTCCTCGGCGGCGGTGTACGGCATGCCGGACGTGAACCTGGTGACGGAGGACACGCCGTGCGAGCCGATGAGCCCGTACGGCGAGACGAAACTGGCGGGTGAGTGGCTGGTCCGCGCGACGGGCCGGGCGACGGGTCTCGCCACAGCCTCCCTCCGCTACTTCAACGTGGCGGGAGCGGCGGCCCCGGAGCTGGCGGACGTGGGCGTCTTCAACATCATCCCCATGATCTTCGAACGTCTGACGGCCCATGAGCCCCCGCGCGTCTTCGGCGACGACTACCCGACCCCGGACGGCACCTGCGTCCGGGACTACATCCACGTGATGGACCTGGCGGAGGCCCATGTGGCGACGGCCCGGGCGCTGGAGGCGGCACCGGGCCGCGAACTCACCCTCAACATCGGCCGGGGGGAGGGCGTTTCGGTCCGCGAGATGATCGACCTCGTGAACGACGTCACGGGCCGCGCCCTGGCCCCGGTCGTGACCCCGCGCCGCCCGGGCGACCCGGCAAGGGTCGTCGCCTCGGCCGACCGCATCGCCACAGAACTGGGCTGGAAGGCGAAACACGATGTCCAGGACATGATCACCTCGGCGTGGGAGGGCTGGACGCGCCTGCATCCGGAGGCGGGGACGACGGCACCCTAGCCGCACCGCGGGCGCGGTGTACGGCGTCACCGGCATCCCCGCCCGTTGGACCGGGCCGTTGCACGTACCCCTGCCGGGTTTCGGCGAACGGGTGCTGCACGCGCCGGAGTTGGAGACGCTGGCGCGCAGCCTGGCCAACCGGTGGCCGGCTCCTACTGGTTGTTCAGATACGCCAGTACCGCCAGTACCCGGCGATGTCCGCTGTCGCTCGGGGGCAGGCCCAGCTTCAGGAACACGTTGCCGATGTGTTTGCTGACCGAGCGGTCCGTGACCACCAGGGTCTTGGCGATCGTCGTGTTGTCGTGGCCCTCCGCCATCAGCTTGAGGACCTCGCGCTCGCGCGGGGTGAGGGAGTCGAGGGGGGAGTCGCGGCGGCGGGTGAGGAGCTCGGTGACGACTTCGGGGTCGAGGGCCGTGCCGCCGGCGGCGACGCGGTCCAGGGCGTCGAGGAACTCGTCGACCCTGCCCACGCGGTCCTTCAGGAGGTAGCCGACGCCGCTCGCACCGCCACCCAGCAGCTCCGCCGCGTACGACTCCTCCACGTACTGGGAGAGGACCAGCACCGGGAGGCCGGGGATCCGCGCCCTCGCCTCCAGCGCCGCGCGCAGACCCTCGTCGCGGAAGCCGGGAGGCATCCGGACGTCCAGGACCGCGGCGTCCGGGCGGTGTTCGAGGAGGGCCGGCAGTACCTCGGGGCCGCTGCCCACTTCGGCCAGGACCTCGTGACCGGCCGACGTCAGCAGCAGGACGAGGCCTTGTCTCAGCAGGGCGTTGTCCTCGGCGATCACTACGCGCATGACGGTCCTGTTCTCGATCCGGTCCAGCCCGCCGGCTGTGCGGCGGTCGCCCTCACCATACGCAGGGCAGTTCCACCTCGATCACGGTCGGCCCCCCTACCGGGCTCGACACGTCCACGCTGCCGTCCAGCGCGGCCACCCGGCGGCGCATCCCCAGCAGTCCGGTGCCGCCCCTCTCGTCGGCGCCGCCCTTGCCGTGGTCGCCCACCCGGACCTTCAACCCTCTTGGTACGCGGGCGAGTTCGACCCAGGCGGTCGGCGAGCCGCTGTACTTCGACGCGTTCGTCAGCGCCTCGGCGATCACGAAGTACGCGGCGGCCTCCACCGCCGCGGGCGCCCGTACGCCGTCCTCGACACCGTCGTCGACCACCCCGACCTCCAGGCCGCTGCTCGACGCCAGGGCCCGTACGGCACCCACCAGCCCCCGGTCCGTGAGGATCGGCGGATGGATGCCGCGCACCACGTTGCGCAGCTCGGTCAGCGCCTCCTCGGCCTGGTCCTGGGCGTCCTCCAGCAGCTTGCGGGCGGCGTCCGGGTCACGGTCGTAGGCCCGTTTCGCGAGGCCGATCCGCATGGACAGGGAGACCAGACGGGCCTGGGCGCCGTCGTGCAGGTCCCGTTCGATGCGCCGGAGTTCGGCCCCGTGCGCGGCGACCGCGTCGGCCCTGGTCGCCTTCAGCTGCTCGACGCGCAGGGCGAGCCGCGCCTTGGGCGAGGGCTTGAGCAGGGCGGCCGACCAGGAGGCATCGAGGTCGGCGAGCCTGCTGATCAGGGGGAGGACGACCGCCTCGCGGCGCAGCAGTCCGGACCACACACCGTCGACGACCAGACCCACCGGCCAGAGCGGGATCATCAGCAGCGGCAGGGCGCCGTACACGTAGTGGGCGAGCATCCAGCGCAGGTCGGTGCGCGTACCGGGGTCGCGGACGACGATGCGCAGCTTCTCCTTCAGCCTGCCCTCGATGGGCAGATACACCTCGGGGATCTCCACGCCCGACCACTCGGTCGCCATCCGCCGCTTGGTGCCCGCGATCCGGCGGATGAGCAGGACCGTCTCGGGGAGCATCCCGATGCCGACGACCGCGAGCGAGACGGTGGCCGTGATCAGCAGGACGGTGATGAAGATGTACGAGCCGAAGGCCAGGATCGCCACCGCGACCAGCTGGACCGTGGCCCGCGCTGCTTGCCGCAGTGTCTTCCACATGGTCATCAGGCTAGGCGACGGGCCGGCGGGAGCGCGGGAGACCGGGCTCCCGGACGGTGGTGCAGCCCGCTACACCACCGGTTCGGGAGAGCACTCCCTCGTGGCGGCGGGTGGATGCCGGGATCGTTGATCTCGGCAGTTCACGGCTCCCCCACTCGGCTCGCACCGGTCGGAAGCAGCCACCCACCCCGGAAGGAAATCCCATGCAGTCGCTCCTCTCGTCCCGCCCTGTCCTCTGGTTCCTGTTCCTCTTCAACCTCACCGTGGCCGCGGTCGCCCCCTTCGCCATGGGCGGCACCCAGGGCCTGGTGACCAGTGCGGGTATGGGTGTCGTGTCCCTGGGGGCGGGGTCCGCCCTGCTGAAGGGCCGAAGGCAAGCAGCGCAGCAGGCCTGAATCAGCGGAGGGAACGGGGGCGGGGGGGGGGGGG
>NZ_BMMU01000010.1:0-33754 GCF_014646095.1 Streptomyces lacrimifluminis | reverse complement strand
CGGGCGGTGACCATTGCCCCCCCCCCGCCCCCGTTCCCTCACGTGTTCTACAACGCTTTCAGCGCCGCCGTGGTCGCCCCGGCCAGCGCCGCCAGATAGCCCTTCGGCAGCTTCGGGTTCCGGATCACCACCGACCGCCAGTAGAGCGGCCCCGAGATCAGGTCGAGGGCCAGGTCGGGGTCGATGCCCGAGCGGACCTCCCCCCGCTCCTCCGCCGCCGCGACGATCCCGCTCGCGACCCCGTCCTGGCCCTCTCGCAGCGCCTTCTGCAGGGCGTCGGCGATCTCGGGGTTGCGGGCGGCCTCCGCCTGGAGGTCGGGGATGACCTGCGAGGCCACCGGGTGACGCAGCGCGCGGGACGTCAGCTCGTACAGCAGCCGCAGGTCGCCCTCCAGCGTGCCCGTGTCCGGCGCCGGCAGCCCCTGCACCGCGATCGCCGAGACCAGGTCGAGGACCAGGTGCAGCTTCGAACGCCAGCGCCGGTAGACCGCCGTCTTGCCGACGCCCGCCCGGCGCGCGATGCCCTCGATGGACATCCGGGCGTATCCGACGGCCGCCAGTTCCTCGAACACGGCGGCCCGGATGGCCTCCGTCACGTCCTCCCGCAGTACGGCGGCTCCGGCGGGGGCCCGGCGGCGGGTCCGTGCCGGTGCGGTCCCGGGCTCGTCGGTGTTCGTCGTCATACGGACCAGCATAGGGGCGTGGCGACGAAACGGTTGCGTTCCGACGCCGAGTCGGAATACGCTCCCGTTACGACGATACGGTCCCGTCCCGACGTAAGAGTCCGGCAAGAAACGCGTAAGGAACCCAAGGAAACCGGCGGGGGACGCCTGACACGGGAACCGGTCGCGCACCCCCTTCCCCCCGAGCGAAAGCAGCGGATGTGAGCCAGGTCCTCCACACACCGCCCCAGTCCACGCCACCCCCCTCACGGGTCACGCAGGCCGGCGACGACCTCACGGCGCTCGCCGTCCGGTACGGTCTCTCGGTCAGCGGCGCCCGTCCCACCCTGCGCACCTATGTCAGCCAGCTGTGGGCGCGGCGCCACTTCATCACCTCGTTCGCCACCGCCAAGCTCACCGCCCAGTACAGCCAGGCGAAGCTCGGCCAGATCTGGCAGGTGATGACCCCGCTGCTCAACGCGGCGGTCTACTACTTCATCTTCGGCGTCCTGCTGGGCACCAAGCACGGGGTGCCGGACTACATCCCGTTCCTGGTCACAGGCGTGTTCATCTGGACCTTCACACAGAGCTCGATCATGGCGGGCACCCGCGCCATCGCCGGCAACCTCGGCCTGGTCCGGGCCCTGCACTTCCCGCGCGCGGCCCTGCCGATCTCCTTCTGCGTCCAGCAGCTCCAGCAACTGCTGTTCTCGATGGCCGCGCTGATCGTGATCCTGCTCTGCTTCGGCATCCCCGTCACCGCCTCCTGGCTGCTGGTCATCCCCGCCCTGGCGCTCCAGTTCGTGTTCAACGCGGGTGTGTCGATGGTCATGGCGCGGATGGGCGCGTCCACTCCGGACATCGCCCAGCTCATGCCGTTCGTGCTGCGCACCTGGATGTACGTGTCCGGGGTCATGTGGAGCATCGACAAGCTGTCCACGAAGGACCATCTGCCGCGCGTGGTGTCGGTACTCCTGGAGACCAACCCGGCGGCGATCTACATCGACCTGATGCGCTTCGCCCTGATCGACAGCTACCACGCCGGCCAGCTGCCGGCGCACGTCTGGCCGATCGCGGCCGGCTGGGCGCTGGTCGCCGGCGTCGGCGGTTTCATCTACTTCTGGAAGGCTGAGGAGACGTACGGCCGTGGCTGAGAACCCGAACAACATCCAGGACGAGACGCCGGACGAGCAGATTCCCACCGTCGTCGCCAACGGCGTCGACATCGTCTACCGGGTCAACGGCACGGGCGCCGGACGCGGCACCGCGACCGCCGCCCTCAACCGCATGATGCGGCGCGAGCGGAGCGAGAAGGCGGCCGGCGTGCGCAAGGTGCACGCCGTCAGGAACGTCTCCTTCGTCGCCTACCGCGGTGAGGCCATCGGTCTGATCGGCACCAACGGCTCCGGCAAGTCCACGCTGCTCAAGGCGGTCGCCGGACTGCTTCCGGTGGAGAACGGCCACATCTACACGGACGGCCAGCCCTCCCTCCTCGGCGTCAACGCGGCCCTGATGGGCGACCTGACGGGCGAGCGGAACGTCTATCTCGGCGGTCTCGCGATGGGCATGTCCCGGGAGCAGATCAAGGAGCGCTACCAGGGCATCGTCGACTTCTCGGGAATCAACGAGAAGGGCGACTTCATCACCCTCCCCATGCGGACGTACTCCTCCGGCATGGGCGCCCGCCTGCGCTTCTCCATCGCCGCCGCCAAGGACCACGACGTGCTGCTGATCGACGAGGCGCTGGCGACCGGCGACCGCTCGTTCCAGCAGCGCTCCGAGGAACGCATCCGGGAACTGCGCCAGCACGCGGGCACGGTGTTCCTGGTCAGCCACAACAACAAGTCGATCCGCGACACCTGCGACCGCGTCCTGTGGCTGGAACGCGGCGAACTCCGCATGGACGGCCCGACGGACGACGTACTGAAGGAGTACGAGGCCTTCACCAACCGCCCCGCCAAGCCCGCCCGGGTTGCCTGAGCCCGCCCGGGCCACCTAATGCCGGAACACCCAGGTCCGGTAGACGAGGAAGCGGAACGCCGAGGCGAGCACGATCGAGACGCCTTTCACCTCGTTCGACTCGACGGGCCCATGCAATCCCAGACCGTGATAACCGATGTAGAACAGCCCGCTTTCCATCGCGATGCCGATCGCGCTGAACACGAAGAACAGCGCGATCTGCTGCCTGGTACGTGAGGCCCTGTCCCGGTACGTGAAATAGCGGAAGCCCAGATAGTTCGTGCCCATGGCGATGACGCTGGCGAGGACCGTTGCCGGCATCGCACGCCCACCCAGCTCATGCAGCAGCAGGTTGAAGAACAGGAAGTTCACCAGGACACCGCTGCCGCCGACGGCTCCGAATTTCACCGCTTCAAGGATGACGCGCCGCACCGGTCGGACAGGAACGGACAGCCGGTTCTCGGAGACATTCACACTCACGCCCGCGACAATATCCGAGGCGCCCCACCTAGCAGGAAGGGGTAAATTCCCCGTCTGCTTTTCTCCAACAGTTGCCATGAAAACGAGGGCGCCCCTGGCCGTCTCGGCCAGGGGCGCCCGTTCACGTACCGCCTACGAATGCGACCGCAACAGCGTCCGCATCGTCCGCATCGCCACCGACAGGTTCGCCAGGTCGAAGGCGTCCGAGCTCTGGATCTCCTCCAAGGTCGTGCGCGCCCGGCCCAGGAGCGCGGTGTTCTTCTCCTCCCACGCCTTGAAGCGCTGCTCGGGCGTCGACGATCCGTTGCCGACCGCGAGGACGTCCGCCGTGAGCGACGCGTGGGCCGCGTACAGGTCCTCGCGGATGGAGGCGCGGGCCATGGACTGCCAGCGGTCGGCGCGCGGCAGCTCGATGATCCGGTCCATGAGCTGGGTGATGTGGAGGCGGTCGGCGAGGTCGTAGTAGACCTCGGCGACTTCCATCGGGTCGCGGCCCATCCGGTCGGCGACCGAGACGATGTCCAGCGTCGGGAAGGCGGACGAGAAGCCCGCGACCCGGGTGGCGAGTTCGTCGGGGACGCCGGCGCCCGTCAGCTCGTCGTAGATCTTCTGGTACCACTCAAGATCCGCGCCGCTCAGCAACCTGGCCAGCTGGGACCAGACCTGGCCCACCCGCTCGCCGAAGAACTCGACGGTCTCGGTGAGTTGCACCGGCTGCGGCCGGTTGTTCAGCAGCCAGCGCGTACCGCGCTCGACAAGTCGCCGCGAGTGGAGGCGGATCCGGGTCTGGACGGCGGCCTCGACCGTGTTGTCGAGCGCCTCGACCCCGTCCCACACCGCGGCGGAGTTGAAGATCGCGCGAGCCGCCGTCTGGGCCCGCACCACCTCTTCCAGCGAGGCGCCGGTCTCCTCGCGCAGCCGGTGCAGGAAGCTCGTACCGCCCGCGTTGACCGTGTCGTTGACGAGAACCGTGGTGATGATCTCGCGGCGCAGCGCGTGCCCCTCGATCTGCTCGGGGAACTTCTTGCGCAGCGCGCTCGGGAAGTAGGCCTCCAACAGGCGGCGCAGATACGGGTCTTCGGGCAGCGAGGTCTTCAACAGCTCGTCGGCGACCGTGATCTTCGTGTACGCGAGGAGCACGGCCGTCTCCGGACCGGTCAACCCCTGGCCGCCACTGAGGCGTTCGCGGATCTGCCGGTCGGTCGGGAGGAACTCGAGCGCGCGGTCCAGGTGCCCTTCCCGGACCAGATGGCGCATGAAGCGCTGCTGGGCGTGGAGCATGTCCTTGGACTGGGCGAGGGCGTTGGCGATGGCCGTGTTCTGCGCGTAGTTGTTGCGCAGGACGAGCACGCCGACCTCGTCGGTCATCTGGGCGAGCAGCTTGTTGCGCTGCTTGACCGTCATGTCGCCTTCCACGACAAGGGAGTTGAGCAGGATCTTGATGTTCACCTCGTGGTCGGAGGTGTCCACGCCCGCGCTGTTGTCGATGGCGTCGGTGTTGATCTTCCCGCCGACCTGGGCGAACTCGATCCGCCCGAGCTGGGTGAGCCCGAGGTTGCCGCCCTCGCCGACGACCTGGACGCGCAGGTCGGCGCCGTCGACGCGGATGGCGTCGTTGGCCTTGTCACCGACATCGGCGTGCGACTCCGTACTCGCCTTGACGTACGTGCCGATGCCGCCGTTCCACAGCAGGTCGACCGGCGCCTGGAGGATCGCCTTCATCAGGTCGGCCGGTGTCATCTTGCCGACCGCGGCGTCGATGCCGAGCGCCTCGCGGATGTGCGAGTTGACCGGGATGGCCTTGGCGGTACGGGGGAAGATGCCGCCCCCGGCGGAGATCAACTGGCTGTCGTAATCCGCCCAGCTGGACCTCGGCAGCTCGAACAGGCGCCGCCGCTCCGCGTACGAGGTGGCCGCGTCGGGCTTCGGGTCGATGAAGATGTGCCGGTGGTCGAAGGCGGCGACCAGGCGGATGTGCTCGGAGAGCAGCATGCCGTTGCCGAACACGTCGCCGCTCATGTCACCGACACCGACGACGGTGAAGTCCTCGCTCTGGGTGTCGACGCCCAGCTCGCGGAAGTGGCGCTTGACGGACTCCCAGGCGCCGCGCGCGGTGATGCCCATGCCCTTGTGGTCGTACCCGGCCGAGCCACCCGAGGCGAAGGCGTCGCCGAGCCAGAAGTTGTACGCCTGGGCGACCTCGTTGGCGATGTCCGAGAAGGTCGCCGTGCCCTTGTCTGCGGCGACGACGAGGTAGGTGTCGTCCTCGTCGTGCCGTACGACGTCGGCGGGCGGCACAACCTCGCCGGCCACCAGGTTGTCGGTGATGTCGAGGAGCGCCGAGATGAACGTCCGGTAGCTCCTGACCCCCTCGGCGAGCCACGCGTCCCGGTCCACGCTCGGATCCGGCAGCTGCTTGGCGACGAACCCGCCCTTGGCGCCGACCGGCACGATGACGGTGTTCTTCACCATCTGCGCCTTGACCAGCCCGAGGATCTCGGTACGGAAGTCCTCGCGCCGGTCCGACCAGCGCAGCCCACCGCGCGCGACCTTCCCGAACCGCAGGTGGACGCCTTCCACCTTCGGCGAGTAGACCCAGATCTCGTACGCCGGACGCGGCGCCGGCAGGTCCGGGATGGCCTGCGGGTCGAACTTCATGGAGACGTAGTCGTGCGGCTTGCCGCCCGCGCTCTCCTGGTAGAAGTTCGTCCGCAGGGTCGCCTTGATGACGGTGAGGAAGGACCGCAGGATGCGGTCCTCGTCGAGGGACGCCACCTGGTCGAGGGCCGCGTCCAGCTCCTCCAGGAGGGCGTCCGTCAGCTCGACGCCCGCCCGCTGCCGCTCCGGCGACATCCGCGCCTCGAACAGCGACACGAGCAGCCGGGTGGTGTGGACGTTGTTGCGGAGGGTGTCCTCCATATAGTCCTGGCTGAACGTGGAACCGGCCTGCCGCAGGTACTTGGCGTACGCCCGCAGCACCAGCGCCTGCCGCCAGTCGAGGCCCGCGCTCAGCACCAGCGCGTTGAAACCGTCGTTCTCGGCCTGCCCGGTCCAGGTGGCCGAGAAAGCCTCCTGGAAACGCTGGCGGCCGTCGTCCCCGAGATAATCCCCGCCGCTGCTCAGCGACTTGGGCAGCCGGAGCCCGAAGTCGTAGATCCAGGCGGTGGTCCGGTCCGAGCAGCGCAGCTCGTAGGGCCGCTCGTCGATCACCTCGACGCCGAGCCGGTTGAGGACGGGGAGCACGGAGGAGAGCGAGACGGACTCGCCGGTGCGGTAGATCTTGAAGCGGCGCTCACCGGGCGCGGCGCCCACCGGCTCGTACAGGCTCAGCGCGAAGTCCGTGCCGGCGCCCAGCTTTTCGAGGTGGACGAGGTCGGCGACGGCGGCGCGAGGAGTGTGGTCGGCCTTGTAGCCCTCGGGGAAGGCGTTCCCGTAGCGGCGCAGCAGTTCGGCGGCGCGCTCCTCGCCCAGCTCGGAGTTGAGGGCCTCGCCGAAACCGTCGGCCCAGGACCGGGCGGCCTCGACGAGCCGTGCCTCGATGCGCTCCTTGTCCTGGTCGGAGAGCTGCGGCAGTTCGGTGCCCTGCGGCACGCGCACGACGAAGTGCAGCCGCGACAGGATGGATTCGGTGTTCCAGGCGGTGAAGTCGACGCTGGTACCGCCGAGTTCCTCCTTGAGGATGTCGATGATCCGCAGCCGTACGCCGGTGGTGTACCGGTCGCGGGGCAGATAGACGAGGGCGGAGTAGTAGCGCCCGTACTCGTCCTGGCGGAGGTAGAGCCGCAGCCGGCGGCGCTCCTGGAGGTAGAGCACCGAGGTGACGATCGCCCGGAGTTCGTCGGGCGGCGTCTGGAAGATCTCGTCGCGCGGGTACGTCTCCATGATCTGGAGCAGATCCCGGCCGTCGTGGCTGTCGGGCGAGAACCCGGCGGCCCGCAGCACCTCGTCGACCTTGCGGCGGACGACGGGCACCCGGCGCACGGACTCGGTGTAGGCGGCGGAGGAGAACAGCCCCAGGAACCGCCGCTCACCGACGACCTCACCGTTCTCGTCGAACCTCTTGACCCCGACGTAGTCGAGGTACGAGGGACGGTGCACGGTGGCCCGGCTGTTGGCCTTCGTCAGGACGAGGAGTTTGTGCTCGCGGGCCTTGGCCCGGGCGTCGGCGGGCAGCCGCTCGAAGGACGGGCTGACCGGATGGTTCTCGTCCTCGGAGTGGTGCGGATCGGCCCGCAGGATGCCGAGCCCGGTCCCGGGCACGGCGGCCAGCGAGTCGTCCCCGCGCAGCTCGTACTCGCGGTAGCCGAGGAAGGTGAAGTGGTCCTGCGCGAGCCAGCGCATCAGTTCGCGCGCCTCCTCGACGTCCTGGTCGACCAGGTCGTCGGCGGTGGGCTCCTTGGGCAGCTCGTCAGCGATGCGCAGCGCCGCGTCGCGCATCTTCTCCCAGTCCTCGACGGCCTCACGGGTGTCGGACAGCACGCGCAGCAGGTCGTTGGTGATCTGCTTCAGATCGGCGCGGTCGGTCTCGCGGTCGATCTCGACGTGGATCCACGACTCGACGTGCGCGTCGTGCGGCAGGTCCGCGCCCCCGACGGCGGCGCTCCCGGTGGCCTGAGCGGGCAGTACCTCGATGAGCCGGCCCGTCAGGTCCCGTCGTACGACGAACTGCGGATGGATGACGAGGTGGATGCCTCGGTTCTGCCGGGACAGTTCGTTGGTGACCGAGTCGACGAGGAAGGGCATGTCGTCGGTGACGACCTCGACGACGGAGTGGCTGCACGTCCAGCCGTTCTCCTCGACGGTCGGGGTGTGCACCCGCACGCTCGCCGTGCCCTGTGGACGTGTCTCGCCCAGCCGGTAGTGCGAGAAGGCGGCACCGAAGACGTCCACCGGGTCGCGGCCGACGAGGTCCTCCGGGGCGGTGTGCAGGTAGTAGCGCTGGAGGAACGCGAGCACGGTGTCGTGGTCCGGGGTTCCGGGATCTCCGCCGGGCGCGCTTGCACGTGTCGTCCCGGTCGGTAGGTGCCCCCCGACCGGGCTGTTCTCAGCTACCCGGGCGGCCCTCTCGAGCAGCTCGGTCTTGGCTTCGTCCAGCTTGGTCTGCATTGTCCTCTGGCTCCTGTCGCGCGCCGTTGCGTGACGTAGAAGGAAGTTCGGTCCCTCTTCCGGCACAACGCCTCGACGCGGGGTCTCCGGTCAGTTCCGACGCTATGCCGCAGGGTGGGAAGAGCGGGGGGTTATCAGCCATTCTCGGCATCCCGGCGGAGTGTGACGCTGCTCTCGGCACCGCCGGTCCGTGAGATGCGTACGGCGTCCTGGGAACCCTCGGGGCTCCGTCCCGCCCGCGCCGACCAGCGATCGCCGCCCGGGCACGGATGTGGTCCGTGCGTTCCGGGCGCAGGGCAGGGGCCATGACGCCCCCGCGACGTATCGCGCTGATCACGCCACCAGGCTATCGCTCATGACGGGGGCCACGTCATGAGCCATTTGTGTACAAAAGCGGGGCGGGAAGTTTGACGTTCTGCACAGTGGAGAAAAACGGAGGCCCGAAACGCCTCGAACGGCGACGGCTGCCCCACCGACGAGGGCAGCCGCCGGGCCTCCGCGCCGCCCGGGGCGAACGGCGGGGTGCCTGCCATGACAGCCACGGGCCGTGGGGATTTCTGACCAGCACTGCCGACACCCGGCCGCTCAGCGGGATTCCCCGGGCGACGCACATCGAGCATCGGGCACGGCAGCCCCCCGGGGGGCCCGATTCCGCCGGAGATCGGCATACGGATTCGGCGGAACGGCACGAAAGGACGAGCCCGTAGGTATACGTACGACAGGGTTACGTACACCCCGCGCGCCGTCATCTCTCCGGCGTGGCCGGAACGACCGGAAGCACCGGAAGGGCCGGCAGGGCCGGAATCTCGCCGCGGGAGGTGACTTGCAGCTTGGCGAGGATGTGTTCGACGTGGGCGTCGGCGGTCCGCTTGGAGATGACCAGCCGCTCGGCGATCTCCCGGTTGGACAGCCCCTGCGCGACCAGTGCGGCGACCTCCCGCTCGCGCCGGGTCAGCGCGTCGACGCCGCGCGGCCCTGGCACCTTCCGCCGCGCCCCCGGCACCTCGGCGTCGGCTCGCACCGCGTCCAGCACGTCCTGCCCGGACAGCCTGGCCCCGACCCCGCGCCACCGCTCGAACTCCGCGTCCCCGAGCGTCTCGCGCACGGACTCCCGTACGGCCCGCTGCTCCTCCAGCAGCGACGGCAGCAGGTCGACGGGGTCGCCGCCGGTCCGGCGCGCGTGCTCGGCGTATCCGAGCAGCCAGGCCGCCCGCACCGGCCGCCCTTCGTGCGCCGCGTGCCAGCCGAGCACCAGTGCGCACATCGCGAAGACCAGCACCTCACCGAGTTCGCCCGCCGCGTCGAGGGCCCGCCGCAGGGAGGCGGCACTCTCCGCCCGCTCCCCCGAGAGCCAGCGGATGACGCCCTGCACCATGAGCGTCGACCCGTACAACTGCCGCTCCCCGGTGCCTTCCAGATACGTCAGCCCGGTGGCGCACAGTTCCAGCGCGCCGGCGGTGTCGCCGACCACGGCACGCACGAGGGCGCCCTCGTAGTGGAAGACACCGATCCCGAGCCCGTCGTCCGTCTCGACCATCCGCAGCCGGGCCCTCTCCAGCGCGGCGAGTCCGTTCTCCACATCCCCGCAGAGCGCGGCGAGCCCGCCGAGATACGCCTCGGTGAACAGCACGACCCGCTCCTCGCCCACCCTCCGGGCAGCCTCCTGAGCCTCCGGGAACCGTGTCAGGGCGGTGTCGAGATCCGCCGTCCACACGGCGAAGACTCCGGTCATCAGCAGCCCCCAGGCCCGCGCCGCCGAGTCGCCGTCGGCCAGCCCGAGCCCCTTGTCGATCCAGTACCGCCCCTCGGACAGGGTGCCCACGGCCCGCCAGTAGGGCCCGAGCAGAGTGGCCATCCACACCCCGCGCTCCGCGCCGTCCTCCCCGCCTTCGCAGGCATACCGCAGGGCGGCCCGTACGTCGGCGACCTCGTCCCGCACCTCCCGGTGCAGCTCGATCTGCGCGGAGGTGAGGAACCCGCCCCAGAACCGCTGGGCGAGGCTCTCGTAGTAGGCGAAGTGCCGCTCCCGTACGGCGGGCGCGTCCCCGGACTCGTCGAGCCAGTCGGCGCCGTACTCCCGGATGGTGTCCAGCAGGCGGTACCGGCCGCCGTCCTCACCGACCCGCTGGACCACCGACTTGTCGACCAGCCCGATGAGCGCCTCCAGCACCCGTCCGACGGGCAACTCCTCGCCCCCGCACACCCGTTCGGCGACGGCCAGCCGGAACGACCCCGCGAAGACGGACAACCGCGCCCACAGCAGGCGCTCCTCGGGCGTGCACAACTCGTGCGACCATCCGATGGCCGTACGGAGTGTCTGGTGCCGCGCGAGCGCCGTGCGCCGCCCGCCGGTCAGCACCTCGAACCGGTGGTCGAGCCGCGCCACCAGCTCCCCCAGGGACACGGCCCGCAACCGCACCGCGGCCAGCTCCAGCGCGAGCGGAATCCCGTCGAGCCGCCGAACGAGGGCGAGCAGCCGCTCCCGATCGTCCGACTCCCCTCCCTCGCCGTTCGGGGCGGCCCCGGGGAGCCGGACCCCGGGCACAGCGGCACGAGCCCGCTCGAGGAACAGCTCCAGCGCCTCGTCGGGGGCGAGCGGAGCCAGCTGGACACAGTGCTCGCCGGGCACGTCGAGAGGCTGCCGGCTGGTGGCCAGCACGCTGACGCCCTCGGCCTCGCGCAGCAGGATGTCGGACAGCATGGCGCAGGCGTCGACGAGGTGCTCACAGGTGTCGAGCACGATCAGCAGCCGACGCCCCTGAAGATGGGCGACCACGGCATCGACCGGCTCCATCCCGGGCTGCTCGGGCAGCTGGAGCACGGCGGCAAGCGTCGCGGGTACGAGTTCCGGGTCGCGCAGCCCGGACAACTCGGCCAGCCACACCCCGTCGGGGAACAGCTCCCCGAGCCCGGCGGCGGCCCTCAGGGCGGTTCGGCTCTTGCCGACGCCCCCCGGCCCGACGAGCGTGACGAGCCGCGCCTGCCCGAACGCGCCCCGCACCAGCGCGAGTTCCTCGGTCCGCCCGACGAAACTGGTCAGCTCTGCGGGCAGTTGCCCACCCCGCCGCTGCCCGAACCCGAACACCATCCCTGCCCCCTGCTCGCGCCCGCCGCCCATGGCAAAGGGTACGTGGGCGAACGCGGAGAGTGAACCGGGCCGTACTGCGGAACACCGTGACCGCTACGCGGCCAGCCGCTCGGCCTCGGCGACGGCCTCCTCCAGGCTGTCCACCACGGGCACGCCCACCTCTTCGAGGCTGGCCCGGCCGTGGGAGCCACCGGTGTAGAGCACGGCCCGCGCACCCACGTGCAGGGCGGCGATCGCGTCGTCGGCGGCGTCCCCGATGACCACCGTGCGCGCGGCCTCGACACCGCTGAGCGCACCGAGGTGGCGCACCATGTGCTCGGCCTTGCTGCCCCCGGAGGGCCCGGTCCGCCCGTCGACACGTACGAAGTGCGGCTCGATCCCGAACCCCCGGACCAGCGGGACGAGATCGGCATGCCCGTACATGCTCAGAATGGACTGACTGCGCCCCGCCGACTGCCACCCGGCCAACAGATCCCGCACACCCACGGCCAGCTCGCAGGCCACCCGGTGCTCCGTGTAGTACCGGTGGAAGATGTCGTCCATGACAGCCCACTCGGCATCCGTGGGCAGCCGTCCGAGCAGCCGCTCGTAGAACCGCGGCACCGGCACGCAGTACAACGCCCTGTACTGCTCCAGCGTGACGGGCGCCAGCCCCAACTCGGCGAACGCGGCGTTCGTCGCCCCTATGACGGCATCGGTGTCATGAAACAGCGTCCCGTTCCAGTCCCACACGATGTGCGCCACTCCGTACTTCCCCATACGAAGAAAATACCCCCACCCCGACCGGCACTATTCAGCCCGGCCGGGACACGTCCAGCCCGCCCGGCGTTTGAGGACGAGGCCCCTTCAGGGCCGAAGCGGGGGTCTGGGGGCGCAGCCCCAGAAACAGGATGGGACGGGTAGGGGCGGCGGGGGCGAAGCAACTCGCCCCCCACCCCGCACTCACCCCGACAACCCCACCAGGTTCGGAATCTCCTGCGTGGCATACCAGAGCAGCTCATGATCCTCCGCCCCGTCCACCGTGAACTGCGCATCGTCGTCCCCCCGATCCGCCGCCCCCAACGCCGCCGCAGCCGCCGCGACATCCCTCTCCGCATCCTCGGAGTCGACATGCACAGCCGCCGCCTTCCCCAACGACACGGCCCCACCCAGCCGCACCTCACCCAACGCCCCCGGATCAAGCCCCCGGTCGGGGTCGGCAACCGCCACCCCGTCCGCGACCTCGACGGCGACGACCACCCGCCGGCGCACCACCCCCGGCTCCATCGCGAGCAACCGCAGAGACGCGAGCGCGGCCCGGTTGAGCGCCGCGTACTCCAGTTCCTCGATGTCGTCGGACACATACCACTCACGCAACGCGGGCGTGACGGCGTACGCGACGAAAGGCCCCGCCCCCAACTCACCCGTCTTGTACGCCTCGGCAAGGCCCGGGAGGGTCAGGGGAACGTAGACGCGCATGGCTGACCGCTTTCGTAGTAGGCGTTTCCGTGACCAGAACCGGCAAGCCCTCCGGCGCGACCAGGGATGGCCCGGGAAGACCCTCAGGATACGTCGAGGCGTCCCCTTTCGGGTCCCCGCCCAGACCTCTCCCAGCGTCCACCCGACGCCTCGAAATTCACCCCCGTACCCCACCCCCACCAGGCCTTTCCCCTCCCAGAACCACCCGGATAAGTGAACTCCCGGACCCCCCGAACCGAACCCCGCCCCTCCTTGCACCCGACTAATCACTCCCCGTACAAGATCCCCAACAGAAAGTTACCGCCCGGTACCCACCCGGGCCGCAAGAACGGGGACATTCCATGAACAAGGTGATGACGAGGACGGTCCACCGCACCCCGTCCCGCCCGCCGGTACGCCGGGACACCCGCCGCCCCGGCAGCACCCCGCACCGCACCACCCCGGGCGGAGGCACTCCCCGCACGCCCCTCCCCCGGGCCACCGCCCCCACCGAAACCCACCCCGAACCCCGAGTCCCCGCCCAGGGACAGCGCCCGGACCGGCACAGGACACCCCCGCACCCCCTCCAGCAGCCCGCCCAGCCCCGCCGGACGCCCCCACAGCCCCGGCCCACCGACCTCTTCGCCGACCGCCTCCTCGCGGTCCTGAGCGGCGAACGCCCCGTGCACAGCATGCTCCGCCACACCGTGGGCCGCGCCTACGACGAACTGGCCTGGCTCGCGGAACGCGGCCCCCTCCGCACCCGCGGCACCCGCCCCGTCGTCCGCGACGTCGGCTACTACGAGCCCAGCCAGGGCGCCCTGGAAGCCTTCGCCCGCATCGGCGCGGTCAACCAGCTCCGCGCGATGGCCTTCCGTCTGGAACTGGGCCAGGACTTCCGCTGGCGCTGCACGGCGGTGGAACTGGGCGGCCCCCGAAGGCCCCACACGGCGGACGACTAGACCCCACGGACGGAAGTCTCCCGACCACGCCCACACAGAAGGGCCGGCCACCCTCGCGGGATGCCCGGCCCTTCACACAGCGACTACCGCGTACTCACATGCCCACGGCCCGCCGCCTACTACTGACTACTGACCGCTCACGTGCTTACGGCTCACTTCTTACGCCGCCGCCCGCCGCGCTGCTGCTTGCGCCGCTCCGCGCGCGTGAGACCGTCCGCCTCGGACCGCACCTCGTCGTCGTCCCCGACGAAGTCGCCCTCGACGATGCCGCCCTCGCCGTCCACGGTCGGCGCGGAGAAGTGCAGCCGGTCCGGCCGCTGCGGAGCGTCGAGCCCCTTGGCGCGGATCTCGGGCCGGGAACCGGCGCCCGCCTGCGCCGGAACCGAGTCCTCGGCACCCTTGGCCAGGGACGGCTTGGCATCCGCGACCGGGACTTCCTCGACCTGCTGCTCGACCTGGACCTCCAGGTTGAACAGGTAGCCGACGGACTCCTCCTTGATGCCCTCCATCATGGCGGTGAACATGTCGAAGCCCTCGCGCTGGTACTCGACCAGCGGGTCCTTCTGCGCCATGGCGCGCAGACCGATGCCCTCCTGGAGGTAGTCCATCTCGTAGAGGTGCTCGCGCCACTTGCGGTCAAGGACCGACAGCACGACCCGGCGCTCCAGCTCACGCATGATCTCGGAGCCGAGCTGCTCCTCACGCGACGCGTACTGGTCGTGGATATCGTCCTTGATCGACTCGGAGATGAACTCGGCGGTCAGCCCCGCACGGTCGCCGGCCGCCTCCTCCAGCTCGTCGACGGTGACCTTCACCGGGTAGAGCTGCTTGAAGGCGCCCCACAGCCGCTCCAGGTCCCACTCCTCCGCGAAGCCCTCGGCGGTCTCCGCGCCGATGTACGCGTCGATGGTGTCGTCCATGAAGTGCTGGATCTGCTCGTGCAGGTCCTCGCCCTCCAGGACGCGGCGCCGCTCGCCGTAGATGACCTCGCGCTGCCGGTTGAGGACCTCGTCGTACTTGAGGACGTTCTTGCGGGTCTCGAAGTTCTGCGTCTCGACCTGCGACTGGGCGGAGGCGATGGCACGGGTGACCATCTTGTTCTCGATCGGTACGTCGTCCGGGACGTTCGCCATCGACATGACGCGCTCGACCATCTGGGCCTTGAACAGCCGCATGAGGTCGTCACCGAGGGAGAGGTAGAACCGCGACTCGCCGGGGTCGCCCTGACGTCCGGAACGACCGCGCAGCTGGTTGTCGATCCGCCGGGACTCGTGCCGCTCGGTGCCGAGGACGTACAGCCCGCCGAGGTCCTTGACCTCCTCGAACTCGGCCTTCACCGCCTTCTCGGCCCGCTCCAGGGCGGCCGGCAGGGCCGCGGCCCACTCCTCGATGTGCTCCTCGGGGTCGAGGCCGCGCTGCCGCAGCTCCGCCTCGGCGAGGTCGTCGGGGTTGCCGCCGAGCTTGATGTCCGTACCACGACCGGCCATGTTGGTGGCGACCGTGACGGCGCCCTTGCGGCCTGCCTGGGCGACGATGGTCGCCTCCCGGTCGTGCTGCTTGGCGTTCAGCACCTCGTGCTGGATGCCGCGCTTGGAGAGCTGCTGCGACAGGTACTCGGACTTCTCCACCGAGGTCGTGCCGACGAGGATCGGCTGACCCTTCTCGTGCTTCTCGGCGATGTCGTCGACGACCGCCTCGAACTTCGCGACCTCGGTGCGGTAGATGAGGTCGGACTGGTCCTTGCGGACCATGTCACGGTTGGTCGGGATCGGGACGACACCGAGCTTGTAGATCTGGTGGAACTCCGCGGCCTCGGTCATGGCCGTACCGGTCATGCCGGAGAGCTTGTCGTAGAGGCGGAAGAAGTTCTGGAGGGTGATGGTCGCCAGGGTCTGGTTCTCGTCCTTGATGTCCACCCCTTCCTTGGCCTCGATCGCCTGGTGCATGCCCTCGTTGTAGCGGCGGCCGGCGAGGATACGGCCGGTGTGCTCGTCGACGATCATGACTTCGCCGTCGATGACGACGTAGTCCTTGTCGTTCTTGAAGAGCTCCTTGGCCTTGATGGCGTTGTTGAGGTAGCCCACCAGCGGCGTGTTCACCGACTCGTACAGGTTGTCGATGCCCAGCCAGTCCTCGACCTTGGCGACACCCGACTCGTGGATGGCGACCGTGCGCTTCTTCTCGTCGACGTCGTAGTCGCCGGTCTCCTCGATGCCCTTGAGCTGGTTGCCCGCCTCACCGCGCTTGAGGCGGGTGACCAGCTTGGCGAAGTCGCCGTACCACTTGGTGGCCTGGTCGGCCGGACCGGAGATGATCAGCGGCGTACGGGCCTCGTCGATGAGGATCGAGTCGACCTCGTCGACGACGGCGAAGTTGTGACCGCGCTGGACGAGTTCGTCCTTCGACCACGCCATGTTGTCGCGCAGGTAGTCGAAGCCGAACTCGTTGTTCGTGCCGTACGTGATGTCGCAGGCGTACTGCTCACGCCGCTGGGCCGGCGTCATGTTGGCGAGGATGCAGCCGACGCTCAGCCCGAGGAACTTGTGTACGCGACCCATCATCTCGGAGTCGCGCTCGGCCAGGTAATCGTTGACCGTGATGAGGTGAACGCCGTCTCCGGAGAGGGCGTTCAGATACGTCGGCAGGGTGCCGACGAGGGTCTTGCCCTCACCGGTCTTCATCTCGGCGACATAGCCGAGGTGGAGCGCCGCGCCGCCCATGATCTGCACGTCGTAGTGACGCTGGCCGAGGGCGCGCTTGGCCGCCTCGCGCACGGTGGCGAAGGCCTCGGGCAACAGGTCGTCCAGACTCTCACCGTCGGCGTACCGCTGCTTGTACTCATCGGTGAGGGCCCGCAGCTCGGCGTCGGAGAGGTCGACAAAGTCCTCTTCGATGGAGTTGACCTGGTCCGCGATGCGGTGCAGCTTGCGCAGGATCTTGCCTTCGCCTGCACGCATGATCTTTGAGAGGACGGACACGGGGGTTGGTCTCCTTGCCGGTCGGGCCTAGGACGGTCGATTTCCATTGTCTTGACTGAGCGACGGCCATCGTATGCGAGGACCCCGCCCAGCCGGGAGGCCTGCCGGTAGGACAGCCATAAGGAGAACGGCCAGGAGTCACGGATGGTGCCGCACCCCACCCACGAATTGCGCGAATTGTGATCACGAACTCACGCCCGGCGAAAGGGATGGCGCCCTCATCCTCCCCCGAGCAGAATCGGCCGATGGACCCCGTCACGCTCACCACGGCCCGTCTTCTCCTGCGCACGGTCGGCCCGCACGACACGGACGCCGTGTACGCGGCGGTACAGGACGCCGACATCCAGCGCTGGACGACGATCCCGTCCCCCTACCTCCCCGAGCACGCACTCGGCTTCACCTCCCAGCTGGTGCCCGACGGCTGGGCGGACGGCTCGATGTTCACGTTCGGCGTCTTCCTCCCCGAAGGGGAGGAACTGGTGGGCATGCTCGCCCTCACCATGCGCTCCCTGGGCGTGAGCGAAGTCGGCTTCTGGGCCGCCAAGGCCCACCGCGGCAACGGCTACATCACCGAGGCCACGATCACCGCCTCCCACTGGGCCTTCACCCACCTGTCGGTGGACCGCGTGGAATGGCGGGCGGAGGTGGGCAACGAGGCATCCCGAGCAGCGGCACAGAAAGCGGGCTTCACCATGGAGGGCACGCTGCGCTCAGCGATCAACAACAAGGGAGTACGCCGCGACTGCTGGGTGGCTTCCCTCCTCCCCTCGGACATCGGCCTCCCCTCCACGGCTCCGTACCTCCCGGGCCCAGGTGCTTCCAGCCCGTCCGGCGTATGAGGACGAGCGCGTTCAGCGCGAAAGGGGGGTCTGGGGGCGCAGCCCCCCGGGACAGGATGGGACGGGTAAGGGCGGCGGGGGCGAACCCCACCACCCCCAAACCCCCAGCTCACCCCCACTGTCAGTCCCACCCCCTATCGTGCGTGGGCATGACGAGCAGCCCGCCCCATCCCACCCCCACCCCCCAACCACCAACCCCCCACACCGAACTCTCCGCCGACGAGGCCCGCCGCATCGCCCTACGCGCCCAGGGCTTCCTCGGCACCCCCAACCGCAAGGCAGGCGTCCGCGGCATCCTCCGCCACCTGGGCGCGGTCCAGCTCGACACGATCTCGGTACTCGCCCGCTCCCACGAACTCATCCCGTACGCCCGCCTGGGCGCCATACCGCGCAAGAAGATCGAAGACGCCTACTGGAACCCCACGTCGACGAACCCCCACGCCTTCGAATACTGGTCGCACGCCGCCTGCGTCCTCCCCGTGGAGGAGTGGCCCCACTTCGCCTTCCGCCGCCGCGCCTACCGCTCCCGCCCTCTTTGGGGCCACGACCTCCCGCCCGGCACCTACGAGCAGGTCATCAAGCAACTGCGCACACAAGGCCCCCTCACGGCAACGGAGTTGGGCGGCGCGAAACGCACCAGCGACTGGTGGGACTGGTCCGGCACGAAGGTCGCCGTCGAACGCGCCCTGATGTACGGCGAGGTGGTGTGCGTGGAGCGCCGAGGCTGGAAGCGGGTGTACGACCTGGCAGAGCGCGCCATCCCGGACACCCTGCTGCAGGACGAGCTAGACGACGCCGAATGCCTGCGCCGCCTGGTCCGCCTCGCGGGCCGGTCCCTGGGCGTCGGCACCCGCGCGGACATCGCCGACTACCACCGCCTCAAGGCGGAACAGGTCGACGCGGTGATCGCGGACTCGGGTCTGGTTCCCGTCACGGTCGAAGGGTGGGGCAAACCGGCCTGGGCGGACCCGGCGGCCCTGGAGGCACCCGCACGGGGCCGCCACCGCACGACCCTGCTCTCCCCCTTCGACTCCCTGATCTGGGAACGGGCCCGCACGGAGCGGATCTTCGGGTTCACCCACCGCCTGGAGGCCTACGTCCCCAAGCCGAAGCGCGTGCACGGCTACTTCGCGATGCCGGTCCTCGCCGGCGGCCACCTCGTCGGCAGGGTGGACCCCGCCAGGGAAGGCAACACCCTGGTGGCCAGACAGGTCTCCCTGCACGGCCCGAAGGCGGTCCCGGCGGTGGCCCAGGCCCTGCTGGAGGCGGCAAGCTGGGTGAACTGCACGAACGTACGAGTGGAACGGGTGGACGCCCCGGACCTACGCGCTTCCCTGGAAAGGGAACTGGCCCAGGCACTCACCTGACCCGACGCCGACCGCTCCCCCACCCGGCAGCACCACCACTACTGCTACCCGCCCGCGCCACCCCGACCGCCCTTACCGGATCTCGAGGATCTTCTCCCGCATCGCGTAAACCACCGCTTCCATCCTGGAGTGCAGCTGCAGCTTCTCCAGGATGTTGCGCACATGGTTCTTCACGGTGTTCTCGGAGATGAACAACTCCTTGGCGATATCGCGGTTGTTCATCCCGGTGGCGACCAGCTTGAGCACTTCCAGCTCGCGATCCGTGAGCCGCGGCGCGGGCACCAGCCGCCGCTCGTCCGTCCGCTGGATCATCGACTTGAATTCGGTGAGCAGTTTCGACGCCATCGAGGGGCTGATCTGCGACTGCCCGTCGGCCACCGCACGAATGGCGGTGGCCACCTCGTCCGTGGAGATCTCCTTGAGGAGATAGCCGGTGGCACCCGCCTTGATCGCCTCGTACAGATCGGCTTCCTCATCGCTGATCGTCAGCATGATGATCTTGGCGCTGGGCGCGACCTCCTTGATGGAGGTGCACGCCTCGATCCCCCCGCGTTTCGGCATCCGTACGTCCATCAGGACGATGTCGGGCAGCAGGTCGGCGGCCTTGTCGACAGCCTCCGCACCGTCCGCCGCCTCGCCGATGACCTGGATGTCCTCCTCGGCCGCGAGCACGATCTCCAGTCCGCGGCGGAAGAGCGCGTGGTCGTCCACGACAAGGACTCTGATCGGCTCCTTGCGCGAGGTGCCCGCGTCCGGGCCCATGCCGGTGACGCCGTCGTCGGCATCCTCGACCTGCATCGGTCCGAAGCTGTCCGCCATCGTTCCTCCCCCTGAAGGCTTTGGCCTGTGGTTCATGCCATCGCCAACCCAAGGCAACGACCCACCGGTTGAGCCGTTGCGGCCATGATTCCATGCCCGGGCGACAGTGCGGTGACAGAGCGGGTCCCGGAGGGGGCGTGCACGGGTGCCCCTGGGGGCGCACACGCGCTCCAGGGGCACCCGATCGGCTGTCACCGGGGGCGGTCAGCCGCCCAGCGTGCCACCCGCCGCGGGGGAATGCGCCTGATGGGCGACCATCGGGTCCGTGTTGAGGTGGATCACGCCGTAGTCGTAGGCGTGCCGCCGGTAGACGACACTCGGTTCCTTGGTCTCGGAGTCGACGAACAGATAGAAGTCGTGGCCGACCAGTTCCATCTCGTAGAGCGCCTGGTCGAGCGTCATCGGGGAAGCGACGTGGGTCTTCTCCCGGACGACGAGGGGTCCTTCGCCCTTCACTTCCAGCGAGCCGATCCTCTTGACGGGCACGCCGTCCGCGTCTTCCTCGTGGACGGGGTGACCATTGGCGTTCAGCGTTGCCGCGTCCGGGACGTGGTCGGCGACCTCGGCGGCTGTGAGCCGGCCGGCGCCCCGGCGGGTGTAACGCTTGTCGTGCTGCTTCCGCAGCCGGGCCTCGAGCTTGTCCGCCGCGAGGTCGAGTGCCGCGTACGGGTCGCTTGCCGCTGCTTCCGCCCGGATCACCGGACCGCGGGAGTGGAGCGTGATCTCCACTCGGTCGGAGCGGTCGGCCTGCCGGGGGTTGGGCTCCTTGGACACCTCGACGTCGAGGCTGATCACCTTGCCGTCGAGCTTCTGGATCCTGTCCAGCCTCAGCTTCTCGGCAACATGCTTCCGGAACCGCTCGGGCACCTCGGTCTTGCGTCCCTTGACGACGATGTCCACGCAGAACTCCGTTCCCGGATCGCTCCGCTTCAGCGGCGAAGCGTCTCCCTTTTGCACCAGGCTCCGGTGTACTCCGGAACCTCGGACTCGGTGACTTCCACCTCCTCCTCCCCCATGGGCAAGATCCCCACGCGGCCGGCCGAGGGGTGATTGGCAAAACCCGCAGCACAGCATTCGGATTTGCGAGGTGTGGCCTGCGGCTTTCCCTCACAACCGAACATATCTCGCCCGGACGGATGTCGTCACCCTCTACTGCCGCGTACCTCCGTTCAAGTGAATTGTTCCTCTCACTACCTGCAACGATGCAAGTTGGTGGTCAGTTCCGGTTTATTTCGAAAGAATCAGGCGTCGCTGCGACCACAGCCGCGCAGATCATGCCTCCGAAGGCGCCCAGCGCCACCATTCCCGACACTCCTGACCTCCGCTCCACACCCATGGCCGTGGCTCCTGTGCGCCGCTGTCCTCTGCCTTCCCGCCCCGCTTCCGAATACACGACGTTTTTCGCTCCTCTCACGTTTCCCACCTCTCCCGACCGTTCCGCCCCGTTCACCCCACCGGTCTCCGCGCCCCCGATCGCTTCCCGCACGGCACGCGCCGCCTCGGCAAGTGAGGCCCCGGTCGTCATCAGATCGTCGACCAGGACGACCGCACCCGCCCCGGCCAGCAGCCGTCCGCCCCCCTCGGCCACGCTCAGCGCGCCGGCGAGGTTGTCCAGCCGCTGCCGGGAGTTGAGGCCCGCCTGATCGGCCACGGCACGCCGCTGGCGCAGCACCGCCAGCACCCGGGCCGGCATCCCGGACCCGCGCAGCTCACCCGCCGCGGCGAGCGCGATACGCCGAGCCGGATCATGCCCCCGGGCCCGCACGGCCCGGCGCGCGGACGGCACAGGAACGAGCAGCACGTCCGTATTGCCGCACAGGGCCCCGCCGAGCCCCGTCCGCACGGCTCCAGCCAGCGCCGTCCCGAGTGGCCCCGCGAGGGCCAGCGCACCCCTTTCCTTGTGCGCGAGGAGCACCGCGCGCACCTCGTCCTCGTACCGGGCCGCCGCATGCACCACCGGCAGCCCGGGCGGCTCCGGCACCGGCCGCACCCGGCTCGGTGCGGTCCCGTTCAGAGCGGCGCGGCACTCCGGGCAGAGCATCGTGCGAGGCCTTCCGCAGCCGCCGCACTCGGCCGGCAGCACCAGGTCGCCGAGATCCTGCCACCACCCCCGCATGCCCACCACTGTGCCAACAGCGGCGCCACCCGGCCACCCCTGTGGATAACTCCCTGTGGACAACTCCCCCCGCTCCACGAGCGGCACCCGGCAACGCCGACGGCCCGCCGGGCATCCGACGGGCCGTCACCTTCCACTTCCCCACTGGGATCCACGACCCGACCCGGAAACCGGACAGCCGTAGAACCAGAGGGCTGTCACCCCGGGTACACCGGAGCGGACCCCTCCTTGACCAGCTTCTGCCACTTGGACCCGGACAGCAGGCGCACGATCCCGTCCTCCTCCGAGTACGCCACCAGCGGCAGCCTCTCGTCCTCGGAAGCGGCGATTCCCTTCACCCCGGTCAGCGCGGCCGGCGCCGACCCCACCGGCGTGGAGCCGTCGACCTGCACGTATCCCATCTGCTGCACGCCGTCCTGCTCCCGTCCCACCACCACGAGCCGACTGTCCCCGGCCCATGACATGGCGGTGACCTCCTCCAACTGCGGTGTCACCGAGCGCAGTTCGAGGACCGACACGGCCGACCGCTCCCCGGCCCGCTGCTCCGCCGCCGTCTTCTCCCGGGACGATCCGCCCGACGCCGCCGCCGACCGCTCGTCCCGCTCGATCCGTCCGATGTACAGGGACCGCAGGCCGTCCTTCTCCACGATGAGCGCGATCCGCACCCCGTCAGCGGCCACCCGTACCGCCTCGATGCGCCCGTCGAGCCCCGGAGTCCTCACTTCCAGCGGCTCGCCCGCGCCCTTCTCCAGGAGCAGCAGACGCGGCTTCTCGGGGTTGCGGTCGGCCACCCACAGGTCGCCGTCGCCGTCCCAGCTGGGGGTGGTCAGCCGGTCGGCCTTGGTGGTGCCCTCGCTGGTCAGCACGGGCTCACCGAGGGATCCGCCGGACACCAGCGACCCGACGTAGAGCATGGTCCCGTCCAGCGAGACCCCGGCCGCGCTGTCCTCGTCCCGCGAGACCGCCGCGGACCGCAGTTGCTTCTCGCCCTCGCCGAGCGCGCCCGGCACCGGGGTGACGTCGGCGGCGGCTTCGAGGCTGTCCCCGGCCACACGTACGAGGCGGTGCTTGCCGTCGATGAAGTACTGGAACTCGGGGTGCTGCACCACACCGCGCACGGCGACGATCTCGGCCTGGTCCTTGCCGAGGACGCACAGCTGGCTGCCGTTGGCGCGCTGCAGTGCGACCTCGTCGACCCCCGTGGGGGTCAGGTCCTGGAGCGTGTAGAGGAGCTGCGCGGCCATCTCGGTGCACTTGGCGGACCCGACCCGGCCCGCCTTGTCGTTGAGCGGCACCGTCAACCGGTTCTGGTCGTCGGGGGTCAGCGAGGTGACGCCCTTCCTGAGCGCCGTACCGGTGGGGAAACTCGACCTGACGACCGGGCCCAGCCAGCGCGAAGGGCCCTCCAGCAGCGAAAGCACCGTCTGGGTCATCGGGTCGACCTTCTTGCGGACGTACACCGGATCGGCGACGGACACGGGCTGGCCGTCCGACTCCGTCGGCGTGTTCGACGCGAAGTAGTACTTGTTGACGGACGTGTAGTTGCGCAGGAAGTCCGACTTGCCCATGACGATGCCCTGCGGCAGGTCGTCGATCCGCCACTGCCCGCTCTTCTTCTCCCGCGTGAGGTGCAGCGTCTCCCGGTACTTTCCGTCGGCGGGTTCGTACGACTGCTGGGAGTCCAGCGTGGCGAACCTGCCGCCGGTCAGCGTGGACGTGTAGTCGTCCGGGTCGTCCCGGCCGCCCACGTGCACGGGCTCGGCGCTGGGTCCACCGTCCAGCACCGTGGTCGACGCGTCGGGCCGCCACTCCTTCGCGGCACCCGGCGTCAGGTACTTGAGCGCGGTCTCATAGTGCGGATCGTCGCTGGTCAGCGCCTCCAGGAAGCCCTGGACGATCTGCGCCGGCGGGGCGTTCTCGTGGGGCGGCAGGGCGAAGACCCGTACCTGGGCGTCCTGCCGGGGCGTGGACTCGACTCCGCGCAGATCCCCGCTGTCGGGCATCGAGGCGCATCCGGCCAGCAGTACGGCGCCACAGGCGGCGTACACCACCGCGCGAGCCGTTTCCCGGCGCCGACCGTCCCGCTCGCGGTCAGGGCCCACGAAATGCCTCCCCTTGCTGTTCCACACGTTCTGGCACGGCATCCGAGGACACCCTGTCCCTGTCCTCGGGCTCCGACTCCGTACCGGACACACCGTCCCGCCGCGCGCCACCGACCGGGCGCGGCACCACGCGAGCGCCGTTGCCGGGCAGCGCGGTGGGGTCCGCGGTCGGGGCCGGGCCGGCGAGGCGCGGCGCTATCGGCCGCTGTTCCGTGGCCGCCGTCTGCATCGGCACCGTGGCCAGCTTGTCGCTGCCGGCATACGGCAGACCCGCGTCATCGAGTCCCCGATGGCGCCGTGAGTCCTTGGGCTCCAGCGGTATGGGCGAGCCCCGCAGGTGCTCGTCGGCGGTGCGCGGCAGTGTCAGCCGGAACTGCGAACCACCGCCCGGCTCGCCCCACGCCTGCAGCCAGCCGCCGTGCAGCCGCGCGTCCTCCAGCGCGATGGACAGGCCGAGGCCCGTACCGCCGGTGGTACGCGCGCGTGCCGGGTCGGCCCGCCAGAAGCGGCTGAAGACCCGCGTCGCCTCGCCGGGCTTGAGCCCGACCCCGTAGTCACGCACGGCCACCGCGACCGCACCGCCCGCGGCGGCCAGCTTCACGATGACGTCCTTGCCCTCGCCGTGCTCCACCGCGTTGACCACGAGGTTGCGCAGCACCCGCTCCACCCGCCGCGCGTCGGCCTCGGCCACGACAGGCTGCTGATCGCCGACGACCCGTACCGTCGTCCCCTTGCGCTCGGCCAGCGGCTCGGCACCGCTCACCACGCGCCGTACGACCTGCCTGAGGTCTATCGGCTCGGCCTCCAGCGCCGCGGCGCCCGCGTCGAACCGGCTGATCTCCAGCAGGTCCGCGAGCAGCGTCTCGAACCGGTCCAGCTGGTCGGCGAGCAGTTCGGCCGACCGCGCGGTCACCGGATCGAAGTCCACGCGCGCGTCATGGATGACATCCGCGGCCATCCGTACGGTCGTCAGCGGCGTCCGCAGTTCATGCGACACGTCGGACACGAACCGGCGCTGCATCCGCGACAGCTCCTCCAACTGCTGAATCTTCAGCTGGAGATTCTGCGCCATCTTGTTGAAGGCTTCGCCGAGCCGTGCGATGTCGTCCTCGCCGGTGACCTTCATCCGCTCCTGCAGCCGCCCGGCGGACAGCCGCTCGGCGATCCCCGCCGCCATCCGCACGGGCGTCACGACCTGCCGCACCACCAGCCAGGCGATGGCCCCCAGGAGTACGACGACGAACAGCCCGGCGGTCGCCAGCGTCCCCTTGACCAGGCTCAGCGACTTCTCCTCCTGGGTGAGCGGGAAGAGGTAGTACAGCTGGTACGGGTCACCGTTCGGGTCGTCGACCTGCTTGCCGATGATCAGCGCGGGCTGCGACTCGCTGCCGTTGGTGTAGATGATGCGGGTGTAGCTCTGGGCCATCAGCATGCTGCCGTCGGCCTGCTGGCGCAGCGCCTCGGGCACGCTCGCCGTCGGGTCCACCCCACCGGAGGCACGCGGGCCGCGCCCGCCGCCACTGTCGTCGCCCGCCGGACCGATCGGAAGCGTCACGACGTCGAAGGCACCCTGACCACCACTGGACAGGGACTCCACCAGGTCGCTCATCCACTGGATGACGTTCTGCGAGGGCCTGCCACCCGCGCCGGAACCGTCGTCCCCACTGGCGCTGGCCGCCGTGTCCGCCTTCTGCTTGGCCACCGCGAAACCGCCCGCGGCCTGGCTCTGCGAAGCCTTCACCTTGGCGTCCAGCAGGCCGTTGCGCACCTGCCCGATGACGACGAAGCCGAGCAGCAGGACGACACCGAGCGACATCAGCAAGGTCGTGGCGACGACCTTGAGCTGGATGTTGCGCCGCCACAGCCGCATGACGGGCAGCAGCGGCCGGCGCACCCAGCGCATGAGCAGCCGAAGGACCGGGCTGCCCTGGACACCGCCCTGGAGCAGCCCGCCCTCGAAGAACTGCCGCCAGCCGGAGCCGGCCCTGCTCACCTTCTGCCGCCCGACAGGCCGCTCCGCACGCCCCCCGGAACGCCCGGGGGGCGAAGCGGCACTGTCCCCGGACATGTCAGCTCGGTCCTGCCTTGTAACCGACGCCACGGACGGTCACCACGATCTCCGGCCGCTCCGGGTCCTTCTCGACCTTGGAGCGCAGCCGCTGCACATGAACGTTGACCAGCCGGGTGTCCGCCGCATGGCGGTACCCCCAGACCTGTTCCAGAAGCACCTCACGCGTGAACACCTGCCACGGCTTGCGCGCGAGCGCCACCAGCAGATCGAACTCCAGAGGCGTCAACGCGATCGACTGGCCGTCCCGCTTCACGGAGTGACCGGCGACATCGATGAGGAGGTCGCCTATGGCCAACTGCTCGGGCGCCGGTTCCTCCGACCTCCGCAGCCGCGCCCGGATCCGGGCGACCAGCTCCTTCGGCTTGAACGGCTTCACGATGTAGTCATCGGCGCCCGACTCCAGGCCCACGACGACATCGACGGTGTCGCTCTTGGCCGTGAGCATCACGATCGGCACCCCGGACTCCGCCCTGATCAGGCGGCACACCTCGATACCGTCCCGGCCGGGAAGCATCAGGTCCAGGAGCACCAGATCGGGCTTGGACTCACGGAAAGCGGCCAGCGCCTTGTCGCCGTCGGCTACGAAAGACGGCTCAAAACCTTCACCACGCAACACAATGCCGAGCATCTCGGCCAGTGCGGTGTCGTCATCGACGACAAGGACTCGTCCCTTCATAAACGACATCATCCCATTAACTAAATCGTTACCTGTCGTGACCTGTCACACAGCTCTGCCAGCGCCGCAGCCGTCACGGGCGACACAACGCCCGCTTCGGTGACGATCGCCGTCACCAACTCGGGAGGCGTCACATCGAACGCCGGGTTGTACGCCTGGGTCCCCAGGGGTGCCACCGGAATCCCGCCTCCCGCTTCCGCTCCCGCCACCGGCACCTGAGGTGCGGCTATCTCCGTCACCTCATGTCCGGCACGCTGTTCCACCTCGATGGACGCCCCGTCGGGGGTGTCCGGATCCACCGTCGTCACCGGCGCCACCACGATGAACGGCACGTGGTGGTACCGGGCCAGCACGGCGAGCGGGTAGCTCCCCACCTTGTTCGCCACCGAACCGTCGGCAGCGATCCGATCCGCGCCGATCAGTACCGCGTCCACCTCCCCGGCGGCGAACAGAGAGCCCGCCGCGTTGTCCGTGAGCAAGGTGTACGCCATTCCGCTGCGCGCCGCCTCATAGGCCGTCAGGCGAGCACCTTGCAGCAACGGGCGCGTTTCGTCCACCCAGAGCCTGCGCAGCCGCCCTGTCCGGTGCGCCGCCAGCGCCACCGCGAACGCTGTTCCCTCCCCACCCGACACCAGCGACCCGGTGTTGCAGTGCGTGAGCACCCGGTGCCCTCCGCCCGGCAGCAACTCGTCCAGCAGCGCCAGCCCGTGCACGGCCATCCGCGCGCTGGCCTCGGCGTCCTCCCGGTGCAGCACCCGCGCCGCGACCAGCGCCGCCCCGGCCGCCTGCTCCCGGTCACCGCTCCTGGCGAGCTCCACCTCGTACGCCTCCCGCGCCCTGCGCACCCCGACAGGGAGGTTCACTGCGGTGGGCCGGGCCTGTGCCAGCGCGACGGCGGCCTCGTCCACGTCGAAGCCGCGCGCGGCGGCGAGCGCGACACCGTACGCCCCCGCGATGCCGAGCAGCGGCGCCCCGCGCACGGCCAGCGAACGGATCGCCGCCACCAGCGCGGGCGCGTCCGTACAGACCAGCTCGACCTCCTCGGCAGGCAGTCTCGTCTGGTCGAGAAGGACCAGCACCGGGCCCTCGGGAGGTTCCTCCCAACGGATCGCCGGTATCTCGGTGGGCCGGTTGTCCTCGCGGGATTGCGCGTACTGATCAGCCATCCACCCAGTCTGCCCCTTATCCGTCGGACAATTGAAGGTGTCCTCCGCATACGGGGGCCGATCCCCCCGCGCGTTCCCCATGGCACGATGGCTGCCAACCTGCCGCGAACGCGGACGGGCACCGTGAAGGAGCGACGATGAACGACACTCCGGGCTGGGCCTCGCCCGGATCTGCCCCCTCCGAAGGGCAGCAGCCCGGCGCGTCCGCCCCCGCCGACCGCCCCGGTCCCGCGGAACCCGCGGACCAGCCGCACCCCGACACGACCGGCTCCGGCCCGAAGTGGTCCAAGGAACAACCCCCACCCGCCCAGTGGTCCGCCCCCACCGGCCCCCAGGGCGCCGGTCAGGCTCCGCCCCCACCCCCGCCTCCCGGCCCGGGCTGGGGCGGCAACCACCCCGGCGCCCCTGGCGGCCCCGGAGGGTACGGCGGATACGGCCCGCCCGGCGGCCACCCCGGCTGGGGAGGCAACTGGGGCGGCCCCCCGCCCGCCGCCAAACCCGGCGTGATCCCGCTGCGCCCCCTCGGCGTCGGCGAGATCCTCGACGGCGCCGTCTCCACCATGCGCGCCCACTGGCGCACCGTGCTGGGCATCTCGCTCACCGTCGCGATCGTCACCGAGATCGTCGCCATCCTCCTCCAGGGACTGCTCCTGGACGACAGCACGAGCGTCAACAGCCTCGACGACACGAGCGCCACCTTCGAGGAACTGAGCCGCGCCATGGGCGACGCGGTGCTCAGCTCCGGCGTCCTCCTCGTGATCTCCATGATCGGCACCGTCATCGCGACCGCCCTGCTCACGACCGTGACCAGCCGCGCGGTACTCGGCAAGCCGGTGACCATCGGCGAAGCCTGGCGGGACGCCCGCCCGCAGATCCCGAAACTCTTCGGTCTCATCTTCCTGCTGCTGCTCACCGTCGTCACGATCGTCGGCGTCGGTGTCGCACCGGGCCTGCTCGTGGCCCTCTCGGGCTCGGAGGGCGGAGGCGCGGCGCTGGCCGTCCTGGGCGGCTTCGGCGCGAGCATCGTCGCGGTGTGGCTGATGATCCGCTTCTCCCTGGCCTCGCCGGCGCTGATGCTGGAGAAGCAGGGCATCGTGAAGTCGATCAGCCGTTCCGCGAAGCTCGTCCGTGGCTCCTGGTGGCGGGTCTTCGGCATCCAGTTGCTCGCCTCGATCATCGCGGGCGTCGTCTCGTCCATCGTCGTCCTGCCGTTCACCTTCGTCGCCGCCGCCCTGACCGGGGACGGCATCAGCGGCTTCCTCAACGGCACGGGCGGCTTCGGCTGGACGTTCCTCATCGTCAGCGGCATCGGCTCGGTGATCGGCTCCATGATCACCTTCCCCATCACCGCGGGCGTGACCGTGCTCCTCTACATCGACCAGCGCATCCGGCGCGAGGCACTCGACCTCGACCTGGCCCGCGCCGCCGGCGTACAGGGCACCGGCTCCGGCGCCCCGGGCGCCACCCCGGGAAGCTGATGCGGTGAGCCTGACGGGGGGATTCATCACCACGGTGCCGGCCCTGCCGCCCACCGCCGAAGCGGCCGTACGAGCCCTGCTGCGCGCCGGCGACACCGCCGTACTGTCGCTGGCCGACGCCGACGACCCGGTGACGATCCCGCGCGATCCCGCGCGGGAGGCGGCCCGGCGCGAGCTGTCCAAGCGCATGTACCACGAGAACGAACCGGGCCCCTTCCAACGGGCCATGGACGCCTTCTGGGACTGGCTCGACAAGGTGTTCAACGCGGCCTCGACCGCGACCCCCGGAGGAATCGTCGGACTGGTGGTCGTCGTCCTGGTCGCCGTCGCCCTGATCGGCGCCCTGTGGTGGCGTCTCGGCACCCCGCGCACCGGCCCCACATCCTCCGCCGTGCTCTTCGACGACCGCCCCCGCAGTGCCGCCGAACACCGCGCCGCCGCCGAGGCCCACGCCGCCCGGGGCCACTGGAACCAGGCCGTCCAGGAGCGCATGCGTGCCGTCGTCCGCTCCCTCGAGGAACGCGCGCTCCTCGACGCCCGCCCCGGCCGCACCGCCGACGAGGCAGCCGCGGAAGCGGGCCGCACCCTGCCCGCGCACACCGACCGCCTGCGCACCGCGGCCCGGGACTTCGACGAGGTGACGTACGGCGGACGCACCGCGACCCCGCAGATGTACCGTCGGCTCACCGAACTCGACGACGCCCTGGAGCGCACGAAACCGGTGCTCGCCAGCCTCGGCAGCACCCCCGGCACGGCCCCCAAGGCCCCCCAGGGAGCCGCCGAATGAGCACGGAGGTCACGCTCCCCGCCCCCACCTCGGCCTCGCCCACCGCCCGCCAGGTGTGGACCCGCGCGCGAGGCGTCGTTCTCGGCGTTGCCCTCCTCCTCGTGGGCGCCGTCACGATCGCCGTGATCAACTCCGGCACCCGGCGCGGCGGCCTCGACCCACGGTCCGCCGACCCCCACGGCAGCCGCGCCGTCGCCGCGCTCCTCGCCGACCGGGGTGTGTCCACTCGCGTGGTCACCACCCTCGCCGAGGCGAGCACCGCGGCCGGCGCCGACACGACCCTCCTGATCGCGGCCCCCGACCTGCTGACCGACCGTCAACAGGAACAACTGCACACGGCGACGGAGAACTCCGGCGGACGTACGGTCCTGGTCGCCCCCAGCAGCCCGTCCGTCGGGACACTCGCCCCCGGCGTCACCGCAGACCCCGCACTCAGCTTCCACTCGAAGCTCTCCCCCGACTGCGACCTGCCCGCCGCCCAACGCGCGGGCACCGCCGACACGGGTGGCTTCCGCTACGACACCACCGCCACCGACGCCGACGCGTGCTACCCCAGCGACGGACTCCCCACCCTCGTACGCGTCCCCGCGGTCACCGGCAACGGCGACACCGTCGTGCTCGGGGCACCCGACATCCTCTACAACGACCGCCTCGACGAGCACGGCAACGCCTCGCTCGCCCTTCAACTGCTCGGTTCCCGGCCCCACTTGGTCTGGTACCTCCCCTCGCTCTCCGACGGCTCGCGCACCGACTCCGGCGAGCGCGGCTTCTTCGACCTGCTCCCTTCGGGCTGGCTCTGGGGCACCCTGCAACTCTTCTTCGCCGCGGTTCTGGCCGCCTTCTGGCGGGCACGCCGATTCGGCCCCCTCGTACCCGAACGTCTCCCCGTGGCGATCCGCGCCTCCGAAACCGTCGAAGGCCGCGCCCGCCTCTACCGCAAGACCCACGCCCGCGACCGCGCGGCAGGCGCTCTTCGCTCCACCACCCGCACCCGCCTCGCCCCCCTCGTCGGCGTCCCCGTGCCCCAGGCGCACACGCCCGAGGTCCTGCTCCCCGCTCTGTCCGCCCACCTCCACGACCACGGAGACGGACAGTCCCTGCACTCCCTCCTCTTCGGCCCGCCGCCCGGCGACGACGCCGCCCTCATCTCCCTCGCCGACCAGCTCGACGCCCTCGAAAGAGAGGTACGCCGTCCATGATGGACCCGACCACTGACAACGCCGGGATCCCCGGGAACCCGGACACCGCCCGGGCCTCCCTGGAAGCCCTGCGCGCCGAGATCGCCAAAGCCGTGGTCGGCCAGGACCCCGCCGTGACCGGCCTCGTCGTCGCCCTCCTCTGCCGCGGACACGTTCTCCTCGAAGGAGTCCCCGGAGTAGCCAAAACGCTGCTCGTCCGAGCACTCGCCTCCGCACTCGAACTCGACACCAAGCGCGTCCAGTTCACTCCGGACCTGATGCCGAGCGACATCACCGGCTCCCTCGTCTACGACACGCGCAGCGCGGAGTTCTCCTTCCAGCCGGGCCCGGTCTTCACCAACCTCCTCCTCGCGGACGAGATCAACCGCACGCCCCCGAAGACCCAGTCGTCCCTCCTGGAAGCCATGGAGGAACGCCAGGTAACCGTCGACGGCACCCCCCGCCCCCTCCCCGACCCGTTCCTGGTCGCGGCGACCCAGAACCCGGTCGAGTACGAGGGCACGTACCCCCTTCCCGAAGCCCAGCTGGACCGTTTCCTCCTCAAGCTCACGATCCCCCTCCCCTCCCGCCAGGACGAGATCGACGTCCTCACCCGCCACGCCGAGGGCTTCAACCCGCGCGACCTGCGCGCCGCCGGCATCCGCCCCGTTGCAGGCCCGGCAGACCTGGAAGCGGCACGCGCGGCCGTCGCCAAGACGGTGATCTCCCCCGAGATCACGGCCTATGTGGTGGACATCTGCCGAGCCACCCGCGACTCCCCGTCCTTCACCCTGGGCGTCTCCCCCCGAGGCGCCACGGCCCTCCTCGCGACGTCCCGCGCGTGGGCCTGGCTGACAGGCCGCGACTACGTCATCCCCGACGACGTCAAGGCGCTCGCCCTGCCCACCCTCCGCCACCGCGTGCAACTCCGTCCAGAGGCCGAGATGGAGGGCGTGACGGCCGACTCGGTCATCAACGCGATCCTCGCCCACGTCCCCGTCCCCCGCTGATGGCACTCACCGGCCGCGCCGCCCTCCTGGCGGCCCTGGGCTCGATCCCCGTCGGCCTCTGGGACGCCGGCTGGACGGGCTTCTTCGCGGTCAACGGCTCTCTGGCAGTCGCCTGCGCCTGCGACTTCGCCCTGGCAGCACCCGTACGCCGCCTCGGCCTCACCCGCTCCGGCGACACATCCGTACGCCTGAACGAATCAGCGGACGTCACCCTCACGGTCACCAACCCCTCCGGCCGCCTGCTCCGCGCCCGCCTGCGCGATGCCTGGCCCCCCAGCAGCTGGCAGTCCGGCACCGAGGTGGAGGCCTCCCGCCACCGCCTGACGGTCCCCGCCGGCGAACGCCGCCGCGTCACCACCCACCTACGCCCCACCCGCCGAGGCGACCGCCAGGCCGACCGAGTGACGATCCGCTCGTACGGCCCCCTGGGCCTCTTCGCCCGCCAAGGCAGCCACCACGTGCCCTGGACGGTACGCGTCCTCCCCCCGTTCACGAGCCGCAAGCACCTCCCGTCTAAGCTCGCCCGCCTGCGCGAACTCGACGGCCGCACCAGCGTCCTGACCCGCGGCGAGGGCACGGAATTCGACAGCCTGCGCGAGTACGTCCCCGGCGACGACACCCGTTCCATCGACTGGCGCGCCACAGCCCGCCAGACCACGGTCGCCGTACGCACCTGGCGCCCCGAACGCGACCGTCACATCCTTCTGGTCCTCGACACCGGCCGTACGTCGGCGGGCCGCGTCGGCGACGTCCCCCGCCTGGACGCCTCCATGGACGCGGCCCTCCTCCTCGCAGCCCTGGCCTCCCGCGCAGGCGACCGCGTGGACCTCCTCGCGTACGACCGCCGGGTACGAGCCCTGGTGCAGGGCCGGGCCGCAGCCGATGTCCTCCCGTCCCTGGTCAACGCGATGGCCGGAGTGGAACCCGAACTCATCGAAACCGACGCCCGCGGCCTCACGGCCACCGCCCTCCGTACGGCCCCCAGACGCTCCCTGATCGTCCTGCTCACCAGTCTGGACACGGCCCCCATCGAAGAAGGCCTGCTCCCCGTCCTCCCACAACTGACGCAGCGCCACACAGTCCTCCTCGCCTCGGTCTCCGACCCCCACATCGCAGCCATGACAGCAGCCCGAGGAAACACAGAAGCGGTGTACGAGGCCGCAGCCGCCGCCCAAGCACAGACGGAACGTCACCGAACCGCCGAACAACTCCGCCGCCACGGCGTCACGGTTGTCGACGCGACTCCGGATGACCTGGCGTCGGCACTGGCAGACGCATATCTGGCCCTGAAAACTGCAGGACGCCTCTGAATAACTTTTCTCGTCTGCAGCGGAGAGGAGAGGCACCACTTTCAATTGACCGTGAAACACAAAAAAGCCCTGTACCGGTGAACCCGGTACAGGGCTTTTCGTAATATTTGTTCGGCGGTGTCCTACTCTCCCACAGGGTCCCCCCTGCAGTACCATCGGCGCT
>NZ_BMMU01000009.1 GCF_014646095.1 Streptomyces lacrimifluminis | reverse complement strand
ATGCCGATGGCCAAGAATCACCGATCCGAACGACCCTCGGCTTTCGCCGCCTCGCGACCCGATCCGGGCACCATCCTGGACCGGCTCGCCCCGGGGCCGAGCCGGGCTTCGCGCATCACTCATACGGAGCACTTGCCCCCGCGTGCGGGCCGTCATGCCGTCTGGCCCGACCGGATTCGGGCGGAGGTCGTCGCGGCCGTCCAGGCCGCCGGAATCGAACACCCCTGGGCCCACCAGGCACTGGCCGCCGAGCACGCCCTGGACGGCGACAACGTGATCGTCGCCACAGGCACCGCCTCGGGCAAGTCGCTCGCGTACCTCGTGCCGGTGCTCTCGTGCCTCCTGGACGGCTCCGAGGCCCCCAACGGCCGCGGGGCGACCGCCCTGTACCTCGCCCCGACCAAAGCCCTGGCGGCCGACCAGCGACGTTCCGTGAAGGAACTTTCACAACCTTTGGGAAACGCGGTACGACCTGCCGTGTACGACGGCGACACCCCCTTCGAGGAACGCGAGTGGGTCCGCCAGTACGCGAACTACGTCCTGACCAACCCGGACATGCTCCACCGGGGGATACTCCCGTCCCACCCCCGCTGGGCCTCCTTCCTGAAATCGCTGAAGTACGTCGTCATCGACGAATGCCACACCTACCGCGGTGTCTTCGGCTCCCACGTCGCCCAGGTCCTGCGCCGGCTACGCCGCCTGTGCGCCCGCTACGGCGCCTCCCCCGTCTTCCTGCTCGCCTCCGCCACGGCAGCCGAGCCGGCCGTCGCAGCCGGCCGTCTGACGGGTCTCCGGGTGGTCGAGATCGCCGACGACGCCTCGCCTCGCGGTGAACTGGTGTTCGCCCTCTGGGAACCGCCGCTCACCGAGCTGCACGGCGAGAAGGGCGCGCCCGTCCGGCGTACGGCCATCGCCGAGACGGCCGACCTGCTGACCGACCTCACCCTCCAGGGCGTGCGCTCGGTGGCCTTCGTCCGCTCCCGGCGGGGTGCCGAGCTGATCTCGGTGATCGCCCAGGAACGGCTGTCCGAGGTCGACCGCTCGCTGGCCCGGCGCGTGGCCGCCTACCGAGGCGGCTACCTCCCCGAGGAGCGCAGAGCCCTCGAGCAGGCCCTCCACTCCGGCGAACTCCTCGGCCTCGCCGCCACCACCGCCCTCGAACTCGGCATCGACGTCTCGGGGTTGGACGCCGTCGTCATCGCCGGCTACCCGGGCACCCGCGCCTCCCTGTGGCAGCAGGCGGGACGCGCCGGACGCGCCGGACAGGGCGCGCTGGCGATCCTGGTCGCCCGCGACGACCCGCTGGACACGTTCCTCGTCCACCACCCGGAAGCCCTGTTCGACCAGCCGGTCGAGTCGACGGTCCTCGACCCGGACAACCCGTACGTCCTGGCCCCCCACCTGTGCGCCGCGGCTGCCGAATCACCCCTGGTCGAGGAGGACTTGGCACTCTTCGGCCCGGAAACGGCGGCCCTGCTGCCGCAGTTGGAGGCCGCGAAGCTGCTCCGGCGCCGCACCAGCGCCTGGCACTGGACACGCCGTGAGCGGGCCGCCGACCTGGCCGACATCCGGGGCGGTGGCGGCAACCCGGTCCAGATCGTCGAGGAGGGCACGGGACGGCTCCTCGGCACGGTCGACGCGGGCGCCTCGCACACTGCCGTGCACGAGGGCGCGGTCCACCTCCACCAGGGCCGCACCTATCTCGTCCGCTCCCTCGACCTGACGGACTCGGTCGCCCTGGTCGAGGAGGCCAACCCGCCGTATTCGACGGTCGCCCGGGACACGACGTCCATCTCCGTCCTGGAGACGGACACCGAGATCCCCTGGGGCGACGGCCGCCTCTGCTACGGCTCCGTCGAGGTCACCAACCAGGTCGTCTCCTTCCTGCGCCGACGCGTCATCACCGGTGAGGTCCTGGGAGAGACGAAGCTCGACCTCCCTCCGCGCACGCTGCGCACCCGTGCCGTGTGGTGGACCGTCACCGAGGACCAGCTCGACGCGGCCCGCATCAACCCGGAGATCCTCGGCGGCGCCCTGCACGCCGCCGAACACGCGTCGATCGGCATGCTGCCCCTCTTCGCGACCTGCGACCGCTGGGACATCGGCGGCGTCTCCGTCCCGCTCCACCCGGACACCCTCCTCCCCACGGTCTTCGTGTACGACGGCCACCCCGGCGGCGCAGGCTTCGCGGAACGCGCCTTCCACACGGCCCGCTCCTGGCTGACGGCCACCCGCCAGGCCATCGCCTCCTGCGAGTGCGACGCCGGCTGCCCGTCCTGCATCCAGTCCCCCAAGTGCGGCAACGGCAACGAGCCCCTGCACAAACGGGGAGCGGTGCGGTTGCTGACGGTTCTGCTACAGGGAGCGCCGGAGGAGAAGGTCCCCGACGAGAAGGGTTAGGGCTCGCCCGGCGACCGGCCTGGCAGGCGTACGGGCGTAGGGGCGTACGGGGTCGGCTCAGGTCGGTCTCAGCGGGCCCGTGGGCCCTGGTGGACCCGCTCTCGATCTGATCTCCGCCCCGAACAGGCCCCGTCCCGACCGCACCGTCAGGTCCGACGTCTCGCCCACCAGCGCGCACCGGACGAGCCGGGTGCCCTGGGCCGTGGCCACCCGATCCGCCCGCGCACAGGCCTCCGAGGCACCCTCCGTCCAGTGGTCCGCCGCCGCGAGCGCCGCCAGATCCGCCCCCGCGGCGGCCCTATGCCGGGTCACAGAGGCCTGCCCCATGGCGAGCACAACGCCGAACACCACGCACAGGACGGCGATCGCACCCACGGTCCAGACCGTCGCGGAGCCACGGTCGGAGCGGACCGAGCGCGCGGAGACAGCTCTGGCGAACCTGGCGGGCCACCCGTCTCCCCAACGCTTCACGCACCCACCCCCACCGTCTCCTCCGCCAGCGCCACCGCTTCGTGCGCGACATCGACCGTGAGGCCGCCGAGCCCCGGCGGCTGCGCCACCACCTGCACGCGCACGAGGTCGCCCTCTCTGGTGACGGTGACCTCCGCCCCGCGCGGGGCCGCACCCCGGGCCACCGCGGCGACCTCGCCGGGCGGGTCCTGCCGGGCGGCGGCCCGGGCACCGGCCCGGGCCGCGTCCACACACTGGATCTGCGCTGCCGCGACGAGCAGCGCCCAGACCAGCGCCATCGAGAACAGCACCAGCGCGGGCAGCACGACGGCGGCCTCGGCGGTCACGAACCCCCGGTCCCGGAACCGCCCCACATCCCGGCCCTGGCCCTGGCCCTGGCCCTGGCCTTCACATCTTGGCATCGAGGGCCTTCTTCACGATCGCCTGCAACTCCGAGCTGACCTGCCCACTCGTCACGACCTTGTAGAGCACCGCCGCGAACGCCACCGCGGCGATGATGCCGACGGCATACTCGTCAAATTCCTGTGCATCCATTAAAATGGATCATGAAAAGGAATAGACGAACATGCTCAACCAGCTGGAGGGACAACTCGCATTCGGTTATCTGCGCATCAGCGATGACCGAGAAGGCACGGAACTTGGCGTTCAGCGCCAGGAAGAAGACATACGGAAACTCGCCGCGCAGCTTGGCGTGACGCTTGTTCGCATCTACTGCGACAACGACATATCCGCCAGCACCAACAGCGACGAGTACCGCCCGGACTACGAAGACATGATGGGCCAGTTGCAAGCTGGCCCCGTCAAGATCGTGCTGTCCTACACCAAAGCGCGGCTCACCCGTAAGCCGGAAGAAAACGAGCGACAGATCAAGCTCGCTCGCAGCTACGGCGTCCAGTACAAATACGTACGCGGGTATGACCTCGACCTCACGATGTCGCAGAACCGCAGGATGGATCGCATCCAGAACGCCATGGATGCCGGGACAGCAGAAGACCTCCAAGAGCTCATCGTCCGTGAAAAAGCGCAAAGTGCGCGCAAGGGCGAGTGGTCTGGCGGTCAGCGAACCTTTGGGTACGGCAAGGTAGTCGGGTATGACCCGATCAAAGAAAAAGACATCATCGACCCGTACCAAGTGCGGGAAGAGGAAGTAGCCGCGCTCAAAGATGGCAAACGGTGGACACTCGCCGGTGACAGCCAGTTCGTGTGCGTACGGCGCTGGAACGACCAAGGAATCAAGACGACGCGTGCGGGCCAAAAAACCAAGTACAAAGGGAAAGAGAGCATCTGCGACGGTACTTGGGATGTCGGCAAGTTCAAGCGCACGATGCTTAACGAGAGTTACGTGCAGTTCGACCCCACCGGCCACCCAACAGATTGCCCATGCCTACAGAACCCGGAAACCGGCGGCACACGGATTCACCGCGACGAGCGGCACCGTGCCAAGTGGCCGTACGTCTTTACCCGCGCCGAACACGACGCTATGGAGGTCATGTTCAACGGGCGCGAAAAGTACTGGGTGAACAAGGGCAGCGTGAAGGGCCGTACGTATCTGTTGAGTGGATTCGTCGAGTGCGGCGGCACGTGGCGTGACACAGCGAAGAAAGGCCAGTACTGCGGCGGAGTGATGTACGGCCAGGGAAAGACGTACCCGCTCGCAGACGGAACCATCAAGTACCAACGTCGCTACGCCTGTAAGAAGTGGGACACCAGCGGAAATCGGATCGGGTGCTGCTCGGTCTTCCGCATCGCTGATGCTGTCGAGGCGTTCGTCACGCAGCAAGTGCTGTACCGCTTCGACTCACCGGACATCATTCGGGCGTTGATCCCGCCCGTCAACGAACTGCGCATGAGCGAAGTAATCCAAGAACTCAGTGAGCTACAGACGCGTCGTGAACTACTGGCCGCCGAGTACGCAGCAGGCGAGCACGAAAAAGACGACTACCGCGTCATGCTCGGGACGATCAAAGATCGGTTCGCGGCACTCGAAACCGAGAAGAAGCAACTCTTGAGCGCCAAAGCAAAGAGCCTTGCCGTTCCAACCGACGGCGGCATACGCGCCGTCTGGGACAACGCAAGCATCGAGTGGCGAGCAAGTGTCATCCGGCTTGTGGTCGAGAAGGTCGTGATTCACCCGAGTATGCCGGGCGGGAAGATGTGGAACGGCTGGCGCTTTGATCCTGACGCGGTCGAGATCGTCTGGCTTCACTAACCAGTAGTGCCAGCTTGGCGATCACGGCGGGGTGCTCCACTTTCAGGGGCACCCCGCTTTTTGCTGTCGATTTCCGTAATCGCTCTAGGTCTTCTGTCGTCACAGGTGAACTTCTCCGTTTACATATTCAATTATACGACGACATTCGCAAAAGTGGTGAAATTATCTCGACAACTCCAAGTCGAAGAACTTGAGCACCGACGTAACCACCATGAGTCCGATGACTGCATTAACTCGGCTGTACTGCTTACGAGATACGGCATGGACACTTGCATGCCTGGCAAATACACGCGGGATAGTGTCCCTCATATCCGCCTTGAACTTGGCGTGCGCGCACCACACAGGGGCAAACGTAAGCGCCACCCTGAACTGGTGTTCATCGAGGTCAAACTTCACTCCGTTCTGCTTGAAGTGATTCGACCTGACCGACTTACGGATGTCGCCATCAAGATGGAGCAAAGTGGTATCAAGCAGATTAGCTGCGAGCGCCTGAGCCGGATTGAAGTGCCCGTCGCGAAGCGCATGGACACAGCTCAAAGCGAAATCGCGCTCGTCCAATAGGTCTGGATGGTCTATCCCGTGAAGCACCGCCTCGCAGTCGGACACGATCCCCTTCCACCGAGAGCTAATAATTCGGCGTCGGCTAGAAGCACTGTCAGCGATCAGAAACGCCTCGACCACCATTGGACCAGGCACCCACATCAAAGGGATTCCCTCGTCGATTAGGATCGAACTCAGGCCCTTGAACGACGATCCATCTACACCATCCCAATTCTCGGGAAAGTTCCGCTTGGCAAAATCTCCCAGCGACTCAAAGATTCCCTGCAAGTAGGGGGCAGCGGACTCGGCAAAAGTCCGTACAACCGTGCTGATTTCAGCAAGCCGCTGTAGAACCTCCTGCGCGGCTTCCCATACCGCTGGTGAGAAGTCAGGCACGATAGAAGACATCATTTCGGCAACGCGGCTAACCACCGGCGCCAGGGCTTCAGCCGCGAGTCGATTCTCTCGCTCAGTAAGCTCGATGGACGGATCGTCGAAGCGAGCGACCCTATACCACTCTTCCTTGCTCAAGCGGTCACCGTTGGACTCCTCATGCTGGCCTGTCATGACCGCATGATCCCACGGCACGCCGTGGTTGCCGACAGATTTTCTCTCAGGACTCCGCTACTGGTCGAGCGCTCCACGACCTCGGAGCTGCCAGCTTGACCTATCGACCCACCGGCTTCCGCAACACACGCTTGATCGCCTGATCCTTGCGAATAACGAGCAGCTTCCATTGCGCCACCGCCCCTGTTAATTACATTCGTTTCGGTGTTGTGGTTACGTCAAACTCTATAGAAATACCTTGCCCACTGGCGCATAAATGGATGTAGGGCCAGGAAAAATCCAGCCCAGAACCTACAACACCGAGTGGAGCAGAAAGATGGCAATCGTCAGCCAGAAGGTCTCGGACCTCAGCGGTAAGCAGGGGAACGACAAGCAGTTCGCCGCAGTCGTCGTCCGGCAGCACCCGGACATCGACCAGCCGAAGGCGCTGGACGTACTCGTCACCGAACTGGGCGCGTTCAAGGACATCAGCGATGACCTCGTGATCATCGAGATCACGACGCCCGACGGCAAGAAGCGCGACGCCTACGTTCCCCTGGAGGAGTTCAACAAGGCTGCAACCGACATGCCCCAGATTCTGAAGGACGCACGCGGCACCCGTGGCCGCGTCCCCGGAACCAAGGTCGGCAACGGAAACGGCAGCTAACCCCCCAGCTCCGTATCTGCCAACGCTCCCGGCAGTGCGGAAATCCCCGTCCTGGTGGTCCCTTGGGGGTCATCGGGGCGGGGCTCATCAACTTGCTCGTGAGGTTCACCTCTGGAGTGAAACGACCGTCACTCCAGACGCAGTCCCACGGTCGAGAACCTAGGTGGTCCCGTGATCACTGGCATCTTGTTCCCCTGCGACGAGGAGCAGCCCATCAAGCGCGTTGAAGTCGACGCGGAGAACGTAGAAACCATCCGAGGCATCGTCGGCGGTTCGTACGAGGCGTTCAACCTCGACAGCCCGCCGGCTTCGTTCCTTGCGAACGACGAGGCGATGCTTTGGTCCCTGCCCTTCAACCTGCGCGCCACGGTCCTACTGTGGCAGCACGCCAAAGGGCTCCGCAGCCAGGCGTACATCAGTGGGGATGCAATCCTCACGGGTGCGCCGGATGGACGCGGATTCACCAAGTCGGTGCCCAGCGAGCTGATGGAACTGCTCCTCGACACCGAGACGTACGGCGTTGAGTTTCTACACCGACCCGACGGCCCGTGGTCGCGTAAAGCGATTACATTCACCGAGTGGTTCGAGGCGTACAACTACGCGATCATCCACGAGGAGACGTACGCCACGGTCAGGAATGCTCGGGTCATCCGCGCCGAGTAGCGACCGGTGAAACGCCCCGTTCCAGCGATCCGTAGAGGTCGCTGGAACGGGGCTTCTCTATTTCCTCGCACCTCTAAAAGAACGTTGTAAATTCTACTCTTTGCAAAAATACCCAATGATGTCATAAATAGTCTCGGCTCTTCAGTCAAAAAGGAATGTTCAGAGGGTGGTTCCGCCGTCAGGCGTGAGCCGCCCTTTTTCGTTCCTCGTTCATTCACAACCAAGCAATCAGGAAGGTGGTGTAAACCATCATGCGCAAAAAGCGCACACCGATCATGCTCGCTTTGGCGGGTCTGATCGCGTCAATGTTGACGTTCGTCTCTTCGGGGACAGCGTCGGCTGCGGAGTATATTCCGCAGCTTCGGTGGAACGCAGTGGATTCCCATGCGTATAGCACTACGGTGACGGATCCGGCGGGGGGCGTAACAGTCCCCTGTGACTCGGCTGGCCCGAACAACCTCAAGAGCTACGACGCTTCCGGGCAGATAGTTCGCGAGCTTTCATCCAGCCAGACGATCGACGGTCGTCCGAACTGCATTCAGCGTCCTGTCGTCGACAAGAACGGCGTCCTTTACGGACAGTCGTACGGCTGGAACGGAAGCAACTCGGCTCACGGCACCAACCTGTTGGCCTATGAGGGCAACGGGTTGAAGTGGAAGTATCCCACTGGTTGCACTGACGCTGATGGTGTAGACCCCAGCATCGGTGCGAACGGGAACATCTACTTCGTCAACGGTAGCTCGCAGCTGGTCGGCATAACTCCCGAAGTGGAGCCCGGCACGGTGCAGCCGAAGAAGGTACTCAGCGTCAACTTGACGTCGAGCAGGTGCAGTCGCACGATCGCCTTCAATGGTGGCATCGCCGTATTCAAGGACGGCAGCACGATCGCCAACTTCTACACCTACGCCGGTACGAGTCTCGGCTCGAAAGACGGTAAAAGTGCCAACATGCCCGTCAGTGCGACGGGGCGGCTCTTCTACCCGACCTACACGAGCGAGTCCGGCGGCGGCCGAAGTGTCAGCATCTCGGCATACAACGCACTCAACCAGCAGGTTGTGTGGACTCGCAAGGTGTCGGTTCCGGGGGCGTACGTAAGCGACGCTTCAATGAGGCCGGCTCCGGATGGCGGAACCTTCGTCATCATGCGCGAGAACGAGATGGTCAACGGCGCTCTGACGAGCACCCAAGTAAACACCGTCGTCAAGCTCAGCGCTACCGGCGAGAAGGTGTGGTCCAAGACGCTTCCCTCGAAGGATGCGTATGGAGTCACCTACAACCCGAGCAACTACCGAGCCCTTGTCGGTACCAGCGGAAAGCTCGTCCTAGAGCTGAGCGCCCAGGCTCCCGTGAGTAACGGGGGTTGGGGTGTCAACGCGGTCACCATCAAGGTGTTCGACGGCGGCGGCACGGTCGTGTACGACAAGCACATGCACGGCGACCTCTCCGGTGGAAACGGTGACTACGGCTTCACTTACGACGCCAATGCGGTCATCAGCGCTGGCACGCTGTACGTTCGCAGTCACTGTGACAGCAACTCCTGCGATGGGGTGAAGCTTTACCCCATCGCCATTCCGAACGTTGGTCTGGATTATCCGCGTGGAGCTGTGTTCAACGTGGATGAGCTGGAACAATCAGATCCGGTGCGTCCGTTGCCCGTGCCGTACGTGGCACTCGGCGACTCCTACTCTTCCGGAGAAGGAGTCGAGCCGTTTGCTGCGTCCAGCAACACGAGCACAAACAAGTGTCACCGTAGTGATCTGGCCTATGCCCAGTTGGCCGCTCGTAACCCCGGCAACGGTCTGCGTTTGGACCAGGGCGGCTTCTGGGCTTGCTCAGGCGCCAGGACCAAGCACATCACCGGAGTGTGGGAGGCCGAGGACACCAGCGATGGCGTGAACCTCGACGAGGACCCGCAAGCGGACCACCTCAACGAGAACACTGGCGTTGTCTCCATCACCATTGGCGGCAACGACATCGGGTTCGGGTACATGGTCGAGTCCTGCGCATACCCTACTAGGGACTGCGATGGGGCGATCGATCTCGCGAACACCAACATGAGCTTCCTGGAAGTTCTGTTGCAGCAGACGTACATCGAAATCCTCAACAAGGCACCGCATGCCAAGGTGTACGTGGCTGGGTATCCGCCCATCCTCACTGCCGACGGCGGTGGCTGCGCTGTTGGTGAGGCGGGTAGCGACTACCCGTTCTTCACTGAAGGCCGTAAGCAAAAAGCGGTCGAGGTGCTGAACGCCCTGAACGCCAAGATCCTGGAGAACGTCGACACGGTTAAGTCGGTGAATGCCGACTTCTTCGACCGCCTGCACTTCGTCGACGCGACAGCTGAGGGATCTCCGTTCATCGGTCACGACGTCTGCTCTGACGACCCGTTCGTTAACGGGTTGATCCTGGATAACCAACTGGCAAGCTTCCACCCGAACGCAAAGGGACAGGCGGCGTACGCCGAATTGCTCGCCAGGAAGATCCGGGAAGTAGACCTCGGCGGTCAGGACAACGACGGCGAAGTCGACCCGGACGACTGCCCGATTTGCTGAAGTAGCGTCGGGTAGCTGAAGAGCCAACAGCCCTCAGCCTCTTGAGCTGCCTTCCAGGTAGCACGAGGCTGGGGGTTTCTTCATGTGTAGTATGCAGAATCAGTAAGATCAATTATAATAAACGACATTATGGCATCACGCACAGAAGATGGAAAATTCTTAACCGAAGCAAGGCGAGGCTTCCTGGCTTCATGCTTGGTAATTATTAGCGCCTTCGCTATCCCCTTAAACTATGTGCTCATATCCGGAGAGAGCTATAGTTCTCTGGCGATAGTTGACGGAATCTTTGGATTGGCGCTCTTCGGATACATTCTTCTTTTCGCCGGGAAAAGTCAGTCGGTTATCCTGAAGCAGCTCATGACATTATTCAGCATTCTTGGAGTGGGTATATCAATCTACATAACATGGTCGATCTTCACTTTCGACATGGCGTAGCGCCGAATGGCTGCCCGCCTTACGCACTTCGTCTATTTCTTTTCACTCTCCAATATACTTAAAATCTTCAGCTTTCAGTAAGCATCCAGTGGCCCATTCCTTTGAAACGCCTTAATATCCGCCACTCTCTAAGCCGCTCTGTTATTCACCCATACGTTCCATCGCCACCCGTACCCCTGTTGAGCCTATTCGCACCGGTGTTGTGATCCGTGCCTAAATACTTGTTTTTGTATAGCAACCTCTCCATAGTTGAATGTAGGAGCAGGCACGACCGCAGGCGGTCATCCACTCCTCCAACAAGCCGAGCAGCCTAGGTGCAAGCAACCAGCACTTACCGAGCGTTGGTCTTGTTTGAGTGTCTCGACTCGTTGGAAACGCCGTGTAACTAGAAAGGAGGGTGCCTATAGCAGCAACCACCATCCCAACCCGAAGCGGATCATCCGCCCTCGTGTGGTTCGAGATTCACTTCCCTCACGAGCTCGCCGCAGCCGACGTAGTGAGGACGCTCCAGCCGCTGGCGTATCGTCCCTTGGTCGGCTGGTTCAAGCGCACGCCGGCCACCGTCCTTGAGATCCGGGCATCATCCGGTGGTGACATCCGCTGGCTGGTCGGCCTCGATCACCAGATCAGTGACGAGTTGCCAGGACAGTTGCAAGCACAGCTCCCCGGCCTGGTGCTGGTTCCGCTGGATCAGCCGTCGCGACCGGTACCGCAGGTCGCTGCCAACGTCCGGGTGTCGAGCCTGACAACAGCACTCCGCACAGACATGGCCCCCAGCGTCACCGCTGGACTCCTCGAAATTATGAGCACCCTCGGACGCGGTGAATCCGTCACCGTCCAGTGGGTCATCGGGTCGGTGCAGTCACGCGACCACAGGCCCGAGCGGTTCAGCATCGCTCGTTCCCTCGGCCTGGTCGCTGTCGCCAAGGAGACAGCAGACGATCGGCGGCTCTGGAAGCACAAAGCTTCGGAGCCGCTTCTTTTAGTACGGGGCCGGATCGGTGCGCGTGCCCGTGACGTAGATGCCGCCCGCATCCTCGTCCGCCGCTTGGGCGAAGCACTTCAACTTGCCAGCAGCAGTCACACACAGCTCTGGATCACCCGCCCGAGCGTGCGTAGTGTCCACCAGCTCGACTTGGCGCACACCACGAACAATCGGTGGTCGGGCATCCTCAACGTCGCCGAACTTGCCACGGTAGTTGGCTGGCCGGTAGAGCGAGCGGACCAGCGACGCACGAGCCACGGCCGTCAGTACCCGGCACCATCCGCACTGCTGGTGCCGGTAGAAGCGACGCATCAACGGGACGAGCGTGTCCTCGGCGCCGGCCTGCACCCAAGTCAGCGCGATCAACTGGTGACGTTGCCGACGGAGAGTGCTCTGCACCATGTGCACGTCGTCGGGCCAACAGGAAGCGGCAAATCAACGCTGCTGGCGAAGCTCCTCCATGCCGACGTCCGCGCCGGGCGAAGTGTCTTCGTTCTTGAGCCACGCGGCGACCTCGTAGAAGCGATCCTCGCCGGCGTGCCCGCGGAGCGTCGTAAGGATGTCGTCGTCATCGAGCCGGGCCAGGCGCAAGAAGTCGTCGGCTTCAATCCGCTGGCGGGTTCATCTGAGGACGCCGAACAACGAGCCGACCACCTCTTACATCTGTTCCGCGAGCTCTACGGCACCAGCCTGGGACCACGAAGCGCCGATGTCCTCATGCACGGCCTGGTGGCCTTGAGTCGAAGCACCCACGGCACTCTGGCGGATCTGCCGGTACTGCTTACCAACGCGACGTTCCGCCGACGCCTGCTTGCCGAGGTGAACGACGCCCTTGTCCTCGCCCCCTTCTTCTCTTGGTACGACGGTCTGTCAGAAGCCGAACGCCAACAAGTGATTAGCCCGGTTCTCAACAAGACCCGGGCTTTTTTGAGCCGCACAGCCATCCGAAGGTTGCTGGGACAAGCCTCACCGCGGTTCGCGCTGGACGAGCTGTTCTACCGCCCGCGCATCGTGCTGGTGAACCTCAACACGGGGGTCATCGGAGCCGAGACCGCCCAGCTCATGGGTGCGCTGCTGATGATGCAGTTCTACGAAGCCATGCAGCGGCGAGCGTTGGTGGCGACGAATCAACGCCATCCCGTCATGGCCATGATCGACGAGGTGCAGCGATACCTGCGACTGCCGGTGGATCTGGGCGACATGTTCGCCCAGGCACGCGGTCTGGGGGTTGGGCTCACGGTGGCACATCAGCACCTGGCGCAGCTCCCGCCGAAGATGCGGGCTGGTCTAACGGCGAACGCTCGTAACCGTGTCGTTTTCCGTCCCAGCACCGAGGACGCAGCCAGCCTTGCCACCGTTCTTGGCGGTGGCCTCGTCGCCGATGATCTGTCACTCCTCGATGCACACGAGGCGTACGCCGAAGTCCTGGTGAATCGCCGTCCGTCTGACCCCTTCCTGATCCGCACGCTTCCACCAGACGGCCAGGCGCTCAGTGATCCCGCTGAGCTTCGTCGCGAAAGTGCGGCGCGATACGGGGTCGACGGCGCGGGCCTCGACGCTGCACTTCGTCAGCGCTGGAACGGTGATGACCGACAACCAGACGGACCCATCGGGCAGATGGCACGGAGGCAGTCATGATGACGTCGCTTCGTGGTTCGCTCCGCGCTTCGCATCGTGTTGGTTGCCCTGGTCGCTTCCTCTCTGTTGGAGCAGTACAAGCGCCAGCGAATATCTCACCTACAGAGGTCTTCCTATGGTGAGGCCCTCAAGCAATCCACCCGCGCGAGTGGCCCGGTTGCGTCGTCGGCTCAGCCCGCGCGACCGTGCTGTCCTCGGTGTTCTGCAACGGGTACGTCTGGCGAGTCTTCGCCAGTTACAGCGGCTCGTCGTGGTGGATGGATCGCCTCGTGCCAGAACACGCCGGGCGCAGCTCATGATGACCCGGCTTAGCGAGCTCGGCGTCGTGACAAGATTTTCCCGAACCATTGGCGGCATCCGTGCGGGGTCGTCCGGCTACATCTACGGCCTTAGCGGCCTTGGGCAAGCGGTCATCGACACGAGCGGCCCGCTCGGCGGCAAGCGTCGCCGCGTCTGGGAGTCGAAGCCGTACTTCCAAGACCACATGCTCGAAGTCTCAGACCTCTACGTTCAACTCGTCGAGCAGCACCGGCTTGGTCAGGGCGACTTACTGGCGTACGACGCCGAACCGGCTGCCTGGCGACACTTCACCGGTTCTGGTGGCGATCTGGTCATGGTCAAGCCCGACGCGTTCGTGCGGATAGGTACGGCGGCCGTTGAGCACAGCAGCTTCGTCGAGGTCGACCTGTCCACCGAGACGCTGCCCACCATCCAGAAGAAGTCGCAGCGGTACGTCGACTACTGGCGAAGCGGCATGGAACAGCAGTGGCGCGGCGTCTTCCCCAAAGTCGTCTGGCTGGTGCAGAACAACCACCGAGCCGAGCGGATCGCGGGTGTGATTAGCAAGCTCGCCAAGGATGCTCAGGCGCTCTTTGTTGTCGGCCTCCTTTCCGATGCCCCGGGACTTCTAAGCGGCGACAAACCAGGAGCTGCCACATGATGACGAAACCACAATGCCGCAGCCCACCATGAGCGTTAACAAACGAACCGAAATGAGTTTAACTAATGGAGGAGAATATATATGAGAGAAGACAACAACACGACACCCGCAGCTACCAACATGCTGCAACTTCTTACGGTAATCGAGGCGTACACGCTCCTACGGATCAGCAAATGGAAGCTGTACGACCTGATTCGCACGAAGCTACTGGACTCGATTCAGATTGGCCGACGGCGCTTCGTCCCGATGGACGCCCTACGAGACTACGTGCAGCAGTCACGGCAAAGGGCATACGCCTGATGGCTCGCCGCAATGCGAACGGCGAGGGCACAATCTACCAACGCAAGGACGGTCGTTGGGTGAGTTCTGTATGGGTCCAGACGACGAGCGGGGAGCCCAAGCGGAAGTACCTCTATGGCAAGACACGCGCAGAGGTCAGTAAGAAACTCACCGAAGTTAAGGCGAAGGACGACCAGGGCATCCCGACGCCGGACAAGGCGTGGAAGCTCAGCCCGTTCCTTGACTACTGGCTAGAAGAAGTCGTCAAGAAAGAAGATGCACTCAGGACGTACGAGGAATACGAGTCCATTTCGCGACTGTACCTCAAGCCTGAGATTGGCAGTACGACGCTAACAAGCATCAGGGTTCAGACCGTTCAGACGCTGCTTAGTCGGCTGCTCGAACATGGAAAATCTCCCAGGAGAGTGCAGACGGTTAAGACAACGCTCAGCGCCGCTCTCACCTATGCAATGAGCAAAGAGTGGATAGGTCGTAACGTTGCACGGTTGGCCACGACTCCAAAATACAAACCAAAAAAGGTCGTTCCTTGGACCGTCGAGGAAGCGCAGCGGTTTTGGGAGGTTGCGAAAGAACACAGGTTGGCGGCAGCCTGGGGGCTTGCCACCTTCTACGGACTGCGCCGAGGAGAGATTCTCGGTCTTCGGTGGCAAGACGTCAACCTTGCAGCTGGAGAGATCCAGTTGGTTCAGCAGCTTCACAAGGTGGTAGCAGGAGAGCCGATAACCGGGCCACTCAAAACCGATTCGAGTGAGCGCACACTTCCAATTCTCGGGGTCATCAGAGAAGGACTGGCACGCATGAATGACGAGAGAGGACGACGGCCACCATCTGAACATGACCTCGTCTTCACGACGTCGAAAGGTACACCTATTAGCCCACGTAATTTCTCGGACCACATGTTCAAACGCCTCTGCAAGCTAGCTGGCGTCAGGTGGATCAAGTTTCACCACACCCGGCACACTGCAACATCCATGCTAGAACTTCTCGGCGTATCGCCAAAGGTAGCTCAGGTCATCATGGGGCACAGCAGCGTACTTACCACGCAGCACTATTACACCCACGTGTACACGGATCAGGTGACGAGCGCATTGCAGCTCGTAGAACAGAAACTCCAAGAAACCAAAACCGCCCAGGCCGAAGGGACTGGGCGGTTGATGGATGTTCTTGACAGTATGGGTAGCTGTCAAAATGGATGTCAGGCAGGCTTTTGGAACGGCCTGGTGACGCGATTTATCTCTGGAGGGCCAACTGGGGATCGAACCCAGGACACCCTGCTTAAGAGATCGGCCCGCGACACCTTAGAGCGGCGCGTCTCAGGGGTGGACGCGCACTTGCAAGACAGGCGTCGACGTTGGTTGATCGGCGTCGTAGCTGTCAGCGTTGCTGTCAAAGCCACCGAAGGTGACAGCACCGCACTCGCCGCGTAGTTCGAGCCCATCAAGCCGCAGCCGGCCACGAGGCGTAGAAGGCAGCATCCATCGGCGTCGCTGAGTGTGCTTGGATTCACGTGCCATCTTCGGCTGCCGCCGCTACACCTCGACGAGAACGCTAACTCTTGCCAGCAAGGATTTTGGGGAGGAGCCGCTCAAGCACTGCAATTCTCTCGTCCAGTGATTCAAGCGTTGAGCTAATGTTTTGTTTCCGGGGACGGGGTCTTGGGGATAAATTCTCAAGCGAAACACTCTCCGCCTCACGTTGCGGAATGAGCCATGCTTGGCCGTGATCATACTCTACCCTTTTAGCTCCAGGGAAAAGCTTCCCCTCTTTCACTCTTCTCCGCACCGTGCTCTTGCTAACCCCATACTTCTTTGCCACTGAAGCTATAGAGACGTAATCCTCTGTCATAGCTCCTCGTCCAACACCCACACGAACGCTATGCCTGCCCGTGGGAATATCTGCCCATCGAAGCTCACGTCAATTGTCTTAACCGAGGCGGCCTCCGGGGATTGCTCGATTCGCGACGCGTTAGGAGAGGCGAAATAATCCAGCACATTGACGTAGTGAATCCCAGCCCCTCCGTACGCCAGTTGGACATGGACACCTTTGGTGGGTCGAGGAAGGTCAAGATAGAGAAGGTGTCCGTGTCGCTGTACAAGAACCCGGTACGTATAGGCAATGGTGACCTCTTCACCGGTCACAGCAGTCGACCCGAGGCTAACCGTATAGAGCTGCGCTCCCTTACGCTCCGTGCGCCGGATTTTTTGGCTACGCCCATCAAGGCTCAGTTGAAGCAGCTCGAACGCTTCCTTGTTGGCCGCGTTCAATCCGCTGGTCTCAAGGAACATCCAGGCGGAGGCAACGGATTGATCCCGAAGGAGCTCGCGATACTCCTCTAGGTCGGATACGCAGGCAAAGCGCATAGTGTTGCTGGCTAGACGGACCTTGTACTCCCATCGAACAGTGGCAACAAACATCGAGCCCTTTCCCGACACAGGCCCAACTTCCCACGGCGTCAATGAGACAGATACGTCAACGTCACGCCAGCGCTCCGGTGATTGAATGATCTGGTCTCGAAGGTCGGCATACGCCTCCTGGGCAAGTTTCTGATCCCCAAGGCGCAGACCAAGAGCGTTGGTTGCAATCCGGTCGAGTGTCTCGTCCGAGGCAACGCCTTTCAGCGTCTCAGGATTGAAAGCGAAGCTATCAAGCACGGCGTCACGCATCGCTGGTGCTTCTTTCCGCACGGCCTCGCGAATACGTTGGTCGGTGCGTTCTTCGCCGTGTTTGCGGTCAACGTACTCGAAGAACACAGCCAGCAGGCCGGTACCGAAAAGAGTGGAGCCGATCTCTGAGAGCGGCAACCAAGTGAGCCACCCCGGTACCGATGCGGTCGCCGACCAATGTGCCAGCATCAAAAGAGCAATCCCACCCACGACCGCAAGCACAGCGATGAGCTGTAACTTCGTCTTATAGAGCTGGTCGAGTGGGTTTGTCATACTTCAAGATCAAGTATATCAAGAAGCCGCATGTTGTTAAATAGGCAAACGAAAGCCCCTGGGCGGTAACGACGCCCAGGGGCTTTCTCTATGTTCCGACGGGGCAGATCAGCCGCCCCCGCCCCCGCCACCACTCATGATCGCGCTCATGTCACACCTCCTCGCTGTCGATAGCCACGGGGTGTCCGTTCGGACACGAGCCACACAATATCCGATTTTGGGATATCGGCAAGCCGCGCGGTGCGGTAAGGCGGTGGAGAAGTCGATCTATTCGGCCGAGTACCAGCGGCTTTGTGCCCTACTCCGCGCACTGCGACTTGAGGCGGGCATGACCCAAGTGCAGGTCGCCGCCGTGCTGGACGTGCCGCAGTCGTTCGTGAGCAAGTACGAGTCCGGTGAACGCCGACTCGACGTGATCGAGCTTCGCTACGTCGTCCGAACGCTTGGTGTGTCGATGCAGGTTGTACTGGATCGGTTGGAGCAGTAGCCGCGCAAGCAGCACCTGGCGGTCATCGGTGCGGAGCGTTCCGCTGCTTCCGCTGAAGCCACCGGCCACGTCGCGGGTTCCTGTGAGGCAGTCTCCCAACGCCCGCACGAGCACGCTTGGACTCGTCTACCAACCACACGCCGGCCACGGCCTCTGGGTCGGGGCATCCAAGGTGCCCTGCTGCCATCCCCTGTTGCGTCGTCACTTGCCAGCGCGAGCTCGTGGCGTAGGTGCCGCTGTTCCAAATCGTCGCCTGCCAGGTCGCTGGATCTGCCGAAGCTACCCGAGCGCCTGGCGGCGCCTAAGTGTGGTCGTTCAGGCCGGTGCCGCGGGCGCTGGTGGAACCTGGCGACTCAACTCGATGCCGGCGGGAACGGTAGGTGCCGACGGACAACAGTCGCCACGGAGCGGAGGTTAACCAGCAGCTCCAGGCGCGTCCTACATGCGCTCCATGTCGTTGCGAGCCTCGACACCAGAGATGGACAAGAACGACTGCCGGTCCTTCGTGAGGCTCGACTGCAAGAGGGTGAAGCCGGATTTTTCGAACTCGCTGATGACCTCAAGCGCGGACAAATGCCAGACCCGCAGCAGCAGGATCTCGTCACCGATTTCTAAGGTGACGCTGCGCTTTGTGCCCCTCGTCTCAAACTCAATCATCACAGGAGTGGTGAGCCGTATGCGGATAAAACGCATCCGTAGCGTCTCATCAAATCCCTGCTTTACGTCATACAGCGACTCGTCGATGTTTAAGAGGTCAAGGATGTACTTGTGGCTTGGCGATAATTTTCCTGCACCGGGAGTAGAGCTAAAGTCGAAGTACCGCCGAGCCATCTCGGTGTCGGGCTTTCCGGTGTACATGAGGAGGTCATTCTGCCCCATGCTTGCATGTACTGGATTCAGCACGTCCGTGAAAGAACGGAAGTTCATAGGGGTAGCGCCGAGTAACAAGACGAGGTTGATTGTCTCCTCAACCTCTATGTCGTCGACCAACAGGTCATCAAAGCGCTCATAGCTGATGTCACGGACGTAGCCCTCGAATTTTACGTCGTCGCCGTACCACTCCGTCACATTATGCTTGGCAAGATCCAACATTGACGGGCTGATGTCAACGGCAATGTAGCGGTGCAGCAGATTACGCTCAATCAAGTGGCCAAGCAAACCCTTGACCGGGTAGGCGTTACCCGCGCCGAGGTCGATCACGTTTACCCGTTTGTTTCCTTCTAGGAGCCAGTCGAGCGTTTCCATGTTCTTCTGGATCAACTCAACCGTGCCCTTCAGGATGTTCGGGGACTCCTCATTGGCCAAGCGCTGCAACCAGTTATCCCAGTTCGTCGCTCCGTCTTTCATGTAGCCGTACTGCCGAGGAATCTCGCGGTCCCTGTTCATACTCCTGACGATGTCGGCACGCTGGTGCTCGCTGAAAATGGAGTAAAACTCAGGCTTTGGCTGAATCTTCTTGTACTGGCCGGATTGGTAGCGCCGCGCCTTCTCAGCAAGCCGTTCCAGGATCAACACGTTTTCGGGACTGTCGAGGATGTGGGTGAACTTGCCGTGAGTTACCAGCTTCAATCGGTTCTTGCCTGCCTTAGAGGCATCAATCCAATTGGAAACGGTCTTTTTTGAAACATGGAACCTTTCGACGAGTTGGGAATGTTTGAAATAATGCATAGGTGTTAAGTTGTTCCTTGGCTCACATTTTCTATTGAACTTTACACACTAACCATGTAAAGTTTTAAGTAGCATGGCGCTTTTGCTACCCACACTAACGGCGGGGTATTACTGTTTGCACCTCTAAGGCGATTATACGCCTTAAAAGCAAAAAGTGGAGTTTTAAAGCAGAGCGCAAATCACCTACACATAATATACACTAAATTGCGCTTTCTTTGAAATATTCCGCCCCTAAAGTCAAAGGAAGATGGATTATGAACAACAAGCAACCAGTGCCAGTCCCTCGAAGAGAATCCGAAGCATCGCAGTTCCTCCAGCCAAAGCCTGATCAGGAAAGCCGCCCCATCGTGGTGTTCGAGGTTCCGCCAAAGAAGAAGGATCACATCTCACTCGGCGACTTCACGGATGACGAGCCACCTATTGGCTTCTCGATTGAGATAGCGCCGGATCTCAATCCGAAGGATGTTGACGCACAGATCACCAAGCTCAGCGCGGAATATGACGAGTACGAGCTTGTGCTGCACGTTGCCAACCACAGCGGCAAGACCGTGAACGTTGAGGTTCAGCAGTTATGAGCGGTGACCTGTTAGCGTCCCGAGTCATTCCACCGCACGCTGATGACCGCGCTGGCCGCATTGTCATTGGTGAGTACGAGGCCGAAGAACTCGTCCCCAGGCTGGCTATCAGCTTCGAGTCGAAGCAGTACGTTCCCAAGGACAACGTTCAATGGGTCGTGAGCCACCCCGTCCTGGAGGACGGATCAATCCGGGTGGTCGTGTTCGTCGTGAACTACAGCGCACATGACGTGACCGTGAACGTCTACCAGGACGATCAGGATCGTTGACCTCGACGAGCAACCGCGCCGCTCAGCACCCTTGAACACCCCGTAGCCCGGCAGGGCACGGGGTGCTGTTGTGTCTGTCGCTGGATCGCCTGGACCTACGGCGCCCGCCGGCGTGCAGTTGGATCGGGTGGTTCATGCGCGGTAGGAAGCTCGCCCGTCACCTGTTGCTAGGTGCGTCGTCTGCACTAGTCACCCGCGTGATCCTGAAGATGGCCACAGTCCCCAAGAACGGCGATGGGCCACCAGTAAGAGGATAGTTGTCCGCCGTCGCGGCGAAGAGGGCGAGCTTCTTCTCTGCAAGCTCCTCCAAGATGGCAGTGATGCTTCGCTGCGCGTCCCGTACCGAGGAGCGAGAGAACTCGATGTCTGACGAGATGTCGCTCCAGTCTTGGAAGCTTTGGATCGCACTGTCGATGAGATCCTGCTCGTCGTCGGTACAGTCGTCTGGTTCTTCATGCGGCAACCATCCGAGACAGCCTGAGAGGACTGGCCAGAGGTCACGCCCCGTCTTCATGTGGTCGAGCACCACGACTTCAAACTCCGGCTCGTCCACCGTGATGACGTCGATGATCCTGTCGACCTGCACCTTTTTGAGCTTGCTGATCTCATCGGCCAGCGTCTTGAGCCCCCATATCTCGATGGTGACGCTGGGGTACAAGGAGCGAAGCTCGTTGTCGATGAACTGGTCGACCTCGCCTGGAACAGTGTCGTTGGTGAGGAAGCGCCACACCCTCACGTCACGGTGCTCCTGGAGGCAGCCCTCCAAGTCACCGCGGATCTTCGCTTTGGTCTTGTCGATTCGCTCGCCGCGCGTGGCGTGCGCTGCGAAGAACACCCGAGCCTTCGGGCAGTAGCCGTCGTTCTTGGTGTCGCCCTTCGGCCCGGCCGCCCTCACGGGTTGGTAGTCGCCAGGGTGTAGCACGAGGCCAAGCCGATCCATGCAGTCCTGGAAGGCGTTGCCCTCCAGTCGTAGAAGCTGACCCTCCACGAGCTTCCGCAACGAGTTTTGATCCACGGCAGCCATTACCGCACGGCTCCTGCGTCCTGCGCAGCTAGGTCGACGGGATCAACCGACCGTGGCCGGCGTGTGGTTGGTCGAGGCGATCTACTCAGCGTGTGCTAGCCCCTCATGGCCGGTCCTTCGACGACTCGCCACCTTCGAGATGACGCAGCCACTCCACCAAGCGTTCAGCACCGGGGATGCCGTCGAGAGCTGCAAGGGTGCGCGCGAAGACCCCCTTCTTCTTGTAGCTGCTTACCCGAGCCTGAATGGACGCATCGTTGCCGTACCTACGTGGCACCTGAGTCCATGCCGTCTGGTAGTGGTGTCGGTGTCGGTACAACATGCCGTTCAACGCTCGGCGGGTGCTTGCGGCACCTTGCTCTGTCTTCATACCTGGGGCGTCCGGTGGCAGGGTCTGCGTGAGTAGCTGCCACTCATCATCGGTGAGGTCGCTCGGTGCTGGACCAACCGCGTCGTGCCACGCTTTTAGAAGTGCAGGCGGCGCGTAATCCATGGCGTCGAAATCGAAGGTTGGCTGTTGTGTCAGTGCAGGGTCTAGTTTTTCGATCATGAACCTCCAGTTGGTGAGGTTGGCTTCAAGCCATAATTCAGCGTCCACTGCTTCGTCTCTACTCGGCCACGCGTCAAGGTGGCCAATCAGTTGATCCAGAGTCGGAACGGCACGTACAGCAGCACCCCTTACTTCGAAGGCAACTTCCCACGCGTCACAACCTTTGAGGAGGTCGTCTATCGCCGCGCGTTTGACCCCTGGGTCTTTAAGCGCTTCGCCGTCAAGGCAAAAGAGGGTAACGGCAATGTCTTCCGGTAGACCGTGCTCTAGGTAGTGGATTACGGCTTCCCGTAGTTCGTTCGTCCACTCCTGCCTGTCAAACCCCGGTTCGTCCATGTTGTATTCATAGATGTTGCCGAAGATCGGTTCAAGGTAGTTGGCAAGGGGTTCGTAAGGGTTCATACCGGATGCTGCTTTATTTTCAATCAACGATTATCACCTGCTGCTTGAATTGCTCGAAAGCTTGTTTATATACGTCGAGCTTGCCATTCACAGAGCAGTACGCGTAGCACTCGTCGACCTTTTCCTGCCCGAGTGACGTTTTCACGGCCAGGTGAAGCGCGTAGGCGATTTTTTGGATCAGTTCACTGTCGGTAAGTTCATCTAATTTCATATGCTAAATCTTTCGTCTACTATTTTCTCATTATTCCTTTCTTTCGTCGAGCATGAACAGCATGGGGCGTGCGTCCGGCTGGTGGCGCTTGGGTGTGCTCGACCACCACGCCACCGCGGGCACCAGTAGAACCAGACGACCCAGCTTGCGCCGGCGGAGGGCAGTTGGTGCCGATGACCAACCACCACCAGGCCGTCGACGCGCACGCGACCGATCCATGACGACAGCGCCCGAGCTGGTCGCTGCTGGCTATGCGGGGAGGATGGCGAAGGACAACCCGACACCCAGCGCGAGACTGGTTGCGATACCGACAGCAAGGCGGAAATCGGTGGCCAGTTGCGGCGTGACCATCGGCAAGGTGGCTGGTGATGGTTCCGCTCGTACACGGGTGACGACCACACTCGGGGTCGTGCTCCTGGTGGTACGGCGCGAGCGTCCCCATAGAAGCCGGGCAAGCAAGGGTTGTCGGCGACGGCTCATGACGGGCACTCCCCGACAGCCACCAGGCAGTCTTCTTCGCACTGGGCGTCTTCGTAGTGGCCACGTGTCGGGTAGCGCTCTTCGTACAAGCGGGCATAGCCGTGGGTGTCGGCGTACAGCTTGCAGGTTTCCTCGGCCTTGTTGTAGTCCTCCGTCCACTCATCCGGCGCGTACGCGGAGTGCGTGAACACGTGGTACAACACCTTGTAGTAGTGGAACGCGGTGGCCGCCATTACGCGGTCCCCGGCTTCGTCAGGTGGTCGAGGGCTGCTTGCCAGGCGTCTTCCCGCTCTTCGGCTTTCGTGAAGAACTCGCCGCAGCCATCGCATTGGTAGCTATCGAAATCGTCGGCGTCGCCCTCACCGTGATGGTCGCCCCAATCAGCAAAGCCGTCATCGGTAACACCCCAGTAGCTCGGAACGTTAAGTACGATCCGCAAGTCTTCCCGGGTACATCGTCGTTGTTCGTCATTCACTAGAGGGCTTCCTCGCTGTAAAGCGTTCCGAACACCTCACCCTCAATGCCGAAATTTTCAACCTTTGACGTCACGTAGTCGAAGTTATCTCCGTCTGCGATCAGTGATTCAGAGCCATCATGTAGAAGCTCATAAACGTCTGCGTCTCCACCCTCCCAGATTGATCGTGCAGTGTTTCTGCTTATCTCGATCATCGCCTTCATCGCGCGGCCTTCTTCGTCACGGCGTGAGCCATCGCGCTAATGGTGCGGTGAATCTTCCACGGGTTGACCGTCTGGCTTGGCTGCTCGTCCTCGCGCTTGACGGATATGTACGCCGCATCGGCTACCGTCGAAAGTCGCGACGGTGCGTTATAGTCGGTCGCTTCAATGTCGAACTGCCCCACCTTGCCGGTGAGCTTCACGACGTACCGGGCGTCTTTCCGGCGGTGGGTCTTGATGTCGCACGTACCGCCTAACTCCTCAATCCTGTTTGCTATGTTCCGAATCCTCATTTCTTCTATCTCCTGTGTCGCCAGAAGCCAACCCCAGTGGGAGGCTTCCGGCGCTGTTACGTTTTATATTCGCTGTGCCATCACTCCAAATCCGAAGCAGGCGTAGGCGTAAAGAACTTGTCCCGCTCTACCGGTAAGCCAAGTAGTCCGCGCGCCTGTTCCAGTTCGTCAAGGCTGAAGTGCCCGTACTCTGTTTCAAAGCCGTGCACGAGCCCAAAGAAGATTCTTTTCTCCGGGTCGTACTCCATCCCGTACCACGTCCAATTACTGTCGGGGGTAAAGAACTTCACCCACGCAATGGGGTCGGGGTCATTCTCGTTAGCACCAAGGGGCGGTAGCTGCCGCTCAATCTCTTTGGTCAGGAGTTTCACATCACCCCCTTCGCTACCAAGTCGAGCGCTTCAATTGCGCGGTAGTACGTCCAAGAGATACCAGCCTGGGGCTTAATCGCTATGCCGGACGTCTCCGCCTCTGCTGGCGATTCCGACGGGCTTTTATAATTGGTGGCCTCGACGTTGTACTCGCCGAGCTTGCCGCTAAGTTTCACTATGTACTGGCCATCTGCATGCCTGCGCATATCAATGACGCACGCGCCGCCTAAGGCTTCGATCCTGTTGGCAATATTTTGTATCCTCATTCCTATTTTCCTTGCGCCATAGGAAACCGACCCCGTGGAGCGGTCGAGCTTCCGGCGCTACTTACGTTTGCTTTGGTTGCGGTTTCTTGTTGTCGTCTTCGTCTGGGTAAAAATAACCTCCTTGCCCAAAGCGACAGGAGGTGCTATAAATAGCAATGGTTTTGGCTACTAATTCTAGCCGAAACCTGTATTGGTCCTGTCGCAAGCGGGGCCTTTACTTTATGTCTTTATTATAAACAATCCACCCCTGTTAATCAATACTTTTCGCCCCTGTTAGCGCCGTACTAAATACAACGTTTTCAGAGCTGCAAAAGCCAAGGGATTAGCTCGCCCATCAAGTACACCCGCACCATGTCTTGCTGCTCTTCGGGCAGCTTCGCAAACAGCCGCTCCATCTCGCGCTTGCGTACTTCGTGCTTGACTACAAACACCACGTACGGGAAGTAGTCGGCGGTGTTGGCTTCGACGGCTCGCCAGTACCCCGCCACCTTCTCCCGGATACGCGCTGGCGGTTCGGTGCTCAGGTCGATTTCCAGAAAGAACGCGCTCTGCCGTCCCTGCTGCGGGAAGTCGAGCGATACGGCGAGATCCGCGCGGACGCTAGGCGGAACGGGCCTTTCTACCTCCCAATGCTGTATGGAAAGCACCCCCGCCGTTTCCGCCCGCCGCAGTTCCACGTAGGTATCCGCAATCATGAGGGCGTGGTTACTGACGTTAGGGGACGGGCGGCTATCCACTCCCAGAAGCAGACGGCCAGCGCGCCCAAGTTGGTACACGAACGCCCCCGCTCCGCCTTTGTCGCCACCAGCCCGACGACCGACGCGGGAAAGGTAGCCGAGCCGCACCAACCGCCCCAGCACTTTGTCAGGAACCGAGTGCGACCGATGAGAAAAAAGAAGTTCGGTTATGTGGGTTGAGGCAAGCTGGGAAAAGGTGCGCGTCAGCTTGAGCACTTCGTAGTCACGGTGGGCCAGTTCCAACGTCCGTCCTCCGTCCGGATAGGCCACGGCATCTTGCCTGGTCAGCGTGCATCTAGGTACAGGGGTAGACCTACGGCCGGCCTACCCCTGGCCTACGAGGTTCGCCTACGGTGCGGAAGCGTTCTATTGATCGGTCGGAGTACGCTCACCGAGCACCAGGCCGAGGAATGTGTGCGCCCCTGGGAATCCTTCCCTGAGCGCACGGTTGAGTGCCTTCCGAGCAAAGCTCTCGGCATCACCGCGTGCCTCGCGGATCTTTGCGTCATCGGGATACTTGCCGCCATGCACAAGCGTGCTACGAAGGCCGTACAGGTCGCCCATACGCTTGTAGACGTCGTGGCGTTCATCCGCTGTCGATGCGAGGTAGTGGGCACCGTGAACACGGAACCGGTAGCTCAGGTCGGAATGACCAACCTGGCCATCCCGGGGAAGCAAAATGGCTTCAAGCGAGATGACGAAGTCGAGCAGCGACTCCACGTCGCTTTCCTTTGCCATCCCCAAGTGGTACCGGTGCAACGCAAGCGCGTGCGTCGCAGTCTTCTTTTCTTTGAGGTCATATTTCTTGAACTCGCGAACAATGCGCACCAGTTCAACCGCGTCTACCTCGGTAACCACCGACCATTGGCGTGTGATCCGGCGGATATTTAGCGGGAGGTGACCCGTGCCGATTCCAACCCACTCAGGAAAGCTTCTGGTCGTTGCGTGCTTTCCTGTGATCTGGTGCCCTAGAAGCTCAAAGGCGTTCAGCCACGGCTCCATAAGCGGGCGGACGTCCGGGTTGGAATCAAGCCGCCCGGTGACGCAATCCAGTTCCAACGCGTATAGCGGGAGACTGAACGGCGAAAAGACGTCTCGTAGGTGGGCCTGCGCGAGGTTGGCTTCTTCGTCTGCTGTCAGGTGTCGTAGCTTCACACCATCCAACAGCCTCAGCTCCTTTTTTCCCGACTCCAGCCGAATTCCCGCGAGTGGCACCACGGTCCGGTAGGTCATGCCGGGAGCTGCGGCGAACGTAAGAACCTCATCAGCAAAGCGCTCGGCATGCTGATCCGACACCGCACCAAGGGATGCCAGGCTTTCAAGGTGCGCATACATAGACGGGAGAAGAAGATTTCCACGAACCCAGTCAGCAGGGTCCTCGTGGTAGGCAGGGAGTGGGGTCTCTCGTCTCGGGATCAGAATGTCCCGGCTGAAGGGCGCGAAGAAAGGCAGATGAGCCTCCGGCAGTGCTGCGAAGACACCGGCGATGTCTAGTGCCTCGGCAGCAAGTTCATCAGAAAGCACAGCGTCGTCACGGCCGTACTCCGGGGGTACCCGATAGTCGAGAACGTTCCGAGCTACGACGCGAGACTCCGTCTTGTAATTTTCCGGGTTGTCCTCGCGCACAACGAACGATTGCCGCGTCGTGACCGCCAGGGTGTGTCCACCGCGCTTGACTGCTGCGGCCAGATCCTCCGCCGCTGCCATAAAAAGTCGCTTGAGCCGAGCGGTCAGGTCGTCTGTGGTTTTCGCTGTCATCTACTTCCTCCGAGGGCAGCCTTCATTGGCCCATGTCTCTTCTGTGACCATTCTATTTCAATTCGGCCTTCTTGTAACGGCAGTATTCCTAAGTCCTATCGGAGCCGCCTACCCGATGTTCTCGACGTGGTTTTTCCACTCCTCGGCATACCGCGCTGCCGTTTCGAGGTGGTGTTGGATGAGCGCGGTCATGTCCCTGGTAGCCGCTTCGACGCCAGATTCCTGGATGCTGGTGAGTTCCGTAATCGCCCCGGCAGCCTTGTCGACGTCGTTCAGCTTCTCCCTGACGTACTGGCAACTGCGTTCCAGGTACGCGACTTCCGACAGCACTCCTTGGATACTGCGCATCTTCCGTTATCCCCTCGGTCCACCGAATCGCCGCCGCCGCGTAGAAGGCTCAGGGGCCGGCTGCTGGCCGCGGCGTGCCTTAATCTCCGCTTCTACCTCTGCCACCGGTCGGGCGAATCGCGCCCGGGATCGCCGCCGCACTTCGTCGGAAAAGCCAGTCGGCTCCACTGGTGGCAACGTCACCCCGGTAACCGGGGTACTCACCCCGTCGCTTGTCGAGAGTCGCATCAGGACCTCGAAGCGGCGCAGGTTGAGGAAATCCTCGTCGGTCACGCTGCGACCGAACTGGCGGGCAAAATGCCGCGCTTCGTCGGCGGAGGTCTGAAACACCACTGTCGAGCGCGCGTTGTTCTGGGTGGCTTCCTGGAGTTCCCGTGTTAGTTGCCCGATGTGTTGGTGAGCAACGGTCATCGCGAGTCCGAGCGAACGGGCCTGGGCGAACATGTCAGCCGGGGCGATCGGCAAGTTGATCATGTCCTGAAACTCATCGACGTAGAGCATCGTGGGTCGCTCGGGATTCGCCGCCCCACCCTGGACAGCACTCCACACCGAATTCAGCAGAAGCGACCCCAGCAGTCCGGCGGTGTCTCGGCCCTCGGTGGCACGTCCCAGATTGACGAGCAGGATTTTGTTTTCCCGGAGTATCTGTCGTAGGTCGATGGTGCTCCGACTCTGTCCGATGATGTTTCGGATGCTCGGCCGGTTGTTGAGCTGCCAAATCCGATCCATGAGCGGCTGGAAGTGGGATGCCCGCGACCGGAGGTCACCGCGTTCTTGCCACCAGGCGGCCAGCTCCTCGATGTGCCCGACACCCCGGATAAGGCGGTCGGCAAACGTTTCTTGGTCCGGCCTCGGTACGGCGAGCGGCCCAATGTCCGCGAACGTCATCGGCTCCGTAGTGCCTGCGGACATCATGAGCGTGAGGATCAGGTGGTAAAAGCCCTGACGGACACGCACCCCTCGTGAGTCCTGCGGATACAAGTGGTCAAACAGCCGCTGGATGTCGGCAGCAGCCACGAACGGCGATCCGGCAAGGATATTCCAGCCGACCGGATACTCCGTGTCGCTGACGTCCAGGAGGACGACTTCATCCACGCGATCTTCCGGCACTCGGTCGAGCACGGCCCGGAACAGATCGCCCTTGCTCTCGATGAGCACGACGCCTCGACCGGCGTTCATATCCTGCGAAATGAGATTTGCCAGCAGAGCAGTTTTGCCACTCCCTGTCGGTCCCACCACCTGGAGATGCCAGGTCGATTCCTGCGGTGACAGCGCCAGCAGCCGTTCGTTTCCAGGGAAGTTGGATCGCCCGAGAATCCGCCCCGTCCGAGGAATGGCACCCGTTGCCGCCAACTGACGCGTCCGGGAACGAGGAAGTCCTGCAACATGCGGCGATCCGATCGGCCACGCCATGAGAGCAACCAACTCAGAAGCGGCCAGTTGCAAGGGAAACAGCGTCGGCACGGCGCGTTCGTGGACACGGGAAACGACGCGTCCCGAGGTCGTCAGCCGCTTCTTGAATCCGTTGTCCGCGTGGCCAATGCTGCGGAGGCTGGATCGGACGTGTGCCACCAGCTGGCCCCCGCGCTCCTTGCTCCCAGCCTTTACCGCTACTCGGAGCGCTCCGAGGAAGTTGGGCTCCGAGAGCTTCGTACGGCGGTCGGTGATCTGGTCGCGGTCGATCCGGTCGCCAAAGAGACGACCGCCAATGCCGGGCACCATCGCCGCGTCGCGTTGCTGTGGCGGTCGTTCCCGTAGGGCTGGTGACACGACAAGCTGAATGAGGAGCGCTTCATCCCGGCCGAGCCCCTGCATGGATGCCAGCAGACTCGCCGCGAGGGCATCCGCATTTACCGGGCCAAGGCTCCGGCGTGGGTTCGTCTGTCCCAGCTCGACTGCGGCTGTCCATTGGTGCAGTGCTTCATCCTCGCCCGCCGGCTGAACCGTAGAACCCGGGATGAGGGACCGTAGCTGACTGGCGGCGAAGTCGGCTGTACCTTCCGGCAGCACCAGGCGGTACTGGATGCCCGCTTCCGTCGCCTCGACCTCGAAGACAAGACTCCGGACACCCAGCAGTCGCCGCGGCCCCGTCGTGATCGTGCCACTCAACGCCCGCAGCCACGTCACGACCTGGTCGGCATCCAAGGACGCCGGGAAGCCCAGCGAGAACGTCAGGTTCCTCTCCATGGTCGTCACCACCTGGTCATCTTGAAATAGACGAATCCCAGCACCAGGACGATGGCGAGCGCACTGACGACATACGGGATGAGCGGCTGTATCGCGAGCCACAGCACGTGGATCGTGAAGGCTGCCAGCAGCAGCGTGAACAGGAGGCTTCGGGCCTTCCTCACAGCGGAACCTCTCTGGGTGGTGCCGCCGACCAAGCGAGCGTGGCCGGCGTGCGGTAGATGGAGGCACACAACGGCCCGGCCCTCCGCACGCTTGATGCCTGGCAGGAGTGACACTGGCCAAGCGTCCTTGGCTGTCTTCTCCTGCGAGTGACGTCAGCGTGGGATAGCCGGGCCGATTTCAGGGGCGGCGGTAGTTGCGGGCAACATCCCGCATCCGGCGCATGGTGTCGTGCTTGCGCCTCCGCATGTCGAGAGCGATCTCTTCAGCGCTGCGCTGCTTGGGGCGCTGAATGCTGCGGAGGGTCTTACGCTCGTCGAGGTAGTGCTCGATCAGGAACCAGCCGACGCCGAAGATGAGCGATCCCAGTACCACCCACAGGCCGGTCATGGTCATCGGTGGTCGCGCCTGCCGTAGTCACGGCCGTCGTTGCGGAAATTCCGGGAGTCGTACCCCCACTCGTCCGCAACGTCTTCGGCAATCCTGCGGTCGAACGCGTCGCGGTGCATGGCCGCTTCGACCTGACGCCGCCGCTGGTTGTAGCGGATGCGGTCACCGAAGAACCGGTTGACCAACACGCACGCCCCGATGAAGAGGACGAGCAGCACCAGGAGGTAGAAGCCGCCAAGCGCGGACAACTGCCCTTCGGTCATGGCCTGGATCATTTTCAGTACCGACCTTCCTGACGATGGCGACGAGCCGTTCGACGCATCGCGTGCATGGTGTTGTACTTGCGGACACGCATGGCGGTTTCTTGTTCCTTGGCAGCGTCGTGAAGGCGCTGTTGCTGTCGCTGGCGCTGGCGCTCGGCTTCTTTCTTCTGATCCACCCTGTCGTGCAAGTAGCAACCGCCCAGGATGCCGAAGCCGGTCAAGAACATGCCGACGAGCACGAGAGTGTGGAAGGCATCCATCAGAAGTCCCGGCCGAACTCGCGAATGTCGCGCGCCGTGGTCTGCGCGAATTCCTGAACGATAGGAATCAGCAGGCTCGCGAGGAACTGGTCACCGCGCGCGAGCTCACGTGCCCGCTGGCCGACGTCGGCAACGTCCGTCATGCCGTCCTCAGTGAGACGACGACGAACCATCGCCCGCGCTTCGACCTGCCTGCCGCTGTTGATGAGCTGGGCCAGATCGAGTTCGCCCCGCTGCTGAATCTCCTGCATCGCACGGGACGAACGACGAGCCACGGCCCGACTGCTGCCGCCCTCGTACCTGATGAGGTCGCTCATGTTGGCCTCCCTGTCCTTCTCTGTTGGTGCGCGCTGGTTGGTCGCGCACACCAACCGTCAGCCGGCCAGGGGGCGGCGGTACATACAGTTGACGTGCAAGTTCATGGCTGTACGTGATCTGTACGTGGCTGCATGGGATTCTGTACGTACTGGTTGCGTGCAGGCAGGTGGGGACCTAGTGAGCGACGAGACGAAGTTGATCGCGGCCTTCGAGGAGATGAGGCGGGGGGAAGGCGTCACGCCCGCCAGGCTGCATGCCAGGCCCTGGCTCCTCGATCTACTCAGCACCCCAGACGATCCAGTCGCGGGGCTGGCCGCTTTGGATCAGACGATCAACGCTCTAGGCGACAGGCCAATGACTCGGGCTGTTCGCAATGCCCTCAATGTCAACATGGAGTGGCACGGCGACCTCGAAGAGCGCCGACAGTGGGCGTACGGCGTTAACCTTCCCAAGAATGAGCGCTTTCTCGGCGTCAGTCGAGGAACACACATCAAGTACGAGAAGGACGGTTTTGCAGAGCTGGCCCAGCTCATCTTGACCCGTGCTGCCACTGGCAAGGCCGAAGCTAAGAGCGGCGATCCATTCTTGGATGCCGCACAACAGCCCCTTGATGAGGGGGACGGTAGTCAGCCGCCTACTGTTGAAGAATCCGCCGTACCTACCAGAACACTGAAGATAGTAATCCGGCGCAGTCATCTGGTGGTGCTGGCAGTTGCTTGCCTTGGTGCTGCTGCCATCGTTGCCCCAGCCGCTTGGGATGGTGAAGCGGACAAGAAGGCAACCAAGTCGTCAGCCAGCGCTTCACCCGTCGCAATCCCTGAGTCAGATATTAATCACACTTCTGGGTGGGGTCCTGAACGCAAGATGTACTCCGTCAAGAAGCCAGCACCGTACGCGGTGTTTAATTCACTTACAGACGCGTACGCCTTCGGTGACGAACGCGAGTTCTTGTTGTGTCACGAGAAAGAGGAGAAGGTAAATAAGCGCCGTTGGAGCAATCGTATAGCAGCCAAAGACGATCAACACTATGACTGTTCGGCCTGGTTCTCGAATGCGGTCGCTCCCAACTTGGATGAGGGCAACCCGGCTGCGCAGCTTCACAACGCACGCATGAAAATATCGGTCCCTGCGGACATGCCAGTTTACAATCCTGGATTGCTGGCGGAGTTCACCGCCGATAACGCACAGACGGTTTGGGCGTCCTGTAACTTTTTGGCCGAGAAGCCAATTACCATTCACTACATACCAGGATCGACGTATCTCACCACGAAGAAGACTCAGGAGAAGTATGGCGATAAAGGACTTCTCATGTCGGACGGAGACAATAATCTATTCGATCCAGAAGATGATGACGAGGCGGCCCTGGGCGGCATTGCCAAGGCCGCGACTGGCGGCGGACTGATCGGCGAAGGGAAACAGGACGGCATCGTGAGGCAAGCCGGTGGATGGGTACAGTTCACCATCTTGGTCAAGTTTGCCGATAAACCTGGCGGCCATTGACTTTGATTTCGATTCATGTTTAAATAAGTACATATTGCCATTAGCGGCAATGGCTCTTTAGTCTCTGTCTTCGGATGCGGCACCCCGCTTGATTGATTTCAGCCGGCGGCGTGCCCTACCCGAATCGACAATACGAGGAAATCCATGTCGAATGGTGACCCGTACGACGACACAAGAGAGCTGTTGCCGCTGGGCTTCATGCCCGGCAAAGCCATCAGCGAAAATGATCCGCGCATGGCCAAGCTGGAGAATTTTCAGCAAAGCCTCTTCCAGAGCACCACCGCTTCGCCCAAGATCGTGGTGGTCAGAGTCAGCTCGAACGACACCCTGCCTCTGATCATCGACACTGCTCGTGCGATCTGGGTGGTGAACGACGGCATCGATACCCCCAAGCCGGTCTACCACGACACACCGGAGTGGTATTTCGAAGGTCAGGTGCATCGCAGTTCACTGCGGGTACGGATGCACGTGGTCGCTACCGACGGCTCGTACATCGACAGGATCGCCCTTCAGTTCATCACGGACGAGCACGTCGAGGACGGCATCATCTGGGTCGAGTGCATCGACCAGGACTGATCTTCTCTTTCGACGGTCCACCCTGCACCTCAACGAAGAACACCCCGTGTCCGTTGAGGTCGCGGGGTGTTCTTCATTTCTGGGGTTCGCTTGGTTGTCTAGGTGCTACGCGACCTTGGCCTTCGCGTACGCCTCCTTGATGTCTGCCGGTACGCGGCCACGGTCGTTCACCTCGTAGCCGTTCTCCTTGGCCCACGCGCGGATCTGCGCAGTGTCGCCGTCGGCAGTCACGCGACCCGCACCCGTGCGCTTGCCACCACGTGTCTGGTTCAGCTTCCTGCCCGCGTCGACGTACGCGGCAAGAGCCTTGCGCAGCTTCGCCGCGTTCTTGTCGTTCAGGTCGATCTCGTACGTCCTACCGTCGAGGCCGAACACGACCGTCTCGGACGCCTCGGACCCGTCGAGGTCATCAAGCAGTTGAATAATGGTTTGCTGAGCCATGGTGGCTTCGTCCTTCTTCGGGTTCCAGGTGAACAACTTTTGATGTTGCTGACTTTTTATCAGCGCAGCAACCACAGCCGCAACGCGGTCGTTAATTATCGTTCGCCGACGTTCCAGCAGCGTTACCCTCTACTCGATCCTGTAGACACGCACCAACCATCCACCCGCACCCCCAGCGATGAACGCCCCCGCGTCCGCTGGTCGGTCGCGGGGGCGTTCATTTTTAGGGGTGCCACTTGGAACCGCATGACCACTAGGCCGAGGCCGGCTTGCACTACGTCAACGCGGTCCAAGACGGCTGCGGCGGTTCGTAGTTAGCGTCGTCCCACGCTGCACTGGTTGGCGGACATGCCGCAGTGATTTCCGTTTTTACAGCCCGGACACCCGCACCGGCAGTTCTGAGCGCTGAGAACACCCGACAGAACCTGACGCACTCGCAGACGCATAGCATCCCCTTGATCGTGCGGATAAATTGGGACGTTATGTTATTTTAGATACATGTTACCCGTCAACCCTCAATTCGCTGTGCAGTCCGACGTGTTGAAGCACGTCGTGCGACTGACTAAGGAGAGGGTTGCTCTTATTGAAAACGACCCCCACTTGCTGACGGTCGAGAAAGTCAATCTGCTGGCGCTGCTGCTCGGGCACAAGCAGATCACGGACGTTGCTATAGACCGTGACGACAAGACAGCGGCCGAGCAGCTCCTTGAAGCGCTCGACCTTCCGTATGCCCCCAACCACTACGCCGACCCTGACGGGGTGCGGCACGAGTGGCTCCAGGTCGCAACCAACAAGCCGACGCTCGACTACGTCTTGAACCGACGCCACGAACTGACCGTCCTTGAAGCCGGGGTCCTCTACGGCTACCCCACTTCTGCCTGCCTGGCGTACGCGGGCCTCCTGGAACAGGAGTGGTTCGACAAGACGCTCGGCGAATACTTCTTGTCCGGCGTCTTCTCGAAGCCTTACGCCAACGAGGAACGTGCCCACTTCGAGCGGGTGTGGCAGGACGTAGCGGGGGCCAGTCCAACAGTCGCTGAGGAAGCGGCAGCTACACGAGCTCAAGACGACTTCGGGCTTGCCGCCTGATCTTCGTCGTAGAAGCACTCGATCAAAAGCCCTCCGCCGGCGTCGCCTTGGTCGGTCGCTTCAACACGGCCGCGGCGCGACCCGCGTCCGAGCTGCCATCGGTAGCGCTGGACGCGGACGAACTCCGTCCCCTCTTCGAGGACAGCCCGCACCTCTTGGAGACTGACTCCCGGTTCATCCGGGAAGTGCGCTTGGACCAGCTCCTGTACTTCGGCGGCCAGCAGCGGTTGGTTCTGTCGTGCCAGGGTAATGGCGACTTGCTGCCGGATCGTCGGTCGCAGTGGTGCAGCAAGGATGACCTCGCGCAGCTTCTCGACACCCCGTCGCTCCTGCGCCGTTGCCACTTCCAGTTTGGTGCCGACCACTTCGAGTGCCTTGACGGCGAACGAAGCAGCAGCCCTCCTTCTGTTGGGCTTCTTGAGGAGTAGTGCGCCACCACTCAGAACGACGACACCGATCGCCCACGGAGAGATGCCGGTCTGCCGTCCCAGGAGCTTGACCAACCCCACTACACCCCTGGCCGGAAGAGCGGCTGCGTTCACCGTGATGGCCTGGTCCCTCACGCCTTTGGCAATGTCGAGGACTGACTTCGCCGCTCGTTGCCAGTCCTTCGGGGCAAACCCAGGCTTCTTCAGGTGCCGGTCATCCGAGAACACGACGCATGGTGCGATCAGCTTGGCCAACCATCCTGTTGGCACGTCGTCGGTGTCGTTGATCGCCAGGACCTGTTCGTCCGGGTCGTCGACATCCGACATCGTGACGAACCGCAGCGCCGGTAGGTACTCGGCTTCAAAGTGGGCGCGGAGGGTGGCGAGCGGCACCAGACCACGCTTGGCCATCCTCGGGAGGTGTTCGTACGTCTCATCTAGGACGTGGTCGGCAGCGTAGAGAGTGGCAGTGCCGTCATCGCTCATCCGCAACAGCCGCGACCGGAACCCCTTACGGCAGTCGTTCTCGATGCTGCTCAACAGTGCGTTGGTGTCCACGATGGCGACCAGATGCGGCGCGCTTGAACTGTAGGGATCAAGCGGCGTGCGTCTCGCAAGTGGTGCGATCTGGTCGTCCGTCATGAACCAACGGTAGTAGTCGAATGGGCGGGCGGCACATGGTTTCGCGCCGAAGAACGCGTAGCTACCTCGCCGAGGCCGGACAGCAGTGCCCGGCCTCGGTACGTCAGGCTCCGTCAGTGGATCGAGAACGACCTTCGGTTCTTGAGGAGGGCGTCATCGTTGTTGAACAAGGCGAAGAAGTCACCAAAAGCCGGGACCACATGGCCCGCGCCTCGTGCAGCAAGCCCTCGGTGGCGAAGCACTTCGATGACGTACCTCGCCAGCGCAGTGCAGAGGAAGGTGCCTTCCTTCGCCACGTACTCGCTGTTGTGTTCGGCGATTGCCGCTTCTTCGACACTGCTCACCGGGGTACCGTCCTCCGTCATGGAGCGGATCAGCATCTTGTCGTCCAGGAGTTCCGCCACCACACTTACCTTGGCCGCGACTCTAAGTGTTTGCCACGCAGGCCGCTTGTCGAGCAACGGCTGCCCTACGACCTGAAACCAGCGAGCTACTGGGTCAAGCGACGGAGCCCTTCCTGACAGGACATCAAGGTTGTAGTAGCGAGTCGTCTTCGCGAATTCGGCAAGGAACACCACCGCGTCGCCGATGATGTCCGGGTGCGGCAACTGCCAATGAAGCTCGCTCTGATCAAGCTTCGCCCGGATCGCTTGTACGGCGTCAAGCAACTTGCTCAAGTCATGACCGTAGGCACTTCTAAGTTGCTGGTCGCTCGGGAACTTGCCGTCCTCCACAAGAGAATCGAGCAAGATGGTCAGTTTCATGACCCGCTCCAGCCCGATTGTGTAGTTGAAGAATCCCCCGTAGTACCTCTCCGTCTGTTGGTAATTAGCCTTCCTCAACGTAGTGAGTCCAACGCACAAGCTTTGGGCTGCAAGCCCCGCCTCGTGTAGTAGCGGCTGGAAGATCGGCGAATCCCACGGACTTGCTGCCGACTTAGTGTTTGTCATGAGGCGTTCCTCTCGTGCGTCACCCTATCCTGGCCAACCGTAGCGACTGGGTACGAAAGGATTCACCCGATTTTTGGGCTGCTACGGGAGGACGAAGGCCACGCTGTACTTAGCCCGCGTCACCGCGACGTAGAACTTCGCTTGCTCATTCAGCGTGTTGAAGTCGCGGGTCTGGTAGTAAGCGATCATAGGCTTCGTCGGGAAGATGAGTACGCGGTCGTACGTGCTGCCCTTCGAGGCACCCATGTTCATCGCTTCGAGGCCACCAGTGGGCGTCCGGCGGTCCCACCGCAGCACGACAGGCGAGTACTTCCGCACGTACTCGTCTACCTCCGAGCTCTTGATCGGAAAGATGCCGTCGTGCCCCGTGACTTCGGCGTTCTTCGAGATCGTGCGAGGAAGTTTCGGGTACAGATCATCCGCGAAATCGCAGATCGCCTGATTACAGCGGTAGCTTTCAACGCGGTCATCGATCTCGCAGCGGCCCGTACGTTCGCTGAACCAGTCGACGATACCGCTTCCCCTGTAGCGCTTATTTCTCGGAGAGGTGTTCGTCCAGTAGGTCGCCTGGCGGGGATCGCCCACCATTGTGAGGGAGATAGGCGACTTCATCAGGGCGTCGAGCAGGTCAAGGTCATAGCCCGCCATGTCCTGGATCTCGTCGACGTAGATGTGGTCGTACATCCCCGCGAGCCGATCCACGACCTTGCCGCCACTTTCCCGGTTCGCCTCATAAGCGAGAGCGGCTACCTCGTTGCGGTATGCCGCGCTGGCGGAGTCAAGGTAGTACTTCATGGGGTTGTCCTTGCGGGCGAACCGAGAACGCTGGCCCAAGAAGTTGAGTCCGCCCATGGCACCAACCTCACCGAGCACGTAGCTCTGATAGGGCCGGGCACACTGGTTCATTAGGAAGGTGAACCACCCCATGACCGTGACGTGTCCTGGAAGGATGCCGGTTCCAGCGCTCAGCCGATTCACGATCTGGTTCAGGTTCTCGTTGGTGTACGTCGTCACCAGGACGCGCTTCGCCGGGTCCCCGAGTACCTGGTCGATGATGTGCTGGGTCTTACGCGAGCCGGCCGCCGCGATGATGGCCTGGTTGTTATGAGACGGCATCGACCGCTTCCTTGATGTACTCCGGCATGTTGATGGTCTGGTTGCTCTGGAAGATGGCGAGCGCGCCGTCCGTCTTGTGCCTCTTCATGTAGTCGAGCAGGTCATCGTCTGTCGTGAAGCTCTGGCCGAGGGCGGCGTTCATCGTGGCCCTGTCGTTCACCTTGAACAGCTGTGGTTCAAGCGTCTTGAAGGCCGCGTCCTCACCAACGTGGACAGTGATGTTGGGATGTGCCGTGTAGCTCGCGTACCGCTGCTTTACGTCGCTGGCATCCTTCCCGTCGTTGTCCGTGACGACGGCAACGACGTTCTGCGGCAGTAGCTGTGCGATGTCGAGGAATCGCTTAAAGGAGAGGCCGCGGACGTTGATGATGTCGATTCCGCTTTCAACGGGGAGCGTGCCACCGTGCGTATCCATGTGGGCGCGCTGAATCACTAGTTCATCCGATGGCCCCTCGACGAGGATCGACCGCCGGGCCAGCACCATGCGAAGAGTGTCGTAGCCGGACAGCTTCCTGAAGTAGTTCTGCGTGTCGGCCGGAAGCCGGTCGAGCCGTACCCCCTCGGTCTGGGACAGCAGGACGAGCTTGTCCAGTCCAAGCTTGTTCAGTACGAACGAGCTGTGCGTGGTGATGAAGACCTGACGGTCCTTGCACTTCTCGCTGATTTTCTTGACCAGCTTGCCTAGGTTCGGGAACGACAGGTGGTTCTCCGGCTCCTCGACGAGGACGATGTGCGCGTCGTCGACCCTTTTGTTGAGGGCAAGCAGGATCTTCAATGTGCTCTGTTCCCCCTTGCCGACGAACTGGAAGGGAAGGTCATCAAGGTGCGGCACGATGCCGCTTTCCCAACTCGACTTTTGTGACACGTCGATGTTCAGTGTTAGTTCGCGGTCACTCACGTCGCTCGGGGCGCCCCGTAGCGCGTCGTTGATCTTCACGATCGACTCGTCCTCGGCGAACGTCTCACGGAGGCTGCGGTACGCGCGTGTCAACTTTACGCGCTCGTCCGGAACGAGGAGGTCATTAAGGATGTGCCTCATGTAGTAGTCGACGCCGCTTTGAAGGTGGATGTTCGCAGCGTCGATGAGGGATGCAGTGGCCGGGATACTGCGGAACGTGACGCCGTTCCCGTCGAAAGCCAGCCAATCGACCTTGTAGTACTCCGTCGGAATCAGCCGCACCTTCGCCGGGTGCTTGATGAATTCCTTGTACTCCGCCTCATAGTCAGGGTTAAGCGCAACCCGAATGCGAACGCCGGGCTCGTCGGCCTTGAGGAGGTTGTTATTCCCCTTGAGTGCGGCTGTCTCAGGTGTCAATTCAAGGAAGAGGTCGATGATGATTTCCGGAGGTGGAACCGCGCGGCTGCCCTTCAGGGCGTCGATCCATTCACCCACGGCGTCCTGGTGAAACAGGTACGGCGACAGGTCCTGATAGAGGGGGCGTCCGCGTAGCTTGCCCGTCAAACCGAGATCGATCGCCTCCAAAATCGTCGACTTACCCGCATCGTTGTTGCCAACCAAAATGTTCATCTCGGCGTCGAAGTCGAGCCTGAAGTTGCGAAACGTGCGGTAGTTCTGAATGACAATTTTAGAAAGCATACGCCCCCCTAGTATAAAACTTTCACTTACCGGAGGCGAGCATAAGTTTGATCAGCGGAACCAGGCTCCCCACGAGGTTCCACGAGCACGCCCTTCGAACAAGTGTCGAGGATCGTAGCAGGCGTCCCAGCAGTTACGGGGGCAGAGCCGACAAAGTCCCTAGCGTTCGAACGCGCTATCTATTTGCTTTGGCCAAAGCTATTTAGATACGACTGGCATTTTTAGCCAACTGGCTTGAAAGTAACCTTCATTTAGCTCCTGAATGGAAATGACTTACCGGTAACAAGAAGAGCACCGCCGGAGGGGTGGCGGTGCTCTTCTTGGCTTGTACTGCGGTCATGATCGGTCCGACCAACGGCTCCCCGCCGGCATCAGCTTGGTCGTCCGCTTCTACTACGCACACCCGTTCGGGAAGCTCTCGGCGCTAGACTGCTGCCGATTGGTCAGAAACCTGCCTCTCTAGGTGAAATACACCTATTTCGGTAGAATGGGAGCAGAATGAGTCTCGATTTATCAGCCGCAGTCCGCACCGACCTTGACGACGCCTTCGCCACCCTCAAGACGCCGTACAAGTGGCGGGCGGTGACGTCGTACTTCAAGGACGAGGTTCCGCCCCGTGACTACACCAGCAACGTGCACGTGGTGCCGTTCGTCGGGGATCGGGTGGTGCTGCTGCACGCCAAGGAATCCGGCTGGGGTCCGTCCGGGGGCACGCTGCTGGAAGGCGAAGCCTTCGAGACATGCGTGACGCGCGAACTGGCGGAGGAGATCGGCGGCGCGGCCACGCGCTTTGAACTCTTCGGACAGTGGGACAGCGAAACCACGGCCGAGACTGCCTACCGGCCGTGGCTCCCGCATCCCAAGTTCGCCATCGCGCTTGGGTGGGCCGACGTCACCATCTCCGGGTCGTCGGATGATGACGGCGGCATCGAGATGGAATCGATCCTGGAGGTTTCCATCCTCCCTATCCACGCTGCCATCGAGCGCCTGGAGCAGAACGACGAACACCACCTGGCGGCGCTGTACCGCATCGCGTACGAGGTACGTCGCGCCGCCAAGGGCTAATCCACCTACGGTTTCCGCGCCACCCAGAGGCCACGTCCAAATTCGGGCGCGGCCTCTTTGCGTACGTCGACGAACCCGGCTGCCGTGAACGCCGTCTTCATCACGTCGTCGGGGTGCAACGTGAAGTCGTAGCGTTCATCGAAGGTGTGTAGTCCGCTACTGGTCCCGAGCGTGACGTGAAAGTCGATCCGTCCGCAGGGGTGTCCGTAGCCGACCCGAACCACCGTCACCGCGTCGTCCTGGTGGTGCGTGACGTGAATCTTCTTCGGCTGCCACTCGTCTGGGGTGTACCAGGGTTCGACGACGAGAAGCCCGCCACTCACCAGATGCCCGGCGAACGTTGAAAGGGTCGGTTCAAGCTCAGCCGGCCCCATGTACCCGATCGCTCCATCAAGAAGGAGCAGTACATCCGCGCCGGGCCGCGGGAGCTGGAAGTCCTGCATCTTCCCTTGCACGAGCGCCACCTCGTCGCCGAGCTTCTTCCGCGCGATATCGAGCATGGCTTCGCTGACGTCCACCCCCGTTCGCTCGTACTCCTGGAGCCGAGCGAGCAAGGTTCCGGTGCCACACGCCACTTCGAGGATCGTCCTTGCTTCGGGCGCGTGCTGCTGGATGAGGCTCCCTATCGCGGCGGCCTCGGCGTCGTGGTTCCGATGCGATTTCACGAGGTCGTAGAAGGGTGCGATGTCCGTGAACACCCGTCATCCCTTCCGGCGCGTAGGACCGAGCTGGACAAGCAGCGGCTTGATGCACCCGGGGTCGTCGCCGTCAAGCGACCCGTTGATGTGCAGGCGCATCGCTGGACATTCGGCGTGGCAGGTGGTGTGACGAGAGCACGACCCACACGTCTTGTTCTCGGGGAGGTTCCGCATCTGCTCGAAGGCGGGAGCACTTCGCCAGAAGTCGCCGAGACTTCCCGGCGTCCAGCGTCCGGACTCGAAGCCGCTACCAAGGAACGTGCACGGCGACACCATGCCGTCTTCGTCTACGAACATGATCCGCGTGCCCGCGCCGCAGTCGTTTTCCGACAGCAGCAACGGTTCCTTGGCCCCGGCCTCGACGTTCATGAGGTCTTCCACCCCGCAGTGGTCGGCCTTGTTCAGCTTGACCACGGCGTCGAAGTACTCGGGTGTCCCCTCGGTGATGATGTCCGTCGTCCCGATGACCCTGCCGGACGGTTTGGCGCGGCGAGCCTTCACCGGCACGCCCAGCTCGTGACAGAGCTCAAGCACGGCGTCGACGTCGCACAGGTTCGAGTTCATCAGGGTGAAGCGGATCGTCGGCGTGATCCCGGCATCCAGCATGGTGCGGATGCCCTGGATGGTTCGCTGGAACGACCCCTCGCGGCCCCGGATGCGGTCGTGATTTTTCTCGGCTCCGTCGATGCTGACGTTGACCCGCACATCGTGTCGCTTGAAGGCGCGCAGATCACGCTGCCGCACGATCGTGCCGTTGGTGGTGAGCGATACGCCCATGCCCTCGTCGCGCATGGCTCCGACGAGCTTCCAGATGTCGTGGCGCATCAGAGGTTCGCCGCCGCCAACGACGATCAGGAAAACACCAAGCTCCCCAGCTTCACGGATGAGCGTCAGCAGCTCGTCAGTGGTCGGCTCCGTTCGTCCGGCTGGTGAACTGTCCGACATGCAGTGCAGGCACGTCAGGTTGCAGCGGTTCGAGACGCTGACGAACAGCTTGAGCGGAGCGGATAACGCCCCCGGTAGTGGGGGCCGTTGGATGCGCCGAACCACCTTGCCGGACGCTTCCAGCTTGGTGACGTGCTCTTCGGTGACGGGATCGACCGAGTGCTTCACGGTGTCGAAGAGCAGCCATTCTTTGCCCTCGTCGCGGGCGAGGAAGTCGTACCGCAGAGCCGGTACGCCGGCGGTCGTGGATGACATGGGTGACCTTTCAGGTGAGTGCCTCATCGGTGGTGCGTCGGATCAAGCCGGTGTTGCCGTCGACAAAGGCTTCGACGGTTTCACCAGGACGGAGCGCGGCAAGTGAACTGCCCGCCACGGAGATGTAGGCGAAGGCGCTCCGGTGCGGGATGACCTCGGGGAGGTGCCGGGGGTCATGACTCAGACGGAAACCATCGAGGAGATCGACCACCAAGGTGCGGTCGCCTCGGTGGAGTCGCCGCACAATGTCGGGGCAGTCGGCAAGCGACGTCGTCCGCTTCACCATGACGGCTGGGCGTCCCGGAACGTCCTCGTCCACAGTGCTCGGGCCGCCTTGCCATGAACCCCAGATCCACGGTGTGCGGTGCCAGTCATCCCGAGCGCTCGGAAGATGCGCCGGATGCAGAACGCGCGGCATATCTTCTGGGATCGGTCGGAGCTGTACGGCGATGACCCCGTTTGGAGACGCGAAGCCTTCCATGTCCAGGTCAAACCCGACGGCATCCCGTAGCCCGCTGATCGCGCGGTACAGCTGAAGCGGATCAGCTTCGAGGACGCTGCCGGATCGGATGTGCGCACCGGCCACGGTGGCGTAGTCGACAACCTGACCGCCCCGGATTTCCGTGAACGTCCGTCGCCCTCGACTGATGGCTTCCACCAGCACGCGCCCCTGGTAGCCGTAGGCGTAGAAAACGCCCGACAGCCCTTCCGCCTTGACGTACTGCTGAAACACGACGGTCTGTGTTCCGGGCGGTGCGTTGATGATCGCTTCGGCGACGAGCGTGCGCGCCTGGTCGAGATTGGAGCCGTCCCAGAAGCGACGGCGCGAGGAGTGACGTCCACGGGTACAACCGGGCGAGAAACTTTCCTGGTGACCGGAGTACTTCAAGGCGAAGCCGGCCCGCAGCGTAGAAGGTAGTGACTCAACCAGTCGATCCGCGCCGATCCTCGCGGCATCTTCCAGACTCAGGATCAGGTCGTCGGGAACGACCAGGGTGAAGCGGTCGGCAACGCGCTTCAAAATGGCCAGTCCCAAGCAGGAGCCCCCCTGACGCCAGTACAGGTCGATCAAGGGGGCTTCCGTAATGCCAGCCTGCTCCAAATACCGAGCAGCCGTGCCTAAGCCGATGGTGCTTGCCTCGTGCGCGCCTGAGCTCACTTGTCCCCCAAGGGCTTCTCTGGGCGAAAGGTCAAGGACGGACCAAGTATGCGGAGTATGGAGGTTTGCGCCTAGCTGTCTACCGAATGACTGAAAGTGACCTATCAGCCGAGTTGAGCAGTCTCGTTAGCACCATCAACGGGTGGGGCGATGCCTGCCTTTCCGCCTCCTGCCGAACAGCAGCCACCGACCAAGCTGCGGGCGTGAAGCACGCGGTTCCCTCGGCCCCGGAAGCTGCAACCGATGCAGCGGCCAGGCCCGCGTGGTCGTCCGAAACCAATGCGACTGCTGCATACGGAAAATGCAGCGATGACAAGCGAACAGGGGCAGTGCTGAGCCCTTCACGGTTATGTCTCCGACGTGCGCCACGGGAACGCCCGACGCTTCGCAGCGGAAGCACGCTCCTCGGTACCAGTCGAACAAATCCCATAGCTGCTGTGGCTTCATCGGACGTCAGCCCGTCCGTGAATCTCACTCGTCTCGTACAGCAGCGCCCCGCCGTCCAAGGCGATCTGCTCAGAGACGAGGAGCTGCATCAAGGGGTGTTCCGTGATCTGCTCCAGACTCGGCACGATCACGTGGCGAACGTCGTCGCGGATGAGTCGACGCACCAAGAGGTGCGGCGAGATGCCCGGTCCCCACTCGTAGTAGGTGTACGTCATCCACAGGTTGTGGGCTTCGGCGTAGGCGTGCAACTGGTCGTCGAGCAGCTTGAGTTCTTGGTCACTGGCGTTGTTGCGTACGCGCATGTAGCCGTAGGCGATTGGAGTACTGGTCATGTAGTTCACCCCGCCCGGATCAGAGGAGCTGACGGAGGCCATCAAGGACGCGCTGCATCAGAGCGATGGACGCCTGGTCCTTCACGGGACCGTCCTGCGGCTTGAGGTCATCCGGCACGCGCAGTTGAAGCGTGGAACCATCAAGCGGAGGAGACGGCAGCATGGTCAGCGTCTTCATCGCCCAGACGATCTTGCCTCCGGCCGGCGACAAGTAGGTGCCCCACTTCTCGGCAACCGCTTCGACGAGGTGAAGTCCGCGCCCACCCTCCGCTTCCGCGGTGACGGTTTGCTTCACCGGTTCATCCGAACTGCGGTCCCACACCTCGACGAACAGTTCATCGCCGACGACTCGCAGCTGTATGGCCATGACGTGCTGGGCGGTGATCTCCCATGGCTTCGGTTGTCGACCAGGGAACCCCGTTGCCTTGACGGCGTTGCTGACAAGCTCGCTCATCATGAGAGCGGTGTCATCGGCGTAGTCGTCCAGCCTCCAGTACTTCAGCGTCTGGTAGACGAACTCACGCGCCACCGGTACAGCGGAGGCAACGGCAACAAGGTGCAGTCGAGACACGTGCAGCGTCCTCACAGTGGAAGCTGTCGCGTTCATTGGTCGCCGCCGTTCTCCGCGAGGGTCGGCGGGTACGACGACCGCTCCTCTGTAGGAGCGACGATCCAGACCTGACCGCCGATGTCCTGCTCAAGCACTTCCTTAGAAATCTCCGAGAGCATTGGAAACTGGTTCAGGTGCTCGCTGGTCGGCACGATCACGTGGCGGATGTCGTGACCCTGGCAGTAGGCCATCAGAGCGTTGAGAGCGAGCGTTCGTTGCCACCGCTTCTCGACGAACACCATCGACAGTGCAAAACCTTCGCGTTCAGCAAAGGCCGCCATGTTCGCGATGTGCTGCTGTTCAGGCTGGTCGTCGTCTGACATCCGAAGCCGCAAGTACCCGACACACAGCGGGGCGGGTGTGGTCACGGTGTCTTCACCCCTTGCACGATCCACAGCCGCGCACCGAGTTCCTTCTCGATGTGCTCGCGCATGGCCGCTTGCAGTCCAGGCAGCCGGGCGAAGTGCCAGAGTGACGGCACGATGACGTGCTTGACCTCGGTGGTCTTCAGCGCGTCCACGAGCGTGAAGAACGCCGACTCTTCCTCAGCACCGAGCCGCTCGATGAACAGCCGCTCCAAAGCGAAGCCTTCGCGACTGGCGTGGACCTCCAACTCCCGCCGGATTGCCTCGTTTTCGTCTTGGCTGTCATCGCTTGGCGTTAGCCGCATGAACCCGTACATGGCAGGTGGCATCCGTTCCTCCTGGGGGACTGGAACGGTTGGCGAGTGACGTCACCGACTGCGTCACTCGCCAACCTGCCCGCCAGACAAGCGGTCTGACCTGCAAAGACACCACAGCAAACGTGCGGCACACATGCCGCATCCGTGCGGCGTTTCAGGCCCTGGCCTGCACGAATGTCATATGTGGCGCTACGGTGTTACCCCGCCCCACACCGGAGGGATGGTCCTGGTGGCAGCGAAGCGCATACGCCTCGCGCGGCGCCGGAAGTCGGCAGGCTTCACCCAAGAGGGACTGGCCGAACACCTTAGCGTCGAGCGTTCCACGGTAGGGCGCTGGGAAAGCGCCGAGACCGAGCCTCAAGCATGGTTACGGCCAAAACTGGCACGCGCGCTCAAGGTGAACACCGAGGAGCTTCAAGCGCTGCTCGATGACATCGTGGTCACCGACAATCACCCCAGCGAGCGCATGACGCATGCCCTCGAAAACCCCTCCTCCGTCGACCTGATGGTCGTTGCCTACCTTCACGAGCGGCTGCGGCAACTGGATGAGTCGTACGACCAAGAGGCATCCACCAGCCTGCTTGGTCGCGCTGGACAACTGCACGGTCAGGTGAAGTTCCTCCGGGAGAACGCGGGCAATCCGCGCGTACGACGGGCGCTCTACGAAGTCGAAGCCGACTCAGCGACGTTCATGGGGCAGTTGGTGTGGGACGTCAGCCAACGTCGCGACCACCATGGACCCCTTGGCTACTTTCAAGAGGCGGTCGACGCTGCTCGTCATGTTCGCGATCCGTCCATCGAGGCGTACGCAACGCTGCGGATGTCCTACGTCGCGCTCTACGGCGAGAAGAATCCCCGGCGAGGAGCAACGCTTGCCCAGCAGGCAGCGGACGTCGCCACACTGGTCAGTCCCTCACTCACCGGATTGAGCCTTCTTCACGTTGCCGAAGGGCACGCCATGACCGGCGCGCTCACCGAGTGCGAAGCGGCGTTGAATAGGGCCGAGGACCAGTTCGACCGCGCTCACCCCGATGACGTGGCCGCGCCGTACTACACGATCAACGAGTACAACCGTCTGGCTGGCTCGTGTTACCTGTTCCTGGACCTTCCCGAACGCGCCGAACCCATCCTCCGTATGACTACGCGGGCGCTCGCTGCCAAGAAGAAATCTCAAGCCATCGCGCTCGGCAACCTGACCTTGGCGCTCATCCGGCAACGGAAGCTCGACGAAGCGGCAGCGGCCATGCACCGGACGATTGATGCCGTAGAGCTGACTCGGGGCGGCGGCGGTCTTAACCTGGCGTTCTCTGCTGGGCGCGAGCTTCGGCAGTGGCGACAGGAGCCGTGGGCACAGGAGATCAACGATCGGTTGCTGGCGTTGATGGCAGCGATCTAAGTAGGGCGGGGTTGTACGTGAACGACATCGATCAGGCCAAGCAGGAGCTGCGCGAGAAGGTGTGGCGTCGCCTTATCGACGGGGGCGGTGCACCCGAAGATTCGTACGGCAAGATTCCTGGCTTCTACGGTGCCGAGGACACGGCGGAGCAACTGGCCGGTCAAGACTTCTGGCAGCGCGCCACCACCTTGAAGGCGAACCCCGACTGGGCGCAGCTTCCGGTGCGTGTTCGTGCCCTCAAAGACGGCAAACGCGTCTACATGGCCGTGCCGCGTATGGCATCGCTCGAACCCTTCTACTTGCTCGATCCCAAGAACCTCGGACTTCCGCCCGAAGAGGCTGCCGAGAAGAAGGGCGCGGCTCAAGTTGCCCGCCGGCTTGGCGTTGAATCGATGGAACCTATCGACGTCGTGGTGTGCGGCAGTGTGGCTGTGAACCGCTCGGGAGCCCGCATCGGCAAGGGTGCCGGGTACTCCGACCTTGAGGTTGCGCTCTTGATCGAGGCGGGCCTCGTCACGGATCGGACGGTGATCGTCGCACCGGTTCACGCGCTTCAGGTCGTCGACGACGACATCCCCGAGACCGAGCACGATTTCTCTGTGGACTACATCGTCACCCCTGACGAGGTGATCCCCTGCACCAATCGGCGCCGGCCGTCGGGGTTGGTGTGGAACGACCTCACTGCTGAGAAAATTGCCCAGATTCCGGTGCTGGCAGCGCGTCACCAGGCGTAGCTAGACTCCCAAATCAAAGAGCGCCCGACTCCCCCCGTGGTCGGGCGCTCTTCGTCAACCGATCATGTGCGAGTTGTCGTATTCAGGACCTCGGCACCCAGCACACGTGTCCATCCACTCTGACGTCTGCGTGTTCCATGAGCAGGGATTAGTCCGGCAACCTTCACATTTAGGGACCGTTGGCGCCCCGTATCCAGACGCTGCGTACGCCTTGTTGAAACGGTTGTAGTCTCTGCGCGCTTGGAGCAAGCCCACGAGATACAGCAACGGCACTCCGGCAGCCGGTACGCAGAACACCAAAGCCCAGTTTCCGGCCTGGTAGCCATCGCTGTTCGAACCGGTGTAGAAGACAACTGCCCAGCAGGCACCAAAGATTTGAGCTGCAACCCCGATGACCCACTGCCGGAGCTTGACGGGTTTGGGCGTGTTATATCCGTCGTACCGCATGGGCATCCCCTCAGAGGCTTCCAGCTCCGGCAGTTGAGTACTTGATCAAGGCAGGGCGCCAGAACGCTCCACCGAGCAGGAGCTCAGGCATGCACAACTTGGCTCAGCTTCACGTTCGGGATGGTGGCGTGATTCGCGAAGCGGACGCCCAACAAGCCGTGGAAGACGGATACATGGGTTACCACCCCAGCAGTGCCACGGTTCACGCCCTGGCCCAGCGCCTCGGTGGCAACCACCCGGTCACCCACGTTGAAGTTCTCGGCCACGTGTACACCCCCGTACAACTAGCGCTCGTCGCACTCTAATTAGCACGGTTCAGCTTGGCACGGTTCGCACGGGTACGTGAGTCTGTTGACCTATAAACGAGGTCCTACAGCTTGCTTGCCCGTCAAGGTTCTCGCTCTGACCGCTCCGCACTACTCGTCGTATGCGCTCGCCCGGGAGCAACCCCCGTCAGCGATCGTCGCTGGTGCCAGCGCGTACGAGTTCGACCGGGCGTGAACCTGAGCCCCGATCGGTAGCATCCCGGATGCTCGGCCCATTCAGAGGTCGGGCATCCAGGCGCTTAAGGGGTGGGACGTGGCATCGCAGCGGCTCGTGTTCTGGAACTGGACCGACTTCAAGCCCGACAAGACGGGCTACATCAACGCCTGGAACCTCGACTACGACTCACTTATCGGTGAGTGGCCTGAGATGGCGCAGGTCATCGGCCATGGACGCATCATCTCGCACCACGCCATGCCCCACGAGCGCGGTGTTCTGCTCACCTTCATCGTGGACTACTGAGGCTTTGGGCTCTGACGACCAGAGCGCCCAATCCGCGCCGTGGATCGGGCGCTCTTCGCTGTTGATCTTGCCGGTTGATGGCCGCATCAAACCCGGAGCGGCACTCGTCGGCGAACGTCGCTGGTCGGCGCAGCAGCACCCCTCGGAACACCCATGAATCGGCACCCGAGACACGCACCACACACCCTCTGAGCTGCACGTTTGCCCGCTCCGCAGGGCTGCCCAACGGGCCGTCAGGGCGATAGACTGACCCCTGTCGGGATGGGTGCATAGCCAGACATTTGACTATTCCGAAGTGACCATCCCGGCATCCCGCCGCGCCACCAGCACCGCACGCGTCCTGCACACCAGGGCGCACATCCGTTCCCGTACCGCTGTGAACATTTCAACTCCCGTAATTTTCAGTCTTGTTGATGACTCGTCGTCGATGACTCGTCGCTGTGACTCGCTGTTGTGACTCACTGCTGTTGAACTCCGTCGATGACCTGCTCCTGATCACCCACTGCTCACGTCATCCACCACCCCCGCCCAGCAACCCGTCCGCCAGCCCGATGACCACAGGCAGTACGCCGATCGCGATGAACGCGGGGAGGAAGCACAGCCCCACGGGCACGGTGACCATGACGGCCGCCCGCCGGGCCCGTTCCGTCGCCGTGCGCCCCCAGTCGGCGCGCGTGTCCGCGGCGAGGCGCGCGACAGGCCCGGACGCCGGTACGCCCGACTCGTCGGCCCGCTCCAGCAGCCTCGCCAGGGGGCCGGCTCCCGGTATCGACGCCAACCTCCGCCAGGCCTCCCCCGGTTCACCCCCGAGCCGCACCTCTGCCGCGCCGCGCGCCAGCGCCTCCCCGACCGGTCCCGCCAACGCCTCCCCCACCGCCTGGGCGGCGACCACCGGACCGGCGCCGGCCGCGATGCATGCGGCCAGCAGATCTGCGGCCAGCGGGAGTTGCCGGGCCGCCTCGGCAGCGTCGACGTCCGCCGCCGCACCACCGGCCCCCCGCCGCAGTCGCCAGCGCCACAGCCCGACCCCCGCGACCAGCCCCACCACGACGCCGGCCACGCCGCCGACCAGCACCCAGCCGGCACTCACCGCACCCGCCACGGGCAGCCAGCGCCGTACGGCACCCCGCGCCCCGAACCACCGTCCCGCCTGGCCGCATTCCCGCTCCGCCTCCAGCGCGAGCAGCCGGGCCAGCCTCCGCCGCACCCTCCGTTCACGCCGTACCGTCTCGATCCACCGCAGCAGCCACCCCAGGGCCAGCACGGTCCCCAGCACCACCCCCAGCCTGTGGAAAACCTCCGCGCTCACGCCAACTCCCTTCTCCGGCCACGCTCGACAGCCGTACCGAGACGGCCCCCGTCATCCACTCCCCCGGCCCTCATGCCGCCTCCGCTCCCCGCACGATCCGCAGCGCCCACCACAGGCCCGCGCCCTCCAGCGCACCGCCGACCAGCAGGCAGCCCAGTCCGGCGCCGGTGTGCAGCAGCACGTGCAGCGGGTCGGCGCCCAGTGCCGTGCCCAGGACAAGGCCCAGCACCGGCAGACCGGCGAGCATCACCGCCGTCGACCGGGCGCCCGCCAACTGGGCGCGCAGATCCGCGCGTTGGTCCCGGTCGGCACGCAGGGCCCCTTCGAGGCGGTCCAGCCCCGCCGCCAGTCCGGCACCTTGGTCCACGGCCACCCGCCAGCACGCCGCGAGGCCCAACAGCCCCTCCGCGCCCGGTTGTCGGGCCGCCGCGGCGAGCGCCCCGGGGACATCTCCGCCGAACCGTGCCGCCGCCAGCACCGACGCCTGCACCTCACCGAGGCCGCCGGAGTCCCGTGCCGCCCGCAGCAGCGCCTCCCCCGGCTGCCGCCCGGCGCGCACCTCACCGGCGAGCGCCCCGCACAACGCGATCACCTCGTCGCCCCGCCGCTCCCGGGCCCGCCGTACCCCACCGGCCAGCCTGACCCGGCGCAGCAGCGGTACCCCGGCCGCGCCCACCAGCGCCGGCACGACGGAGGCGCCCAGCAGCGCCACCACCAGCCCGACGGCCACCGACCACCACTCGGTCCGCAACCGTCCGCGCAGCCGCCGCAGTTCACCGACCACGCGCTCCCCCGGAGGCGGCCCTGCCCCCACGTCCCCACCCCCGGCGAGCAGCAACTCCGCCCGCCGCACCCCCGGACACCGCCCACCCAGCAGCCAGCAGACCGCCCCGACGCACATCCCGGCCGCGCCCACCGCGAGCCCTCCCGTTACCGTCACGTGCCTTCACTCCCCTGTCCCTTGTCACCGCCGGCGCGGAGCAGCCCCCGCAGCCGCTCCCACCCCCGCTCGTACGCGAACGCCTCCTCGCTCCACCGCAGCGCCGGCACCGTCACCACCAGCCCCGAGGGGGCCCGTTCCAGCACATGCACCTCGGCGATCCGGCGCCGCCCGGCCCGGTCACGGACGAGATGCAGGACCACCGACAGCGCCGCCGCCAACTGGCTGTGCAGTGCGGCCCGGTCGAGCCCCGCGGCCGTACCCAGCGCCTCCAGCCGGGCCGGCACGTCCGCCGCGGCGTTCGCGTGAACCGTCCCGCAGCCCCCTTCGTGCCCCGTGTTGAGGGCAGCCAGCAGGTCGAGCGCCTCGGAGCCCCGGACCTCCCCGACGACCAGCCGGTCCGGCCGCATCCGCAGCGCCTGCCGCACCAGGTCCTGGAGGGTGACCAGGCCCGCGCCCTCCTGGTTGGCGGGTCTGGTCTCCAGCCGTACGACGTGCGGATGGTCGGGCCGCAGCTCCGCCGAGTCCTCGGCGAGCACGATCCGTTCACCTGGGCCGACCAGCCCCAGCAACGCGCTCAGCAGCGTTGTCTTGCCGCATCCCGTGCCGCCGCTGATCAGGAAGGACAGCCGTGCGTCGAGCAACGCCCGCAGCACCCGGTCGCCACCCGGCGGCATCATCCCCGCGGCCATCAGCTCGTCCAGGGTGAACGCGCGCGGCCGTACCACCCGCAGCGACAGGCAGGTGCAGCCGACGGCCACCGGAGGCAGCACCGCGTGCAGGCGGGTCCCGTCGGGCAGCCTGGCGTCGACCCACGGACGGGCGTCGTCGAGCCGCCGTCCGGCCACCGCGGCGAGACGCTGCGCGAGCCGTCGTACGGCGCCCGCGTCCGGGAAGGAGACGGCGGTCAGTTCCAGTCCGCCGCCCCGGTCCACCCACACCCGGTCCGGGGCCGCCACCAGTACGTCGGTGACCGACGGGTCGGCGAGCAGCGGCTCCAGCGGGCCGGTGCCGACCAGCTCCGACCTCAACCGCTCGGCGGCGCCCAGCACTTCGGCGTCTCCGAGCACCCGCCCCTGCTCCCGCAGGGCCTGCGCCACGCGCGCGGGTGTCGCCTCGGCCCCGCTCTCGGCCAGCCACTGCCGTACGCCGTCCAGCAGCCCGGCGGGTGCCCCCGGCCCTTCGTCCCAACGCACGCCGTTCATACGGTGCCTGCCTCGGCCAGCGCCCGCTCCCAGAACACGGTGCAGAACCGGGCCAGCGGTCCGCGTGCCGCCGCTCCCGGCGGCGCCTTGCCCTCGTGCGGGCGCGACAGGGCCGATTCGACGGGGACCTCGCCGGCCAAGGGCAGGTTGAGCAGCCGGGCCACCTCCTGGTCGTCCAGTCCCGGCGTGTAGGGCCCTCGTACGGCCACACGCAGGTCGCGCAGGACCATGCCGACGGCGGACGCCACCCGGCCGGCCGCCGCGACGGCGCGCAGTTCGCCCGGGACCACCAGGATCCCGACGTCCAGTTGGGCGAGGACCTCCGCGACACCGTCGTCGATGCGGCGCGGGAGATCGACGACGACCGCGCCACCGCTCCGTCTGGCCGCGGCGAGCACCGCCCGTACGGCCTGGGGCGGGACGGCCACGCAGTCTCCGCGGTCCCAGCTCAGCACCCTCAGGGAGTGCAGGTTCGGCAGCGACTCCTCCAGAGCGCCACCGCCGACCCGGCCGCGTGAGGCGGCGAAGGCAGGCCAGCGAAGTCCGTCGGCCGTTTCGCCACCGAGGAGTACGTCGAGTCCGCCGCCCAGCGGATCCGCGTCCACGAGCAGGGTGCGCAGTCCCTCGCGCGCGGAGGTGACGGCGAGCGCGCAGGCCAGCGTGGACGCTCCGGCCCCGCCCCGGCCGCCGATGACGCCGACGGTGAGCGCCGGCCTGCCGACACCCTCGGCGACGTCGGCGATCCGGTCGACGAGCCACTGCTCGCCGTCGGGCAGCATCAGGACGTGGTCGGCGCCGATCTCGACGGCTCGCCGCCAGACCCCGGAGTCGTCCTGGTCCCGCCCGACCAGCACCACTCCCCGTCGGCGCGCGGCCCCGCACACCCGCCGTACGGCGTCGTCGCCGACCAGGACGAGCGGTGCGGCCTCCCAGCCGCCGCCTCGCTCGGGCACCCCGTGGTGCACTTCGGGTGTGGCACCGGCCGCCGCGCACAGGCGCAACAGGTCGTCCAGCAGGTCCGCGTCCTCGGTGACGATCAGCGGTCCGCTCTGCCGTCCCCCGGCCGCGGGCTGATCGTTGTCGTGTGTGATGGCTCCCGCCATGATTTCCGGCCCCCTTCGCTATATGAACGGCCGACAGAAACCGGCCAAACGCGTCCGCCAAACGGAACCGGCCATGAACTGGCCGTCGGCGGAACGCGCTGGAATCACGGTGCAGCGAACCCGGAAATCGTGTGGATCTTGATCTAAATCTGTGGACAACCTGGCGGTTGTGGATATCCCTCTCACCCAAACAGGTGACCCCTGTACGACTTTCCACAGAGCAGCACTTCAGTTACCCACAGTGACAGCATGTGAGCATGCGAAAGAGGCGGCCGGAGCCGCCTCGGACGGCGTCACAGCCGCGGAGAGTGCGCTGGGGGAAAAAGAAAACCCGCCCGGACATGCGACGACCCCCGCCGGGGGGGGAGAGCGGGGGTCGTCCCCACGGTTCGACTCGGGGGGGAGGAGCCGGACCGGGTTAGCACGGTCGCGAACGATCCGTGACTTCCATGGTGTACCCGAGACCCATCTCAGGCAAACCCACCCGCCACACCTTACGCCGAATGGAGGGCCCTATGCTCAGCCTCGTGGAAAACCACTCCTTGCCCCGCACAGCCGCCTTCTTCGACCTGGACAAGACGGTCATTGCGAAGTCGAGCACGCTCACGTTCAGCAAGTCGTTCTACCAAGGCGGGCTGATCAACCGCAGGGCCGTCCTGCGTACCGCGTATGCCCAGTTCGTCTTCCTGGCGGGCGGTGCCGATCACGACCAGATGGAGCGTATGCGCGAGTATCTGTCCGCGCTGTGCCGCGGCTGGAACGTCCAGCTGGTCAAGGAGATCGTCGCCGAGACGCTGCACGACCTGATCGACCCGATCATCTACGACGAGGCGGCCACCCTCATCGAGGAGCACCACACCGCCGGCCGTGATGTGGTGATCGTGTCCACGTCGGGTGCGGAGGTCGTCGAGCCGATCGGCGAACTGCTCGGTGCGGACCGGGTGGTTGCCACGCGGATGGTCGTCGGCGACAACGGCTGCTTCACGGGCGAGGTGGAGTACTACGCGTACGGGCCCACCAAGGCCGAGGCGATCAAGGAGCTGGCCGAGTCCGAGGGGTACGACCTGGCACGCTGCTACGCGTACAGCGACAGCATCACCGACGTCCCCATGCTGGCGTCCGTCGGCCATCCGCACGCCGTGAACCCGGACCGCGCTCTGCGCCGGGAGGCGATCGCCCGTGGGTGGACGATCCTGGACTTCCACCGCCCGGTCAGGCTGAAGCAGCGTCTGCCCGCGCTCTCCGTACCACCGCGTCCGGCCCTGGTCGCCGCCGCCGCGATAGGCGCGGCGGCGGCGACGGCGGGTCTCGTCTGGTACGCGAGCAAGCGCCGACCGACCGTCGTCTGAGCCGCCCCTCCCGCCCCGCCCAGGGACATCCGGCACACCAGCGCCCGATTCACTCCCGTTTGAGGACAAAAGTAAAGAAGTGCAGTCAGGGCTTCCGCTTGCCCCGGTCCAGGAGTAGAAAGGACTCAACGGCCCGCGAGACCAAGGACATCCGAAAGGATCACCTTAATAACGCATTTGGCCCCACGGACCGAGCATGAACACTGGGCACCCACGCGACGTCGACCCGTCGATTACGGGCCAGCCGCACCAGGTTACGGGCCGAGTTCCCGACCTGATGGGCAAAAATACGAGGACGCTTGGTAACCCGGGTGGACATGCTGGCGGCGGTACGAATCCTCGTACCGCCGCAACCCGTTGAAGGCCCTCCACGGAGGGCCTTTTCGTTTCCCCGTGCCGTTTTCTCCTATGCCGCCCCGCGTTGCAGCGCCTCGCACACGGCCGTCGACTCCCGTGCCCCGAGCGTGACCGCCCGGCCGCAGTGGGCGATCCACGCCGCCATGCCCTCCGGAGTGCCGGAGACATAGCCGTCGAGCGCCGCCAGATAGGCCGCGCGGCCGGGTTCCGCGTGGCCGACCTCGGCCGGGCACACGGACTTGGGGTCGAGGCCGCTGCCGACCAGGACGATCCGCTCGGCCGCACGCGCGACGAGGCCGTTGTGGGACCCGAAGGGCCGCAGCGCGAGGAGTTCGCCGTGCACGACCGCGGCCGTGACCAGGGCGGGGGCCGAGCCTCCCGCGATGATCAGCTCCGCTAGTCCCTCCAGCCGTCCGGCCACCTCGGCCGCGTTCGGCAGCGGCAGTTCGACCAGCGGCTCGTCGACCGGCTCACCGTCCTGCCGTGGGCGCCCCACCTCGTCACCCGTGCCCGCGGCGGCGACCAGATGCAGCCGGGCCAGCACGCGCAGCGGCGACTGGCGCCAGATGGACAGGAGTTGGCCCGCCTCCGCGGTCAGCCGGAGAGCCGCGCCGACAACCCTGGCCTCGTCGTCACCGCTGAAGTCGGTGCGCCGGCGCACTTCTTCGAGAGCCCAGTCGGCACCGGAGAGGGCCGCGGAGCCGCGCGCACCGCGCAACCCCGCCTCGCCGGTGATCGCGTTGCTGCGCCGCCGCATGATGCGATGCCCGTAGACCCGGTCCACGGCCTTGCGTACGGACTCCACGGAGTCGGCCACCCCGGGCAGTGATCCCAGGGCCGCGAGCGGGTCGGCGGTCGCGTCTGTCGTACTCATGAGTACGACCCTACGCACTCCGGGGAGCCCACCCACGAAGGAGTGGACTTCCTCACGCCCCTGGACACTTTGGGCAGTCTCCCCACTACCGTTAGTGAACATGAAAATTGCTTTCGTCGGGAAGGGCGGCAGCGGCAAGACCACGCTGTCCTCCCTGTTCGTTCGCCACCTCGCCGCGTCCGGGGCGCCGGTCCTCGCCATCGACGCCGACATCAACCAGCATCTGGGCGCCGCGCTCGGCCTCCACGACGCCGAGGCCGCCGCGATGCCCGCGATGGGCGAGCGGATGGAGCTCATCAAGGAGTACCTCCGCGGCACGAACCCGCGCATCGCCTGCGCCGACGCGATGATCAAAACGACGCCGCCCGGCGCGGGCTCGCGCCTGCTGCGGATCCAGGAGACCAATCCGGTGTACGACGCCTGCGCGCGGCCGGTGGAACTCGACGGCGGCGCCGTCCGTTTGATGGTCACCGGCCCGTTCACCGAAGCCGATCTCGGAGTGGCCTGCTACCACTCCAAGACGGGCGCGGTGGAGCTGTGCCTGAACCATCTCGTCGACGGCCCGAGCGAGTATGTCGTCGTCGACATGACCGCGGGCTCCGACTCCTTCGCGTCCGGTCTGTTCACCCGCTTCGACATCACGTTCCTCGTCGCCGAACCGACCCGGAAGGGAGTCTCCGTCTATCGCCAGTACAAGGAGTACGCCCAGGACTTCGGGGTCGTCCTGAAGGTCGTCGGCAACAAGGTGCAGGGCCAGGACGACCTCGACTTCCTCCGCGCCGAAGTCGGGGACGACCTCCTGGAAACGGTCGGGCACTCGGACTGGGTGCGCGCCCTGGAGAAGGGCCGGTCCTCCCGGTTCGAGCTCCTGGAGGACGCCAACCGCCGTTCCCTGCGCCGGTTGCACAAGGCCGTCGACGCCACGTACGAGCTGCGCGACCGGGAGCGCTACACGCACCAGATGGTCCACTTCCACCTGAAGAACGCCCACTCCTGGGCCAACGCCCGCACCGGGGTCGACCTGGCGGCCCAGGTCGACCCCGGCTTCGTCCTGGGCGAGCAGCTGGCGGCAACTACGGCGCCCCGATAGGGGCGCCCCGAACGGGCGCGGGGCTGGATCTGATCTGCGGCTCCGCCGCGTGGGCGCGACCAGCCCCCACCGACCCGCACCCGACGAACCGCCCGAACGACCCGCACGACCCGCACGACCCGCACGACCCGCACCCAGCGGAGCGTTACCGCTTGGCCGCCGGGGCCCCGGGCACTCCCTTGGGTGCCGGGACCGGCCGCCCCGCCAGGAAGGTCTTCCAGCCCTCCTTCGGGGCCTCGCCGACTCCCAGGGTCCGCAACTTCGCCAGCGTCTGCGGATCCTGGGCGTCCAGCCAGTCGGCGAGCTGCCGGAAGGAGACGCACCGGACGTCGGCCTTCGTGCAGACGCGTTCGATGACCTCCTCGACGGCACGCATGTAGACGCCGCCGTTCCAGGACTCGAAGTGGTTGCCGATGACCAGCGGCGCCCGGTTGCCGTCGTGGGCGCGTTCGAAGCCCTTGAGCAGACCGTCGCGGAACTGGTCGCCCCAGTGCTCGTGCCGGCCCTCGTCGCCCGTACGCGCACCGGACTGGTTCATGTAGAAGTTGTAGTCCATGGTCAGCGTCTCGAAGCTGCGGCCGGGGACCGGGACGAGTTGCAGGGAGAGGTCCCACAGGCCCTGCTTCTTCGCGGGCCAGAGCTGGTCGTTGACGCCGCTCGTGTCGTAGCGGAAGCCCAGTTCGCGGGCCGCGCTCATGAAGTTCTTCTGCCCTTCCAGGCAGGGTGTGCGGGCGCCGACGAGTTCCTTCTCGTAGTCGAAGGGCAGCGGGGACGCCTTCTTCATGCCCGTGGTGGTCTTCCAGGACTTCACAAAACGTTTCGCCTGGGCGATCTCATCCTTCCAGTCCTCCACCGACCACTCGCCGACGCCACCTCCGCTGCCACAGAAGTGACCGTTGAAGTGGGTACCGATCTCGCTGCCCTCCAGCCAGGCGAGCCGCAGCTGCTGCACGGTGTCGGCGATGCCCTGCTCGTCGTTGAAGCCGATGTCGGAGCGGCCCGGTGAGTGCTGGGGCGGCCGGTAGAGGTCGCGCTTGGCCTCCGGGAGCAGGTACACACCGCTCAGGAAGTACGTCATCGTCGCCTTGTTGGCCTTGGCCACCTTGCGGAAGTGGGAGAACAACCGCTGGCCGTCCTCGCCCGCGCCGTCCCAGGAGAAGACGACGAACTGGGGCGGCTTCTGGCCGGGCTCGAGGCGCTCGGGCCTGGGCTGGTAGGGCTGGGCTCCGGTGTACGCGGTGGAACCGTCGCCGATCAGCCGGACCGCGCTCTTGGGTGCCGGGGCCGGCGCCGCCTTCCTCGCTCCGTGCGTGCCTTCCTTCGCACCGGAGGAGCCGGTGGTTCCCGCCCCGCAGCCGGCGAGTGACGCGGCACAGGCCGCGACGGCCACGACGCCCGCGGCGATCCTCTTGGTGACGGCCATGTCCGCCCACCTCTTCCTTCGTTCGGGCCAGCGCTTTCGGGCGCGGCGCCGTCAAGGTGGCACGAGGACCAGGAATGAATTAGTACGACAAGCCGATCAAAAGTTCAGTTCACCCTCCGGAGTGATTTATTAACCCATTTGCCCCGAAATTACATAGACGCCCTTTACTGTGCATTACGATCCAATTACCGAGCGTTGAAGGTCCCGCCACTGCACGCCGTGACCCACGGCCGCGACCCGACCCCCCGCCATCGACGGGGGACCACCTGTTCCGCGACCGCGCCGCCCCGGAGGAGACGGGAAACATGTCTGCCTGCGTCCCCACTCGCGCCCCCGAACCGACTCGGACGAAGCGCATGCACCAGCCCCACGACCCCCCACCACCACCGACCCCGCCCCGCCGCTTCCGCATCGCGGGCGCCGACGTGTCGGCCTCCATCGCGGTCTTCCTGATCGCCCTGCCCCTCTCCCTGGGCATCGCCCTCGCCACCGGCGCCCCGCTCCAGGCCGGCCTGGTCGCCGCCGCCGTGGGCGGACTCGTCGCCGGACGGCTCGGCGGCTCCCCGCTCCAGGTGAGCGGCCCCGCCGCCGGGCTCACCGTCGTCACCGCCGAACTCATTCAGCGGTACGGATGGCGTACGACCTGTGCCATCACCGTCCTCGCCGGGTTCGCCCAACTCGGCCTCGGCTGCCTGCGCGTGGCCCGCACGGCGCTCGCCGTCAGCCCCGCAGTCGTCCACGGCATGCTCGCCGGGATCGGCGTGACCATCGCCGTCGCCCAGCTGCACATCGTCCTCGGGGGTACGCCGGAGAGTTCCGTCCTCAACAACCTCCGCGCCCTGCCCGCCCAGTTGGCCGACCTGCACCCCGTCGCCGTGTCGATGAGCGGGCTGACCCTGACCCTGTTGCTGCTCTGGCCACGGCTTCCCGGCCGGCTGGGGGGCGTGCTGCGCAAGGTTCCGGCCGCGCTGGTCGCGGTCAGCGGCGCCACACTCACCGCCGCGCTCGCCGGGCTGAGCCTGCCCAAGGTCGACCTGCCGTCCTGGCGCAGCCACGCGCTGGCCGGACTGCCCGAAGGGCCCGTGCTCGGCGTCGTCGCCGCCGTGCTCGCCACCACGCTGGTGTGCAGCGTCCAGTCACTGCTCGGCGCCGTCGCCGTGGACAAACTGGTGTCCTCCCGGCCGGAGCTGATGACCGGAGAGTCAGGCCGGCCGGAAACCGCGGCCCGCGTCGGCCGCTCCGACCTGGACCGTGAGCTGCTCGGCCAGGGCGCCGCCAACGTCGTGTCCGGGGTACTCGGCGGACTGCCGGTCGCGGGTGTGGCCGTGCGGAGTTCGGCGAATGTGCAAGCCGGTGCCGTGAGCCGGAACTCCACGATGCTGCACGGCGTTTTCGTAGTGGTCGCCGCGCTGCTGATGGTTCCGATCCTGGAGCTGATCCCGCTCGCCTCACTCGCCGCCCTGGTGATGGCCGTCGGCATCCAGATGGTGTCCCTGCACCACATTCGCACGGTGACCCGCCACCGCGAGGTCCTGGTCTACGCGGTGACGACCGTGGGCGTCGTCGTCTTCGGCGTCCTCGAAGGAGTGACGCTGGGCGTCGCGGTCGCCGTGACCGTCGCCCTGAACCGCCTCGCCCGCACCCGGATCACCCACGAAGAGAGAGACGACGAAAGAGGAGGGGGAGTCCATTACGTACACATCCGAGGACAGTTGACGTTCCTCGCGGTGCCCCGGCTCAGCCGGACCCTGCACCTCGTACCCCGAGGGGCCGCCGTCGTCGTGGAGTTGGACGGGTCGTTCATGGACCATGCGGCGTACGAAACACTGCAGCACTGGCAGAACACGCACACCGCACAGGGCGGCACCGTCGAGGTGACCGGCCGGTCGGGGACACGGATCGCCGAGCCCGCCAACGCCTCCGAGTGCCGCTGCCGGCCCTGGACACCCTGGCGCAACCACCAGTGCGATGGCCCGGAGTCCGGACCGGGGCGCGGGGAGACGGCGGACGGATCAGGCGGAGCGGGCGGAGCGGGCGGTCCCATCGGTACCCCGGGCTCGCCCGGCCCGGCGGACTCCGCGGGATCGTCCGGCGCCGTCGAGCCGAGCGGGCATCAACTGGCGCGCGGTATCAGCGCGTTCCAGCGGAACACCGCGCCGCTGGTGCGTGGTGAGCTGGCCAGGCTGGCGCGTGAGGGGCAGCAGCCCTCGCAGCTGTTCCTGACGTGCGCCGACTCGCGCCTCGTCACGTCGATGATCACCTCCAGTGGTCCCGGCGACCTGTTCGTCGTACGGAACGTCGGCAACCTGGTGCCGCTGCCCGGCAAGGAGAGCGGGGACGACTCGGTGGCCGCGGCGATCGAGTACGCGGTGGACGTGCTGAAGGTGCGGTCCATCACGGTGTGCGGGCACTCCGGGTGCGGAGCCATGCAGGCGCTGCTGGACATGGAGCCCGACGGGGCGCGGACGCCGCTCAGGCGGTGGCTGCGGCACGGGCTGCCGAGCCTGGAGCGGATGGCCGCGACGGACCGGCCCTGGGCCCGGCTCGCCGGACGGGCGCCCGCCGACGCGGTCGAACAGCTCGGCCTGACCAATGTGGTCCAGCAGTTGGAGCACCTGAGGACGCACGAGTCGGTGGCGCGGGCGCTGCGGGAGGGTGCGCTCGATCTGCACGGGATGTATTTCCATGTGGGTGAGGCGCAGGCGTATCTGCTGACCGGGACGGTGGGCGGGGACGAAGTCTTCGATCATGTGCGGGCGGCCGGGCTGTCCGCCTGAGCAAGGCCGAAGGAGTTCAAGGGAGCCCGAACAGGGTGGACGGGTGAACCGGGCGACCGTCGTGTACGTGACCTTGGTTGTCCCCCTCACGAAGAGGCGCGCCGACGGGACGGACCGGCCTGGAGATCTCCGGATCTAAAGGTCTAAACCAATTTTCCGTCGGCCCTTGTCAGCTGGCCCCCGGTCTGATGAGCTGTGGCCTGGGACACAACGGACACCCTGGGAAAGGGAGATGTCGTGAGCAACGAAAGCCTGGCCAACCTGCTCAAGGAAGAGCGCAGGTTCGCGCCACCCGCCGATCTGGCCGCAGCTGCCAACGTCACGGCGGAGGCGTACGAACAGGCCAAGGCTGACCGGCTCGGCTTCTGGGCCGCGCAGGCCCGCCGACTGACCTGGGCCACCGAGCCGACCGAGACGCTGGACTGGTCGAACCCGCCGTTCGCCAAGTGGTTCAAGGACGGCAGCCTCAACGTCGCGTACAACTGCGTCGACCGGCACGTCGAGGCCGGGAACGGCGACCGGGTAGCCATCCACTTCGAGGGGGAGCCCGGCGACAGCCGGGCGATCACCTACGCCGAGCTCAAGGACGAGGTCTCCAAGGCCGCCAACGCCCTGCTGGAGCTGGGAGTCGAGAAGGGCGACCGGGTCGCCGTCTACATGCCGATGATCCCGGAGACGGCGATCGCGATGCTCGCCTGCGCCCGTATCGGTGCCGCGCACAGTGTCGTCTTCGGCGGGTTCTCCGCGGACGCGCTCGCCACCCGCATCCAGGACGCCGACGCCAAGATCGTCATCACCACGGACGGCGGCTACCGGCGCGGCAAGCCGTCCGCGCTCAAGCCCGCCGTCGACGCGGCCGTCGAGCGCGTCGACAACGTGGAGCACGTGCTCGTCGTCCGCCGTACCGGGCAGGACGTCGAGTGGCACGAGGGCCGGGACGTGTGGTGGCACGAGGTCGTCGAGCGGCAGAGCGCCGAGCACACACCCGAGGCGTTCGAGGCCGAGCAGCCGCTGTTCATCCTCTACACCTCGGGGACGACGGGTAAGCCCAAGGGCATCCTGCACACCTCCGGCGGCTACCTCACCCAGGCCGCCTACACCCACCACGCCGTCTTCGACCTCAAGCCGGAGACCGACGTCTACTGGTGCACGGCCGACGTCGGCTGGGTCACCGGGCACTCGTACATCGTGTACGGGCCGCTGGCCAACGGCGCGACCCAGGTGATGTACGAGGGGACGCCGGACACCCCCCACCAGGGACGCTTCTGGGAGATCGTCCAGAAGTACGGGGTGACGATCCTCTACACGGCGCCGACCGCGATCCGTACGTTCATGAAGTGGGGCGACGACATCCCCGCCAAGTTCGACCTCTCCTCCCTCCGGGTGCTGGGGTCGGTGGGCGAGCCGATCAACCCCGAGGCGTGGATCTGGTACCGCAAGCACATCGGCGGCGACGTGACGCCCATCGTCGACACCTGGTGGCAGACCGAGACCGGCGCCATGATGATCTCCCCTCTGCCCGGGGTGACCGAGACCAAGCCGGGGTCCGCGCAGCGGGCGCTGCCCGGGATCTCGGCGACCGTCGTCGACGACGAGGCACGCGAAGTGCCCGACGGGGGCGGCGGCTACCTGGTGCTGACCGAGCCGTGGCCGTCCATGCTGCGCACCATCTGGGGCGACGACCAGCGGTTCCTCGACACCTACTGGTCCCGGTTCGAGGGCAAGTACTTCGCGGGTGACGGCGCCAAGAAGGACGACGACGGCGACATCTGGCTGCTCGGCCGCGTGGACGACGTCATGCTCGTCTCCGGGCACAACATCTCGACGACGGAGGTCGAGTCGGCGCTGGTGTCCCACCCGTCGGTCGCCGAGGCCGCCGTCGTGGGTGCCGCCGACGAGACCACCGGGCAGGCCATCGTCGCCTTCGTCATCCTGCGCGGCACCGCCTCCGAGACCGACACGCTCGTCGCCGAACTGCGCAACCACGTCGGTGACGTCCTCGGCCCGATCGCCAAGCCCAAGCGCATCCTGCCGGTCGCGGAGCTCCCCAAGACGCGCTCCGGAAAGATCATGCGCCGCCTGCTGCGTGACGTCGCCGAGAACCGGGAGCTGGGGGACGTGACCACCCTTACCGACTCCACCGTCATGGACCTCATCCAGACGAAGCTGCCCGCGGCGGGCAGCGAGGACTAGAAGAGGACCGGAGACCGACAAGAGACGGCAGGACATCGACTAGAGGGACTGGAGGGTTCCTCCGGACGACACAACCCGCGCACCTTGAGTAGGCTGGGGATCGCGTCAACAACGCGACAGGATCCGCGAGGATCGACAAGGTGCGCCGGGAAGTCTGGTCGGCAGGCGTTTTGTGCTGCCCACCGACCGGAGGAATCCCCGTGGCCACCCCCCGCACCGCCAGCCGCAAGCTCCTCGGCCGGCTGTCTCTGCCCGAGCGGACGTACGTCGCGGACGCCCTGCGGACCGAGACCGTCGGCGGGGTGCTGCTGCTCGTCGCCGCGATCGCCGCGCTGATCTGGGCGAACACTCCGATCAGGGACAGCTACGAGGCGGTCCTCGACTTCCACGTCGGGCCCGCCGCCCTCGGGCTCGACCTCTCCCTCCAACACTGGGCCGCCGACGGGCTGCTGGCCGTCTTCTTCTTCGTCGCCGGCATCGAACTCAAGCGCGAACTCGTCGCCGGTGATCTGCGCGACCCCAGGGCAGCCGCGCTGCCCGTCGTCGCCGCCCTGTGCGGAATGGCCGTACCGGCGCTCGTCTACACGCTCACCAACGTCACCGGCGGCGGTTCGCTCGCCGGCTGGGCCGTGCCCACGGCCACCGACATCGCCTTCGCGCTCGCCGTGCTCGCCGTCATCGGCACGTCCCTGCCGAACGCCCTGCGCGCGTTCCTGCTCACACTCGCCGTCGTCGACGACCTCTTCGCCATCCTGATCATCGCTGTCTTCTTCACCGACGGCCTGAACTTCGCCGCGCTCGGCGGCGCGGTCGTCGGACTCGCCGTCTTCTGGCTGCTGCTGCGCAAGGGCGTACGCGGGTGGTACGTGTACGTTCCGCTCGCGCTCGTCATCTGGGGGCTGATGTACAACAGCGGCATCCACGCCACCATCGCCGGTGTCTCGATGGGCCTGATGCTGCGGTGCACGACCCGGACCGAGGAGGGGGAGAAGCGTTCGCCCGGCGAGTACGTCGAGCATCTGGTGCGGCCCCTGTCGGCCGGGCTCGCCGTGCCGTTGTTCGCCCTGTTCAGCGCGGGTGTCTCGGTGTCCGGCGGGGTGCTGGGGGATGTCTTCACGGAGCCCGAGACGCTCGGGGTCGTGCTCGGGCTCGTCGTCGGGAAGACCCTCGGGATCTTCGGTGGGACCTGGCTGACTGCACGTTTCACCCGCGCCTCCCTCAGCGACGATCTCGCCTGGGCCGACGTCTTCGCCGTCGCCTCGCTCGCCGGGATCGGGTTCACCGTCTCGCTGCTGATCGGTGAACTCGCGTTCGATGGCGACCCCGCGCTCACCGACGGGGTCAAGGCCGCGGTACTGGCCGGCTCCCTCATCGCCGCGCTGACCGCGACCGTGCTGCTGAAGGTACGGAACGCCAGGTACCGCAGGCTGTGGGAGGCGGAGGAGCGGGACGACGACCTCGACGGCATCCCCGACGTCTACGAGGAGCACGATCCGGCGTACCACCTGCGCATGGCCGACATCTACGAGGGGAAGGCGGCAGAACACCGGCGCATCGCCGGGCTCAAGGCCGCCGAGTTGGAGGCCGCCGAGCGGGACCGGCTTGCCGAAGTGGTGGGCGGGGCGGGCGACGAGGGTGACGGTCCGGCATGATCTGACACGTAGACGTCAGACACGTGGTCAGGTACGGACACCGAGCACGTACGTTCAGACATCCGAGCAAGACGACCAAGACAACAGGGAGATCTCGATGAGCGCACCCGACGGCAGCCCGGTCGGCGCCGAACGCAGCATCGGCCAGTTGTTCGCCTCGGCGACGACCGAGATGTCCGCGCTGGTGCACGACGAGATCGCGCTGGCGAAAGCACAGCTCAAGCAGGACGTGAAGCGCGGCGCGACGAGCGGCGGCGCGTTCACGGTGGCCGCCGCCGTACTGCTGTTCTCCCTGCCGATGCTCAACTTCGCACTGGCGTACGCCATTCGGACCTGGAGCGACTGGAACCTCGCGGTCTGCTTCCTGCTGTCGTTCGCCGCGAACGTCCTCCTCGCCGTGCTCCTGGTGCTGGTCGGCGTCGTCTTCGCGAAGAAGGCCAAGCGGAGCAAGGGCCCGCAGAAGGTGGCCGCGTCCATGAAGGAGACGGCGGGCGTTCTCCAGAATGCCAAGCCGCACCCCCGGCCCGCCCCGGTAAGTGACGCGGTCGAGGTTGTGGCACGCTCGTCCTCATGACGGACCCCGCCACACCCTCGGCGCACCCCGCATCCACCCAGCCCTCATCGTCGCACCCCGCCTCGGCCGTACGGCTCGGCCTTCCCGGCGGGCGCGAGGTGATCCACCGGGATGTCGCCGCGAACGGCGCCCGGTTCCACATCGCCGAAGTGGGCGACGGGCCACTGGTCATGCTCGTACACGGGTTCCCGCAGTTCTGGTGGACGTGGCGGCACCAGCTGACCGCCCTCGCGGACGCGGGATTCCGGGCCGTCGCCATGGACCTGCGGGGCGTGGGCGGCAGCGACCGTACTCCCCGGGGTTACGACCCCGCCAACCTCGCCCTCGACATCACGGGCGTCGTCCGGTCCCTGGGCGAGCCCGATGCCGCGCTGGTCGGCCACGACCTGGGCGGATACCTGGCGTGGACGGCCGCGGTGATGCGCCCCAAGCTGGTACGGCGGCTCGTGGTCGCCTCGATGCCCCACCCCCGGCGCTGGCGCTCGGCGATGCTCTCCGACGTCAAGCAGACGGCCGCCGGGTCCTACATCTGGGGGTTCCAGCGGCCCTGGTTCCCCGAGCGGCAGCTCATCGCGGACGACGGGGCGCTCGTAGGGCGGCTGATCCGGGACTGGTCGGGGCCGCGGCTGCCCGACGACGAGGCGGTGGAGACGTACCGCAGGGCCATGTGCATCCCGTCCACCGCGCACTGCGCGATCGAGCCGTACCGCTGGATGGTCCGCTCGATGGCCCGTCCGGACGGCATCCAGTTCAACCGGCGCATGAAGCGGCCGGTGCGGGTGCCGACGCTCCATCTGCACGGCTCACTCGATCCGGTACTGCGCACACGCAGCGCGGCCGGCTCCGGGGAGTACGTCGAAGCGCCGTACCGCTGGCGCCTGTTCGACGGGCTGGGACACTTCCCGCACGAGGAGGACCCCGCGGCTTTCTCCTCCGAGCTGATCAACTGGCTCAAGGATCCCGAACCGGACCGGTGAGGCGACGGGACCGGTGACGGCGTGCCGGCGCGCCCAGCACCCGAGAACGGGCCAGGACGGGAACAGCTGTACTACGAACAGCCAATTGCCCGGCGCATACGCCAATTGGGGGCCCATGGGGCGGTTATCGACCTTGGGGCAGGGGCAGACGTCGGGGTATGGGCTGGACGCACGACTACAGTGACGCAGCACGCAATCGCCGCTCGGGCCACGGTCTGAGCTCCCACCAAGGAGGTTCCCCGCACCTCGCGGGGACCGATCTGAAGGTGGGAATCCCGCGCATCCTGCGCCGTCGAGCCCGCTGGGTCTCGATGCGCCTGCGCCACCCCCGTCCCTGAACCCCGTACGGGACTCGCCGTACGGGAGTCGTCCGTACGGGACTCGTCCGTAGGGGATCCGCCCGGAGAGGGCCGCTCAGAGCGCGCAGCTGTCGCTGTCCACCTGCTGGCTGGCGGTGCGCCCCCGGGCGATGTCCTCCTGGATCTCGTCCGCCGTGAGCGCGTAACCGGTGTCCGAGTCGTCGCGGGACTTCGCGAAGATCACGCCGTACACCTTGCCGTCGGGCGTGAGCAGCGGGCCTCCCGAGTTGCCCTGACGGACGGTCGCGAACAGGGAGTAGACATCGCGGCGGACCGTGCCGCGGTGGTAGATGTCCGGGCCGCTGGCCGTGATGCGACCTCGCACGCGCGCGGGACGGACGTCGTACGAGCCGTTCTCCGGGAAGCCGGCGACGATCGCGCTCTTCCCGCTGCTCGCGTCCGCGGTCGTGAACTCCAGCACGGGCGCGCGCAGATCGGGTACGTCGAGTACGGCGATGTCGCGCTCCCAGTCGTAGAGGACGATCGTCGCGTCGTACTTCCTGCCCTCGCCGCCTATCTGGACGGTGGGCTCGTCGACGCCCCCGACCACGTGCGCGTTGGTCATCACGCGCCGCTGGCCGAAGACGAAGCCGGTGCCCTCCAGGACCTTGCCGCAGCTCTGGGCGGTGCCTACGACCTTGACGATGGACCGCTGGGCGTTCACGGCGACCGCGCTGTTGGCGAGCGCGGGGTCGGGCGGATCGACGTCCTTGATGGGCTCCTCGGAGAACGGGCTGAAGACCTGGGGGAAGCCGTTCTGCGCGAGGACCGAGGTGAAGTCCTTGAACCAGGTGTCCGCGTCCGAGGGCAGCACCTCCTGCACCCCTGCCAGCACCTTGGAGCCGCGGACCTCCTTGCCCACCGTGGGCATCGTGGTCTGCGCGAGGGCGGCGCCGATCAGCCAGGCGACCAGGAGCATCGCGACCACGTTGACGAGGGCCCCGCCGGTCGCGTCGAGGGCACGGGCCGGCGACCAGGTGATGAACCGGCGCAGTTTGTTGCCGAGGTGAGTGGTCAGGGCCTGGCCGACGGAGGCGCAGACGATCACGATGACGACCGCGGCGACGGCGGCGGTCGTGCTCACCTCGGCCTCGTCGGTCACGCCGTCCCAGACGACGGGCAGCAGATAGACGGCGACGAGCCCACCGCCCAGGAAGCCGATCACCGACAGGATGCCGACGACGAACCCCTGTCGGTAGCCCACGATCGCGAACCACACGGCGGCGACCAGCAACAAGATGTCCAGCACGTTCACAAGGGCCACCCTGTCACGCGCGCCAGTCCAGCGGGACCTGCTTGTTCCTGTCCCACGGGCGCTCCCAGCCCGAGTAGTGCATCAGGCGGTCGATGATCCCGGCCGTGAAGCCCCACACGAGGGCCGATTCGACCATAAATGCCGGACCCTTGTGGCCACTTGGGTGCACGGCGGTCGCACGGTTGGCCGGATCCGTGAGATCCGCCACGGGGACCGTGAAGACCCGGGCCGTCTCGTTCGGGTCGACGACCCCGACCGGTGTCGGCTCGCGCCACCAGCCCAGCACGGGCGTGACGACGAAGCCGCTCACCGGGATGTAGAGCTTGGGCAGGACGCCGAAGAGCTGGACGCCGGACGGATCGAGCCCCGTCTCCTCCTCGGCCTCGCGCAGCGCGGCCCGCAACGGGCCGTCGCCCTGCGGATCGCCGTCCTCGGGATCGAGGGCCCCGCCCGGGAAGGAGGGCTGACCGGCGTGGGAGCGCAGCGAACTGGCCCGCTCCATGAGCAGCAGCTCTGGCCCGCCGCCGCCATCACCGCCGTCGCCGCCGCTTCCGGCCTTCCTCTCGCCCTCTCCGAAGAGGATCAGTACGGCCGACTGGCGGCCGGCGCCGTCCTCGGGCGGCAGGAAACGGCTCAGCTGCAGCGGCTCGACCGTCTCGACGGCGTGCACCACCGGATCGAGCCAGCCGGGCAGGCCGTCCTTGCTGATTGTCGCCTCGCCGCCCTGTGTGTTGCTCGCGCGCGTCACCGCCACCCCCGTTCTGCTGCTTCCAACGCCTGCGGCTGCCATGTTGGTTCCGTCGATCGGTTCCGTCGATGCCGGACGGCTCCCGGGCATCGCACCGGGCATCGCACCGGGCATCGCACCGGGCCTCATCCGGCCGCCAGCGGCGGAGCCGGGATGCCGCCCGCGTCGAGGTACGCCTGCGGCGGGTTCAGCCGCTGGCCGGGGAAGCCGCCCTTCTCGTACTTGAGGAGCTTTCGCGCCTTCTCCGGATCCGTCTCGCCCTCCCCGTACGCCGGGCAGAGCGGGGCGAGCGGGCAGGCGCCGCAGGCGGGCTTGCGGGCGTGGCAGATACGGCGGCCGTGGAAGATCACGTGGTGCGAGAGCATCGTCCAGTCGCTCTTGGGGAAGAGCGCGCCGACGGCGGTCTCGATCTTGTCCGGGTCCTTCTCCGCCGTCCACTGCCAGCGGTGCACGAGCCGCTGGAAGTGCGTGTCCACGGTGATGCCGGGGCGCCCGAAGGCGTTGCCGAGCACCACGAAGGCCGTCTTGCGGCCCACACCGGGCAGTTTGACGAGGTCTTCGAGGCGGCCGGGCACCTCGCCGCCGAACTCCTCCGACAGAGCCTTGGACAGACCTATGACAGACCTGGTCTTCGCCCGGAAGAAGCCGGTCGGGCGCAGAATCTCCTCGACCTCCTCGGGGTTGGCGGCGGCCAGGTCCTCGGGAGTGGGGTACTTGGCGAAGAGGGCGGGGGTCGTCTGGTTGACCCTCAGGTCGGTGGTCTGGGCGGACAGGACCGTGGCCACGAGCAGTTGGAAGGAGTTCTCGAAGTCCAGCTCGGGATGGGCGTACGGATAGACCTCGGCGAGCTCGCGGTCGATTCGGCGGGCACGCCGGACGAGCGCGGTGGGCGACTCGTTGCGGGCCGGCTTCGGAGCGGCGGCGGCCTGGGAAGCGGGCTTCGAGGCAGCGCCCTGGGAAGCGGGCTTCGAGGCAGCGCCCTGGGAAGCGGCTTTCGGGCCGACGGCCTTGGCAACGGCAGCCTTGGAGGCGGCGGTTTTGGAAGGGGCAGCCTTGGAGGCGGCGGTTCTGGAAACGACGGTCTTGGAGGCGGGCTTGGTGGCAGCCGACTTCGCAGGGGCGGCCTTCTTGCTCGCGGCCGACTTCGCAGGGGCGGCCCTCTTGGGCGCGGTCTTCTTCGTCGCAGCTTCCTTCGCCACGGCCTTCTCCGTCGCGGCCGACTCCTTCGCGGCCTTCTCCGTCGCGGCCGGCCCCTTCGCCGCTTCCTTCGCCGCGGCTTCCTTCGACACAGCCGGCTTCTTCGCCGCCGCGGAGGCAGCCCTCTTCACCGGCGTGGCCTTCTTCACCGGCGCGCCCGGCCGCGCGGCCCGCTCCTCCGGGGTGCCCTTCACGTCCGTCCCACCCGCCTCGGCCGTTCCGGTCACCTTCTTGGCGGCTTTCTCCACCGACATCACCTCTGCCGCTTTCTCCGCATTCCGACCCCCGCCCGCGCCCTGTTCGCCCACAGCGGAATCACCCTCCGGGGCCACCCGCTCAGCCCCCTTGGCCTGTGCTCTCACCGGCGATTTGGACACCCGGCCAGCCTAGAGCCCGGCACTGACATCCGCCCCGGACCCCGGAGATCGGCGCCCAATTGGCCCCCTGCCACACTGGCCGGGACACCCGTGCGGCATCCTTGTGACAGATCACACTGTTTGGACCGTCCGGCAAGATGGGGAACACGGTCCCCGTTAACCGGGGAGCAAGATCCCCTGAGCAGGTCGACAAGGAGAGAACTCGTGGACGACGTTCTGCGGCGCGCCCCGCTCTTCGCGGCGCTCGATGACGAGCAGGCCGCGGAGCTCCGCGCCTCCATGAGTGAGGTGACCCTCGCGCGCGGTGACGCCCTGTTCCACGAAGGCGACCCGGGTGACCGGCTCTACGTGGTCACCGAGGGCAAGGTCAAGCTCCACCGCACGTCCCCGGACGGGCGCGAGAACATGCTGGCCGTCCTCGGCCCCGGTGAACTGATCGGCGAGCTGTCGCTGTTCGACCCGGGCCCGCGCACCGCCACGGCCACCGCACTGACCGAGGTCAAGCTGCTCGGCCTCGGCCACGGCGACCTCCAGCCCTGGCTGAACGCCCGCCCCGAGGTGGCCGCCGCGCTTCTGCGCGCCGTCGCCCGGCGCCTGCGCAAGACCAACGACCAGATGTCCGACCTGGTCTTCTCCGACGTGCCGGGCCGCGTCGCGCGCGCCCTGCTCGACCTCTCGCGCCGCTTCGGCGTGCAGTCGGAGGAGGGCATCCACGTCGTGCACGACCTGACCCAGGAGGAGCTGGCCCAGCTCGTCGGCGCCTCCCGGGAGACGGTCAACAAGGCGCTCGCCGACTTCGCGGGCCGCGGCTGGCTGCGCCTGGAGGCACGGGCCGTGATCCTGCTGGACGTGGAGCGCCTCGCGAAGCGTTCGCGTTAGCCGGGAGCCGTCCGTACGCGTACGAGGGGCCCTGCCGCATGGCGGGGCCCCTCTCGCATTCGCCGGGTTCATCGGGTTCACCGGGGCGGGGGCCACGCGGTGACGAGAACGTGTTGAACGGAATCAAGGGGTGGGTGGGATGCACCAGGACAGAGCGCCCGAGTCGGTCTGGGCGGCAGCGCCGGAGCCCGCGAAGCGGCGGTTGCGACTCTTCCGCCGGGACCCGGAGGCGCAGACCCTGTGGCAGTCCGGGTTCGAGCAGCAGGACCTCGGCGAGCCGCTCGGCCTGTGGGCGACGGACGAGGCGGTGGCCCTGGCCCGCTTCGACCGCGTGGCGGCGTACGCGCCGGCGACCGGTGAGCCTCTCTGGACCTGGCAGCCGCCGGGCCAGGACGTGATCGTCGGGGTGTCCCAGGACACCCAGGAAGGCCTGGGCATCGTCCTGCACCACGACGACGGCGAGCCGGGCGCCCCGCACGTCCGCCTCACCGCCCTCGACCTCGGCTCCGGGGCCGTGGCCTGGTCGCGCGAGCAGCCGAAGGACCGCCTGGGACACCTCGGCACCGACCACGCGCGCGAGGTGGCGATCGGCGGCGGCCGGGTGGCGACCCTCTCCAGCCGCCCGGCGGACGCGCCGCCGGTCGTCCGGTGTCTCGACGCGCGCACCGGCGCCGTCCAGTGGGAGCGGTCGCTCCCGGACCGGTGGGGCGACTGGTACTCGCTCCTGGCGACGGACCCGCCGGTCCTGTCCGTCCGCAACGACGGCAGGCGCACACGCCCCCGGCTGTACGTGGTCCGCGAGGACGGCCAGTGGCACGTCGAACTTCCCGACGGGTACAAGGACTTCGGGCCCGCGGTCGCCACCGTCGACGACACGCTCGTCGTCGGACTGGAACCGGACGAACCCGTCGGTGACGACGAGAAGGGCGTCGAGGCGCTCCTGCGCGCCTACTCCGTGTCGAGCGGCGAACAGCTCTGGGAGTGGCGCACCGACCACGGCCGTACGCTCCATCCGCTGGTCCACCGCGGGTACTTCATGGTGGGCAACGGCTACGGCAGCCGGGTGACCGTCCTGGACCCCGCCGACGGCCGGGTCGTCGCGGAGCGCAGGGTCCCCGGCTTCAGCTACCGGGCACGGTACGCAGCCTGGGGTGATCGCCTGGCCGTGGTCTGCCACGCGGTGAGCGAGACCCGCCGTCTGCGCGTGTTCCGCTGGAAGTGACGTAGGGGGGTGGCGTACGGAGTGACACCGCGCCCCGGGCTGGACGAGCAGGGCTTCATCGCGCGTGAGGGCTCCCTCGCGCGCGTGCCGCCCGCTTTCCGGCCCGTCGTCGACGCGGCCCGCGACCGGGTCGACGACGTCTTCGGGCTGCGGCTGCACAGCGCGTACCTCTACGGGTCGATCCCGCGCGGCACCGCGCGCGTGGGCCACAGCGACCTGGACCTTCAGCTCGTCCTGCGCGGGGAGCCCACGGAGGCGGACCGGGCGGCGGCCCACGCGCTGGACGCGGCGCTCGACAAGGAGTTCGAGCAGATCGACGGCTCCGGCACGCTGCTGGTCTCGCGGGCTCAGGCGCTGAGCGACCTGGAGAGGCACGACCTGGGCTGGTTCGTGGCCTGCCTCTGCACGCCCCTGCTCGGCGAGGACCTCGCCGAGCAGCTGCCCCGCTACCGTCCCGACTCCCTCCTCGCCCGGGAGACCAACGGCGACCTCGCCTTGTGCCTCCCGCGCTGGCGACGCCTGATCGCCGAGGCGACCGCCCCGGGGGCTCCTCCGGGCGCGGTACGCGCACGCGTGCGGGGTATTTCCCGTCGACTCGTACGTACCGGCTTCACCCTCGTCATGCCGCGCTGGGAGGGCTGGACCAGTGATCTGTACGAGATGGCCGAGGCGTTCGCCGCGTACTACCCGGAATGGGGCCCCTCCATGAGGGAGGCCGCGTCACTGGGCGACGAGCCGACGGACGACCCGGCCGTCCTGCGGTCGTTCCTGCGCTCGCACGTCGAGGAGCTGGGCTCGTGGCTCGCCGAGGAGTACACGCGCGTGCACGGCGTCAAGGCACCCAGGCCCGGCTGACAGCGCCCGAGCGGCCAGCTAGATGAGGCCGTGGTCACGGAGGTACTCCAGCTGGGCGCGTACGGACAGTTCGGCGGCCGGCCACAGGGAGCGGTCCACGTCCGCGTATACGTGGGCGACGACCTCGGCGGGGCCGGTGTAGCCGTTCTCGACCGCCGTCTCGACCTGGGCGAGCCGGTGGGCGCGGTGGGCGAGATAGAACTCGACAGCCCCCTGTGCGTCGTCCAGGACAGGCCCGTGGCCCGGCAGGACGATGTGCACGCCGTCGTCCACCGTCAGGGACCTGAGCCGCCGCAGGGAGTCCAGGTAGTCCCCCAGGCGGCCGTCAGGATGGGCCACCACGGTCGTGCCGCGCCCCAGGACGGTGTCACCGGTCAGGACGGCCCGATCGGCCGGGAGATGGAAGCACAGCGAGTCCGCGGTGTGCCCCGGCGTCGGTACGACCCTCAGCTCCAGCCCGCCGACGCTCACGACGTCCCCGTGCCCGAGTCCCTCGTCCCCCAGCCGCAGCGCCGGGTCGAGCGCCCGCACGTGCGTCCCCGTCAGCTCGGCGAACCGCGCGGCGCCCTCCGCATGGTCCGGATGCCCGTGCGTGAGCAGCGTCAGCGCGACCCGTTTGCCGCCCTTTCGCGCGGTGTCGACGACATGCCTGAGGTGCACGTCGTCAAGGGGCCCCGGATCGACGACGACCGCCAGTTCGGAATCCGGCTCGGAGACGATCCAGGTGTTCGTGCCGTCGAGGGTCATCGCGGAGGCGTTGGGCGCGAGGACGTTGACCGCGCGCGCGGTGGCGGGTCCCGAGAGAACCCCGCCGCGCGGCTGGCCGGGGAGAGCGGCGGCTTCGGTCATGCGGGGGCACCTGCCGGGGTGTGGGGGGCTGCCAGGGGATCGGTCCCGGTCGTGGTCGCGTGCGGGTTCGTGGTCGTGGTCGCGGTCGCGGTCATCCGGGAGTTCCGCCGGTCCGGATGTGCTTGGTGAACTCGTCGTGCCCCGGCCAGGCGAGCACGATCTCGCCGTCCTTGAGGCTGGCCCTGGCCAGGACAGGCGCCAGGTCGCGCTCCAGAGCCCCCGCGAGGGCCCCGGACGCGCTGTCGTACGGGGCCAGCGCGCGCAGGGTCGCGATCGTGGGCGGCATCATCAGGAGCTCGCCCCTGTCGTACGCGGCTGCCGCGTCGGCCGGTCCGATCCACACCGTGCGGTCCGCCTCCGTGGAGGCGTTCCGGGTCCGCTGCCCCTGTGGGAGCGCCGCGACGAAGAACCAGGTGTCGTAGCGGCGTGACTCGAACTCCGGGGTGATCCAGCGGGCCCACGCCCCGAGGAGGTCCGAGCGGAGCACCAGCCCGCGTCGGTCCAGGAACTCGGCGAAGGACAGCTCGCGGGCGACCAGGGCGGCGCGGTCCGCCTCCCAGTCGTCGCCCGTCGTGTCGCCGACCACGGAATCGGCGGCCGGGCCCGCGAGCAGGACGCCCGCCTCCTCGTACGTCTCCCGTACCGCGGCGCAGACGACCGCCTGTGCGGACGTCTCGTCGGTGCCCAGGCCCAGCCGGGAGGCCCACCACGCGCGCGTGGGGCCCGCCCAGCGGATCAGGTGGTCGTCGTCGCGCGGGTCGACTCCGCCGCCCGGATACGCGTACGCGCCCCCGGCGAAGGCCATGGAGGCGCGTCTGCGGAGCATGTGGACGACGGGGCCGGTGTCGGTGTCCTTCAGGAGCATGACGGTGGCCGCGCGCTTGGGGGTGACCGGGGTGAGGGTGCCTTCGGCGAGCCCGCGGATGAGGTCCGGCCACTCCGGTGGGTACCACTGCCCGTTTGCCATGGGCGGAGGCTATCCGGTGGTGGGCGCATGTTCGAGGCCCCGAGGTTTCTCGCCCCCGCCGCCCCTACCCGTCCCATCCCTAGGGCTGCGCCCCCAGACCCCCTACGGCCCTGAACGGGCCTCGTCCTCAAACGCCGGACGGGCTAAAGAGCGCTCAGCTCCACCTGGACCTCGACCTCGACGGGCGCGTCGAGTGGCAGTACCGCCACGCCGACCGCGCTGCGGGCGTGGACGCCCTTGTCGCCCAGTACCTCGCCGAGGAGTTCACTCGCGCCGTTGAGAACCGCGGGCTGGCCCGTGAAGTCGGGCGCCGAGGCGATGAAGCCGACGACCTTCACGACGCGCGCGATCCGGTCGAGGTCACCGGCGACCGACTTGACCGCCGCGAGCGCGTTCAGCGCACACGTACGGGCGAGTTGTTTGGCCTCCTCGGGCGTGACCTCCGCGCCCACCTTGCCGGTGACCGGAAGTTTCCCGTCCACCATGGGCAGCTGGCCCGAGGTGTACACGTACACCCCCGATTGCACAGCCGGCTGGTACGCGGCCAGCGGCGGTACGACCGCGGGCAGGGTCAGGCCCAGCTCGGCGAGGCGCGCCTCGACCGCGCTCACGCCTTCTCCCGCTTCAGGTACGCCACGAGCTGCTCGGGGTTGTTCGGCCCGGGCACGACCTGGACGAGCTCCCAGCCGTCCTCGCCCCAGGTATCCAGAATCTGCTTCGTGGCGTGGACGAGCAGCGGCACGGTCGAGTATTCCCACTTGGTCATGGAGGCGACTTTATCCGCTGGCGCGAGGCAGTCCGCGCCCACGTTGTCCACAGCCCCCGGCGTAGCTTCGGGCCGGACTGGTTAACCTCGAATACGTGAGCAGGTTCCAGGTCGTCAGCGGTAAGGGCGGGACCGGAAAGACCACGGTCGCCGCAGCGCTCTCGCTCGCCCTCGCCACCGAGGGGAAGCGCACGCTTCTCGTCGAGGTCGAGGGCAGGCAGGGCATCGCGCAGCTCTTCGAGACAGAAGTGCTGCCTTATGAGGAGCGGAAGATCGCCGTCGCTCCCGGGGGCGGGGAGGTGTTCGCCCTCGCCATCGACCCCGAGCAGGCGCTGCTGGACTACCTCCAGATGTTCTACAAACTCGGGAGTGCCGGCCGTGCCCTGAAGAAACTCGGCGCGATCGACTTCGCCACCACCGTCGCCCCCGGGATCAGGGACGTACTCCTGACCGGCAAGGCGTGCGAGGCGGTCCGGCGGAAGGACAAGAGCGGACGGTTCGTCTACGACCACGTCGTGATGGACGCGCCGCCGACCGGCCGCATCACCCGTTTCCTGAACGTCAACGACGAGGTGGCCGGCCTCGCGAAGATCGGCCCGATACACAATCAGGCGCAGGCCGTGATGCGCGTGCTCAAGTCGCCAGAGACGGCGGTGCATCTGGTGACCCTGCTGGAGGAGATGCCCGTCCAGGAGACCGCGGACGGTATCGCCGAGCTGCGGGCGGCGAAGCTGCCGGTCGGGCGGATCATCGTCAACATGGTGCGGCCGGAGGTTTTGGACGAGGCCGAGCTGGAACTCGTACGAGCGGCTCCGCGGTCCGCGCTCGCGCGGTCGCTGTCGGCCGCCGGGCTCGGCGGGGCGCGGCGCGGCGGGAACGCCGAGAAGCTGGTGGATCCGCTGCTGACCCAGGCCGAGGAGTACGCCGAGCGGTATGCGCTGGAGCACGAACAGCGTTCCGTGCTGAGCGAGTTGCAATTGCCGTTGCACGAACTGCCGTTGTTCACCGAGGGCATGGACCTGGCAGGTCTGTACGAACTGGCCAACGAGCTGCGGAAGCAGAGGATGTCATGAGCCCGGATCCGCACGACACCGCTTCCCGCCATGGCCTGTACCCCGCGCGCGTGCTTGAGGTGGACCCGTTGATCGACGATCCGAAGACTCGGATCGTGGTGTGCTGCGGGGCCGGCGGGGTGGGTAAGACGACCACCGCGGCGGCGCTCGGGCTGCGCGCCGCCGAGCGGGGGCGGAAGGTGGTCGTGCTCACCATCGACCCGGCCCGCAGACTCGCCCAGTCCATGGGCATCGACTCGCTCGACAACGTGCCGCGGCGGGTCAAGGGCGTCGAGGGCGGCGGCGAACTGCACGCCATGATGCTCGACATGAAGCGGACGTTCGACGAGATCGTCGAGGCGCACGCCGACGGTGAGCGGGCCGCCGCGATTCTCGCCAACCCCTTCTACCAGTCGCTCTCGGCGGGCTTCGCGGGCACGCAGGAGTACATGGCGATGGAGAAGCTGGGGCAACTGCGGTCGCGCGACGAGTGGGATCTCATCGTCGTCGACACGCCTCCGTCCCGGTCCGCGCTGGACTTCCTGGACGCCCCGAAGCGGCTCGGTTCGTTTCTCGACGGCCGGCTGATCCGGCTGCTGACGGCGCCGGCGAAGCTGGGCGGGCGCGCGGGAATGAAGTTCCTGAACGTCGGGATGTCGATGATGACCGGCACCCTGGGCAAGCTTCTGGGCGGCCAACTCCTCAAGGACGTCCAGACGTTCGTGGCCGCGATGGACACCACCTTCGGTGGTTTCCGTACCCGCGCCGACGCCACGTTCCAGCTGCTTCAGGCGCCCGGCACGGCGTTCCTGGTGGTGGCGGCCCCGGAGCGGGACGCGCTGCGCGAGGCCGCGTACTTCGTGGAACGGCTGGCCGCGGAGAAGATGCCGCTCGCCGGACTGGTGCTCAACCGGGTCCATGGCAGCGGCGCCACCCAGCTGTCGGCCGAGCGTGCGCTCGCCGCCGCGGAAAATCTTGAAGAGCCCCGCATTGTCGATCAGGAGGACGGGAAAGCTGGACTTCGTAACTCTCCCGACACGTACGGCAGTTCAGATCATCCGGACCATCCAGATCGCTCGGACCGTTCGGAGCCCCCGGTTTCCGGGGACCCCGAGGTTGCCGAGACACCAGCTCCCGAGGCAGACGTCGAAGAACACGTCGAAGGCTCCCCCACCGCCACCGACAGTGACCCGACGGCCGACCCGAGTGAACCCACCGTCCAACAACTCACCGCAGGCCTGCTCCGGCTGCACGCCGACCGTATGCAACTGCTCTCCCGCGAGCAGCGCACACGCGACCGCTTCACCGCGCGCCACCCGGAGGTGGCGGTGACCGAGGTCGCCGCACTGCCCGGCGATGTACATGACCTCGCGGGCCTGCGGAACATCGGCAACCGGCTCGCGACCGAACGGCCGGAGCTTCCGGAGCCGCCGGAGCTTCCGAAGACGGGTAACTGACCGGGACGGCGGTGACCGACCGAGACGGCTCAGCTCACCGCCAAGTAGTTCTCGTACACCTCTTCCTCGTCGAGGGGCAGGATTCCCGCCCCCCGCTCGTACTCCGTACGCGCGGTTTCGAGCAGCCGACGCCACGAGGTGACGGTGGGACGCCTGCGCAGCAGTGCGCGGCGCTCCCGCTCCGTCATTCCTCCCCACACGCCGAACTCGACACGGTTGTCGAGCGCGTCAGCCAGGCATTCCGTGCGTACCGGACATCCGGTGCACACCGCCTTGGCCCTGTTCTGCGCTGCTCCTTGAACGAACAGTTCATCCGGATCGGTAGTGCGGCAGGCCGCCTGCGCACTCCAGTCGGTAACCCAGCCCATACCGGCGCCGTCCTCTCCCGAATCGAGGCTCCCCCACGGCGGCAGCGGCATATTCACCGCCGCCAGTTGAGGACGTTACGGAAGGTGGGCACAGCGCAACACCCCCTTCGGGCCCAATCTTGAATGGCCCGAACGGACTATGGGTAAGCGGCAGATCACCCGGGGGAGTGAGCGACCGACATGCGCGACTATCCAGACGAAGTGGGAGGGTTTGACCGAGTCACAACGGGCACCACGTGACACACGAGGCGAATCCGGGCACGTACTCCACAAAAAATCCAAAAAAAGTTGGGCTACATCCGAACCGTTTCGGGTCTCCCGGACGTATTGATACGTGACCTCACTGCTGTGACAGTTGTGAACAGCTTAGGCCAAGGCCTATACGTGTGTCCGGCGAATGAGAACGTAGGCTGCCCTCATGCCAAACAAGCGCTCGGGCGGTGGCCTGTCGGTAGTCCAGCAGGCCGCCAAGTTCCTCGGTGTCAGCGTGCTCGCGGGAGCCGTCATGGCGGGTATCGCCCTGCCAGCCGCCGGCGCGCTCGGTCTCGCGGCCAAGGGTTCGGTCGAGGGGTTCGACGAGATCCCCGCCAATCTCAAGCGCCCGCCGCTCAGCCAGCGCACCACGATCCTGGACGCCAAGGGCGGCCAGCTCGCGACGGTCTACTCGCGCGACCGCACGGTCGTCGAGCTCAAGGACATCTCGCCGTACATGCAGAAGGCGATCGTCGCGATCGAGGACTCCCGGTTCTACGAGCACGGCGCGGTCGACCTCAAGGGTGTCCTGCGGGCACTCAACAAGAACGCGCAGAGCGGCGGCGTCGCCGAGGGCGCCTCCACGCTCACGCAGCAGTACGTGAAGAACGTCTTCGTGGAGGAGGCCGGCGACGACCCGACGAAGGTCGCGCAGGCCCAGCAGCAGACGATCGGCCGCAAGATCAAGGAGCTGAAGTTCGCGATCCAGGTCGAGGAGGAGCTGGGCAAGAAGAAGATCCTCGAGAACTACCTGAACATCACGTTCTTCGGCCAGCAGGCCTACGGCGTCGAGGCCGGCGCCCGCCGCTACTTCTCCAAGTCCGCGAAGGACCTCACCCTCCCCCAGGCGGCCCTCCTGGCCGGCGTCGTCCAGTCGCCGACCCGGTACGACCCGGTGAACGACCCGGCGGAGGCCACCAAGCGCCGCAACACCGTGCTCCAGCGCATGGCGGAGGTCGGTGACATCTCCCCGCAGGAGGCCGCCGCCGCCAAGGAGAAACCGCTCGGCCTGAAGGTCAGCCAGCCCAAGAACGGCTGCATCGCGGCGGTCAAGGGCGCGGGCTTCTTCTGCAAGTACGTCGAGCAGGAGTTCCTCGGCAACCCGGTCTTCGGCAAGACCCGCGAGGCCCGGGCGAAGACCTGGAACCAGGGCGGACTGACCATCCGTACGACGCTGGACCCGCAGGCGCAGACGTCCGTGCAGGCGTCGATCAAGGAACACGTGTACAAGTCGGACTCGGTCGCGACGGCGGTCACGCTGGTCGAGCCGGGCACCGGCAAGATCCTCGGCATGGGCCAGTCGAAGCCGTACGGCTACGGCAAGAACGAGACCGAGATCAACTACTCGGTCGGCAACGACAGGGGCGGCTCCAACTTCGGCTTCCCGACCGGTTCGACGTTCAAGCCGTTCGTGGCGGCGGCGGCCCTGGAGGAGGGCCGCCCGGCGATCCAGGAGTACTCGTCGCCGTACGAGATGGAGTACCCGAGCCCGGTCCAGACGTGCAGCGGCAAGCCGTGGATCAACCAGGAAAACGCGAAGGTGGAGAACGAGAGCGAGTCGGAGAAGGGCCCGTACCGCCTGCGCAAGGCGATGGAGCTGTCGGTCAACACCTACTTCGTGCAGATGATCTCCGACATCGGCCTGTGCCCGGTGATGAAGATGGCCGACGCGCTCCACGTGACGCAGGGCAACGGCGACAAGCTCCCCGAGGTACCCGCCATCGCCCTCGGTTCCAAGGGCATCTCCCCGCTGACGATGGCGAGCGCGTACGCGGCCTTCGCCTCCCGGGGCATGTACTGCACGCCGGTCGCCATCGAGTCGATCAGGCAGAAGGCCAACGGCCAGGAGAAGTCGCTGGAGGTCCCCAAGTCGACGTGCTCGCGCGCGATGTCGGAGACCACCGCGGACACGATCAACACCCTGCTCCGGGGCGTGGTCGACTCCGGCACCGGCCAGGAGGCCGGCCTCACCGACGGCCGGGACAACGCCGGTAAGACGGGTACGACGGACGAGCGCAGGAACGCCTGGTTCGTCGGCTACACGCCGACGCTGTCCGGTGCCGTCTGGGTCGGCAGCGCCATGCAGAACGTGAAGATGCGCAACATCAGGATCGGCGGCGAGTACCACGACCTCGTCTTCGGCGGCAGAGTCCCGGGCCCCATCTGGAAGGACGCCATGACCGGCGCCCTCGAAGGCAAGGAGTCCGGGCAGTTCAACCTCGTCCCCATCATCGAACCGCCCGTCCAGCAGCCGGACGACAACGGCGACAACGGCGGTGACACCGGGGACGACAACGGCGGAAACAACAACGGCGGCGCGACGGACGGCAACAACAACGGCGGCAACGCGACGTTCCCGACCCCGTCCTTCTCCCTCCCCGAGGGCTTCATCCAGGGCAACGACAACGGCGGGAACAACGGGAACAACGGGAACAGCAACGGGAACGGCGGCAGCGGAGGGTTCCCGTAGAGGGGCCGGGCCGCACAGGTCCGCACGGGTCCGCGCTCCGAGTGGAGTGAGTGAGTCCGTAGGTACGTGAATGGGGGCGCCCTTCCTGGGAAGGGCGCCCCCATTCACGTACGTGCGTACAGGTGCGCCGGCGTCCGTGATGTACCCGGCGCGTCGGTGTTCGCCGCGGGTCAGCCCGCGAGGAGCTTCTTGACTGCGGCGGCGACCCGGCCGCCCTCGGCGAGGCCCGCGACCTTCGGGTTCACGATCTTCATGACCTGGCCCATGGCACGCGGCCCCTCGGCACCGGCCGCCTTCGCCTCCTCGACGGCCTGGGCGACGATCCGGTTCAGCTCGTCGTCGTCGAGCTGCTTGGGCAGGTAGGTCGCGAGGATCTCGCCCTCCGCCTTCTCGCGCTCGGCCTGCTCGGGGCGGTCGCCCTGCGCGAAGGCCTCGGCGGCCTCCCGGCGCTTCTTCGCCTCACGGGTGATCACCTTGGTGACCTCCTCGTCGGAGAGTTCGCGCTTCTCCTTGCCGGAGACCTCTTCCTGGGTGATCGCGGTGAGGGTGAGCCGGAGCGTCGAGGAGCGGAGCTCGTCGCGCTCCTTGATGGCGGCGTTGAGGTCTTCCCTGAGCTTCGACTTGAGCGTGGTCATGGATCGATTGTCGCAGGTGCGGGAAGGGCACCGCCCGTGGATTTCCACCGTCCCGCCGCGCCTGACACCATGGGAGCATGCGCGCGCGATACGCAGTACCCCTGGGAATCACGGCCGTTGCCGCCGCCGGCCTCGTCTACTCGGCGGGTTTCGAGACCCGCTCCTTCCGCCTCCGCCGAGTGACCGTGCCGGTGCTCCCCGCGGGTATGCGCCCGCTGCGCGTGCTCCAGGTCTCCGACATCCACATGGTCGGCGGGCAGTACAAGAAGCAGCGCTGGCTCCGCTCCCTGGCCGGCCTGCGCCCCGACTTCGTGATCAACACGGGCGACAACCTGTCCGACCCGGAGGGCGTGCCCGAGGTGCTGGACGCGCTCGGCCCGCTGATGGAGTTCCCGGGCGCGTACGTCTTCGGCTCGAACGACTACTACGGCCCCAAACCCCGTAACCCCGCCCGCTACCTGGTCGAGAAGGTCCAGGGCAAGCACGGCCTCAACGGCAACGCGCCGGCCGTCGACGTGGTCCACAACCCGTGGGAGGACCTGCGCGACGGCTTCGACACCGCGGGCTGGCTGAACCTGACGAACACCCGCGGCACGCTGAAGATCGACGGCATGTCCGTGGAGCTGACGGGCCTGGACGACCCGCACATCAAGCGGGACCGGTACGACCAGGTCGCCGGCGGCCCCTCGAAGGCGGCGGACTTCTCGCTGGCCGTCGTCCACGCCCCCTACCTCCGGGTCCTGGACGCGTTCACAGCGGACGCGTACCCGCTGACCCTCGCCGGCCACACGCACGGCGGCCAGCTGTGCATCCCCTTCTACGGCGCCCTGGTCACCAACTGCGACCTCGACACCGACCGCGTGAAGGGCCTGTCCACGCACACGGCGGAGGGCCGGACGTCGTACCTGCACGTCTCGGCGGGCTGCGGCGCCAACCGCTACACGCCGGTACGGTTCGCCTGCCCGCCCGAGGCGACCCTCCTGACACTGACGCCGCGGACGTAACCCACACAGCCCGCCCGAATCGCCCCCTTTGCCCCACCGCCCTAGCGTGAGGGCATGACCGCCCCGATACCCAGGGACATCCCGGACCTCCCCGCTCTCCCGGGCGGACCGGCCCTCCTCTCCTCCCCCGTCCCCGCCACGGCGGTGGTGACGCCGGTACGCCGTCCCGTGACGGCGATCTTCCGCCTCCTCACCGCCGCCGCCGCGGCCACGGCCGTGACAGCCGAACTGCTCCTCGGCAGCCCGCTCCACGTCCTGAGCCAGTTCACGATCCAGAGCAGCATCCTGCTGACCCTGGTCATGACCGTCTCGGCCCGCCGCGCCTGGACAGCCCGCCGCCCCCTGCCCGCCGCCCTCACGGGCGCCGCACTCCTGTACGTCGTGATCGCGGCCCTGGTCCACCACACGCTGCTGACAAACCCCTCGAGCCCGTTCGCCACCACGGCCTCACCGACGGGCTGGCACGCCGTCACCGACCAGATGCTGCATACGGCGGTCCCGATCGCGGCACTCGTGAACCTGCTGCTCATGACCGCCTCGGGCCACCTGCACCTGCGCCAGGCGGCACCCTGGCTCCTGTACCCCCTGGCATACCTGGCCTTCTCCCTGGCCCGAGGCGAACTGCTCCTCCCGGGCACGCCGAACCGCTACCTGTACGGCTTCCTCGACGTGGCCGAGCACGGCTACAAGAGCGTCCTGGGCAACGCCCTCCTCCTCGGCCTCGCCTTTTACGCCCTGGCCGTCCTCCTCGTAACCCTCGACCACATCCGCCCGAACCCCGTCCACCACCGCGCCAAAACCGGATTTCGCCTGGGGCCACCCGTGGGCTAAAGTAAACGACGTCGCCGCGACAAGCAGGACAAGCAGCGACATCGGGGTGTAGCGCAGCTTGGCAGCGCGCTTCGTTCGGGACGAAGAGGTCGTGGGTTCAAATCCCGCCACCCCGACAGCTAAGCACCACGAAATCAGGGCCACCTACTCAAGTTGTCGGTGGCCCTGATTTCGTGGTGCGTGACCAACTGCGTGACTACCGCTTCGGACCAGCGCCGAAGATGCCGTCCATGGCGGTCGCGCCGGACTGGATCACCGGCGGGTCTGCTTCCGCCAGACCGCCTCTCTTCCGTGACGGCATACTTGAGTGACCGACCAGACGGTAGATCTCCTTCAGTAGCAGGCCGCTGTCGGACAGGATCGACACGGAGCTCGGCCGAAACTCCCGGGGCGTCCACTCCTGGGGGTTGGGCCCTTCGGCGATGGATGCCTATCTGCCGCCCGGCGACATGGCCCCCGGGAGCAGCGCTATCGCGCGTAGCCCGCTCGATCCGCTCGTGTCGCGTCAGTGCTCATAGTGGTAGCGGCACTGCGCGATCAGGACGCTGTCCTCGGTGGCCTTGCAGATCAGCCGGTGCTCGTCGTTGATGCGGCGCGACCAGTAGCCCTGGAAGCCGTGCTTGAGCGGTTCCGGTTTCCCGATCCCCTCGTTGCCGTTCCGGGCAATGTCCGCAACGAGCGTGTTGATGCGCTTCAGGATCTTGCGGTCCTGAAGCTGCCACCAGAGGTAGTCCTCCCAGGCGCGAGAGGAGAAGGTGATCTTCATTCGCGGCCCTCGTCAGTCGGCCGTCAGCTCGCGTACGGTCCCGCCGCGCTTTCCAGCTCGTCGATGGACGCGAGCAGGCGCCGGGCATTCGCAGGGCTGCGCAACAGGTACGCCGTCTCCTTCAGGGACTCGTAGTCCTCAAGGGAGACGATGACGACCGGTTCGTGTCCGGCCCGGGTGATGACGACCTCTTCGGCAGCGTGGCAAGCGCCTGAACGAGGGCTGCGACCGGGCGACCTCCCGCGCGCAGGTTCCGCGGCGAACCCCTCGCGTGGGCCGTCGCCCGGCCGTCGCCCGGTCGTGGGCCGGCCGTCGCCCGGTCGTGGGCCGGTCGGGGGCCGGTCGTGGGCCGGTCGTAGGCCGGTCGTGAGCCGGTTACGGTCCTTGGGTGCCTGCTCCGAGCGCGGCCCCGGCAGCTTGGCTACCCTTGGCTTCAAAGGTTCATATGTGTTCATGTGGTGATTTATTTTCGGTGCGCGCCGTAATCGTACGAAGCCCTAAGGAACCGACCATGTGTCTCGGTGCCGGTCTTCCAGCCCTGAAGCGTGGGTTCCTCGCGGTCTCGGTCGCCGCCTCTCTGGTCCTCGTCGGGGCCTGCGGCGGCGGGGACGGCGGTGGCAGTGGGACCGGCGGAGGTGACAGCCCCAGCGTCGGTGTCCTGTTGCCCGGAGGCGGTGCCTCGCGGTTCGGGCAGTTCGACAAGCCGCTCATCGTGAAGAAGCTGAAGCAGTTGTGCCCGGACTGTCCCGCCGCGACCGTCGCCGCCACGGCCGACCCGGCGGTTCAACAGCAGCAGTTCGAGGCGATGATCACCAGGGGCATGGACGTACTCATCCTCGCTGCCGTCGATCCTCAGCTGATGCGCCCTTCCGTCGAGGCCGCTCACCGGGCCGGAATTCCCGTCGTCGCCTATGACCGGCTCGCGCAGGGGCCGATCTCCGGGTACGTCACCTTCGACGGGGAGGAGGTCGGGCGGCTTCAGGGGGAGGCGTTGCTGAAGGCCATGGGCGCCGAAGCCGATGGCGGGCGGATCGTCATGATGAACGGGGCCACCACCGATCCCAACGCCGGGTGGTACAAGGAGGGCGCGCTTGCCGTGCTCCAGGGCAAGGTGCGGATCGGCAAGTCGTACGACACCGTCCAGTGGCGGCCCGAGAACGCCTACGTGAACATGACCGGTGCCATCGCCGCCCTCGGCGCGGAGAACATCGACGGTGTTCTGTCCGCCAACGACAGCATGGCCGGTGCCGTGATCTCCGCCCTCAACGCCGCCAAGGTCAGGCCGCTCCCGCCGATCACCGGGCAGGACGCCGACCTCATGGCCGTACGGAGGATCGTCAAGGGCGATCAGTACATGACCGTCTACAAGCCCTTCAAGCGCGCTACCGACGCGACCGTCGAGATGGCCGTCGCCCTCGGTCGCGGGGAGAAGGTCGGGGCCATCGCCACCGGGTCCGTCGACAGTCCCACCACCGAGGACGTGCCGGCGGTCCTGCTGCCGTCCGTCTCGGTGACTGTCGGCAATATCGGGGAGACGCTGGTGAAGGACGGTATGTACACCGTTGACCAGATCTGTACGCCCGCTCTCCGGGCCGCCTGTGACCGGGCCGGCCTCACCTGACGCGTCCTAAGGAGGTGGCCTCGTGCCCGGTCAGCCCCTGCTGGCGTTGCGCGGTGTCTCCAAGCGGTTCGCCGCCGTACAGGCGCTGGTCGACGTCGAGCTGGAGGTCAGGGCCGGCGAGGTGGTCGCCCTGGTCGGGGACAACGCCGCCGGCAAGTCCACCCTGGTCAAGGTGATCTCGGGAGTCGGGCCCCCGGACAAGGGAGTCATCGAGTGGGAGGGCAGCGCCGTGCAGATACGGCGTCCCCAGGACGCCGGCCTCCTGGGGATCGCGACCGTCTACCAGGACCTCGCCATGTGCGAGAACCTCGATGTCGTCGCCAACCTCTTCCTCGGCCGGGAGATCCACCGCTTCGGCGTCCTCGACGAGGTGGAGATGGAGCGCCGCACCCGCGAGCTGCTGCACACGCTGTCCATCCGGATCCCCGATGTGCGGGTGCCGCTCGCCGGCCTCTCCGGCGGCCAGCGTCAGGTCGTCGCGATCACCCGTTCGTTCCTGGGCTCGCCCCGGTTGCTCCTGCTCGACGAGCCCACCGCCTCCCTGGGCATCCAGCAGACCAACCAGCTCCTCGATCTGATCGAGGAGCTGCGCGACCAAGGGCTCGGGGTACTCCTCATCAGCCACAACATGAGCGACATCAAGGCCGTCGCCGACCGGGTCGCCGTCCTGCGGCTGGGCCGCAACAACGGCCTCTTCGACGTCAACACCACCTCCCAGGAGCAGATCATCTCCTCCATCACCGGTGCGGCCGACCATGCCGTCGCCCATCGGCCGGACCCGGAAGAGGTGTGGCCATGAGGGGTGTGGGGTGAGGGGTGTGGGCGTGAGAAGTGTGGGCGTGAACATCACGTCGCGTCTCGTGGCGGGCGCGGGGGCCGCGCGCCGCAGGGTGCGCGAGGGCGGGCTCGGTCCTGCCCCGGTGCTTCTCGCCCTCGTCGTGACCTGGGTGGTCTTCCAGAGCCTCAACGATCATTTCCTCTCGCCGCGCAACCTCTCCGTCCTCAGCGTGGACATCGTCGGGACCGGCATGGTCGCCGTCGGCATCGTCTTCGTTCTGCTGATCGGTGAGATCGATCTGTCCGTGGGCTCGCTCGCCGGTCTGGCGGGCGCGTTGTTCGCGGCGCTGAACGTGAACCTCGGTATGACGGAATGGCTCGCGGTGGTCATCGCGGTGATCTGCGGTACGGCCATCGGGGCCCTCCACGGGTTCCTGTTCGCCCGGTTCCGCGTACCCGCCTTCGTGGTCACCCTCGCCGGGCTGCTGGCCTGGAGCGGTCTGATGCTCTACCTGCTCGGCCCGGACAGCTCCATCCACTTCAGCGAGGACGGGTTGGTCGCCACACTGACCAGCCGCTACTTCAGCACACCCGTCCTCACCTACGGCCTGGCGACGCTGTGCACGGCCGCCTATCTCCTCGTCTCCCTGCGCGACCGCAGCCGCCGCGCCGGCGCCGGGATGCCGTGCCGGCCGGTGGGTGAGATCTGGGTGCGTACGGTCCTGCTCGCCGCCATCGCGTTCGCCACGGTCTCCGTTCTGGGCCGCTTCGAGGGGCTGCCGCTGGCGCTTCTGATCTTCCTCGGGGTCATCGTCGCCTCGGACCTGCTGCTGCGCCGCACACCCTACGGGCGGCAGGTCCTCGCCCTGGGCGGCGGTGCGGAGGCGGCCCGGCGGGCCGGGGTCGACGTCACGCGCGTTCGGATCTCGGTGTTCATGGTGTCGGGGACGCTGGCGGCGGTCGGCGGACTGTTCGTCGCGTCGCGGTTCACCTCGGCGAGCCCGGTCTCGGGCTCCGGCATGCTGCTGATCAACGCCGTCGCCGCAGCCGTCATCGGCGGCACCAGCCTCTTCGGCGGACGCGGCTCGACCTGGTCCGCGCTGCTGGGGGTGCTCATCATCCAGTCGATCGCCTCGGGCATGGCGCTGCTGGGCGTCGAGACCGCCGTCCAGTTCATGATCACGGGTGGGGTGCTGATCACCGCCGTGATCTTCGACTCGCTGGCGCGACGCACCCCCGAGTCGCGTGGGCGGGCCTGAGGGACGACCGCGGCTCCTCACTCCTCCCGTACGTCGTCCTCGTCCCCCCACGCCGTCGCGTGCGGGCCGAACCTGTTCTCGCGCCCGTACGCCACCATCCCGGCGTTCCGGGCCTCGGCCTCGGGCCCATCCGGCAGGTGGTAGGCGTCGCCCGCGTTCGCCGAACCGGCCTGTACCCGCGTCGCGTTGGCGAGCCGTCGGCGTACGTACCGGGTGAGCGCGTCCGGGATCTCCGCCGGTGCCGTGTCCGCGAGGGAGTCCCCCAGGACCGCCGCGTCCATGAGCGCCTGGGCGGCGCCCTGGGCCTGGAACGGCACCATCGCGTGGGCGCTGTCGCCGAGCAGGGTCACCCTGCCGATGTTCCAACGGGCCAGCGGAGTACGGGTGTTGATGCCGTACCGGAACACCTGGCCCGCGCGTTCGAGAGCGGTGAGCACCCGGTGGTCCCAGCCGGCGAACTCGCGGAGCTGTTCTCCCGGTTCGGCCCGGGCGGTCCATGACTCGCTCGCCTCCTCCGCCGTGAACACGGCCACCAGGTTGAGGAGTTGACCGCCGCGCACCCAGTAGTGGACGACATGCCGGCCCGGTCCGAGCCACCCCGCGTACTCCGGCAGGTCCAGGTCGGCCACCTCGGCGGCCGGGAGCAGTGCCCGGTAGGCGGCGGTGCCGGAGAAGACCGCCTCGTCGGCGCCGAAGAGCCACTGCCGGGCGGCGGACCGCACCCCGTCGGCGGCCACGACCAGGTCCGCGACGAGGCGTTCACCGTCGGCCGTCGTAACACAGGCGGCCCTGTCGTCCTGGTCGATGCCCACGACCCGCGTGTGCAGCCGCACCGAGCCGGGCGGGACCCGGGCGGCCAGGGCCTGATGCAGGTCGGCCCGGTGGACCTGCAGGTAGGGCGCCCCGAACTCGTCCTCGGCCTCGGGGCCCAGCACGTAGCCGCAGATCTCGGTGCCGTCCGACCAGGTGCGGAAGCTCAGCCGGGCGGGGCGGGCGGCCCGGGCGGCGACCGTGTCGAGGAGGTCCAGCCGGCGCAGTACGCGGGTGGCGTTGGGGGCGAGCTGGATGCCGGCGCCGATCTCGGTGAAGCGCCGCGCCTGCTCCACGAGGGTGACCTCGTGACCGGCCGCGCGCAGGCTCAGCGTCGCGGCCAGCCCGCCGATGCCCGCCCCCACGACGATCGCCCTCATCCCCGCCTCCCCGATCGGCGTCGTACCGACCGATTTTCGCCCCAGGAAGCGGTCGCGTCGAGAGCCTCTGCCGATGCCTCTGTCGCCGCCTTCGCTCTCTGCCCCCGTCTTCGCCCTCGCCCTCACCCTCGTCTCCGCCTTCGCCTTCGCCCTCGTTTCTCGTTTCTCGTTTCTCGTTTCTCGTCGCATGATCGGATGACAGGTTCTTCAAAAGTTCTTCATCATGTCCGTTCTACCGTCGGGCTGCCCGCCTCGTTCGTGGCCGGGCACGACAGGAGGACGGGGAGGACCGATGAGGATCAATCGGGTACTGCTGGCCGCGGCGGCCTCGGTCATGGCGTTGGCGCTGACCGGCTGCGGGAGCGGCGACGGTGGCTCGAAGGTCCCCACGGCGGCGAGCGAGGGAGCGGCGGCGTCCGGCTCGTCGACCGGCGGCGGCTCCGGGGACGATGTGGCCGCGTACGTGGCCGCCCAGGGCAAGTACGTGAAGTGTCTGCGGGAGAACGGGATCGACGCACCGGACCCGGACGCGCAGGGCAACATCGACTTCGGTGGCGGCGACAATCTGCGCGCCCTGAAGAAGAACCCGAAGTTCAAGACCGCCTCGGTGGCGTGTGACGAGTATCTGACGGCCGTTCCCGAGAGCGTCGAGAAGGGCAACCAGCCCGCGCTCACCGCCGCGCAGATCAAGGTGAAGCAGGAGTACGCCACCTGTATGCAGAAGAACGGCGCCGCCGACTTCCCCGACCCGGGTGCCGACGGTCTGGGCCAGGGCGAGTGGGACCAGACGTCGGCCGGCGCCAAGCGGGCCACCCGTATCTGCGGGCCGATCGTCGGCGTTCCGGCGACCGCCGCCCCCGGCAAGGGCTGACCGTGGCGGAGACGGACACCATGACCCACTTCGACGACGACACCGAGCCGGTGGAGACCGAGCCGCCGCGCGGGGTGCGTGGCCGGCGTACCGCGCTCATCGCCTGTGCCGTGGTCGTCGTGGCGGCCGTCGCCGTGGTCGGGGCTCTCGGGCTCGGCGGCGGCGAGGAGAAGGGCCCGAGCGCACCGCCCCGGGCCGGTTCGGTCGTTCCGGTCACCCGGACGACGCTCACCGAACGTACGGACGTGGACGGGCAGTTGGGCTTCGGTACGGAGATACCGCTCCCGGTGAAGGCGACGGGCACCGTGACCTGGCTGCCCCAGCAGGGCGCGACGGTGGAGCGCGGTGACACGCTGCTGCGGGTCGACGACCGCCCCGTGGTGCTGCTGTACGGGTCGATGCCCATGTACCGCGACCTCGGGCTCACCGCCCCCGCCACCGCTTCCACCTCCACGTCGACCTCCAACTCCAACTCCGAGGCCGATGCGGGGTCCGCGGAAGCCGGGAAGGCCGACGGCGGGACCGGCGCCGCCCCCGCCGCTTCCCCCTCCCCCACCACGGGAACGGGAACGGGAACCGGAGGCGATGCCGGTGCCGGAGCCGGTACGCCCGCGCCGCTCACCGGTATGGACGTCCTGCAGTTCGAGACCAGCCTCGCCTCGCTCGGCTACACCGGCTTCACCGTGGACGAGAAGTTCACCGACGCCACCGCGCGGGCCGTCAAGCGCTGGCAGAAGTCGCTGGGGCTGGCCGAGACCGGGACGGTCGGTGTCGGGGATGTCATCTACTCCGCCGGCAAGGTACGGATCGGTCAGCCGGGCGCCCGGCTCGGTGCGGCCGTCGGCGAGAACACGCTGACGTACACCGGTACGGCACGCAAGGTCGTCGTCAACGCCTCGGCGGCGGAGGCCAGTTGGGCCGTACGCGGCACGGTCGTCGGGATCACGCTGCCCGACGGGAAGTCCGTGAAGGGCGAGGTCGCCTCGGTCGGGCGGCAGGCGAGCACGCCCGAGGGGGGCAGCGCCGAAGGCGAGTCGGGAGCGGGCGCCGCCACTCTGCCGGTGACCATCACCATCGCGGACCAGAGGTCCGTGGGACGGCTGGAGAGCGGGCCTGTCACCGTCGAGTACGTGGGCCGCGAGGTCAAGGACGTGCTGAGTGTGCCGGTCGCCGCGCTGGTCGCCCTCGCCGAGGGCGGACACGGGCTGGAGACCGAGGAGGGCCGGTTCGTCGCGGTGAGGACGGGGCTCTTCGCCGACGGGAACGTCCAGGTCAGCGGTTCCGGGGTCCGCGAGGGCATGAAGGTGAGGATCCCCGAGTGAGCGAGCCTTCGCAGCCGGCCGGGACACCTCACGCCGCGACGCCTCCCGCCGCGTCAACTCCCTTTGTTTTACGTCCCGTTGTGGAGTTGGACGCCGTCTCCAAGACCTATCCCGGTGGAGTCGCCGCCGTCCGTGACGTGAGTCTGCGGATCGGGCGCGGTGAACTGGTCGGTGTGGTCGGGCCGTCGGGGTCGGGCAAGTCGAGCATGCTGCATCTCATGGGGAGCCTGGACCGGCCCTCGGCGGGGCGGGTCCTGGTCGACGGGTACGACGTGGCGAAGCTGTCCGACCGTGAGGTCTCCGCGCTGCGGGCCACCCGGATCGGCTTCGTCTTCCAGCAGTTCCATCTGGCCGTCGGTGTTCCGGTGCTGGACTCGGTGGCGGACGGTCTGCTCTATACGGGCATGCCGATGCGCCGCCGCCGGGCCAGGGCCGCGTCCGCGCTGTCCCGGGTCGGGCTCAGCCATCGCGTCCGGCATCTGCCGCACCAGCTCTCCGGGGGCGAGCGGCAGCGGGTCGCGGTCGCCCGTGCGGTGGTCGGCGCGCCGTCGGTCCTGCTCGCGGACGAGCCGACCGGCAACCTCGACTCCGTGTCGGGAGCCGCCGTACTGGAACTGCTGCGCGAACTCCACGCGGCCGGTACGACGGTCGTGGTCATCACCCATGACCTGGAGATCGCCGCCCAGCTCCCCCGCCGTATCGAGATGCGCGACGGCCGCCTGATCCACGACACCCTGCAGAGCACCGGCACCGGCACCGGCACCGGCACGAGTACAAGTACAAGTACAAGTACGACGATCGGGGCGCATCAGTGACCGACCCCTTGGACAGGCCCAGGCCGTTGCGCGCCGCGCGGCTGCGGCCCGCCGATGTCGTACGGCTCGGTGGGACCGGGCTGCGGACGCGGCCGTTGCGGGTGTTCCTGTCCGCGCTCGGGATCGCCATCGGCGTCGCCGCGATGGTCGCGGTGGTCGGTATCTCCGGGTCCGGGCAGGCGGAGGTGGACCGGCGGCTCGACGCCCTCGGGACGAATCTGCTGCGGGTCGCCCCCGGCGAGTCCCTCACGGGCGAGAAGGCCAAGCTGCCGTACGAGGCTGTCGCGATGGTCCGGCGCATCCCGCCCGTGGAGCAGGTGACCGCCACCGGCGCGGTCAGCGCCAGCGTGTACCGCAACGAGCGCATCGCCATCGGGCGTACCAACTCGCTGACCGTGCTCGCGTCGGGCACGGACCTGCTGCCCGCCGTCGGCGGGAAGGTCAACAGGGGTCGCTGGCTGGACTCGGCCACCGCCGCGTACCCGGCGGTCGTCCTGGGTGCCACCGCGGCGCAGCGCCTGGACGTGTACACCCCTGGGACCCGGCTGTGGATCGGTGACCGCTGGTTCTCCCTGATCGGCGTCCTCGGTCCGGTGCCGCTGGCGCCTGAGCTGGACAGTGCCGCGCTGGTCGGCTGGCAGGCGGCCCGGAGCTATCTGCGCTTCGACGGTCATCCGTCGACGGTGTACGTCCGTGCCGAGGACAGCCAGGTGACCGCCGTACGGTCGGTGCTGCCGGCCACGGCCTACCCGGAGAAGCCGGGCGAGGTGCGGATCTCGCGTCCCTCCGACGCGCTCGCGGCCCGCGAGGCCACCGAGTCGGCGCTGACCGGGCTGCTGCTCGGGCTCGGCGGGGTCGCGCTGCTCGTCGGGGGTGTGGGGGTGGGCAACACGATGGTCATCTCGGTGCTGGAACGGCGCCCGGAGATCGGTCTGCGCCGTGCTCTCGGCGCGACCCGGGGCCAGATCCGGACGCAGTTCGTGACGGAGTCGCTGCTGCTCTCCCTCATCGGCGGGCTGGGCGGGACGGTGCTCGGCACGGTCATCACGGCGGGCTACGCCCTCAGCCGCGACTGGCCGACGGTCGTCCCGGCGTGGGCCAGCGTGGCGGGCATCGGCTCGACCCTGCTCATCGGCATGATCGCGGGCCTCTATCCGGCCGTTCGGGCGAGCCGGCTGGCTCCGACGGAGGCACTGGCGGGCACATGACCACCACCGGGCGTTCTGGCCGACGTTCCGGTGGTACGGAGCGGGGGCGGCCCCGAGAACCGGGACCGCCCCCGCTGTCGCGCTGTTTCGACGTGCCGGACGTACGCGGCGAATCAGAAGCCGCAGTACACGGAGCTGCCACCGTCACTCAGCAGGTCGTCCCGGACCCAGCCGGTGATACCCGTGGAGTCGTTCCTGAGGTACGTCCAGGTGTAGTCGTCGTTGCCCACGGTCCAGCAGTGGTAGTCGAGCGTCTGGGTGTTGTAGGCGATGCCCTTGACGGTACAGCTGGTGCTGGATCCGCTGCGCTCGTTGGCCCCGTTGGCCCTCTTCCCCCACGAGCCGCTGTCCTTGTCCGAGACCGTGGTGCCGCACGAGGCGTGCGCGGCGGCCGGCGTGGCGATGGACAGCGGAACGGCGATGGCCACGGCCGCGAGTGCCGGAACGAGTGCCGCGATTCGACGCTTCATTTCATACCCCCTGTATGTGATTCGTCGGCGCTGCGAAATGCGAGAGCAGCGGCCCCTGCAACCCCCTGTGACAACTGGGGGCCAGCGACCTAAGCACAATCACCTCGTATGACGACTGAAGAAATGATTCCGCCCACGGCTGTCCATTTCTGATACTCAGGGGGCCGAAAGCGATCAGGGGGGAATCCGCCACTCCTGAGGTTCTTTTGGCCGACACCTCTCTCTCGATCCACAGAGATCAAAAAAGAGCAAGAGAGAACAAGAGATCCAGGGAATCCGCACCGAAAGGGTCACGCGATGAGTTTCCGGCTCCGGGTCCTCGGCCTGCTCATGCTGGTCGCCATGGCCGCGACAGCCGCCACCGGCTGGCTGACCCTGCGCCAGGCGAACCGCCAGGTCCAGGAGACCGTCACGGCCGGGCGGCAGGAGGTCTCCCGGATCACCGGCGAGCTCCGGACGTACGGATTCGTCCATGGCACCTGGGACGGGCTCTCCCCGACGGTCGCCGGACTCGCCCGGGACACCGGCCAGCGCATCCGGGTCACCACGGAGTCCGACGTGCTCCTCACCGACTCCGACGCCCTGGCCGGCCGGACACCCCGCGCGCTGAGCGGCCAGCCCCCGGTGGTGGTGGACCCGCGCCCCGCGCTCAGGGTCCCGGCGGGCCAGGTGCGCCGGATCTCGGTCAAACAGGTCTCCGCGGCGGTCGCCCGCTACCGCACCGAGATCACCTACGCGGCCTGTCTGACCCGGGCCGGAGCCGAGGTGACCGCCCGGCCGGACAAGCTCGGCGTGCCCCGGATCAGCGCCGACCGGCGGCCCGCGCAGTGCGCCGCGCCGACCGGCTCGGCCGATCCGCTGAACCCGGCGGATCTGAGCGCCCTCCGGTCCTGTGAGGCCGAACAGCGCTTCGCCGCCTGTCTACAACGGGTGTTCGACGAGCGGATCGGCTCCGTCGCCCCGCCCCGCCTGGAGGTCCGGCTCGGTGTGCGGAACGAGTCGGCGCCCACCCTGGCCGCCGCGCCCACCATGGCCGTCGCGGCGGGCGTCGCCCTCGCGGTCATCGCCGGCGCACTGCTGCTGAGCAGGGCGGTCCTCCGTCCCGTACGGGCCATGACGGTCGCCGCGAAAGGGCTCGGCGAGGGTGACCTCGGGCGCCGGGTGCCCGTCTCCGGGCGGGACGAGATAGCGCAGCTCGGCGGCGCCTTCAACCGGATGGCCGACTCCATCCAGGCCGGTGAGGAACGGCAGCGCCGGCTCACCGGGGACATCGCGCACGAGCTGCGCACCCCGCTGGCCAATCTGCGCGGCTATCTGGAGGCGCTGCGGGACGGGGTCGTCGAGCCGACCCCCGAATTGCTCGACTCCCTCCACCGGGAGGCGCTGCTCCAACAGCGGATCGTGGACGACCTGCAGGATCTCGCCCTCGCGGAGGCGGGGGCGCTCACATACCACCCCGCCGACGTCGATCTGCGTGACGTTCTGGAGGCCGGCCGCCGGGCCCATCACGCCCAGGCCGAGGCGGCGGGTGTCGCGCTACGGGTGGAGGCGCCCGCTCCGGTCCATGTCACCGCGGACGCGGACCGGCTGCGCCAGGTCGTCGGCAACCTGGTCGGCAACGCGCTGCGGGCCACTCCGGCGGGCGGCTCGGTCACCCTGACCGTGGTTCCCCGGGGTGAGCTGGCCGTCGTGGAGGTCCGGGACACCGGCAAGGGGATAGCGGCGGCGGACCTGCCCCACCTGTTCGACCGCTTCTGGCGCGCGGACGCGTCCCGCGGGCGGGCGACGGGGGGCAGCGGGCTGGGGCTGTCGATCGCCCGCCAGATCGTGACGGATCACCGGGGGACGATCGACGTACGCAGTGCGGTGGGGGTGGGGACGACGTTCACGATCGTGCTGCCGAGGGCGCCCGAGGGGGCGGTGGGGGTGCGGCCCCTTTGACCTCGCCCCCCCGCCGCCCCTACCCGTCCCGTCCTCGGGGGCTGCGCCCCCGAACCCCCCTTCGCGCTGAACGCGCTCGTCCTCAAACGCCGGACGGGCTGGAAATCCGGGCCTAGGTGTCGCTCCCGTCCGCCAGTCGGTACCCCCGGCCGTACACCGTTTCCAGGAGGCGGGGTTTTCCCGGACTCTGCGCCTCCAGTTTCCGGCGTAAGTTCATGACGTGGGCGTCTACCGTGCGCTCCAGTACGTCCCGGTCGTAGCCGAAGACACGTTCGATTATCTGGGCCCGGGTGAAGACGCGGCCGGGTTCGCGCGCCAGGGTCTCCAGGATGTTGAACTCCTTGGAGGTCAGCGCCACCGGCCGGCCGGCCATCCGTACCTCGAAGCGCGCCGTGTCCAGCTCCACCTCGCCGACCCGCAGCACCGACGGCTGCGCGGCCGCGCCCGCCTGCCGGGAGCGGCGCACCAACGCCCGCACCCGTGCGGTCAGCTCGCGGGGGCTGTACGGCTTGGTGAGGTAGTCGTCGGCGCCGAGGTCGAGGCCGAGGAGCATGTCCTCCTCGGTGGTGCGGGCGGTGAGGAGGAGGATCGGTACGTCCGACTCGGCGCGCAGGATGCGGCACACGTCGAGTCCGTCGACCAGGGGCAGCATCACGTCGAGGACGATGAGGTCGGGCCGGGTCGAGCGGGCCCGCTCCAGGGCCGCGCGGCCGTCGGCCACCACCTGCACCGCGTTTCCCTCCCGTTCCAGATAGATCCGGATCAGGCGGGACTGCATCTCGTCGTCTTCGGCGACCAGAATCCGAGCGCTCAACGGTTCTCCCCCAACAACCCCGACAAGGCCCCTGCGCGTACCGGCACCGTACTGCGCCCACCACGACGTTCGGCACCGGTCCCTCCCCACGTGGGGACCGGTGCCGAACGATGGACGGGGACCCGGGAGGCTCCGGACGGTGCCGGTTCCACGGATCTCGGGTCCGCGTGGTGCGACCGACACCCCGGCCGGCGACAACCCACAGAAGCTGGCCGAGAACGTTCGGTTCCCTGGCTGCCCTGGGGATCGCCGCGCTGGTGGTCCGGGTGGACGCCACGTGGCTGGTTCCTTGTTGCGTCATGATCCTGCCATCCAGGGCCTCAGGAGAGGAGGTTCCGGTACAGGACGGACGACTTAACCGCAGGTCAGCCATATAGAATGGGTTTTCCGGTCCGGATGACACCGGATGACCACGCGGGGGAAGTAAGGGGTGGAGACCTTGAGTTCCGACTCAGGGGCACGCACGGCCTTCGCGGAACGGCTCGCGCTGTTGTACAAGGAGGCCGGTAATCCTCCCCTCAAACGGGTGGCCGAAGCCGTCGCCCAGTTGCAGCGGGTCGACGAACGCGGACGCCCCGTGCGGGTCTCCGTCCAGCGGATCAGCGACTGGCGGCGGGCCAGGAACGTGCCCGCGCAGTTCGCCGCCCTCGCCGCCGTACTGAGCGTCCTCGTCCCGCCGGCCCGGCGCGACCGGCCCGTGCCCGTCTCTCCGGGGCTGTACGACATGGTCCAGTGGCAGCGCCTGTGGGAGCGTGCCGTCGCCGACCCGGTGGGCGACCGGATCGCCGGGTCCCTGGACGAGGAGGAACCGCCCGCCGCCGAGATCGCGGCCGTGCCGGGCGGGGTGTGCCCCTACCGGGGCCTCGCCGCGTACCGGCTGGAGGACACCCGGTGGTTCTTCGGCCGGGAGCGGAGCACCGACGCCCTCGTCGCCCAGCTCCACGCCGCGGAGACCCCGGAACCGGGCGCGGGGGGTCTGGTCATGCTCGTGGGCGCCTCCGGGGCCGGCAAGTCCTCCCTGCTGAGCGCCGGGCTGGTGCCCGCGCTGCAGGAGGGGGCGCTGGGCGGCCCGGGGGAGCCGGCCCGCGAGGTCCTCCAGCTCGTGCCGGGCAGTGATCCCCTCGCCGAACTGACCCGCCGTATACCCGGGCTCGCGGAGATCCTGTCCCCCGCCGGGGAGCCGGCGACCGAGCCAGGTACGCCCGGATTCGCCCGTGCGGTACGGGAGACGGTCGCCGCCTGGGCCCGCCGCGACGCCCCGGACTCCCCCGACTCCGCGACCGCCGCTCCCGCCCGCCCTGTCGTCATCGTCGACCAGTTCGAGGAAACGTTCACCCTCTGCGCCGACGAGACGGTCCGCAACACGTTCATCCAGCTCCTGCACGCCGCTTCCTCGCCCCCCGGACCAGGTGAGCGGGCCGGTCCCGGCGAGGCGGCCGGGTCCGGCGAGCCGGCGCCCGCGCTCGTCGTCCTCGGCATCCGCGCCGACTTCTACGACCAGTGCCTGCGCCACCCCGAACTCGCCGACGCGCTCCAGCACCGGCACATGGTCCTCGGGCCGCTGACCACCGCCGAGCTGCGGGATGCGGTGAGCGGCCCCGCCAAGGCCGTCGGCCTGGAGCTCGAACCGGGACTCGCCGAGCTGATCGTGCGGGAGGTGAGCGCCGACGGCCCGCGCGGAACACACGACGCGGGCGTCCTGCCGCTCCTCTCGCACGCCCTTCTCGCCACCTGGCAGCGCCGCAAGGCGGGCCGGCTGACGCTGTCCGGCTACCGTGCGGCCGGCGGTATCCAGGGAGCGGTCGCGGCGACCGCCGAGCACGCCTGGACCGGCCTCGACCCGGCGGCACGCACCGCCGCGAGGCTGTTGCTGCTGCGGCTGGTGCGGCTGGGCGAGGACACCCAGGCCACCCGCAGGCGCGGTACGCGGCGGCAGTTGGCCGCCGAGTCGACGGACCCGGGCAAGACGGAGGAGTCCCTCGAAGCGCTGGTACGCGCCCGGCTGGTGACGCTCGACGCGGAGAGCGTGGAGATCACCCACGAGGCGCTGCTGCACGCCTGGCCGCGCCTGCGCGACTGGATCGACGAGGACCGGGGCGGCAACCTGCTGCGCCAGCGCCTTGAGGACGACAGCAGAGCCTGGGAGGAGTCGAAGCGCGACTCCTCCCTCCTCTACCGGGGCTCACGGCTGGAGCAGGCGCACAGCTGGGCGAAGTCCGCCGGTGACACCAGCCTGACCCGCAGCGCGGTGCAGTTCCTGGCCGCCTCGGTCAGGCTGCGCCGGCGCACCGTCCTGGTCAGCCGCGCCGCCGTCGCCGTGGTGGTCGTACTGGCCCTGCTGGCGGGCGGTGCGGCGCTGATCGCCCGGCAGCAGCGCGACGACGCGGTGTTCGAGAACGTGCTCGCCGAGGCCGACCGCGTCCAGTACACCGACCCGTCGCTGTCGGCGCAGCTCAGTCTGGTCGCCCACGAGCTTCGCCCGGACGACGCGAGCACCCGCAGCCGGCTGATCTCGATCGTGAACACACCGCTGTCCACCCCGCTGATCGGCCACACCGGCGCCGTCTACCTCACCACGTTCAGCCCGGACGGGCGGCTCCTGGCCACCGCCAGCTACGACAGGACCGTACGCCTGTGGAACGTGGCGGACCCGTCGAACCCCAGGCCGCTCGGCAAACCCCTCGCCGGGAACGCGAGTTGGGTGAGCAGCGCGGTCTTCAGCCCCGACGGCCGCACCCTCGTCAGCGCGGGCGACGACGGCACGATCCGCCGGTGGGACCTGTCCGACCCCGCGCGTCCGCGCTCCCTCGGCGCCCCCCTGACCGGCCACGACGGCACGATCTATCTGATCGCCTTCAGCCCGGACGGCCGTACGCTCGCCTCCGCCGGCGAGGACCGCACGGTCCGTCTGTGGAACATGGCCGACCCGGCCCGCCCCAAGTCGATCGGCACCCTCACCGGCGCGGGCGCCGCGGTGCGCGCGATCGCGTTCAGCCCTGACGGACGGAAACTGGCGGCGGGCGGCGACGACCACGCGATCCGGCTGTACGACGTGTCGGAGCCGGGCGACCCGAAGCCGTACGGCACGAGACTGACCGGCCATACGGCCCTGGTGCACTCCGTGGCCTTCAGCCCCGACGGCCGCACCCTGGCCAGCGGCGCCGCCGACGACACGATCCGGCTGTGGGACGTGTCCGACCCCGCGCACGCCGCCCAGCTCGGCGCGCCGCTCACCGGCCACACCGACGCGATCTGGTCGGTGGCCTTCAGCCCGGACGGGTCCACGCTGGCCGCCGCCAGCGCGGACAGCACGGCGAGTCTGTGGAACGTCAGCGATCCGCAGTACCCCTCACAGGTCGGCGAACCCCTCGCGGGCAGCAGCGGCGAGATGTACGCGCTGGGCTTCAGCCCCGACGGCCGTACGCTCGCCACGGGAAGCGGCGACAGCCGGGTCCGGCTGTGGTCGCTGCCGACGTCGGACATGATCGGCCGCCTCGGGGTGTTCCGCCCGGACGGCAAGCTGCTCGCCACGGGTTCGCGCGACGGACGCGTCCGGCTGTGGAACGTGGAACGGCCCGATCATCCCGTGGCGCAGGGCGAGCCGTTCACGCCCGGGGAGGGCGAGGTGCGGACGCCGGTGTTCTCCCCGGACGGCCGCACGCTCGCGATGGCGGCCGGGAACAGCACGGTGCAGCTGTGGAACGTCGGCGACCCGGAGCATCCCGTCGCCTGGGCGGCCCCCGTCAGACTGAAGACCCGGTTCGCGGCCTCGGTGGTGTTCAGCCCGGACGGACGCACGCTGGCCACGGCCTACGAGGACTTCACCATCCAGTTGTGGGACGCGAGCGACCCGGCTCAGCTGCGCCCCCTGGGCCCCCAGCTCACCGGATACAAGGGTTACGTCAGCTCCCTCGTCTTCAGCCGGGACGGGCGCACCCTGGCCGGCGCGAGCGCGGACGGCACGATCCGGCTCTGGAACGTCACCGACCCGGCCAGGGCCACCCTTCTCGGCAAGGTGCTCAAGGGCCACCTCGGCCCGGTCAACGAACTCGCCTACAGTCCGGACGGCCGTACGCTCGCCAGCGGGAGCGACGACGGCACGGTCCGCCTCTGGGACGTCACCGACCCGGCCAGGACGCACGGCCTGGGCTCTCCCCTCACCGGGCACACGGAGGCGGTCGAGTCACTGTCGTTCAGCCCGGGCGGAGAGATCCTGGCGAGCGGCGGCAACGACAACGGGGTCCGGCTCTGGGACGTCGCCGATCCGTCGAGGGCCACGTCCATCGGCCAGTCGATGAGCCCCAACGCCAAGACGGGCAACTTCCTGGCGTTCAGCCCCCGCGGCGGCATCGTCGGAGTGTCGAGCGGCGCGGACACGGTCCGCCTGTGGAACCTCGACGTCGACGCGGCGGTCACCCACATCTGCTCGACGACCCGGGGCGTCCTGACAGCGGAGAGATGGCACGAGTATCTGCCGCGACTGTCGTACGAGCCGCCGTGTGACGCGTAGACGTAGGCGCGTGGGGGACAGGGGGACCGGGCGGGTCCCGACCGCGCCGCCCGCTCGCCGCTTCCCGGAAGCGGTCAGCGTGTCGGTGTGTGGTCCACGGAAACGGTTGTACTGGAACAGGGGTGAATGAGAGTGATCCCAGTCACAACTGGGAGTCAGAGGGGAACACTCGACTCCCACTGAGCATGCAGTCTTGTTACCCTTGGCCAGAGCCCGATCGCTGGTGCATCCCCCGTCGCCAGCGGTCGGGTTCTTTTGTGCCCGAAGGGGCGGAACGGTCATGTCCTTCGACGACGTGGACGAAGTGGCCGGCAGGTGAGCAGTCCGTGTGTCGCCAGGCCCAGGACGAGACCCCAGCAGGCCGAACCGATCCCACCCAGCGTGGTGCCCGACGCCGTGGCCAGGAACGTCACCACGGCCGCGTCTCTGCCGGGCTCGTCGGCGAGGGTCTGCGCGAGGCTCGTGGAGAACGTGCCCAGGAGCGCCACCCCGGCGACGACGGCGACCAGGTCCGTCGGCAGGGTGGTGAACAGCCCTACGAGGGTGGCCCCGCAGACCCCGGTCAACGAACTCGGCGGAGAGCCGCACCAGTTCGCGGCACTTCTCCTCGCTCGTGGTCACCCCGCCGGGGTTCTGGAAGTCCGGGATGACGTAGACGAAGGCGGGCACCTCGGTGCGCAGGCGCTCCTTGAGGATGTCCACGTCGATGCCGTCGTGCCGCAGGGGCACTCCGGACGCCCGGACGGACAAGCTCCGGACAGTCACCGTACGCAACGGCGGAGTCACTGCTCACGGTAGGCGTGTGCGGCCCCTCTGAGTGACGTGAATCAACAAATGGCCGCCCCCGAGGCCCAACCCGCACACGACTTCCGCAACTTCAGCGTGGTGGGGGGCCGGGGCTGCGGCCTCGCAAAACGGTGCCGGCGGAACTCGATGTCGCACCGGAACCCCGCTCTCCGTGTTCCGGTGGGACCAGCGGTCTTCCAAAGGAACTCAGGGAGAAAGAAACCAACCAAACCCCACCCCTCCCGCCCGCCGGAGACGGCGGCCACGGCCGCAGACAGCCGCTCCCGCGCAAACTCACTCGCCCGAGTGAACATCAGCAACTCAGCTGCATTTGTGCCCGGTTGCCTGCCTTACGCTCAGCGCAGCAGCACGACCACGGACAACCACAGACAACCGCCTACAGCGGACATACGACGGCCCTCGCCGGGACTGGCATCCCAATGCGAGGGCCTGACCAACAAGGAAGCACACCTTCCCGATGGATACGAAAAACCCTAGCGCGCCCCCGTGCGCCCAGTCCCGCCCGGCGGGCAAAAATCACCCCCAACGGCGCCCCAAATCCGGCATCTCCGGCGTCATCCACGACAACGCCCGCCACGCCAACCGCTTCACGGTGATCGGCAACCACCTCGCCCAGCACCCCGAGCTGTCGCTGCTCGCCATCGGGCTGAGCGTCCACATCCAGTCGCTGCCCCCCGGTGCCCCCGTCGACATCAAGAGCCTCGCCAAGAGGTTCCCCGAGGGCACGACCCGTATCGCCGCAGCCCTGCGCGAACTCGAAGCCCACGGCTACCTGCGCCGAACCCGCGAACGCACCACCACCGGCCACATCGTCACCCGCACGATCTCCTGCAACCAGCCCGGGCATCACGCGGAGCGCCCTGCCGACGCCGACGCCGACACCGACGCCAACAGCGGGTCCGCCCGGCCGCCCCGACCCGCGCACCCCACCACCGCTGCCCCCGGCCCGCCGAAGAAGCGCACCCCACGCAAGCCCCTCCCCGCCGTACCGCAGCCCGCGTACTCCGGACCGGGCCTCCTCCAGCAGGCCACCGACCTCCTCGCCGGCCTCCGTCGCCTCGACCCCGACCTGCTCCTGTCCGCCTGCGACACAGCCCACCTCGCCCCCGGCGTCGCCACCTGGCTGGAACGCGACGCGAGCCCCACCGCCGTACGGCACGCGCTGATCAGCGACCTCCCACCGGAGGGCATGCGGCGCCCGGCCGCTTTCCTGGCCCACCGACTCATCGCCCGACTGCCACCCCCGGCGCCATTCGGGGGCCTTCCCCCGCCACCGGAGACCGTCCCCGTCCGTCACCCACTCCGGAACTGCGACGGCTGTGACCGGGGTTTCCGTGGGCCAGAAGCCGGTCGCTGCCGCGATTGCCGGGTTGCCGTTCCCATGGCCGCCTGATGCACGCCTGCGCACGTCAGCGGCTCCACCGCACGAAAGCCTCAGGTCCCGCCATGGTCAGCTCGTCACCCCTGGCCAGATTCTCCGCCGACGCGTTTCCCGCTTCCTCCCGAGGCTCGCTCGGCCGCCGACCCGGCTCGGTACCCTGGCGACGGCATCCCCAGGAGGACACGATGAGCACCCAGTCTGACCACGGACGCGAGCTGATCCCCCGTCCCGAACACACCCCTGACGCCCTGCGCGCGGCCCTCGCCGTCGTCGATCCGGGGCGCCTGGAGGAGATGCAGGCCCAGAAGGACGAGGCCTTCGCCCTGGCGGTCGAGTGGCAGTCACTCAGCCCTGTGCAGAGCTGGGTCCTGGCCTGGGCCAGGAACATCGAAATCGCGCGCCGCCCCGATCTGTCCGCCCGTTACGCCGTCGCGCTGAGCCAACTGGAGCACGAAAATCCGGTCATCGCTCAGGAGGCCCTTCGGGAAGTGACCTCTGTCCTGGACGAGGCGATGAAGACAGTCCGCGAGTGAGCTGGAAGTGGGAGTACGCGTTCGGTGCGGAGGAAACTGCTCGAACCGCTCCAGCTCCCTTCCTCGCCGTGGTTGCCCGGAAGGCGGACGAGCTGGTCAGGGCGGCCGAAGCCCTCCACGTCCACGGCCGAGCCCACGAAGGGCTGGACCCGAAGGGCGGCGACATCCTCGTCCCCGGCGGCATGTTCACGTACCAGGTCGTCGTGCGGAGCGAGCGCGTGTACGTCGTCCAGATCACGTACTTGGGTTTCTGAACTGTCGGGTCGGACTGTGGCCTGGAGGTGCGACTGCGACCGGCGACCGCTGGCGTGAGCGCAGGCGCGCGCTCCTGAGGGACGCCACGGGCGCGGCCGAGAATACGGCGCGGCTCCTCAATGAGATGGGTATCGAGGACAGGGACGACGAGGAGATCGAGGCGGACCACCGTGCCGGCCGCCTCGCAGCGGCGCGCGAGTACGCACCGGATGCCCGGCTCGACGAAGAGCTTCGGCTTCGTCTGACCGGTCCGGACACGGAAGGCGGAGCTCTCCGGTTTCCGTGGGGGATGCCCTGCTCAACCCTGTGGAACATGCCATCTCCGTTGCCGCGGGCACCCCGGTACAGCTGGAACTCACGGGAGTCTCGGCAGGTAGCACTGTCGTGCACGCCCGACCGGTGTACCCGTCCGTCTCCCTCGGGCCAGCCGCCCTGAACGCCCAGGATGCTCCGGCCACATCCGCCGCGAGCACGGGCCTGAGCACGCTCACCGAACTGCTGGCCGCCCTGGAGTCGGAGGTTGACATCCGCGAATGGGCGAGGCTCTTCGACGCGGTCGAGGCACTGTCCCGCGCGCTGGGAAAGTACGGGCTCGACCTGGGCGTGACCTGGTACGGCGCCGACGGCAGCATGCGCCGGGCCCGGCCGACGGAACGAGGCCGGGGCTATGTCGAACGGCTCCGCGAGACCAGGAACCGCGATCAGGAGATCACCATCTCCGGCCGTATCACCGAGCTGCGAGAGAGCGGCTGGGTGAAGGTGAAGACCGGCACCGCCAAGAACTCGCCGGCCTACGACGTCCGCTTCGAGGAGCCCGACGATCTGCTGCGTATGCGCCCCGGCCTCGGGGACAACGTCCACTTCCGGGTCCGCTTCCGGCAGGGACTGGACGCCGTGGGCATCGCGAGGTCCACGGAGTACACATACCTGGGACCGGCCGCGGAACAGACGTCGCTTCCGCTCGAACTGCGGTAGGGCCGGCCGCCAGTTGCCGGCTTGGTCAGGGCGTAGTCCCCATTGAGTCGTGTGCGTTGGCGGAGCCAACGTGATCGGCCCTTGCCGCGGCTGCTTTGGCGGCCTGCTCGATCGTCGTGCGCCGGGTCTCCCAGTACGTCGCGTCGGGCTGCGGATCTGCGTACTTGGCCGCTGTTCCTGTGGAGCCGTCGAGCTGTTCGCGCAGGATGTCGGCGTGTCCGGCGTGACGACTCGTCTCGGTGAGCATGTGGACCAGGATGTTGAACAGCTTCACGTCAGGGCGTGGCCACCAGGGCACGTGACCAGGGGAGTTGATGGCGAGGGCGCTGATCGTCGCGTCCGAGTGCTCCCATACGCGACGGTATCGGCCGATGATGTCCTCGCGCGTCTCGTGCTCGGTCACCCATGTGTCGGCGTCTCGCTCGGCAGGGTCGTCCCATCTCGGCAGGAGCTCGGGGAACGGCCGCCCGAAGACCTCGCCGAAGTACCTGGACTCACAGATCGACAGGTGCTTGACCAGGCCGAGAAGATTGGTTCCGGTCGAGGTCAGGGGGCGGCGGATGTCGTATTCGGACAACCCGTCGAGCTTCCACACCATCGTCTCGCGGATCTCACGCAGATCACCGTGGAGGTACTCTTTCGCGAATTCGTCGACCATGGACCATGAGCCTGCCATGCGTCGACGCTGGGGCTCAACCGGGTCCGGCCTCCGCTCAGGCCCTCCGCTGCTTGCGGGGTTTGGTCCAACTGCCGTGCGGTCGGGTTCGCTTACAGCCCGGCACCGCCGTGTCGAACTCCGCATACGCCCCTTGGACTCGATCGTTCAGAAGGGGCCGTCAGCCACGGCCAGTCGACCCGGTGCCTGACTGACGCCATCGGCTCCGGCTACGAAGCAACCGTCCGGGCGTGGCGAGAAAAGGGCTCCTCCATTCGTAGAATCACCGGGCCCGGTCCGCAGCACGAACGTCGACGATGAGTGAGAACCCAGTGTTCGAGTACGAGAAGGACGGCGCCGCGATCTACCGCCAGTCCTTCGCCACCATCCGCGCCGAGGCCGACCTCGCCGACCTGCCCGCCGACGTCGCCCAGGTCGCCGTACGGATGATCCACGCCTGCGGGATGGTCGACCTCGCCGGCGACCTCGGCTACACACCCGACGTCGTCACCCGCGCCCGCGAGGCCCTGCGCGCGGGCGCCCCCGTCCTCTGCGACGTCTCGATGGTGGCCAGCGGCATCACCCGCAAGCGGCTCCCCGCCGGCAACGAGGTCGTCTGCACGCTCACCGACCCGGCGGTACCGGACCTGGCGGCGAGGCTCGGCACCACGCGCAGCGCCGCCGCGCTGGAGCTGTGGCGCGACCGGCTGGAGGGTGCCGTGGTGGCCGTGGGCAACGCGCCCACCGCGCTCTTCCGGCTGCTGGAGATGATCGAGGAGGGCGCTCCCCGCCCCGCCGCCGTGATCGGCGTGCCGGTGGGCTTCGTCGGCGCGGTCGAGTCGAAGGACGCGCTGGCCGGGCACCCGTCCCGGCTGGAGCATCTGGTCGTACGGGGACGCCGGGGCGGGAGCGCCATCGCGGCGGCGGCGGTGAACGCGATCGCCAGCGACGTTGAATGAGCGGAGGTGAGTGACGGGGAGTCCGTGCAGCGGTTTACGCCTTCGACTCCGCCAGTTCCGGCTTCGCCAGCCCCGACGTCCACCTCTCCTCGATCCGGCCGACCTTCCACACCACCGGGGCGACGGCCCAGGTCGCGAGGAACAGCCCGCCGATGACGTAGCCGACGAGGTTGAGGTCCAGGCCGGAGACCCGGTCCCAGAACGGGCCGTGGAGATCCGCCTGGTCGGCGATCAGGCCCAGCAGCTCGACCGTGCCGATGATGAGCGCGACGGCGACCGACAGTCCGGTGATCGTGAGGTTGTCGGCCGCGGAGAGGACGGGCAGGCGGAGGATCGCGTACCAGGGCAGCCCCGACAAGGATTCAGGAGTGCAGGCGCGTTGGGTGGGACATCAGCCACTGCAGGGCCTGCTCCGGGCTGTCGGCCACCGGCACGCCCTCCGGTACCGCCGGGCGCCGTACGACGACCACCGGCAGCCCCGCCTCCCTCGCCGCCGTCAGCTTCGGGGCGGTGGCCGGGCCGCCGCTGTCCTTCGTGACGACGACGTCGATGCGGTGGCGGCGCAGCAGCTCGCGTTCGCCAGGTTTGCCGTCTTCGCCGTCGAGGGTGAAGGGGCCGCGGTCGAGCAGCACCTCCATGCGGGCCGGGTGCGGGGGCTCGGGCGCGTCAACGGAACGGACGAGGAACCACAGCTCGTCCAGCGCGGCGACGGCGAAGGCGGCCAGTCCCAGGCGCCCGGTGGTGAGGAACACCCGTCGGCCCAGCGCGGGCAGCAGCGCGGCGGCCTCCGCGAGGGAGCCGGCCCAGTGCCAGTCATCACCCTCGACCGGCACCCAGCCGGGGCGCCGGAGCGCGAGCAGGGGAACATGGGCTGCGGCGGCGGCCCGTGCCGCGTGGAAACTGATCGTCTCGGCGAAGGGGTGGGTGGCGTCGATGAGCACGTCCACCCGGTGTGCGCGCAGCCACTCGGCGAGCCCCTCGGCCCCGCCGAAACCGCCGACACGCACCTCGCCGGGCGGCAGCCGGGGCGCGGAGACCCGTCCGGCCAGGGAGTTCGTCACCCGGAGCGAGGGCAACCGCGTACCGGCCGCCAGGAGCTCGGCGAGGCTGCGGGCCTCGGCGGTTCCGCCCAGGATCAGTACGTGCGGCACGAGGACCGGATTCCCTTCATGAGCGGCAAGTGGCGATGAGCGGCAGCGAGGCGAGCGGGGCCAGGGGTGGACGCGGCGCCCAACTCAAGCACACCGGCCTGCGCCCCGGCTGGACCACCGGCGCCTGTGCGACCGCCGCCACGACAGCGGCGTACACCGCCCTGCTGACCGGGGACTTCCCCGACCCGGTGACGATCACGCTGCCCAGGGGCCAGACACCGGCGTTCGCGCTGGCCACCGAGGAGCTGACCGGCTCGTACGCCATGGCGGGCATCGTGAAGGACGCGGGTGACGATCCGGACGTCACCCACGGCGCACTGGTCCGGGCGACCGTACGTCTGCTGCCCGCCGGGTCGGGCGTCGTCTTCCGGGCCGGTCCGGGCGTCGGCACGGTCACCCGCCCGGGGCTTCCGCTGGCGGTCGGCGAACCGGCGGTCAACCCGGTCCCCCGGCAGCTGATGCGCGACCATGTCGCCCGGGTCGCGGCCGAACACAGGGGCGGGGGTGATGTCGAGATCACCGTCTCCATCGACGACGGCGAGGAGATCGCCCGGTCCACCTGGAACCCCCGGCTCGGCATTCTCGGCGGGCTCTCCGTCCTCGGGACCACCGGGATCGTGGTCCCCTACTCCTGCTCGGCGTGGATCGACTCGATCCGGCGGGGCGTGGACGTGGCCCGGGCGGCGGGACACACCCACGTCGCCGGGTGCACCGGTTCGACCTCGGAGAGGACGGTCGTGGCCACGTACGGGCTCCCCGAGGAAGCCCTGCTCGACATGGGCGACTTCGCGGGGGCGGTACTGAAGTACGTACGACGGCATCCCGTCGAACGGCTCACGATCTGCGGCGGGTTCGCGAAACTGTCGAAGCTGGCGTCCGGTCATCTGGACCTGCACTCCGCCCGTTCCCAGGTCGACAAGGGCCTCCTCGCCGAGCTGGCCCGGCGCGGCGGCGCGAGCGAGGCACTGGCCACCGAGGTCGCGGACGCCAACACCGGCCTCGCGGCACTCCAGTTGTGCGCAGCGGCCGGCGTTCCGCTCGGAGACCTGGTGGCGGTGGCCGCACGCGACGAGGCCCTCGCGGTACTGCGCGGGGCGCCCGTCGCGGTCGACGTGATCTGTATCGACCGGGCGGGGCTGGTGGTGGGGCGCAGCGGCGTGGTCTGACGGTTTGTCGGTCTGACGGTCTATCGGTGGCCCCGGCCTGCAACCACGCGTCCCGGTGAGGCAGTCTTTCCCCTCGTGGCGATCCTGGGGAACCTTCCGAGTCAGAGCGGGCCGAACGGTCCGAACGGTCCGAGTACGGGTGATCCGGCCGCGCACATGATCGTGTGCGGCGACGACGGGCTCGCGCACCGGCTGGCCCACGAACTCCGCAACGTGTACGGCGAGGAGGTCACCCTCGTCGTCCCGCCCTCGGAGCGCAACGTCCGGCCCCCGGTGGTCGTCCGGGCCGCCGGAACCGCTTCGGCGCTGCTCGACCGGATGACCGCGGCCGTCAACCGGGCAGCGGGAAACGGGACCACCGGCGGGAGCAGTGGCGGTGAACCCGGGCCGCACGAAGGGGTGTTAGAGGCTGTCGAGCTGACCGAGGCCGTGCTCGCCGCGGCGGGTGCGGAGCGGGCCGCCGCCCTGGCGCTCGTGTACGACGACGACGAGACCAACATCCGCGCCGCACTCACCGCCCGCCGCCTCAACCCACGACTGCAGCTCGTACTCCGGCTCTACAACCGGCGGTTGGGCCAGCACATCGGGGAACTCCTCGACCAGGCCTCGGCGTTGGCGGCAGCGGCCGACAGCACTGGTGACGGCAGCGACGGCAGCGACGGCGGCAGCGGCTATCCGGACAGCCGCTCCGACGCGTCCACCACCGTCCTGTCCGACACTGACACGGCCGCCCCGGCACTCGCCGCCACCGCGATCACCGGTACCAGCAAGGTCGTTCAGACCGCCGGGCTGCTGCTGCGCGCGGTGGAACGACTGCCACCGGCGCCGGGTGAGGTCGCCGACCCCGGCCTGTACACCCTCGCCCTGCTCTCCGCCACGAGCAGCGACCCGGCCGGCGCGGACGGCTCCGACAGCAGCGGCGACCAGGGCCCCCGGCTGCTCCCCGACGAGGCGGCGGTGGCGGCGGCGACCGGGCGCGCGACGGTCGTGCTCCAGCAGGTGTCGTACGCGTACTCCGGGACGTCGATGTCGGGCGGGCGGGGGTGGGGCGTGGTGTCGCCGTTCGCCTCGCTCTTCTCGCGGCGACTGCGGTGGTCGCTGGCCGGGATGCTCGGCTGCGTGATCGCCCTCGCCGTCGCGCTGTCGATCGCGACGGGCGACCACCCCCTCCGCGCGACCTACGTGACCCTGCTCGACCTCTTCGCGATCAACGATCCGGCACGGGGGGACTCCGTGGCCCGCCAGATCCTCCAACTCCTGTCCGGGCTGGTCGGGTTGCTGCTGCTGCCGGTGCTGCTGGCCGCCGTCCTTGAGGCGCTCGGTACGTTCCGCAGCGGATCCGCGGTACGGAAGCCGCCGCGTGGGCTGAGCGGGCATGTGGTGCTGCTCGGGCTCGGCAAGATCGGTACCCGGGTGCTGACCCGGCTGCGCGAACTGAACATCCCGGTGGTGTGCGTCGAGGCGGATCCGGAGGCACGCGGGCTCGCCACGGCGCGGCGGCTGCGGGTGCCTGTGGTGCTGGGCGATGTGACCCAGGAGGGCGTCCTGGAGGCGGCGAAGATCAACAGGGCGGAGGCCCTCCTCGCCCTCACCAGCGCCGACACGACGAACCTGGAGGCGGTGCTGTACGGGCGTTCCGTACGGCCCGACCTGCGTGTCGTCCTGCGTCTGTACGACGACGACTTCGCCACCGCCGTGTACCGCACCCTGCGGGCGGCGCACCCCGGCGCGACCACCCGCAGCCGGAGCGTGTCGCACCTGGCGGCGCCCGCGTTCGCCGGGGCGATGATGGGGCGTCAGACGCAGATCCTGGGCACGATTCCCGTCGAGCGGCGGGTGCTGCTGTTCGCGGCGATGCGGGTGAGCGGGCATGCGCAGTTGGAAGGGCGGACGGTCGGGGAGGCGTTTCGGGCGGGGGCCTGGCGGGTGCTGGCGCTGGACACGGGGGCAGGTGCCGTCGGTGCGGACGGACGTCCGTCGGGGCTGGTGTGGGACCTGCCGGCGACGTACGTTCTGCGGGCGGAGGACCGGGTGGTCCTGGCCGCGACCCGGCGGGGGCTGGCGGAGCTGCTGGGGAGGCGACGGGGGGAACGGGCGGGGGTGTAGGTTCCTCGGGCCTGGCGGCGCCTGCCGTGCCTGTCGATGGGGTCCGGATGTTTCGCGACCGGGCACTCGGCGGACAGCTCGGATCGTCTGCGAATCTTGCGCTCATCGGCCGGACTCCGGATGGGTGCCGCACAGCTTCTCGTAGTGATCGCACAACGCGTTCAGAGAACGGGACAGACGGCGCGCGTACGCGAGGTGCGCACTCAGGCCAGCGCTCGGCTCGATACGCAGCTTCCTGCACGTCTCGGAGATGGCCATCCGAGCGTCCGCGCGGGTGAGGGTGTCGTCACGGCGCCGTGCTGAGGCAGCCCGCCCTACCTCGGGGATGACGAGCGCCAGGTGCCCCTTCAGCATGAGCGTCAGCGTCTGAAGTTCCTCCACGGAGGGCACCCACCGCTTCGTCAAGGTCGTCGTCAGCACAGAGCGGGACCTGCTCGACTTCTTCGACTCGCCGCAGCCCCGCCTCGCGGAAAGCAGTTGGAAAGCAGTTGGAAAGCAGTTTTCGAGGGCTCCAGGCAAACGGACGGAGACGGGGGGCGGGCGGGCAGCACCCGCCCCAGACCGCTCTCACACCCCCAAATGCCGCTCCACGAACTCCAGTTCCAGCCGCACCTGCTTGATCCGCTCGTCCACCACCAGGGATCCGTGGCCCGCGTCGTAGCGGTACACCTCGTGCACCGCGCCCCGCGCCTCCAGCCGCTTCACGTAGTTGTCGATCTGGCGGATCGGACAGCGCGGGTCGTTCACCCCGGCCGAGATGTACACCGGCGCTCTCACCGCGTCGACGTACGTCAGCGGCGACGACGCCTCGAACCGTTCCGGAACCTCCTCCGGCGTACCGCCCAGCAGTGTGCGGTCCATCGCCTTCAGCGCTTCCATCTCGTCGTGGTACGCCGTGACGTAGTCCGCGACCGGCACCGCCGCGAGGCCCAGTGCCCACGCGTCGGGCTGGACGCCGAGGCCGAGAAGCGTCAGGTAGCCGCCCCAGGAACCGCCGGTCAGGATCAGCCGGTCGGGGTCCGCGAGGCCCGAACCCACCGCCCATTCCCGTACCGCCGCGATGTCCTCCAGCTCGATCAGACCCACCCGGTGCTTGAGGGCGTCCGTCCACTCACGCCCGTACCCGGTGGAACCCCGGTAGTTGACCCGCACCACCGCGTACCCGTGGTCGACCCAGGCCGCCGGTCCCGCAGCGAACGCGTCGCTGTCGTGCCAGGTGGGCCCACCGTGGATGTCGAAGACCGTCGGGAGCGGGCCCTCCACCCCCGCCGGCCGCTGGACCAGGGCGTGGATACGGCCCCCCGGCCCCTCCACCCACACGTCCTCCACCGGTACCGAACCCGGTGACCTCAGCCCGGGCGGGTCCAGGACCACCGCTCCCGTCGTCGAGCGCACCGACGACGGCTGCGCCGACGACGACCACAGGTACTCCACGCTGCCGTCGGGCCGGGCCGTCGCGCCCGAGACCGTACCGGCGGGCGTGGGCACCTTCACCAGCTCGCGCGACCCCAGGTCGTAGCGGAACAGCTCACTGCGCGCCTCGAAGCCGTGGGCGATCAGGAGTCCCGAACCGTCCGGATACCACTCCGCGCTCACGTCACCCGGCAGGCCGAGGCCGAGGTCCGACTCCTCCCCGCTCACCACGTCCCACACCAGCGGCTCCCACCGGCCCCGGCGCTGATGCCCGACAAGCAGCCGCGTGTCCCCCGCGACGGGCGCGAAGCCCAGCACCTCCAGACCGAGTTCCTGCGCGCCGCCCTTGGTGTCGTCGAGTTCGGCGACCGTCGTACCGTCCGGGCGCAGGACGCGCAGCGCCGAGTGCATCGCGTCGCCGTGCTCCGTGTGCTCGATCGCGATCAGCGAACCGTCGTGCGAGAGGTCACCGACGCCCGCCGACTCGCGGTGCCGGTAGATCACCACCGGGGGCCCGCCGGCCACCGCCAGGTGGATCGTCGTACCCTCCTCGTCCGTCGAACGCCCCACGACCGCCGTACGACCGTCCCGGCCCAGCGCCAGCCCCGCCGGGTAGGAGGCCTCCAGACCAGGAGTCGCGAACTCGTCCTCGGTCCCGTCCTCCCCGCCCGCGAACGGCTGCCGGCGCCACACGCCGAACTCGTCGCCGTCCTTGTCGTCGAACCACCAGATCCACTCGCCGTCGGGCGACAGCACGCCGTCCGTCGTGCCGTTCGGCCGGTTCGTCACCTGGCGCTGCTCGCCCGAGGCACGGTCCCAGGCGTACAGCTCGTACGTCCCCGTCGCGTTGGACACGAACAGGGACCGGTCGGGGGCGTCCTCCGCCCAGTCGGGGAGGGAGACGCGCGGCGCCCGGAAGCGCTTCTCCCAGTCCGGCGTGGTCGTGTCCGCCGTGGTCGTGTCCGGCGTATTCGTGTTCGGCGTGGACCCGTTGCTCTCAGTCATGGCCCCATACTGCCCGCCCACGACGACAATGCGCCGCCGAGGTCCCCAGCCTGTGGAAAACTTCGCGAGAGATCGGGCGTATCCACAGGTCAGAGCCGATTGTCAGTGGCCGGGTGGAGACTCTGCCCCATGACCGACACCACCCGTACGACCGATCTGCGCGAGACCGTCGAGCGGTTCTGGGCCACCGCCGAGGCCCGGGACTGGGACGCGTTCGCCGACACCCTCGCCGACGACGTCGTCTACACGCTGCCCCAGACCCGGGAGCGGATCAGCGGCAAGGAGCGGTTCGTCCGGTTCAACCGGGAGTATCCGAGCGACTGGCATCTGCGCATGGAGCGCGTGGTCGCCGAACCGGGGCAGGTCGTCACCTGGCTCCGCTTCAGCGTGGGGTTCGAGGGGGCGGAGGAGATGCACGCCCTTTCCTTCTTCACCGGGGACGAGAAGGGGAACATAGCCACGATGACCGACTTCTGGCCCGAGCCCTACGAGCCCCCGGCGAGCCGGAACCACCTGAGAGAGCTGACGGAACGGTACTGACCGACCCGGCCGACCCCGCGAACCCGGCACCGAGGGCCGCACCGTACCGTTGAAGGCGTGTACCGGTTTCTGCTGACGCCCCGTTGGTGGGGGATCAACGTCTTCGTGCTGCTCGCCATCCCCTTCTGCGTGTTCATGGGGTCGTGGCAGCTGAGCCGGTTCGAGGACCGGGTGCAGGACCACCAGGCCGCCACCGAGGAGGTCTCCGCCGAGAAGGGGGAGGCCGCCCGACCGCTCGCCGAGCTGCTGCCCGTCGACAAGAAGACCTCCGGGGACCGCGTCACCGTCACCGGGAGGTACGGCAAGCAGTTGCTCGTCCCGGACCGGCAGCTCGACGACCGCGACGGCTACTACGTCCTGACCCTGCTGCGGACCGACGCGGGCAAGGCACTGCCCGTGGTGCGCGGCTGGCTGCCCGGTACCGCCGACCCCGCGAAGGCCCCCGCCCCGCCCGCCGGGGAGGTCACCGTCACCGGTGCGCTCCAGGCGTCCGAGACCCCGGGGTCCAACGGCGTGAGCGCGGCGGGTGGTCTCCCGGCCGGGCAGACCGGCGCGATCAGCGCGGCCTCGCTGGTGAACCTCGTGCCGTACGACCTGTACGACGCCTGGGTCACCCTCGACAAGGGCGACTCCGGGATGAAGGCCGTACCGGCGACCGCGCCCGCGAACACCGGGCTCGATCTGAAGGCGTTCCAGAATCTCGGCTACACCGGCGAGTGGTTCGTCTTCGCGGGATTCGTCGTCTTCATGTGGTTCAGGCTGGTGCGCCGCGAGGCGGAGTTCGCGCGGGACGCGGAGCTGGGGCTCACGCCGCCCGAGGAAACACCCACGGCGGAACCCTCCCGGGAAGGCGCCACCGCCTGACCACCGGCTGAGTGAGTCCTGCCGTTTCTGCCGGCCTCCGGTACTTCCCGTCCTGGCCGTACTCCCTGCACCGCCTGTACTACGTCGTCTCCGCCATGACCCCGGTCCTGTACACCGTGCCCGCGCACGCGTTCGCCACCGTCGTCGTCACCGTGGGCGAGCCGGCCTCCGCCGTGTAGGACACCGCCACGCTGCCGTCGGCCGGCGTGCCGTCCTCCGTGACCAGCTGGGGCGTGGTGCCCGTTTCGCCGCCGGCGGAGGTGGTCCCTGCCGAGTCGGGGCTCGCGCTCGGTGTGGGCGTCGGCGACTCCGTGGAACCGCCCGTGGTGCCGCCGTCGGTGGTGCCGCCGGTCGTGGGGCACGTCTCCGAGGGCACCCAGGCGAACTGCACCGTGTACGCCGCACCCGGCGCCAGCACCAGTCCGCTGACCGAGGCGGACGGGTCGGGCAGGCCTCCGGCCGCGTCCCCCGCCGCATGGTCGGCGACGCCCACCTTCGACGGGTCCGCCGCGCCCTGCGCGAGCGGTGACACGGAGCCGCTGCCGCCGACCGCACAACTGGCGCTGGAGACGTTGACGACCCGGAACGTGCCGTAGACCGTGCCGCTGGCGTCGGGGTCGCCGACCGAACCGGTGGCCGAGCCCAGCTGGGTCGCGTCGCAGGCGGGCGCCATCGCGGGGCTGTACGTCGGATCGGCGCCGCCGGTCGTGCCGCCGCTGCCGCTGCCCTTGTCCGGGTTGGTCGTACCGCCCGTGGGGCTGCTCGACGGCTTGTCCTTGACCGTGTCCGAGCCGCCCCCGGAGGTGCTCTCGCCGCCGTCCGGGCCCTTGCCGTTGTCCTTGTCCCCGCCGGTCTGCGAGCCGTGACCCGCGATGACGGAGGGATCGGCCTCGGAGCCGGTGACATTGGAGACGTGCAGCAGGGCCGGGACGGCCGTGCCGATGAAGAGCGCCGCGGCGGCCATGCCGATGGCCGCGTGCCGCTTGCGGGCCCGTCGGGCGGGCACCGCGCGCCGAAGATGTTCCAGCACGGCGTCGGTTGGCTGGATTCCGCCCACTGCCTCGTGCAGCATCGTGCGCAGTGCCAGCTCTTCCGCGCCGAGCCCGTCCAGGCTCTCGTCGTCGGGGCCGTGATTCACAGTTCCGTTCCCAGCGTGCGATTGCTTGTGCTCTTGCTCGTGGCGGCCTGGTCCGTGGACTCCGGCCGGCCAACTCCCGTTGGTTCGGGCCCCTTTGACAGGAAGCCTACCGGCCTGGAACTCCTCGGTCCGGAAACCGGCGCTCCCTGAGCCGACGCCCTCGTGCCCTTCACGCCCGGCGTCCTCCGAGCCCGGTACCCCGGGTCCCGTCCCCCCGGCCTCGGGCCCTTCATGCCCCTCGGGCCCCTGCGGCTGGTCCTTCTCCCGGTCTTTTCCCTGGCCCTGGCCCTGTCCCTGACCCTGATCGCCGCTCATGCCGGTTCCTCCATGGCGATGCGCAGCGCGGCGATCCCCCGCGAGCCGTACGCCTTCACCGAGCCGAGCGATATGCCCAGCGTCTCGGCGACCTGGGCCTCCGTCATGTCCGAGAAGTAGCGCAGGACGAGGACCTCGCGCTGGCGGCGCTGCAGGCCCTTCATCGCCTTGATGAGGGAGTCGCGCTCCAGCAGGTCGTACGCCCCCTCCTCCGCGCTCGCCATGTCCGGCATCGGCTTGGAGAGGAGCTTGAGGCCGAGGATGCGGCGGCGCAGCGCGGAGCGGGAGAGGTTCACCACCGTCTGGCGCAGATAGGCGAGCGTCTTCTCCGGGTCACGGACGCGCTTGCGGGCCGAGTGGACCCGTATGAACGCCTCCTGGACGACGTCCTCGCAGGACGCGGTGTCGTCGAGGAGCAGCGCGGCGAGGCCGAGGAGTGAGCGGTAGTGGGCACGGTACGTCTCGGTCAGGTGATCGACCGTCGTCCCGGCCACCGCGCTCTCGTCAACGCCCTCGCGCTGGTTGGGTATGCGGGCCGGCCGCGCTGCGGGCATCGGCGCGATCACCGGCATGCCACCGGACGCACCGGGCACGCGGGGTCGGCGGGGCGGACGCAGGGCTGTGCCGCGCGTCGCCGCTCTGAAGTCCAGTACCTCTGCCACGCATGTTGGACACGCCTCCCCCCGTCAAGGTTGTACGCATCCGGCATCACTTTTGCGTCATCCGACACAGCCACCCTCATGCGTCCCGCTCTTCCCCTAAATCCATGGTCACCGCGCGTCCCGCGCATGGTCACGGCGTCCCACGCCCCGGAAGGGCGACCGCAAAGACGCTCCCCGCCGTCCGCGTGGTTGCGGAGGGCGGGGAGCAAAATCCTCTGTTCACGCCGAACTTGCCGAACTCACGTGAATCCTACAAACGTTTTCTGTCATCACCGGAGTGATTTCCGACAAGATCGGCAGATCGCGACGACTCGGAACAGAGGGTCACCCGCAGGTCAGGCCAGGGTCAGGGCACGGCCAGGGTGTGGTCAGGGAAGGGTCAGGACACCGTCAGGCCCGCTCGGCCGCCACCAGCTCGGCGATCTGCGCCGTGTTGAGCGCGGCGCCCTTGCGCAGGTTGTCCCCGCACACGAACAGCTCCAGCGCGGTCGGGTCGTCCAGCGACCGCCGGACCCTGCCGACCCAGGTCGGGTCGGTACCGACCACGTCCACCGGGGTCGGGAACTCGCCCGCCTCGGGGTTGTCGAACAGCACGACTCCGGGCGCGGTGGCGATGATCTCCCGGGCTCCGGCGACGGTGACCTCCCCCTGGAAGCGGGCGTGGACGGTCAGCGCGTGCGCGGTGACGACCGGCACGCGTACGCAGGTCACGGCCACGGGGAGCTTGGCCAGCCCGAGGATCTTGCGGGTCTCGTCCCGCAGTTGCATCTCGTCCGACGACCAGCCGTCCGCCCGGACCGAACCGGCCCACGGTACGACGTTCAGCGCGACCGGCTCCGGGAACGGCCCCGTCCCCTCGCCCACGGCCCGCCGTACGTCTCCGGGGTTGGTCCCCAGTTCCGTACCGGCGACCAGGGACAGCTGCCGGCGCAGGGTGTCCACGCCGGCCCGGCCCGCCCCGCTCACCGCCTGGTACGTGGAGACCACCAGCTCGCGCAGGCCGTACTCGGCGTGCAGCGCGCCCAGGGCGACGATCATCGACAGGGTCGTGCAGTGCGGGCTGGCGATGATCCCGCGAGGGCGCTGCCGTACCGCGTGCGCATTGACCTCGGGGACGACGAGGGGCACCTCCGGGTCCAGCCGGAAGGCGCCCGAGTTGTCGATCACGACGACGCCCTTGGCGGCGGCGATCGGCGCCCACCGCTCGGCGATGTCGTCGGGTACGTCGAACATGGCGACGTCGACGCCGTCGAAGGCCTCCTCCGACAGCGCCACCACCTCGACCTCTTCCCCGCGCACGGCCAGCTTGCGGCCGGCCGAACGCGGCGAGGCGACGAGACGGATCTCGCCCCAGACGTCCGCACGGTGGGACAGGATCCGCAGCATGACGGCACCGACGGCACCGGTCGCCCCCACCACCGCGAGCGTGGGCCGCGCACCGGACCGGGACACGGCCGGCCGAGGACCCGCCGACCCCATCGCGGCGGCCGATCGGGGCACGGGGGTCGACCCGGTGACGGTCGACCCGGCCACAGCCGACTGTGACACCGCCGATCCCGACGCTGCGACCCTCCGGGGCACGGCGGTCAATGCGGCCTCGGTCGACCCGGCCGCCCTCGATCCGGGCGGAGCCATCAGCGGCCGGTGCCTCCGTAGACGACGGCTTCGTCGCTGTCGGAGTCGAGGCCGAAGGCCGTGTGCACGGCGCGGACCGCCTCGGGGACGTCGTCCTGGCGGGTGACGACCGAGATGCGGATCTCGGAGGTCGAGATGAGCTCGATGTTCACGCCCGCGTCGGACAGCGCCTGGAAGAAGGACGCGGTCACCCCGGGGTTGGTCTTCATCCCCGCGCCGACCAGCGAGATCTTGCCGATCTGGTCGTCGTAGCGCAGCGATTCGAAGCCGATCGCGCCCCTCGACTTCTCCAGGGCGTCGATGGCCTTGCGGCCCTCGGACTTGGGGAGCGTGAAGGAGATGTCCGTGAGGCCGGTCGCCGCCGCCGACACGTTCTGCACGATCATGTCGATGTTGATCTCCGCGTCCGCGATCGCGCGGAAGATCACCGCGGCCTCGCCCGGCTTGTCCGGGACGCCGACGACCGTGATCTTGGCTTCGGAGACGTCGTGGGCGACTCCGGAGATGATGGCGTGCTCCACCTGCTGGTCCCCTTGCGACTCGGGCTTCTCGTTGCTGACCCAGGTGCCCGGCAGTCCGGAGAAGGACGAGCGCACGTGGATCGGGATGTCATAGCGACGGGCGTACTCCACACACCGGTGGAGCAGCACCTTGGAGCCGGACGCGGCCAGCTCCAGCATGTCCTCGGAGGAGATCCAGTCGATCTTCCGGGCCTTCTTCACCACGCGCGGGTCGGCGGTGAACACACCGTCGACGTCGGTGTAGATCTCGCACACCTCGGCGTCGAGGGCGGCGGCCAGTGCGACGGCGGTGGTGTCCGACCCGCCGCGCCCCAGCGTGGTGATGTCCTTCTTGTCCTGGCTGACGCCCTGGAACCCGGCGACGATGGCGATGTTGCCCTCGTCCAGCGCGGTCCGGATGCGCCCCGGAGTGACGTCGATGATCCGGGCTTTGTTGTGGACCGAGTCGGTGATGACGCCTGCCTGGCTGCCGGTGAACGACTGGGCCTCGTGACCCAGGTTCTTGATCGCCATGGCCAGCAGGGCCATGGAGATCCGCTCTCCGGCGGTCAGCAGCATGTCGAACTCACGCCCGGCAGGCATCGGAGACACCTGTTCGGCGAGATCGATCAGCTCGTCCGTCGTGTCGCCCATCGCGGAAACGACGACGACCACCTGGTGGCCGTTCTTCTTCGCTTCCACGATTCGCTTGGCGACGCGCTTGATGCCCTCGGCATCGGCTACGGATGAGCCTCCGTACTTCTGCACGACAAGGCCCACGTGCGCTCCTCGCTCAGTCCGTCTGCGGTCGGCTCAGTCTAACGAGCGGCCGAATTCCCCCTTCGGGGTATCGCATGGTGAGATGTCCCGCCCACCGCAACGATCTTCGGCCGCTCCGGACGGCACATGCCCACCTCACCGTGGAATACGCGTGACCAGCGTGAATTAAGTTTCAAGGACTAAGGTTCGGCTGTGCGCGTACTCCTGGTGGAAGACGATGAACCGGTGGCCCAGTCACTCCGTCGCGGCCTGCTGCGCTACGGCTTCGAGGTGGCGTGGGTGTCCACGGGCGGGGCGGCGCTCAGCCACACCGAGCCGTACGACGTCGTCCTGCTCGACCTCGGCCTGCCCGACACCGACGGCCTGGACGTCTGCAGGGCGCTGCGCGAACGCGGTGACGTCCCGATCATCGTCATCAGCGCCCGCAGCGACGAGACGGACCGGGTGGTCGGCCTGGAACTCGGCGCGGACGACTACGTCTCCAAGCCCTTCGGCGTACGAGAGGTCATCGCGCGCATAAGAGCGGTGATGAGGCGCGTCCAGCCGCGCGACCGGGCCGCCGAGGCCGGCCCCGACCGGTACGGCACCCGCCTGACGATCGACCGCAAGGCCGCCCGCGTCCGCCTGGACGGCGAGGAGATCGCCCTCGCCCCCAAGGAGTACGACCTGCTGGCCTTCCTGACCGAGGAGCCGGGCGCGCTGATGTCGCGCGAGCAGATCATGGAGGCGGTCTGGGACGCCAACTGGTTCGGGCCGACGAAGACGCTCGACGTTCATGTGGCGGCGCTGCGGCGGAAGTTGACGGGCGCGATCGCGATCGAGGCGGTACGGGGCGTCGGCTTCCGGCTGGAGATCGTCAAGGACGAGCTCGTCAAGGACGCCGAACACGACAGGAACGGCAAGGGTGAGGACGAGGGCGGCGACGAGGGCTCGGGCGCCTCATGAACCGTCAGCTCATCCGGAGCTACATCCTGCTCGTCGCGGTCGCCATCCTGCTGTTCACGGTGCCGGTGGCGTTCACGCTCACCGACCAACTGCGGGACGACACCAGGGACTCCGTCCTGCGCGAGGCCAGAACCATGGCGCTGCTGCTGGGCAACGGCGACAGCACGTCGTGCGAGGCCCTGACCAAGGTGGCCAGGGCGTACGACGCCAAGACCCCCGACACCGTCCAGGTGACATCGACCAGCCGCTGCGACCCCGACCTGCCGGAGCCCGTCGCGGACCCGGCACTGACACGGGCCGTGCGGGACAACCGGGAGACGACCGACTGGGGTTCGCACTTCGTCTGGGGCAAGCACCTCACGGTCACCGTCCCCGCCGAGGACGACGCGGCCGTACGGATCGTCTACTCGACCTCGGACATGACGAAGCGGCTGTGGCAGATCTGGGGCTTCCGCGCCGGGCTCGCCGTACTGGTGCTGGCGGCGGCAGCCGCGATCGGCGCGTACGCCGCCCGCCGTATCACCGCTCCGCTCCGCGAACTCAACGGTATGGCAAGCAAGTTCAGCGACGGCGACCTGACCGCCCGCTCGCCGGTGACGGGCCCGCCGGAGACCCAGACGCTGGCCCGCACCCTCAACCAGGGTGCGGAACGCCTGGACACGTTGGTCGCCTCGCAGCGGATCTTCGTGGCGGACGCCTCGCACCAACTCCGTACCCCTCTCACGGCGTTGCGCCTGTCGCTGGACAACATCGCGGACGGCACCGACGACGAGTTCGTACGGGAGGACGTGGAACAGGCGACCGCCGAGGTGGTCCGGATGAGCCGTCTGGTCAACGGGCTGCTGGTGCTGGCCCGGGCCGAGGCGAAGGTCACGGCGGTGGAGCCGCTGTCCCTCAGGGACATCGTCGACGAACGCCTGTCGGTGTGGAGGCCGGCCGCCGACGAGCGCGGAGTCACCATCGCGCTCAGGGGGAGTGTGGGTGCCGACGGCCGGCTGCTTGTGCTGGCCAGCCCCGGTCATCTGGACCAGGTGCTGGACAACGTGCTGTCGAACGCCCTGGAGGTCTCACCGGACGGCGGGACGATCACCGTACGGGCACAACCCCGGGGCGACGAGATGGAGTTGACGGTCGCGGACGGGGGTCCGGGTATGTCGGACGCCGAGAAGTCCCGCGCCTTCGACCGCTTCTGGCGCGGCCAGGGCCTCACCGGGCGCTCCGGCTCGGGTCTCGGCCTCGCCGTCGTCAAACAGCTGGTGACGGACGACGGCGGGACGGTGACCCTGGCGGACGCGCCCGGGGGCGGGTTGAGCGTGGTGATCAGCCTGCGGGCGGCGACTCAGAAGAGCACCGGCTGACCTGGCCGACCGGGGCCGGTCCGGTAGGGTCCGGGCCGATCAGCCCTCGGGCATCATCGAGGAGTGGTGGTTGACGATCAGCCACTTGCCGCCCCGCTTCTCGTACTCGTACGTGTAGCGGGCGTCGACCCTCTTCTTCTCGCCGGTCTTCGGGTCGGTCAGGATGAAGTAGTAGGAGCCGGCGTCGATCGCGGAGTCGGCGTCCAGGATGTTGATGTACGACTTGATCTTCTTGCCGACCGGCTTGTTCAGCAGGAAGTGGTCGAAGTAGTCCTCGATCTCGGCGTGATTCGTGCGGACCTTGTTGGAGACGGTCGGCAGCAGCACCGCGTCGTCCGCATACCGGTCGGTGACCTTCTCCGGGGCGCCGGTCCGCAGGGTCTTGTTCCAGCCGTCGAAGAGGGCGGCGATCTCCTTCTTCGTGGGCTTCTTCGACTGCTCGGCACCCGCCGCACTGACCCCGACCGTCACCGTGGCTGCGGTGACAAGGGCGGTGGCGGTGACGAGGGCGGCGCGTATGCGGGTCTTGCGGGTCATCGCAACTCCTGTACGGGTGAGGGGGGTTCACCTCCTCCGCAGCTCCTGCGGTGGAAGTGACTCCAGCTTCGCTTTCCGCTGGTTAGCGCCCATGCAAGGGACGTACAGGGGCCGGGAAGGAAGACTCCAACTCACGTACGGCGATGGCTCGATCACGTGCCGAAGCGGTGCGGGTTGCACCATCGGTACGCCGGTCCTCCCCAGGACACGCACAGTTGCCCCAGTACGGTGAGCCCGGTCCGCAAGCCCCGCCCCGCAGAGGAGAAGCATCCGCATGACGTCCCGGCAGAAGCTGTTCACGCTCGGCATGACGACGGCGGTGGCCACCGCACTGGCGCTCACCGGATGCGGCGCGGGCACGACGGGCAGTGCCGACGGCTCCTCCGTGAGCCCCGCGGCGAAGGGTGCCGTCACCGAGGCGCAGGCGGCGAAGATCCTCGACACCTACGAGTCCGTCAACAACCAGGCCAACGCCCAGCAGGACTCGGCCCTGTTGGGCACCGTCGAGGGCGGGCAGCTGTACGAGCAGAGCAAGGCCGACTACCGCCTCTTCGAGACCGAGTCGAAGGAGGACCAGGCCTCCTACCGGAAGCCGTTCCACTACACCGGCCGGAAGTACTGGATCCCGGCCGGCAAGGACTGGTTCGCGGTGACGACCACGTCCAGCGCCTCGAAGGACGAGGCGCTGCTGGTCTTCGGCAAGGAGTACGACGACTGGAAGCTGATGTCGGCGGTCCACTCGGACGTCCCGCTCCCGGCGATCGCCACCGACGACTCGGGCCTCGCCACCGCCGTGGACGCCGCCACCCGCGTCGGCACGCTCGCCCCGAACCAGATCCCGGCGGCGTACGAGGACCTGTACACGACCGGCGGCAAGAAGGCCGGGGCGGGCATCTCGCACACCACCGAGGCCGCGAAGGACGCGATCGAGACCCACGCCGGGCGCGACAGCGGCAAGAACGCGAAGTACGCGACCAAGGTGTTCGTCACCACACCCACCGAGTTCGACACGGTGTACGCCCTGCGCCTCAAGGACGGCGGTGCCCTGGCCGTGCTGCCGACCGCGCACGCCTCGCAGTACGCGCTGAAGGCGGCGTACCGCGAGAACTACAGCATCACCCCGACCGAGGTGGAGTCGGTCTTCAACGGCCGAGAGCGCGACACCGTGGTGAACACCTACCAGGGCATGGCCCTGGCCACCCTGCCGAAGTCAGGGAAGCCGTCGGTGACGGCCAGTGAGTACCGGATCGTGGACTCGCAGTAGCGGCGATGAGGATCGATGAAGGATTGATGAAGGATCTGCGGGTGGTGCTGATCGGCGGCACGTCGAACGCCGGGAAGTCGGCCGTCGCCCAAGTCGTGTCGGAGCGGCTGGAGTTCGCGTAGCGGTCGGCCGACAGACCGGCCCGGCATCCGGGACGGCCGTGTGCGCACGCCGGGGTGGAAGGTGCCGGAGCATGTCGCCGAGCACTACCGCGGATCGAGGGGCCGATCGCCCAACACGCGGACGGGCGGGGCGGCTTGGCCCTTGAGGGGTCGGCCCTCCGGCCCGCCCGCGTCGGGCCCTGACCGTCCCCCGCACGGCCGCCGTATGGCTCACCGCCGAGGACACCGTCGTACGCGAGCGGGCGCACAGGGCCGGCAACTACGCGCGGGCGACGGGCGAGGAGCGGCACCGATGGACAAGTTCCTTGCCCGCAGCGCCCGTTACCAGTCCCTCATGCGCGCCGAGCCGACCTCTCTGGACCTGGCCCCGGCTCGCGTCGTGGACGCGGGTGCGGGGCGGTCGGTGGAGGCGGTGGCCGAAGCGGTGCTGAACGTCCTCAACAGGTGACGGGACGCGCTACTTGACCGTCCGCAGTCCCAGCGGCTCCGCGATCTCCTCCGCCATCACCTTGCCGGCCTCCTCGGCCAGGATCTCGTCGCCGAGCTCCTGGTCGGTGTCCAGGCCGTCCAGTTCCGCCAGGGGCTGGTTCAGTCGGACATGGGCGACCAGGGACTGCAGTGCGCGCAGGGTCGCCGACGCCGTCGAGCCCCAGTTGGAGAAGTACGAGAACTGCCACCACCACAGGGCCTCCGTGGTGCGGCCCGCGCGGTAGTGGATCATGCCGTGACGGAGGTCGGCGATGACGTCGGCCAGGTCGTCGGAGATACGGGCCGGGACCGGAGCCTTGCGGGGCTCGTACGGGTCGAAGACCTCCGAGTAGACGTCCACCGGGTCCAGCATCAGCGCCAGCCGTTCGCGGATGTCGTCCACGTCCGGCTCCGGGCCCATGTCGGGCTCGTAGCGCTCGTCCGGGAGGATGTCCTCGTGCGCGCCGAGACGGCCTCCGGCGAGCAGCAGCTGGGAGACCTCCAGGAGGAGGAAGGGCACCGCCGAGTCCGGCTCGTCGCCCTTCGCCACCTCCGTGACGGCCACCAGGAAGCTCTCGACCTGGTCGGCGATCTGGACCGCGAAGTCGTCAGGGTCCTGTGTCGTGTTGTGCAGCGTGGCGTCAGACATCTAGAAGTCGTCTCCCCTCGAAGGCGCGGCCAAGGGTCACCTCGTCCGCGTATTCCAGGTCGCCACCCACAGGGAGGCCGCTGGCCAGGCGGGTGACCTTGAGGCCCATGGGTTTGATCATGCGGGCGAGGTAGGTCGCTGTGGCCTCGCCCTCCAGGTTCGGGTCCGTCGCCAGGATCAGTTCCGTGATCGCGCCGTCCGCGAGCCGGGTCAGCAGTTCCCTTATACGGAGGTCGTCCGGGCCCACCCCCTCGATCGGGCTGATCGCGCCGCCCAGCACGTGGTACTTGCCCCGGAACTCACGCGTCCGCTCGATCGCCACGACGTCCTTGGGCTCCTCGACGACACAGATGACCGTCGTGTCCCGGCGCGGGTCGCGGCAGATGTTGCACAGCTCCTCCTGCGCCACGTTCCCGCAGGTCGCACAGAAGCGGACCTTCGCCTTCACTTCCAGGAGGGTGTGCGCGAGGCGCCGTACGTCCGTCGGCTCCGCCTGGAGGATGTGGAAGGCGATCCGCTGCGCGCTCTTGGGACCGACGCCGGGGAGTCGCCCCAGTTCGTCGATGAGGTCCTGGACCACGCCTTCGTACAACGGACTGCCTTTCCTGGGTGCTGCGGTGCTTCGCTGCTTCGGTGCTTCCTTATCCGGTTCCGCCCGGCCTGCTGTACGTACCGTAGTTGGCCGCCGCCCACCTGAGGAAGACGGGACGGGGGGCGCGTGGCGCGAACGTCAGAACGGCAGGCCCGGGATGCCGCTTCCGCCGCCGCCCAGACCCTGGGCCAGCGGGCCCAGCTTCTGCTGCTGAAGCTGCTGCGCGTTCTCGTTCGCCGCCTGTACGGCCGCCACGACCAGGTCGGCGAGGGTCTCCACCGTCTCTTCGACAGATGCGGATTCCAGGTCGACCGCCTTCGGGTCGATCTTGAGGGCCCGCAGTTCGCCGGCGCCCGTCACGGTCGCCTTCACCAGACCACCGCCCGCCTGCCCGTCGACCTCGGTCCGCGCCAGCTCCTCCTGCGCGTTCGCCAGATCCTGCTGCATCTTCTGGGCCTGCTGGAGCAGCTGCTGCATGTTGGGCTGGCCACCACCGGGGATCACGATCAGCTCCTCGTTGTTCGTACGTGTCGTCCGCCTGCGAACACCTACCGATTGGGCGTTCAGCACGAGCCTACGTGGTCGGCTCTGCCGTCGCTCCAGCACTCTTTCGAGTGAGCCGGTCCTTTGGCCTATACCTGATCACGGCGTTCTTCCGAGCGGAAAAGAAACGAAAGCCCGGTCACCGCCACCCATTGGGCGGTAGGAATGAGGCGGCGCGACAGCTTTACACCAGCATCAGACGTCACGCGGGCGCCTTACGGTGTCACACACTGTGATGGATTGTGCTCAGTCTGCTCAGTTGCTCAGCTATGTGGTCAGTCTGTTCAGCTTAGGGAGTGCCGGGTGAGCCAGCCGGAGATGCAGCCCGAGGGGCCGCCGCAGAGACCGCCCCACGACGGGCGGAGCGAAGGTCCCCCCGAGCTGGGTTTTGCCGGGCTGCGGCCCGGCGACCTCACCGGCCGGCCCTTCCCCCTCGGCGACTGGGGCGAGCCCGCGCCGCGCCTCGACGAGCTGTACCGGTGGGTGGAGCAGGGGGCTCTGGAGACGGCGGCCTGGTACCTCGCCGACCGCGTCTGGAAACGGCGGGGGGCCCGGGCACTGCGTACGGGCGCCGCGCTCGGGGCGGTCGCCGGGGCGGCGCTGCCGCTGCTCGATCTCACCGGGGTGATGGGCGGGGTCGCACCCTGGGGCTATCTGGCGATGCTGGTCGCGGTGGCGTGCGTGGCCGCCGACCGGTTCTTCGGGGTCACCTCGGGCTGGATAAGGGACGTCGCCACCGCACAGGCCGTGCAGCGACGGCTTCAGGTGCTGCAGTTCGACTGGGCGTCGGAGAGCGTGCGAGAGGTCCTGGGCCCGACCGAGGGAACGGCGGGCGAGGCCGCCGACCGGTGTCTCGGGGTGCTGCGGAGGTTCTCGGAGGACGTGACGGAGCTGGTCCGGGCGGAGACGGCGGACTGGATGGTGGAGTTCCGGACGGGGTCCGCACCGCTGGGCATCCAGTCGGCGGGGATGGGAGTGCCCCGCCAGGACGCGACGGTGCATCAGGGCCGGTTCGGGGTCGCCGCACCGGGAGCACGGCCGAACATGCCCCGGCAGAGGCCGCCGGAGGCGCGGTGAGGTAGGTGGCTCCGGCCGCGGCCGGAGCCACCCCGCCAGGGATTGCCTGACGGGGTTTCGACATCACCGGCCTGTCGACCAGAAGTCACCTACGTCGCCTCTCAGGCGCCGGGAGAGAAGTCGTCACACAGCCGCTCCCCCGAGGTCGCCGTGCACGGGATGTGGCCGTTGTTGCGGATCGCGCCCTGGCCGTGGTTCCGCACGTAGTTGAGGAAGCTGCCGGCGAGTGAGCCGGTCGGTAGGTCGGCGTAGGTGTAGGCGTACTCCACGCCCCGGTAGGGGTAGTGGCTGCCGTCGTACTCGATGGCGTCGACTCCGGCGGTGGCGCCGTCGAGGGCCACCCGGTTCACGGTCCGCCGACGGACCGCCTGGCCGAGTTCGCTGTAGCCGATGGCACCCCGAGTCGCGGCGACCCTCTTCAACACGTCCTCCGTGGAGTCGAGTTCGCAGCGCACGGGGGCGGATGGGTCCTCCTGGAGGTCGCAGCCCAGCGAGGTGCTGGGCACGCCCTCCCACTTCCCGTCGAGCACCCGGTCCTGGAAGACCTGCCGGGTGCCGGAGTCGGCGTCCCTGCTGACCAGGACGACGCGCCAGTGCGGCAGCGCCGGGTCGAGCTCGTCCCAGTACCCGACCGCCCCGGAGTAGACGCGCCGCACCTGCGCCAGGGTCAGGCCCCGCTGGAGGTCGAGCCCCCCTGTTGGCGACCAGGGTGAAGACCGACAGGGCGACGGGCTCGCCCCGCAGCGCGGAGCCGGCGCCCTTGTTCCGGCCGTCGGAGAACGCGATCACCGAGGCCCGGTTACTCCTCGACTCGCCCTCCATGGCGGCGAGTTCACCCACCCCGGCGGTACTGCCACGCGCCTCGACCTTGATGTCGGAGCCCTCGCAGTCCTTCTCGTACTCCTTGGCCAGTCCCTCCGCCACGAGCGCGAAGGCGGTCGAGCCGACGACGGTCAGGGTGCCCTTCTCGCAGCCGAGCGGCGGCGGGGCGTCGTCGCGCACGACGACGATGCTCGCGAGGATGAGGACGGAGGTCGTGAGAATGACCGTGATCAGCCGGGCCGCCCGGCTGAACAGGGGCGGCTTGTCGTCCGGCGTCGCACTGCGGTTGGGGTGCACCTGGCCGTCCCGGATACCGCCGACGAGCCGGATGCCGCAGCCCACGTCACCACCCGACAGCAGCACGAGCATCTTGAAGTGCTCACCCCGGTTGAGGGGAACGCGCGGAATGCGCAGGGTGTTGCCACCGACGTCGTAGCCGAAGCCCGCGTGCGGCGTGAAGTGGCTCATGAGGTGGTCGATGCCGGGCGGCTGGGTGACCGACACACCGTGAATGACGCGGTCGGTGAACTCCACGGTGAGACCGTGCAGTTCACGGCTCGTGTAGTCCTCGTTGCCGATGCCCTGCGAGCCGTCGTTCTCGATGCGCAGCAGCACGAGGGTGGCCCGGTGCATCCCGGGCGCCTCGTCGAACAGCCCGAGCCGGACGTTCGCCTGGCCGGACTGCGCCCCGTCGCCTATCGGGTTGTCCATCTGTACGCGGTACCCGACCCTTTTGCGGCGCGGCACCCGGCGCTCGTACCAGACCATGACCGCCGAAGCGGCGATACCGACGACCGCGGTCGCCACGGCCACGGCGTTCTCTGCGCTCAGCCACTCCATGTGGGTGCCCCCGCAAACCCCGGAGCCGGACAGTTGCGGTCACCCTACGATCACCTCCGCCCCAAATCCCTTATCTGGTACGGAAGTTCGCCGGACGTTCAGCTCTTCTTCCCGTACGTCAGCCTCCCGCCGCTGCCCGTCGTCGCCCGTTCCAACGTGCCGTCCTCGCGCAGGGTGAGCGTGGAAGCGGCGCCCGGGGAGCAGGCGGAGGGCGGTTCGCCGACGGTGACCCGGGATGGGGCGATCCTCAACAGGGTGCCGTTGGCGGGTTGTTCGGCCAGGGTGGCGACGAACACGCAGTGGTAGGTGCCCGTGTCCGTGGGGCCGTCGGCGACCAGGGTCAGCACCCGGTCGCCCACCTCGCCCTGCGTGATGGTCAGCCGACGGGTGTTGTGGCCCGTGGAGTTGTCGATCGAGGCGGTCCAGGTGCCCAGGAAGCCGGACGGTACGGCTCCGGCAGGCGACGCGGTCGGCGTGGGGCTCGCGGGCGTGGCCGGGGAGTCGTCGTCGCCGTTCAGCTGGGTGACGATGGACGCGCCGGCCCCGAGGGCGACGACCAGCGCGGCGGCGCCGAGCGCCACCGACAGGCGGGACCTGCCGGGGCGATGCGCGAGTTGTGCGCGCCCGGCGGCGTAGACATGGGCCGTACCGGGGGGCGACATGCTCCACGCCGCCGGCACGACAGGCTCTTCGAGATCGGGATCCCCGGGCCAGACCGGGAGCCGCTGACTGTCACCGGGCGTGACGGCGAAGGGCTGCGGGTGGTGCTGCGGGTGGCCGTGGGCGGGATGGGCGGGCGGTACAGCGGACGGTGCGTGCTCGGGCGTGACGCCCGGCTCTTCCGGGTCCCGCTCTCTCGGCTCCCGCTCTTCCGGGTCCGGCTCTTCGGGGTCCAGCCCTTCTGCAGTGGCCTCCGCCTCCGCCTCAAGCAACTGCACCGTGTGTCGCCCCAGTTGGGCGACCAGTGTGCCCGGTAGCCAGGTGTCCCGCTCGGGTCCGTCCGGGACAGGGTCGGCCGACACCCCCGTACGCTCCACGATCTGTCGCGGTGTGGGCCGCCGGGCCGGATCCTTGTGCAGGCAGTCGCGGACGAGGCCGGCCAGGCTCGCCGGGACCCCCGTCAGGTCGGGTTCCTCCTGGGCGATGCGGAACATCATGGCGTGGGCCCCGCTGCCGGCCGCGCCGAACGGAAGGGCGCCCGTGACCGCGTACACGAGGACGGAACCGAGGCAGAAGACGTCGGCGGCGGCGGTGACCCGGTCGCCCCGTACCTGCTCGGGCGCCATGAACCCGGGTGAGCCGACGAGCGCGCCCGCGCGCGTGAGGCCGCCCTCCGCGACGGTCTCCAGGGCACGGGCGATACCGAAGTCGATGACGCGGGGCCCGTCGATGGCGACCAGGATGTTGGACGGCTTGAGGTCGCGGTGGACGATCCCGGCGGTGTGGATGTCCTGGAGGGCGTGCGCCAGCCCGGCGGCGAGGACACGCACCGAGCGTTCGGGCAGCGGCCCGTGGTCGTGCCCGACAACCTGCGCCAGGCTCGGCCCGGCGACGTACCCGGTGGCGACCCAGGGGACAGCGGCCTCGGTGTCGGCGTCCAGCACGGGCGCCGTCCAGCGACCCCCGACGCGCCGCGCGGCGGCGACCTCGTGCCGGAAGCGGTCCCGGAACTCGTCCTGCTCGGCCAGCTCCCGCCGGACCAGCTTGACGGCGACGGTACGCCCCCGCTCGGACCGCGCCACATACACATGGCCCATCCCGCCCGCACCGAGCCGGGCGACCAGCCGGTACGCCCCGATCCGCACCGGATCCCCGTCCCGGAGCTTCTCCATGCCCGCGCCGCCTCCCCCGTTTCCCCTCCCCCGCACCCCCCTATTTTCCCCTCAGGACACGCGACAACCTGTCGCGGAAACCGCCGGACCGCAGACAGGACGCCGATATCCCGCTGTCACCCCCGCCGCCTACGCTCGCCGCATGACCCCTCAGCCCAACCCCCAGGCCGGTGCGGCCGTGAAGGCCGCCGATCGCGCGCACGTGTTCCACTCCTGGTCCGCGCAGGAGCTCATCGACCCACTCGCCGTCGCCGGTGCCGAGGGGGCGTACTTCTGGGACTACGACGGCAGGCGGTACCTGGACTTCACCAGCGGGCTGGTCTTCACGAACATCGGGTACCAGCACCCGAAGGTCGTCGCGGCCATCCAGGAGCAGGCCGGGCGGATGACGACGTTCGCGCCCGCGTTCGCCGTCGAGGCGCGGTCGGAGGCGGCCCGGCTCATCGCGGAGCGGACACCGGGCGACCTGGACAAGATCTTCTTCACCAACGGTGGCGCCGACGCCGTCGAGCACGCCGTGCGCATGGCCCGGCTGCACACCGGGCGGCCCAAGGTGCTGTCCGCCTACCGCTCCTACCACGGCGGCACCCAGCAGGCCGTGAACCTCACCGGCGACCCCCGGCGCTGGCCCTCCGACAACGGCACCGCCGGTGTCGTGCACTTCTGGGCCCCGTTCCTCTACCGGTCCAGGTTCTACGCCGAGACCGAGGAGCAGGAGTGTGCGCGGGCGCTTCAGCACCTTGAGGACACCATCGTCTTCGAGGGGTCCGGCACCATCGCCGCGATCATCCTGGAGACCATTCCCGGCACCGCCGGCATCATGATCCCGCCGCCCGGCTATCTCGCCGGGGTGCGCGCGCTCTGCGACCAGTACGGGATCGTCTTCGTGCTGGACGAGGTCATGGCCGGGTTCGGGCGCACCGGCGAGTGGTTCGCCGCGGACCTGTTCGACGTCGTGCCCGACCTGATGACCTTCGCCAAGGGCGTCAACTCCGGCTATGTGCCCCTGGGTGGCGTGGCCATCTCGGGCGCCATCGCCGAGACGTTCGCCACCCGTCCCTACCCCGGCGGTCTCACCTACTCCGGGCACCCCCTCGCCTGTGCCGCCGCCGTCGCCACGCTCACCGTGATGGCGGAGGAGGACATCGTCGGGCAGGCCGCCCGCACCGGCGAGAGCATCATCGGACCGGCGCTCACGGAACTGGCCGCCCGGCATCCGAGCGTCGGCGAAGTGCGCGGCACCGGTGTCTTCTGGGCCCTGGACCTCGTACGGGACAAGGAGACCCGGGAGCCTCTGGTGCCGTACAACGCCGCCGGGGAGGCCAACGCCCCGATGGCCGCGTTCGGCGCCGCCGCGAAGGCGAACGGGCTGTGGCCGTTCGTCAACATGAACCGCACCCATGTCGTCCCGCCCTGCAACGTCACGGAGGCCGAGGTCAAGGAGGGACTCGCCGCGCTGGACGCGGCGCTGACGGTCGCCGACGAGTACACCGAGTAGGAGCGGAGGAGCGGTGAGGAGGAGCGACCGCGCCGCTTGAGGAGAGGAAGCGCACGGGAAAGTTCGCCGGGAACCCGAACGCGTAAGGTGACGTGCTCGTAGACATATGCGAGTAGTCATCCACACGCGCGAAGGGGGAGGGCCCCGACCATGCCCGCCAGCAGCGGCAACGGCGCCGTGACCCGCAGCACCCTGCGTCAGCAGATCGCGTCCGCGCTCCGCGACGAGGTGCTGGCCGGCCGTCTCCAGCCGGGTCAGGAGTTCACGGTCAAGGAGATCGCCGAGCAGTACGGCGTCTCCGCGACGCCCGTCCGCGAGGCCCTGGTCGATCTGTCGGCCCAGGGCCTGCTGGAGGCGGACCAGCACCGCGGCTTCCGCGTGCACGAGTACTCGCCGGCCGACTTCCGGGGCATGATCGAGGCCCGCGGGCTGGTCACCGACGGCATGTTCCACGGCCTGGCCAAAGGTCTGGCGACCGGTGCGGCCGGTGGGGCGGCCGGCGGTCGGGTGAGTGGCTTCGCCGTTGACAGCCCGGGTCCGCGCGGCTTCTTCGTCCGCGTCGGCGACCCCCGTGCCGCCGCGGCCCTCGCCGGTGTCCGCCGCCGGGGCGAGGAGGCGCGGCGCGCCGCCACCGCCGGTGAGCTGAACATCCTCATCGGCTACGACCTGCGCTTCTGGCGCGAGCTGGGTGCCCTGTTCGGCAACGAGTACCTCACCGACTTCCTGCACCGGCTGCGCGTCCAGTGCTGGGTGTGCGCGGTGCAGCACCTGCGCCGCGTCGGCGACCTGCGCGGTCACCTGTGGTCCGGGTACACCGAGGTCATCGACGCGCTGACCCTCCGCGACCTCGCCGAGGCGCACCGGATGGTCGACGACTACGACCTGCACTCCCTCGCCCTCATAGAGGGTCTGACCGACACCCGCTCCGCCGGCCCCGTCCTCGCCTCCGACGGAGGCGAGGACAAGGAGCAGAAGAAGGAGCAGGAGCAGGGGAAGGAGCACGGGAAGGACGACGGCGTCACGGAACCAGGTGGCAACGGGGGCCCCCTCGGATGAGCGCTCCCACCCGTACCACCGGCACCCTGGACCTGACCGTCGTCGTCCCCGCCTACAACGAGGAAGAGCGGCTCGGCCCCACCCTCGCCGCCATCACCGGTCACCTCCAGGAGAACGAGGGCCGCTGGGGCGACTGGGAGGTGGTGGTCGTCGACGACGGTTCCACCGACGGCACCCGCGACCTGGTCACCGGCCTCGCCGACCCCCGCGTCCAGCTCGTCACCAGCCCCCGCAACCGGGGCAAGGGCCACGCCCTGCGCCTCGGTGTCGCCGCCTCGCGCGGCGCCCGCGTCCTGGTGACGGATGCCGACCTGGCCGCGCCCATCGAGGAACTGGACGTACTGGACAAGGCGCTCACCGAGGGGCACGCGGCGGCCATCGGCTCCCGTTCCGTCCCCGGCTCGACGATCGAGCACCACCAACACCGGGTACGTGAACTCCTCGGCCGGGCCGGCAACGTCCTGATACGCCGGGTCGCGGTCCCCGGCATACGGGACACCCAGTGCGGCTTCAAGCTGTTCGACGGCGACCGTGCCCGTACGGCGTTCGCGGCGTCCCGGCTCAACGGCTGGGGCATCGACGTCGAGGTCCTCCAGCACTTCCGCCGCGCGGACTGGCCGGTCGCCGAGATCCCGGTCCGCTGGGCCCACCAGTCCGGCTCGAAGGTACGCCCGCTGGACTACGCCCGTGTCCTCGCCGAGCTGGCGGCCCTCAAGACACGCGCGCTCCGCCCGGCCGACCTCCTCGCGGTCGCCCTCTTCCTCCTCATGGCGGTCGCCCTGTACGCGGGCCGCTGGCTCGACCCGGCGGGCCGCTATCTCCCCGACTCCCTCCAGGACCAGAACCAGTGGGAGTGGTTCTTCGCGGTCACGGCCGACAACGTCGTCCACCTCCGCAACCCGCTCTTCACCGACCTCCAGGGCTTCCCCGACGGCGTGAACCTCATGGCCAACACGGTCATGCTCGGACTCTCCGTCCCCTTCACTCCGCTCACGCTCCTCGCCGGCCCGGCGCTCTCCCTCGCCCTGGTGATGACCCTGGGCCTCGCCGCGACGGCCACGGCCTGGTACTGGCTGATCGTGAAAAGGGTCGTACGGCAGCGGGGTGCGGCCTTCGCCGGCGCCGCCCTGGCGACCTTCGCGCCCCCGATGGTCAGCCACGCCAACGCGCACCCGAACTTCGTCATCCTCTTCATGATGCCGCTGATCATCGACCGCGCCCTGCGGCTGTGCGAGGGCGAGCGGGTTCGCCGCAACGGCGTGGTCCTGGGCCTGATGGCGGCGTACCAGATCTTCCTCGGCGAGGAGCCGCTGCTGCTCGCGGCCATGGGGATGGCGTTGTTCGCCCTCGCCTACGCCGTCGCACGCCGGGACGTGGCGAAGGCCACCTGGCGTCCGCTGCTGCGCGGCCTGCTGATCGGTGTCGCGGTCTGCCTCCCGATCGTCGCCTTCCCCCTCTACTGGCAGTTCTTCGGGCCGCAGAGCTACAAGAGCGTCCTGCACGGCGACAACGCCGGCAACAGCCCGCTCGCGCTGCTCTCCTTCGCCGAGCGCTCCCTCGTCGCGGGCGACGCGGACAGGGCGAACGCCCTCTCCCTCAACCCCACCGAGCAGAACGCCTTCTACGGCTGGCCCCTGGTCCTGCTGGCCTTCGCGATCGTCGTACGGCTGTGGGAGCGCACGGTGGTGAAGGCGCTGGCCTGCACGGCGGTCGCCGCGGCCCTCCTGTCCCTGGGCCCCGAGTTCCGTGTCCCGCTCAGCGACACCGTGCTGCCGGGCCCCTGGGCGCTCCTCGCGAAGAAGCCGCTGTTCGAGTCGGTCATCGAGGGCCGGGTCGCGATGATCTGCGCTCCCGCGCTGGGCCTGCTCCTGGCCGTCGCGCTGGAACGGCTGGCGGCCACCCGCAACCTGACCACGCAGTACTTCGGCACGCTGGCCGTCCTCCTCGCCGTGCTGCCGATCGTCCCGGCCCCGCTGAAGACGGTGGAACGCGTGGACGTGCCCCCCTTCATCGCGGACGGCATGTGGAAGTCGTACGTCGGGAAGGGCGAGTCGCTCGTCCCGGTGCCGCTGCCCGACCCGGGCAACGCGGAGGCACTGCACTGGCAGACGGCGGCCGACCTCGGGTTCAAGCTGCCGGGCGGCTACTTCAACGGGCCGTACGGCGACGAGCGCGTCGGCATCTACGGCGCCGCGCCCCGCTTCACCTCCAACATGCTGCGGGACGTGCGCTACAACGGCGTCGCCCCGACGATCGGCGACAACTGGCGGGCCCAGGCCAGGAAGGACTTCGCGTACTGGAAGGCGGGCGTGCTGGTGCTGGCCCCGCAGGGCAACGACGGGGTGCTGCGCGAGACGCTGGAACAGTTGACGGGCGAGCCGGGTAAGTGGACGGGCGGGGTGTGGGTATGGGACCTGCACGACGGGTCGTGAGCCCCCGGAGCGTCCGGGGAGAGCGGCCGGCCGTGATCAGTCCCTGACCGTCCCCGACCCGGCCCAACCCCGTCCCGCCCCGCCCCGCCGGGCTGCTCCTGACCTGTTCCTGACCTGTTCCTTTCGGTGTCTGGCCCGTCACACGGGGGTCCGACCCTCCCGCCACCCACTACGCTTCCCTGACTGCTCTGCCCACGGTGCCTGACCACCGCCTGCGACGATGCGAGGAGTTCTCCTTTGGCCTGTGACCTGTGGCTGGTCCCACTCGTCGACGTGCTGTGTCACACCCCCGACAATCCCTTCGCCGAGGAACTCGCTCTGTACGACAGGGTGCTGGGCGAGGCGGGACTGCCTCCGGTGCCGGTGTACGCGTACATGCCGGGGCTGTCCGGCGACGTGGCCCCGATCGCGGGCTTCGACTACGACGCGCTGCACTTCCTGCGCCGCGCGTATCTCCTCCAGGTGTGCGGTCTGCCGGTGACGCCGGTGGACGAACTGGGCGGTGACTACGAGCAGTTGCTGGAGATGTTCGAGGCGACCGCCCAGCAGTCGCACCTGGTCTGGCACTACGACCACGCGGGCGCCTACGTCCCGGTGGACTTCCCGCACCCTCTCTCCAGCGACGAACTCCTCGCGGGGGGCGGCCCGTTGGGCTCGTCCCAGACCCTGCTGAGGGAGCTGGAGTTCGTGGCCCCCTCGATCGGCATCGACCCGGGGAACCCCCCGGTGGCCCCGGCCCCGCCGCCCACCCCCACGTCACTGGAGGAACCGGCGGCACCCGCGCCGTTCGACTCAAGCCCGTTCGCCCGGGAACGGCACGTGTGGCTGGGGCTGAACGCGGCGGCGACGCGGAGCCTGGCCCAGGGGTCGATGATCGTCTTCAGCTGAGCGCGGGCATGGGCGCACGCGGCGGCACGCTCAGCGGATCTGGGAGAGACCCTTCTGCAGGTCGTCGGCGTTCATGATGGGGGTGAAGGAGACCTTGGCGCCCAATTGGGTGAAGAACGGCTCCGCGATGGGCGGGATCTGGGAGGAGTCCTCCAGGTCGATGAACAACCAGCAGGTCCGGCAACCGTCCTCGGGTCCGAAGTACGCCGCCTCCGGCTTGAGGTGCTCCAGGGTCTCCTTCAACAGCTCCGGCAGCTTGCCGCTGCGGATGCCCTCGTTGCCCTTCTCCGTGTCGAACTGCGCCTTGAGCAGAACGCGCATGGCACTCACCTTCTCCTGATCGACGCGCACGGGGTACGCACTCACCTGTACACACCCGCACATACTCGTACCAAAACAGGATATGCCCGGCATTGCCGCTTGGCGTGCCCGCGCTCCTTTCGGGGCGCGGGCACACTACCCTGCCGGGACTACCGCTGACGCGGCAGCCTGAGGGTCCGTACGAGGGGCATGTCCGCGTACGGATCGGGGTCGACGGTCAGTACGCGCCGGCCGTTCGGCCAGTCCGCAGTCGGCCGGGACAGGTGGACCGCGTGACCGAGCCGCCACTCCACCCCGTCACGCAGCAGCGCACCCACAGTGGACGCGCCCGCGAAGTCCAGCTCGACGATCTCCACGGCGGGCAGGGCGCCGATGTGCTCGGCCAGCCCCTTGCGCATGCCGTCGGCGGCGGCGAGGCAGAGCGCGGGCACGTACACGTGCCGGGTGGGCCCGTGCTCGGTGTTGGACACGAACTGCGAGGCGAGCGAGTTGCCCGACCCGAGCGCCAGTAGCGCCGACTCGTCGAAGACGACCCCGGTCGATCCACCGGGTCCGGCGGGTCCGGGCCTTCCGCCTCCCTTTGCGGCGCTCACAGGCTCTCCACCTCCCGCCCGGCCTCCAGGTCCTGCCACACCTTCTCGACCCTGTCGTGGTCCTCGTCGGTGAGGGTGACGCCGAAGTGCGTCTCGCAGTACGCCTTCGTCTCCTCGTACCGCTTCCGCAGCTCCTCCTGCGTGGGCGTGGCCCCCGCCAGCTCGGCGATCAGATCGCGCATGGTCATCCCGCGCTCGCGGGCGAGCACCATGAGGCGGTCACGGACCAGCGGGTCGACCTTGACGGTGGTGTCAGCCTCGAAGATCCGATCACAGGCTCTGAGTCCCGACGACTCACTCAGTCTCATCGAGCAGTTGGCGGAATCGGCAGGAGAGGAACCATGAGCGACACCGGTGCACTTCGGTGGTTCAAGTCCAGCTACAGCGACGGCGGTGGCGGGGACTGCGTCGAAGTCGCCTACGCCTGGCGCAAGTCGACGTACAGCGACGACGGCGGCGGCAACTGCGTGGAGATCGCCCCCTGCCCCCACACCCCCACCGCCGCCATCCACATCCGCGACTCCAAGAACCCGACCGGCCCCAACCTCACGGTCACCGGCGAGGCCTGGGCCGCGTTTCTCGCCCGTACCGCCTGAACTACGGCAGTTTTGCTGGGCGTTCGCCTCAGCAGTGACACAGCACGTCGAGGACGACGGCCTCGGCGTCGAGGTCGTCGAGGTAGCGGTTGGCCTGTTCCAGGTGGTCGGCTGTGTCCACGAACGTCCATGAGCCGTCAAGGGCGATCAGGGCGAAGCCGGGTACAGCGCTCCGGACCGCCAGCAGCCGGGCCTCCTCGTGGTCCTGCGCGAAGTATTCGACCGGGTCGTTGAGCAGCAACGACGTGCTGAAGTGCGGGTCTCCCGCGACGGCTCGCCGGGCCACCTCCTGCACCAGCGGCTGAGCCAGGTGATCCCTCCTGGCGTCTGCCTGGGAGTAGATTTCAGGATCGGCTTCATGGCGGGCGAGGAAGTCGGTGCGCGGGGCGGTCGGCGGATGTATCACGGTCAGCTCGGTCCAAGCGGCGAGCCGGTCGTCGTACGCGCGCGCCGCCCGGTTCCGCATACCGTCGAAGTCGAGCAGACCGCGAGGCCCGCCGTAGCACTCCAGCGGCCCGAGGGCATCGAGCTGGGCCTTCCTGCGCGGCACGGTTGACGCCGTGACGAGCCTGCGGTCACCGTCGTACGGCGGCAGCACGAGGTAGGCGTTGCCCGCGCTGGAGCGGATGGTCCACCAGTCCCAGTGGCCGACCGGATTCTGTCCCTCGGCGAGGCCCATGTTGTAGGGCGCCAGGGCGGCAGCGAGCGCCTTCGGCACCTTCCGAGGCGCGGTCGGCGGCAGGCACACGGTGGCGTAGAACTTGGGTCATGCCCGGGAGCGTAAGCCCTGGGATTCGTCCGTCCGTACGACCGCCAAGGGCCGCCCAGTGGCGCATGCGTCGTCCCGTGCTGCCGCAAGAGCTTTCTCCCGCTCGGGCCCGCGTGGTCAGACGTGGGGAACCGGATTCCCGCGAACGGCGAAGTACTGGTGAAAGCACAGGACTTCAGCGCGATCGAACCGACGAAAGGAGCCCCGATGACCGTCGAGCCAGACGTCAGAGTGGGGCAGGAGAGTGACGCCTCGGTGGTCGAACGGTCGTGGCACGAGCCCGAGGTGTTCGCCGTGCTCTTCGACCGCCATGCCGACTCGGTGCATGGCTACGCGGCGCGCCGGCTCGGTGCGGAGGCGGCCGAGGACGTGATGGCGGAGACCTTCACCACCGCGTTCCAGCAGCGCTTCCGGTACGACACGGAGCAGGCCGGCGCCCGTCCGTGGCTGTTCGGCATCGCGACCAACCTCATCAGCCGCCACAGGCGTGCCGAGGCCCGGCGTCTGAAGGCGCTCGGACGGCTGCCTCCGGACGGCACCGGCGGCGGCCGGGCCGAGGAGACAGTCGCGGACCGGGTGGCGGCGCGGGTCAGCGCGCAGGCGGTAGGGCGCGAACTCGCCGGTGCGCTGGCCCGGTTGCCCGCCCGTCATCGGGACGTCCTGCTGCTGGTCGCCTGGGCCGACCTCGGCTACGAGGAGGTCGCACGCGCCCTGGGCGTGCCGGTGGGGACGGTCCGGTCGCGGCTGCACAGGGCCCGCAGAAAGCTTCGCGAGGCATTGGGCGGATCCGATCCCACCGCTCTCCATGAGGAATCCGGGCAATCAGACGATGGAGGTTTCCGGCGATGAATGAACTCAAGCTCCTCAGGGAGTGGGACGCGGACGCGCCTGCTCTCACGGACGCCGCCCGTACCCGTGCACGCTTCCGCCTGTACCAGGCGATGCGGGAACCCGCCGCCCCCATGACCGTCGGCCGCCGTCCGCTGCTGCGGGTCGCGGTGGCCGCCGTAGCCGCTGCGACGGTCACCACGACCGTGGTGGTCGCCGAGAACACGGGGACCTCTCCTCGCACCCAGACAGTGAGCGCGGCCACCGTGCTGCGAGGGGCGGCGGCCGAGGCACGCAGTCTCGAAAAGTCGATCGCGCCGCGCGACGACCAGTTCATCTACTCCAAGGAGATCATCAAGGAAACCCCGGTCGGAGGCGGCCGCACCAAGACATACGTCGACGAGAGCTGGAGCTCGGTCGACGGCTCCAAGAAGTCCTACCTCAGCGAGCTGGGCAATGCCCAGTGGGTCCCGCCGTTCCAGCCGGGGGAGAGTATTTGGCCGCCGACCAGGTGGTCGGAGCTGAAGCAACTGCCCACCGACCCTGTCAAGCTGCCGATCGCGCTGCGCGGCCTCCTCAGGAAGCCGGACCCCGACCGGCCTGTGAGGGCCGACGAGTGGCCGCTGGTCCAGTTCGGCCTCTCCGGCCTGCTCCGCAAGGCCGTTCTGCCGAAGGGACTGCGCCCCGCGGCGTTCGAGGCACTCGCCACCGTCCCCGGCATCAAGTTGCTGCCGGGCCGGACGGACGCGGAGGGCCGCCCGGGCCTCGGCATCCAGTACGTCGACCCCGGCACGCCCTGGGGGGACGGCGCACAGGTGCTGGTCTTCGACGCGAAGACGTATCAGTACCTCGGTATGCGCAACCAGCGCAGGGAGGGAGGGACGACGTACGAGCAGTGGTCCCACCTGGCCGCCGACGGCGTCGTGGACCGAGTGCTGCAACGCCCCTGACGCCCCTGACGCCTCTGCCTCCTCTGCCGCCCCCGAGCGGTCACTCCGACGCTCTGCCGCGACCGCTCGACGCCCGGAAACCTCACCGCGGCGTCGGGCGGTCTCGTCGTGCCCACCCAGCCGAAGTCCCCTTTTGTATCGAGCATTTGACACAAGATCCCGGCCGAGGCATCTTGTACCCACCACTTGATACAAGATGATCTGGGGGGATCTCCACATGCTCGACATGCTCGACACCGCCCCGCTCCGGTCCCGGTTCCTCGACCACGCCGAGTACTTCGCCCGCTGGTCAGGTCTGGCCATCGGCATCGTGGTCGCGCAGGCCCTGTCCACGCTGGGGGACGTCGAGTTCGAGCAGCGCGTCGTGTTCTGCATCACGGCCTTCGGCCTGTGCGCGGTGGCCGGTGTCCTGCTCGCCGACGCGCTGACCCTGCGCCCCCAGGAGGCGGTACGCACCGCGAGTCTCGCCCCGCGCCTGGTCAGAGACCATGTGCCGCCGCGCATGGGCCCCCTGGTCGCCCTCCAGGGCGTCTCCCTTGTCGCCCTGCTGGTGATCACGGCCGCCACGGCCTCCGTCGACCCCGACCGCATATTGAGCACGGGCAAGGTCGTCCACGTCACCTGCAACGGAATGCGCGCGCCCCTCGGCCCCTGGCCCGGCCTGTACTACAGCCTCCCGATGTTCGGCGCGCTCGCCGTCGCCACCCCCACCTGCTTCTGGGCCCTGCGCCGCATCGCGCACGGCCCGGGCGAGGAACAGCAGCGCCGCGACCGCGCGTGGGCTGTCACCGGGGCCTGGGGCCTCCTGGTGTCGAGCCAGCAGCTGTACGCCGTACTGATGGTCACCGTCTCGCTGACGGAGACGGGCTGCGCCGGCGTACTGGGCGCCCTCACCTTCTGGATGTTCTACCCCCTGGCCCTGCTGAACCTGTTCACGGTCGCCTGGTCCCTGGTCACCGTGGTCGCCCCCCGCGCGGTCGAGGACGAGACGGCCAAGGCCGGGACCTCCGACGATGAGTGACCCCGCCGTCCGCGTCGACACCACCAGCCAGGTACCGCCGTACGAGCAGATCCGCGCCCAACTGGCCGCGCTGATCCGCACCGGCCGACTGGTCGCGGGAGAGCGCCTGCCGACCGTGCGCCAGCTCGCCACCGACCTCGATCTGGCGCCGGGCACCGTGGCCCGCGCCTACCGCGAGCTGGAGGCCGCCGAGCTGATCCGCACCCGCCGTGGCGCGGGCACCAGGGTCGCGGCGCTCCCGTCCGGGCCGCACGCCCACGACGCCGACCAACTCACCACCCTGGCCCGGGACTTCACCTCCGCCGCCCGAGCCCTCGGCGCCGACACCGAGGACATCCTGACCGCCGTCCGCGACGCCCTGGACCTGGGACCCGCCTCCTCACCGGCCACCGCAGGCAGCGGAACGGGCGGCCCCAGGACGGCCGGCGTCGGCGCGAGTCGCCAAACACCATCCCACCAGGTCAGAGGCTCCGCGCGCTGATGCTGCCGTAGCTGGTCGTGGCGTGGATGGTGAGCTGGGCGGTGGCGCCGTCGGTGTTCTGTAGGGCGTTGTCGATGCGGCCGTAGGCGGTGCCGGCGTCCAGGGTCGCGGAGGCTCCACGGGTGGCGCCGACCGTGATGTCGCCGGACTGGGTGTGCAGGGTGACCGTGCCGCGTACGGCCTCGGTGATGCGCAAGTCGCCCTTGAGCGTGCGGAGTTCGCCGGGGCCGCCCAGGCGGCCGACGGTGATGTCGCCGGACTGGAGGGTGAGGCGGGCGCTGGCGGTCTCGTCGAGCTTGACCGTGCCCCGCGCGCACTCGCAGGTGACGTCGCCGAGGCGTCCCACGCCCCGGAGTTCGGCGTCGGCCGCCTTCGCCTGGACGCGGGAGCCGACGGGCAGCTGGACGGTCACCTCGACGGACCCCGACTGACCGAGGACGCGGTTCTTCGCCGGTGCGGCCCCGATCCGCAGGACACCGTCCCCGTACTCGACAGTGGCCCGCTCGGCCGCTTTCACGTCGCGCCCCTTGGAGGCGTCCGCGGGCAGGACCTCGACGGTGGTGTCGGCGCGGTCGGCGGCGATGAACCGGATGCGTCCCGCGGGGATGTCGAGGACGGCCAGGACCGGGGCGGGGGTGTCGAACTTCTGCATCATGCTCTCCCGAGGCTTCGAATCCGTTTCGAACAATGGAAAAGCTACGTTGCATTCACTGTTCTCGCAACAAATTCGTTGCGCGTATCCATCATAAGTGCAGGTCAATGCAGAAAATCATTGCACTGATTCAGAATCTAACGCAATATCGGAGTCTGCGCATGTTGCAATGAATTGAAAGCGAACGCTACACTCGCGACCCCAAGCACCAGCAAGGACCAGCAAGGACCAGCAAGAGGAGACCGCGATGCCGGGAGGCAGGCTCACCCAGCCCGAACGTCAGCAGATCGCGCTGGGGCTGGCCGACGGCCTCGCCTACGCGGAGATCGCCCGGCGCCTGGAGCGTCCGACCTCCACCGTCACGCGTGAGGTGATGCGCAACGGCGGCCCCACCGCCTACCGCGCAGAGGCGGCCCACCGCGCCACCGAACGCCGCGCCCACCGGCGCAGGACCACCACACCCCGGGGGCCACAGGCGCCGGCGCCCGCCTACGGACGTGACGCCGAGGCCGTACGCGAGTACGAGGAAATGTTCACCACCGTCATCACGGCGTCCGGCATGCCCACGATGATGTCCCGGGTGATGGCCTGCCTCACCCTCACCGACTCCGGCAGCCTCACCGCGGCCGAACTCGTCCAGCGCCTCGACGTCAGCCCGGCGTCCGTGTCCAAGGCGATCACGTTCCTCGAAAGCCAGGGCATGGTCCGCCGGGAACCGGGCGAACGCCGCCGCGAGCGCTACGTCGTCGACGACGACGTCTGGTACGAGTCGATGCTGGCCAGCGCCCGCGCCATCGCCCAGGTCGTCGGGATCGCGCAGCAGGGCGTCGGCGTCCTCGGCTCCGGCACCCCGGCCGGCGCCCGCCTGGAGAACATCGCCCGCTTCCTCGACTTCGTCTCCGAGAGCACCGTCCGCGCCGCGGAACAGGCCCGCGAAGTCCTCCACACGAAACCCGGAACACCCTCGGGAGGCGGCGCCGAGCCACCGCGAGAAGACGGGTGACGAGCCTCCGTCAGGCGCTCAACCGGCTTGCCCCGCGCACCGGGTGACGAGTCGCCAGCCATCCGCTCGCACCCGGCCCGAGGCGGGTCTCGTGCGGGCCGCGGAACCCGAGGGACCGCAGCTGGTCCCCGTGGCGTGGAGACATCGTGATCGCTACGGCGGTCGCCGCCTCGTCGTCGACGGCGCGCAGGCCCGGGGTCAGCAGGTCGGCGGCCACGGTGTGGTCCCAGGCGCTCGTGTCGTCCAGCGCGCCGACGATGAACACCTTCCAGTGCGACAGGTCGGGCCCCACGTCCTTCAGCCACCTGGGCAGGACCGGCAGAGCCGGGCAGTCCGCCGGGCCGGTGGCCAGCTCACGGGTGAGCAGGCTGCTGAAGCGGGTGTCGGGAGGTTCGGACCCGACGCCGGGCGGCAGCCACACGGCAGCCGCGAGGAGCCCGCCGTCCGGCCGCTCGGCCACCCATATCCGGCCCTCTTCGAGCGCGTAGTGGGCCAGCACCAGCCGCATGGCGCTCTGCGTCCGCGCCCAGTCCGGAGCGACGGAGTCGCCCGAGGGCGCGGGCTGCGGCGACGCGATCATGCGCACCACCGCGGGCACGTCCACCAGTTCCGCCGCGCGGACGGCTGTCGGAGGGCGCAGCTGAACCGTCGTCATGGGCGCCAGGGTCGTCGTCGTCATCTTCGTGTGCTCCATTCAGGCCGCCCGGCTCGTGCCGGTGAGGATCGGGGCCGGTCGCAGGTGAGGTACGCGCACGTCGTGGCGGGCGGGACGATCGTGCCGCGGCCCGGGCTGGGAGCAGGACTCGGACGCGGGCCCGGACCGAGGCCGGGGCTGGAGCTCGGGCTGGGGCCGGCTGAGCAGGACCACACCCCGGGCGGCCGTCACCGCGCCCGCGAGGGCGAGGAGGATGCCGGTCCCGCCGTACTGGAAGCCCTCGCCGAGCAGGGTGACGCCGATGGCGGACGCGGCGACCGGGTTGACGAGGGTGAGGAGCGCGAGGGGGCCGCCGAGGCCGCTGCAGTACGCCTTCTGCGCGAGCAGCAGCCCACCCGCGGCGAACCCGACGGTGAGGACCGCGACCAGCGCCGCGCTCCACGACAGCGTCGCGCCGACGGCGAGCTTCTGGGCCAGTGTCGAGCCGACTCCGGAGGCGATGCCCGAGGCCGCCGCGAAAGCGAGGCCGCCCGGAGCGGAACGGCCGGCGGCCGGGCGTACGAGCACCGCGATGACGGTGGCGGCGGCGAGCGCGACCACCAGAACCCCGGTCGTGCTCAGGGTGGCGTCCGGCCCGCTCCCCGAGGCGGTGACCGTCAGCAGCGCCGTCAGCCCGAAGAGGGTGAGGGCCATTCCGCGCCACTGCGTGCCCGAGGTCCGGCGGCGGGTGACCAGCGAGCCCAGGGGCACCGCCACCACGAGGGTCAGCACACCCAGCGGTTGTACGAGGCTCAGCGGCCCGTACCGCAGGGCGACCACGTGCAGCAGCGCGCCCCCGGCGTTGAGGAGGACCGCTCCCCACCACGAGCCCCGGGCGAGCGCCCCGCGCAGATCCGCCGTTCCGGCCGCGGTCCGCTCCTGGACCACGGCGGCCGTGGCGTAGCAGAGCGCGGAAACGAGGGAGAGAGCGACGGCCAGGAGCACCGGAGAGCTCGTCATCACATACTCCCATCGATACGAAACGGTTTCGTACCGACAAGCTACGGGGGTCCGTAACGAAACGCAAGCGTTTCCCTACCCCCCTCCCCGCGAGATCCACCCCGGCGGACTCCCGGGGCGGCGCGGTTCCGGCGGCCCTGATGACGGCCGCCGGAACTGCCCCGACCCGTCAGGCCGGGAACACCGCCGTACCGCCCTGCGTCAGCTTCCAGTTGGTGGCCGCGAAGTCGGCGGGGTCCAGGGTCCCCTTCGTCGTCACGTAGTCGATCATCAGCTGGCGGATCTCGTTCGTCGAGCTGTACGCGATGTCGGCAGCGGCGATGTGCGGGTACCCGGAGCCTCCGTTGGCGCGGTAGTTGTTCACCGCCACGACGAAGACCTGGTCGTCCGTGACCGGAGTGCCCTTGTAGGCGAGGTTCTTGATTCTCGAACCCTCCGCCTGCGCGATGTCGATCTCGTACTCGACGCCCGCGGCCGTGTCGTACATGTAGTCCCAGAAGCTGTTGGCGTTCGTCAGCGTCGCGGTGTCGACGGCCGTGCCCACCGGCACCTGGTGGTAGTACTTCGCCGCGAACTCCAGGTAGTCCCTGAGCTGCGCGCCCGTCAGCTTCTTGCCGTACAGGGTGTTGTCGTAGATGTAGAGCCCGGCGACATCGCGGATGGTGACGTCACCCTTGGGGATGTCCGCGCTGCGGCTGAAGGGCGCGGCGACCGAGAGCAGCGGGAGGGCGGCGTCCGCGCTCGACAGACCGGTGGCCAGGGTGGCCATCTGGACCTGGTGGATGAAGTCCATGACGGGCACGTCCTTCCAGCACGCCTCCGCCGCCGACAGGTCCGCCGTACAGGTGCCGACAGCCGTGTTGACGTACTTCACGACGAGTTCGTGGTCGGCCTTGAGCAGCCTGGTGATGTGCTCGTCCTCCTCGACACCCTTGGGGTCGAGGGTCTTCGCCTTCGTGCCGGTCACCTTCCACTGGCCGCGCTCGAGTTCGAGGTCGAAGTCGAAGACCGTCAGGCGCATGCCGTAGCAGTACGGCTCGGAGAGGACCACGTCCTTGCCGGTCGCCTTGTTCGTCACCGTGTAGGACGACACCTCGGTGTGCGTGTGCCCGACGAGGATCGCGTCGATCCCGGGCACCTGCTCCGCGACCAGGTTCGACGCGTTCTCGACGTAGGGCAGCTCGTTCCCGTACGACGAACTTCCGTCCAGGCCCGAGTGATCCGTGAGGAAGACGACGTCACAGCCGAGGGCGCGCATGCGCGGGACGTACTTCTTCGCCTGCTCGACGAGCCCCGTGAACGTCATCTTCCCGGCGACGTTGTCCTTGTCCCAGAGAGCGATTCCGGGGTTCGTGAGGCCGAGGATGCCGACCTTGATGTCCGGAGCGCCGGGGACCCGGATGCGCTTGACGGTGTACGGCTGGAAGGCGGGCCGGAGCGTCTTCGCGTCGAGCGCGTTGGCGCCGAGGAGCGGGAAACGGCACTGGCTCTCGAACTTGCGGAGGGTGTCGATGCCGTAGTTGAACTCGTGGTTGCCGAGGGCGGCGGCGTCGTAGCGCATGGCGTTCATGGCGATGGCCATGGGGTGTTCGGGTGCCCGCCTGCCCTTGGTGCCGGTGCCGGTGCCCGTGCCCGTGCCCGTGCCCAGAATGGGGTCCACGCGCGCGTAGTAGTACGCCAGTGACGTGCCCTGGATGATGTCGCCCGCGTCGACGAGCAGGACGCGGTCCTCGCCCTTCTCCGCGCGCTGCTGCTTGATGAGGGTGGCCACGCGGGCGACGCCGACCGAGTTGCCGGCCTTGTCGGTGTAGGCGGCGTCGGTGTAGTAGTCCCAGTCGAAGACGTGGCTGTGCAGGTCGGTGGTGCCCAGGATGGAGAAGGACCAGGTGCGGGGCGGCTTGCGGTGCGCGGCACCGCCGACGGGCCCGGCGGCCTGCGCGGGGGTTGTCGCGACGGTTCCGGCGGCGGCCACGGCGGCACCGGTGACGGCCGACTTGTGCATGAACTGACGTCGGTTCATGGGCGAGATGGGCATGGGGAACTCCTGAGCGGTCGGTGGCTACACGCGGTGGCTACACGCGTAGATCGTGGCGGCACAGGAGCCGGCCAGGAACCAAGAGCAGGCCATGACAGGCCATGTCCCGGTCAATTTCGGCGAAACGTGAAGATCCCACCCGTCTCGTTAACCCCTTGTGAACCTTGTGTCAGTGGTGTGACCTAAGGTCTTCTCCACTGGCTCCATTCAGAAGCCAAGTGGCCCCACAACGGGGCACTTTCGTACCGGGGGGTTCGAAACAATCGTGCACAGACGCACACTCTCGACCGCGCTCGCGGTCGCACTCACTTTCGGTTCCGTCGCGCTCACGACCGGCGTCGCGGGCACCGCCATGGCGGACGACCAGCGGGACCTGGGCATCGTCTCGTTCGGTGACATCGTCGTGGACGGCGTCCACAAGCGGGTCTTCGTCAGCGATCCGGTCAGCGACCGGGTCGTCGCCACCGACTACCGGGGCAACTTCGTCGCGGAGGTGTCCAACCTGCGCGGCGTCAAGGGCCTGGAGCTGTCCGCCGACTCCAGGACGCTGTACGCGGCGGTGCCCGACGACCTGGGCGACACCTCCGACGCCATCGCCGTCATCGACGCGGCCACGGTCACGGTGTCCGCGCAGTACCCGACGGGGGACGTGAACCCCCAGTCCGTGGCCCTGGCGGGCGGCAGACTGTGGTTCGGGTACGGCACCCCGGGCACCGGCAACATCGGCTCGGTCGACCTCACCGACCCGGAGCACAAGGTCACCCTGGACGGCGACGCGGCCAAGCCCTGGAGCGCCGCTCCCCTGCTGGACGCCGCGCCGGGCTCGGGCAGCCTGGTCGCGGGCCTGCCCGGCCTGGCCTGGACCGAGTTGGGCGTGTACGACGTCTCGTCGGGCACCGCGACCGCCACCGCGCGCAAGACCGTCGCGGGCAGCGAACTGCGCGACCTCTCGGTCACGCCGGACGGCGGGCAGGTCGTCGTGGCCGCCCAGGCCCCGTCCCACCACGTGACGTACAAGACCTCCGACCTCACGGCGGACCGCACGTACACCAGCGCCCAGGGGTCCGCCAACGCGGTGGCCTTCGCCCCCGACGGCACGGTCGCCGCGGGCAACGACACGTACTTCGGCCAGGGCCTGCACGTCTACAGGCCGGGCCGCACGGCCTCGGTCCGGGACTACGACCTCGTCAACGGGGGCAGCACCGGCAGGCTCGCCGCGGCGGGCCTCGGCTGGGCACCGGACAGGTCCCGGCTCTTCGCGGTGACGGCCGGCCAGGACAACAGCTACGACCTGCGCGTCCTGAACAACCCGACGAAGGCCGTCACCAGCGTCTCCGTCACCGCCCCGGCCAAGGGCGACCGTACGAAGAAGCTCACGGTCAAGGGCAAGGTCACCAGCAGGGTGGCCCTCCCGGCGGGCACCAAGCTGACCATCACCCGCAAGGACCTGGACAACCCGGGCGGCCGGAAGATCGGCACGGCGACGGTCGCGGCGAACGGCACGTTCTCCTTCACCAACAGCCCGCCGGCCGGCGGCAAGGTGACGTACGTGCTGGCGTACGCGGGTGACGCCGACCACCTGGCGTCCTCCGGCTCGGACACGGTCGACGTCTCGCGCTCGGCGACCTCGATCCGGCTCTCCAACAACAAGAAGACGTACGACTACGCGAAGAGCGTCAAGTTCACGGCGCACCTCGGCAAGACGTACAAGAACCGCAAGGTCGAGATCTGGGCCGACCCGTACGGCTCCGACCGGCCCAACAAGCTGGTCAAGTCGGGCACGGTCAACCGGAACGGCGACTTCTCGGCCACGTACAAGCTCACCCGCGACACCCGCCTGACGGCACGCTTCACGGGTGACGCGCGCTACGCGCCCAAGACGGTGGCGAGCACGATCTACACCAAGGTCAAGGTGTCGACGTCGATCAGCCGCCAGTACAAGAACAAGAACGTGTACGGCCAGACGTACGCCTACTTCCACCAGGCCACGGTCCCGCTGTTCACCACGTCGATGACGGCGTACCCGCACCGCGAGCAGCGCCTCCAGATCGAGTACTTCTACGAGGGCACCTGGTACGACGGCGGCTCCCAGTACTTCGGCCTGGACTCGTCCGGCATCTCCCGCGTGGAACTGGGCGGCACCCACGACATCGGCTACCGCTTCCGCATCCGCTCGTCGTACCTCGACGGAGCGTCGGGCGACAACGTGAACACGACGACCCACGGGGCGTGGAAGTACTTCATCTTCACGAGGTGACACGCGAAGGGGCATGAGAGGAGGGGCACCCCCGTGGGGGGGGTGCCCCTCCTCCGTGCTAGATGAACTACTAGATGAACGAGTTGATCTCGATCGTCTCCGTGCGGCCAGGGCCGACGCCGATCGCCGAGATCGGGGCGCCGGACATCTCCTCCAGCGCCTTCACGTACGCCTGGGCGTTCTTCGGGAGGTCGGCGAAGGTCTTGGCCTTCGTGATGTCCTCCGACCAGCCGGGCAGGGTCTCGTAGATCGGCTTCGCGTGGTGGAAGTCGGTCTGGGAGTACGGGAGTTCCTCGACGCGCTTGCCGTCGATCTCGTACGCCACGCAGACCGGGATCTCCTCCCAGCCGGTGAGGACGTCGAGCTTGGTGAGGAAGAAGTCGGTCAGGCCGTTCACGCGGGTCGCGTAGCGGGCGATGACCGCGTCGAACCAGCCACAGCGCCGGTCACGGCCGGTGGTGACACCCCGCTCGTGGCCGATACGGCGCAGCGCGTCGCCGTCGTCGTCGAAGAGCTCGGTGGGGAAGGGACCGGCGCCGACGCGGGTCGTGTACGCCTTGAGGATGCCGATGACCCGGCTGATCTTCGTCGGGCCGACGCCCGAGCCCGTGCAGGCACCACCGGCGGTCGGGTTCGACGACGTCACGAAGGGATAGGTCCCGTGGTCGATGTCCAGGAGCGTGCCCTGGCCGCCCTCGAAGAGGACCACCTTGTCGTCGTCGAGCGCCTTGTTGAGGACCAGGACGGTGTCGGCGACGTACGGCTTGAGCCGGTCCGCGTAGGTGAGGAGTTCCTCGACGACCTGGGCGGCCTCGATCGCCCGGCGGTTGAAGACCTTGGTGAGGAGCTGGTTCTTGCCGTCCAGCGCCGCCTCGACCTTCTGCGTCAGGATCGACTCGTCGTACAGGTCCTGGACCCGGATGCCGACGCGGTTGATCTTGTCGGCGTAGGTCGGGCCGATACCGCGCCCCGTCGTACCGATCTTCCGCTTCCCGAGGAAGCGTTCCGTCACCTTGTCGACGGTCACGTTGTACGGGGTGATGATGTGAGCGTTACCGCTGATCAGGAGCTTGGACGTGTCGACGCCTCGCTCGTTCAGCCCGTTCAGCTCGGAGAACAGGACCGACGGGTCGACGACGACGCCGTTGCCGATGACGGGTGTGCATTCAGGTGTGAGGATTCCGGAAGGGAGGAGGTGCAGGGCGTACTTCTGGTCGCCCACGACTACCGTGTGGCCGGCGTTGTTGCCGCCCTGGTAGCGCACCACATAGTCCACAGACCCACCGAGCAGGTCCGTAGCCTTCCCCTTACCTTCGTCACCCCACTGAGCACCGAGCAGCACAAGTGCGGGCACGCGCGTACACCCCTTCCGGGCGGGGCATGTCCAAGGCCAGGGGCGTACGCGTCTGAGCTCACGGCTCATGCCTCGTACACCGGCGACCATCGTCGGTCGCAACCCGTCGGACCCGGATGCCCCGGAATAGACCAAGCCCCTGGCGCAATAGCGCAAGGGGCTCTTGCACAAAGATGCTACCCGAGGAAGCGAGGCATGACCGAGGTGGCGACTTCCGACCAGCTCTTCGTGGTCATCGACCCGGTCGCCCGGCGGACGGACGGCGAGTCTGTACGAATTGCGAAAGACGTGCTCAGCGCGGGTGCGAGAACAAAGGTGTGCCTCCCGGACTCGCCCGAGGAATTCGCTCGGGCACTGGCCAGGAGGGGTTCCCGGAGGCCGGTGGTGATCGGCGACGACCGGGCCCTGCTGCGTACGGTGGCTCTGCTGCACCGGCAGCGGGAGCTGGCCGGATGTGTGCTGTCGATCGTCCCGGTGGGCGCGATCGGCGTGCTCTCCCTCGCCCGCTCCCTCGGCGTCCCGACGGGCGCGGTGGCCGCGGCCCGGGCCGTCCTGGAGGGCACCGAACGCCGCCTGGACCTCCTCGTCGACGACAGCGACGGAGTGGTGGTGGGCGCGGTACGGATTCCGGCGCAACGGGAGCCGGCCGACGCCGACGGCTACGGCGAGGCCGACACGGAGACGGGGGCCGCGGCTCACCCCTGGCTGCGGACCTGCCAGTCCCTGGTACGGACACTGGCGGCACGGCCCGTCCGAGGGGCGCGGGGAGCCCGGGTGGCCCCGCTGCCGGGCGGCCCCGGGCCCTCGCGGCTGCGCGTCGAGGTGGACGGGGTGACCCTCGTGGACCTCGACCAGCCGGTGGAGGCGGTGACCCTGACCCCGGGGGTGCCCGGGGGCGCCCGGGTGGAGGTCCGGCCACTGTCGGTGGGCGCGGAGGCGTCTCCGCTGGGGGTGGTGGGGCGGCGGGTGACGGTCTCCGGGGCGGATTTCCGGTACCGGGCGGACGCGGGGTCGGTGAGCGGGCCGGTGCGGAGGCGGACGTGGGTGGTGCGGGAGGGGGCCTGGGGGCTGACGCTGCCGGCCTAGAGGATTTCGCCCCCGCCGCCCTACCCGTCCCGTACTTGAGGGCTGCGCCCCCGGACCCCCGCTCTCGGCCCTGAAGGGGCCTCGTCCTCACCCGCCGGACGGGCTGAAAGATCCAGCCCCTCCGGCGTCTGAGGAGCGGGGGTTCGGGGGCAGCGCCCCCGAGGAGGGGACGGGTAGGGGCGGCGGGGGCGAATCCGACTCGTCCTTCAGGCCCACCCCCGTCAGACCCATCTCCCGCGCCCTCCCCATCAGCGCCGCCAGCTTCGCCGCCGCCGTCTCGTAGGTCAGGCCCAGCGGAGGCCGGATGTTGGACAGACAGTTCCGGTCCGCGTCCGTGGTCGTGCCCGGCCGCGGGGCGTACGTCAGATACGCCCCCAGCGAGTCCGCCGCCGACATCCCGGGCCGTTCGCCGATCAGGACGACCACCATCGCGGCGCCCATCGCGTGGGCAACGTCGTCGCCGAGGGCCACCCGCGCCTGCTCGGCCAGGATCACCGGCGCCACCCGCAGACCCGGGTCCAGCAGCGCCGTCGTCGCCCGCACCACCGGCGCCGCGTGCTCGTGCACCGCCCGGCTGGACAGACCGTCGGCCACGACGAACACCAGGTCCCAGTCACCGCCGGGGAGGTGGGCACGGTCGATGTCGTCGAGGCGGCGCCCCAGGTCGGGGCGCTGGAGGTAGGTGAGCCGGCCGCCGGCCGCGCTGCGTACCCGTACCGTCGGTTCGCCCGTCAGGCCGGCCGCGACGACCTCCGGGGCGAAGGGCGAGTGCACCGCGTCCCGGGCGGCGGCATGCGCGGCCTGCAACTCCAGACGGTGGCGGGTGGGCAGGGCCGAACCCGCACGGCCGAGGCCGATACGGGCCTGTGTGTGTCGCCGTAGCGCCGACCACATCAGCAAGTCGTCTTCCCCAGAAGACAGTTGACGATGCGTCATGCCGCCAGTTCCTTTCCGATCGCCGTCAGCGGATGTGCCGTACCGGAGACGTCCCGGATCGCTCCTCGCTCGTCGAGCAGGCCGATGCCGTCCAGCCATGCCTCGAACTCCGGTGCCGGGCGCAGCCCGAGGACCTCGCGGAGGTACAACGCGTCGTGGTACGAGGCGGACTGGTAGTTGAGCATGATGTCGTCGCCGCCCGGCGTGCAGATCACGAAGGACGCCCCCGCGACTCCGAGCATCGTGAGCATCGTCGCCACGTCGTCGTCATCGGCGTCGGCGTGGTTCGTGTAGCAGATGTCCAGGCCCATGGGCAGGCCGAGCAGCTTGCCGCAGAAGTGGTCCTCCAGGGCGGCGCGGAGGATCTGGCGGCCGTCGTAGAGGTATTCCGGGCCGATGAAGCCGACCACCGTGTTCACGAGCAGGGGGTCGTAGCGCCTGGCCACCGCGTAGGCCCGCGCCTCCACCGTCTGCTGGTCCACCCCGTGGTGCGCGTCTGCGGACAGCGCGCTGCCCTGCCCGGTCTCGAAGTACAGCGCGTTGTGCCCGACCGTTCCCCTGCCCAACTCCCCCACCGCCGCGTACGCCTCGTCCAGCAGCCCCAGGGTCACCCCGAACGAGGCGTTCGCGGCCTGCGTACCCGCGATGGACTGGAAGACGAGGTCGACCGGCGCCCCGCGCTCCATCAGGTCCACGCTGGTCGTGACGTGGCAGAGCACGCAGGACTGGGTGGGGATCCGGTACCGCTGGATGACCCCGTCCAGCAACTCCAGCAGATCCCTCACCGCCCTCGGGCTGTCCGTCGCCGGGTTGATGCCGATGACCGCGTCGCCCGAGCCGAGCAGCAGCCCGTCCAGCAGGGCCGCCGCGACGCCCGCCGGGTCGTCGGTCGGGTGGTTGGGCTGGAGGCGGGTGGCCAGCCGTCCCGGCAGCCCGATCGTCGACCGGAAGGCGGTCACGACCCGCGCCTTCCGCGCCACCGCGACCAGATCGGCGTTCCCCATCAGCTTGGACACCGCCGCCACCATCTCGGGCGTCAGCCCGGGCGACACGGCGGCCAGCGCCTCCGCGTCCGCCGCCTCCGACAGCAGCCACTCCCGGAACCCGCCCACGGTCAGCGCGGCCACCGGCGCGAAGGCGACCACATCGTGCGTGTCCACGATCAGCCGGGTCACGTCGTCGTCCTCGTACGGAATCACCGGCTCGGCGAGGAACTGAGCCAGCGGCACCTCCGCCAGCGCCCAGCGCGCCGCGACCCGCTGCCGCGCCGAGTCCGCGGCGAGGCCGGCCAGCCGGTCGCCGGAGCGCTCGGGGCTCGCGGCGGCGAGCAGGCGCGCGAGGGAGTCGAAGCGGTAGCGGTGGCCGCCGAGGGTGGAGGAGTACGTGCTCATGGCGACGACCGTACGAGCCAGGTGTTGCCGTCAGATTTCTAAAGGTCTGGTTGACAAACATTTAACGCGCCGACACCCTTGAGCGACTTATTCGGGCTACAGAGTTCCACTCCACCGGCAGCACAACCAGGAAGGGGCCACCCGATGGCAGTGGACGAGGGCATAGCCCCGGCGGCAGACAGCGGCACGGGGCCGGGTACCGGCGACGACGGTACGGTTCACCGGCTGAAGCCGAACGCCATCGGGCTGCTGGGCGTGGTCTTCATGGCCGTCGCCACGGCCGCGCCGATCACCGCGATGACGGGCAACGTGCCCTTCATGGTGTCGTCCGGCAACGGCATCGGCGCCCCGGCGAGCTATCTGGTCGCAATGGTCGTCCTGGCAATCTTTGCTGTCGGCTTCACCTCGATGGCGAAGCACATCACGTCCACCGGCGCCTTCTACGGCTTCATCTCCTACGGCCTCGGCCGCACGGTCGGCCTCGCCTCCGGGCTGCTCGCCACCTTCGCGTACGTCGTCTTCGAGCCCGCCCTGATCGGGATCTTCTCGGTCTTCGCGACCACCACCGTGGAGGACCAGACGGGCGTCCACGTCTCCTGGTGGGTGTTCGCGATCGTCATGCTCGCGATCAACGCCACGGGTACGTGGTTCGGGGTGTCGGTGGCCGAGAAGCTACTGGTCGTCCTCCTCGGCACCGAGGTGACGATCCTCGCCGCGATGGCCGTCTCGGTCGCCCTGCACGGCGGCGGCCCGGACGGCTTCACCTTCGGCCCGGTCAACCCGGTCAACGCCTTCCAGGGCACCAGCGCCGGCCTCGGCCTCTTCTTCGCCTTCTGGTCCTGGGTCGGCTTCGAGTCGACGGCGATGTACGGCGAGGAGTCCCGCGACCCGAAGAAGATCATCCCCAAGGCGACGATGATCAGCGTCCTGGGCGTCGGCGTCTTCTACGTCTTCGTCTCCTGGATGGCGATCACGGGCAACGGCGAGAAGGAAGCCGTCGCGGCGGCCTCGTCCGCGAACCCCCTCGCCCTGTTCTTCAACCCCACCGAGCAGTACGTCGGCCACTGGGCGGTCGTCGTCATGCAGTGGCTGATGATCACCGGCTCGCTGGCCTGCGGCATGGCCTTCCACAACTGCGCCGCCCGCTACACGTACGCCCTGGGCCGCGAGGGCGTACTCCCCTCCCTCAAGCGGACCATCGGCCGCACCCACGCCGACCACGGCTCCCCGCACATCGCGGGCCTGGTCCAGACCGTCGTCAGCGGCGTCCTGCTCGCCGCGTTCTGGCTGGCGGGCAAGGACCCGTACACGGGTACGTACGTCCTGCTGGCCATCCTCGGCACCATGGCGATCCTCGTCGTCCAGGCCGTCTGCTCCTTCGCGGTCCTGGCCTACTTCCGCAAGAACCACCCGGAGAGCCGCCACTGGTTCCGGACGTTCACGGCCCCGCTCGTCGGCGGCCTGGCGATGCTCGCGGTGGTGGTGCTCCTGGTGTCCAACATGGGCGTCGCGGCGGGCCCGGAGTCGGATTCCCTGGTCCTCAGATCCACACCGTGGCTGGTCGCCCTGATCGCGGCGGCCGGCATCGGCTACGCCACCTACCTCAAGCGCCGGGCCCCCGAGCGGTACGCGCTGCTGGGACGGACGGTACTGGAGGAGACCAAGGAGCGTTAGCCGTAAGCGAGTTGACGGCGCGAGCCGAGGCCGGGAACCGAGCACCCCCTCGGCCGGGGCCGACGCACCGCACTTGCGTCAGCCCCGATCACCTGAGCAACGGGCGGCGCGCACCAGGAGTGTTCCGGTCCTGCGGTCTCCCTCGGGGGCCGGGACCACTTCTGCGGTCACGTCGGTGAACCCGTTTGCCCTCAGCCTCTCGGCCCACGTCTCCGGGGTGTGGTCCCAGCGCTTGACGACGAGCGGTTCGGGGTCGTCGTGCCGATTGATGTACGACGCCTGGCAGCCGTAACAACCCTCGATCGGGGGCCGCTGGGAGAACGCGAAGATCCCGCCCGGGGAGAGCCGGTCCCGAACCGCGGGCAACAGGGCGTCGGGGTCGGTGAACCACACCGCGCCGAAGACCGAGTACACCGCGTCGAACCGCTCGCCGCACCCGGCCAGGTAGTCGATGGCTTCACGCTGGTGAAGCTCCGGACCGTCCCACCGCTCGCGGGCCGCGTCGAGCTGGGCGGCCGAGAGATCCACACCGACAGCCCGTGCGCCGAGCGCGGCCACATGCGCCAGGTTCCCGCCCTTGCCACACCCCAGCTCCAGGACCGAGACACCCGGTCCCGCGCCGATCACTTCGGCGCCCGGGCCATGGTCGGGGTACTGCGTCCAGTTGAACCAGGTCGTCTCGCCCGCCGCGTTCGTCTCGCGCCGGGCCGGCTTCTTCTGCGAGTAGGTGTCCCAAGCCATCGTGTCGGTCATCGTGCCGTGCTCCTCGCGGTGGGGTGGTCAGGGGCGGTCAGGGCCGTACGCCCGGCCACCGGGGAAAGGTGCCGGGCATACGCGGGTCCAACGAACGGGCCGAAGGTCAGGCCGACTTGGGGCTGTCGTGGCAACCAGCGTGGCACTGGTTGCAGTCGGCGACGTCGAGCTCCGGCCAGAAGCCGAGGTCGACGGCGAAGCCCGCCGCCGCGATGGCGTCGATCGTGCGCTGCCGGACTGCCTTCGCACCGCCGTGTTCGGAGCGCTCCAGCAGTTCCGGCCGGTGGTGGATCATGCACCCGGCGACCCGCTGGGAGAACTCCCCGTAAGCCTCGGTCCGAAGGATGAACGCGTGCCAGAACGTGTCCACCAGCTCGGACGGGCTCAGCGGTAGGTGGGTTCGGCTGCCGGCAACCAGGAAGGCCGCCATCTGTCCGACGCCCCGGGCCGCGATGTCAGCGGTGACGGTGGGGTCGGCTTTGCGGACATCGGCTGCGAGCAGGTTCCTCAGCTCGGGGGTGAGCAGGGTTTCCCGCATCGGTCACGGGGCGTTCCTGAACGATCGTCACGGCTGTACCTCCTGTGGTGGGTGGCGCTCGGTGACGTGCTGACAGGGAGTGAACCGCGTGGACCGCGTGGTGATGCGCAGTGGTGCTGCGAGGTCGCAGCGCCACTGCGGGTGGGTCTAGACCTGCTCGCGCAGGGTGAGGCCGAGGAACGCCTCGACCTGCTGGATCGGGTCGGCCGGAGTGGTGGCGAGGACGGTGGTGATACCGAGTGCTTCCGCAGGCGGGAGGTTGCGGGCGGTGTCGTCCACGAACACGCAGTCCTCGGCCGACAGCCCCATCAGGCCGAGCATGATCGAGTAGATCTCCGGGTCCGGCTTACGCGTCCCGTAGTGCTCGGAGATCAGCACCTCGTCGTACAACTCGTCGAACCGGTAGCCCGCGTACGGGTCGTAGGGGCTGCTGCCGAGACTGTTGGAGAGGATCCCCACTCTCACCCCGGCATGCCGGGCTGCCTGGGCGGCGTCGATCATCATGGGCTCGGGGTGCAGGCCGGCCAGCACCCGGCCACCCCCGCGCACACCGGACCCGTACGTGCGGAGAGTTGGTGACCGGAACCTCCGGCACCGCAGGCGCGTCCCTCGCAGGCATGGGACAACGTGCGCAGGCCGCCGCAGGATGTCAGACCGCCGCCCTCGGGGCGATGGCCGGACTGACGATGTGAGACGTCAGGGCCCAGGGCCGGATCCACCGCTTCGTGCAGGGCCCCGACTGGAGCGTCCTCTACGCCGAACTGCCGCTGCTGGCCCTCGCCGGGACCGCCGGCGGCCTGGCCGTCTGGGCGGTCCTGCGGGGCGTCGGATCCCGACTCGGATCCCGACTTGGATCCCGGCTCAGATCTCGACCCGCAGCCCCTCCAGCCCCCTGATCACGAAGTTCGGCTTGCGCACCGGCTCCGCCGCCAGGCTCAGCGTTGGCGCCCCCTCCAGCAGCGCACCCATCGACGCCGCCAGTTCGATCCTCGCCAGCGGAGCCCCGATGCAGTAGTGGATGCCCGCGCTGAACGAGATGTGCGGGTTCTCCACCCGTGTCAGGTCCAGCGTGCCGGGGTCGGTGAAGACCTCCGGGTCGTGGTTGGCCGCGCCGAAGAGCAAGGCCACCTCGCTCCCCCTCGGGATCACCGTCCCGTCGATCTCGATGTCGTCCAGTACCCAGCGTTCGAAGAGCTGGAGCGGGGTGTCGTAGCGCATCAGCTCCTCCACGGCGGAGGGGATCAGGGAGGGGTCCGCACGCAGCGCCGCCAGCTGGGCCGGGTTGCGGAACAGGGCCCACCAGCCGTTCACCGTGGCGTTGACCGTCGCCTCGTGGCCCGCGTTGAGCAGGAGCACGCACGTCGAGATCATTTCCTGTTCCGTCAGACGGTCGCCCTCGTCGTACGCGGCGATCAGGCCGGAGATCAGGTCCTCGCCGGGCTCCTCGCGACGGGCCGCGATCAGCTCCCGCAGGTACTGCGTGAACTCCTCCGACGCGCGTACCGCCTTCGCCGCCGTGTCCTCGGACGGGCTCAGCTCGTACATGCCGCAGATGTCCGCCGACCAGGGGCGGAGCGGGGCCCGGTCGCTCTCCGGGATGCCCAGCATCTCCGCGATCACCGCCACCGGCAGCGGCTCCGCCACGTCCGTGAGCAGGTCGCCGCCGCCCGCCTTCACCAGGTCGGCCACGAGCTTCGCCGCCAGCTGCTCCACGTACGGCTTCAGGCCCTCCACCGTGCGCGGTGTGAACGCCTTCGACACCAGACGGCGGATGCGCGTGTGGTCCGGCGGCTCCAGGTCCAGCATGCCGTGGTCGTTGAGGGTGTGGAACGGCTCGTGCTCCGGCGGGGGCGCCGTGCGGCCGAAGTCCTCGTGGGTGAACCGGTGTTGGTACGTCCGGCCCAGGCGGCGGTCGCGCAGCAGCGCCGAGACGTCCGCGTGGTGCGGGACCAGCCACTGGTTGGTGGGTTCGTAGTACACGACCCGGCCCCGGGCGCGCAGCTGCGCGTACGCGGGGTACGGGTCCGCGACGAACGTCGGGTCCCACGGGTCGAAAGCCAGGTCGGAAGCAGCTGCCATGCAGGGACGCTAGCCCGAGCCACCCCCATCTGACCAGGGACGTCTCACCGTACGGCGCCACGGGCCGCCGGTAGACGGGAAGCAGGCGGCGGGCGGAGTTCGGGTTCCCGTCGGCGGACCTTCGCCTGTCCTGCCCGTCCGGTACACCGGGCCCGACTGGGATACGGAGAACCCGTGAACTCTTGACCCGTCCGGTGATCCCCGGCTTAGGGTGGCCGCCCCCGAACAGGAGTACCCCACCCATGACCAGCCTGTACGTGCGGGAGATCACGCGCGAGGAGCATCTGGCCCATCTGCGGCGGTCTCCCGACGCGAGTCATCTCCAGATCCCCGAGTGGGGCGGCGTGAAGCCCGACTGGCTGCCGGAGAGCATCGGCTGGTTCGAGGGCGAGGCCACGAAGCAAGGGGCGGGCAGGGCGATGGTCGCGGCGGCGCTCGTCCTGTACCGGCCGCTGCCCGGGACGCGGCGCTACCTCGCGTACCTTCCCGACGGGCCCGCGATCGACTGGCGGACCCCTCGGCTGGAACGCTGGCTGGACCCGCTCGTCGCCCACCTGGAGCGGATCGGGGCGTTCTCGGTACGGATAGGGCCGCCCCTGGTCGTACGCCACTGGGACCCGGCCACCGTGGTGGCGGGCCTCGCCGACCCCGGTGTACGTCATCTGCGCGAGCTGCCCGCCGCCGACATCGACGGATACGCGCTCGACGCCGCGGAACGGCTGCGGCGGCTCGGGTGGCGGCCGTGCGAGGAGGACGACGGCAACGGTTTCGGCCTCGGCCAGCCGCGCTACGGCTGCCACATCCCGTTGGCGGGCCGCTCGGAGGCCGACCTGCGCGCCGCCCTCGCCCCGCACTGGGAACAGTCTTTGCGCACCGCCGAGTCGGCGGACGTCCGGGTCTCGTGGGTGTCGGACGACGACCTGCCCGAGTTCCACCGCCTGTACACCGCGACTGCCGCCCACGACGGCTTCAAGGCACGTCCGTTGGACTACTTCCGACGCATGTGGCAGGCCCTGAACGCCGAGGACGACGACCGGCTCCGCCTCTACGTCGCCGAGTACGAGGGCGAGGTTCTCTCCGGCGCCCTCATGATCAACGTCGGCTCCCGGGTCTGGCACTCGTACCCCGCATCCGGCCGCCGGGGACGCCAACTCCGGCCCAGCAGCGCGCTGTTGTGGCGCATGTTGTGCGACGCGCGGTCGTCGGGCGCCGAGACCTACGACCTGCGCTCCATCACTCCCGCCCTCACCGAGGACCGCCTCCTCGGCCGGCTCCACTTCAAGACGGGCGCCGGCGGCCGGCCCGTGGAGTACCTCGGGGAGTGGGAACTACCGGTGGGCAGCCAGGGGAAGATGCTGCAACGGGCGTTGCGGGTGTATCTCGGCCGCAGATGACCCTGCCCGGGAGCCCTCCGCCGGGTAGCTCGCCGCCCCTCACCCGCCCTCCCGCGCCCCAGCGCCCCTCACCCCGGCGTCACCAGCCGCGCCTCGTACGCGAACACCGCCGCCTGGGTACGGTCCCGCAGGCCCAGTTTCACCAGGATGCGGCTGACGTGCGTCTTGATCGTCGACTCGGCGACCACCAGCCGCCCCGCGATCTCCACGTTCGACAGGCCCTGCGCGATGAGCACCAGCACCTCGGTCTCCCGGTCGGTCAGATCGCCGTACGCCGACTGCGCGCCCGGCATGGGACGCGGCGCCTCGGAGAGTTTCGAGAACTCCGTGATCAGGCGCCGGGTGACCGAGGGGGCGAGCAGCGCCTCCCCGGCCGCCACCACCTTTACGGCGTCGGCCAGTTGGCGTGCCGACGCGTCCTTCAGCAGGAAGCCCGACGCACCCGCCCGCAGCGCCTGGTACACGTACTCGTCGAGGTCGAACGTCGTCAGCACCAGCACCTTCGCCGTGGCGTCCGCCGCGACGATCTCCCGGGTCGCCTCGATACCGTTCAGTTCGGGCATCCGGATGTCCATCAGGACGACGTCCGGGGCGAGTTCACGCACCCGCTCCACCGCCTCGCGGCCGTTCACCGCCTCGCCGACGACCTCGATGTCCGGCATCGCGTTCAGCAGCACGGAGAAGCCCTCGCGGACCATCATCTGGTCGTCCGCGATCAGTACGCGGATCGTACGGGCGCTCATGCCTCTCCCGCTCCGTTCTCGTCCGTGGCGCTCGCGACCGGGAGGAAGACCGTGACCTCGTAACCTCCGTCGGCCGCCGGGACCGCCGTCATCTCGCCGCCGAGCATGGCGACCCGCTCGCGCATCCCCGTCAGTCCCTGGCCCGCGCCCTGGGTCGGCGTCTGCTTCACGAACGACACCTCCCCCGCCGGGCCGTTGACGATCCGCAGGCCCAGCCCGCCCAGCACGTAGCCGATTTCGACCCGCGCGCTCGCACCCGGCGCGTGCCGGAGCGTGTTGCTCAGCGCCTCCTGCACGATCCGGTACGCCGACAGCTCGACACCCTGCGGGAGTTCACGTACCGCGCCCGTCACCACCTTCTCCACGCCCAGACCCGCCTCGCGCACGTTGGCGAGCAGACCGTCGAGGTCGGCCAGGGTGGGCTGCGGGGCGTCGGGAGCCTCGTAGTCCTTCGCGCGTACGACGCCCAGGACCCGGCGCAGTTCGGTGAGCGCGGCCACCGCGTTCTCGCGGATCGTCGCGAAGGCCTTCGTCAGCTCCTCGGGCGGGTCCTCCACCCGGTAGGGCGCCGCTTCCGCCTGGATGGCGACGACCATCATGTGGTGCGCGACGACGTCGTGCAGCTCACGCGCGATGGTCGTCCGCTCCTCCAGCAGCGTGCGCTGGGAACGCTCGTGCGCGGTCACCGTCAGCTGGGCGGTCACCTCCTCCTCGGCGGCCCGGCGCACCAGCAGCACGGTCACCACGAGCAGCGCCAGCGCGGAGACGAAGAGGAAGGGCAGGGCGTTGCTGTTGTAGTAGCGGTTGCCGAAGAGGCCCTCCGCGATCACGCCGTACGCCGCCGTCAGCACCCACATCCAGGCGGCCGTACGCGGCCGGGTCCGGGCGGCCACGACCGTCAGCACCACCAGATGGGCGACGAAGCTCGCGGGCAGCCAGGGCCAGTCGCCGCTCCCGGCCTGGCCGATCACGGCGACGACCGGGATCGAGGCCAGGGAGAACCAGAAGGCCCCGACCGGCCGGACCAGCGTCAGGAGGATCGGCCCCAGCGAGAAGAAGGTCATCGCCAGCGACACCAGCATCTCCCCCTCGCTGTCGGCGAAGGAGACGAGCACGGCCAGCATCCCGGCCGCGCCCACCAGGGCGTGCCGCGTCCAGACCGCGTACGGGCGCAGCCGCCGGGGCAGCACCCGGGCGATCCCGCCGGGCTTGTTCCTCGGGGGCAGCGGGCGGTAGGCGAAGGGGTCGTCCAACAGGTCCGCGCGCAGCCCTGCCAGAGCGTCCATGGCCAGCCGGACCTCGGGGCTGCTCGACAGACCGTCGCCCGCCGGCCTCGGCTCGGGATTCGTCTGCGTGTGGGTCGTCTCAGTCACATACAGCACGGTAGGCGCCGGGCGGGCCGCGGTCGTCAGCAGTAAGAGGGGTTCTCCGCCGTCCGTCTCAGGTACTACAGCGCCCGCGACGGGACGACCACGCGTACGAGCCCGCGACGAGCACGGCTACGACCAGCACGTTTCCACCACGCACTCACGCGCTCCCGCACTCACCACGCCAGCTGGGCGATCTCCTCCGCGACCACCGCGCACGCGTCCGCCACGGGGTCGATCAGCGGGAAGTGACCGACGTCCGCCAGCAGCGTCACGCCGACCACCTCACCGCCCTTCGCCGCCGCGTCCGCGTACGACTCGGCGACGATCTCCGGTACGTCGGTGTCGGCGCGCCCCTGTACGAGGGTGGTCGCGATACCCGTGGGGACCAGCAGCGCCGGGTCGGCGTAGGCCTGACGCTCGGCGAACTGCCCTTCCCCACCCAGGAGTTGACGCACAGCGTCGGAGCAGACGGCCAGCTTCGCGGCGACGGTGAAGTCCGCGATCGGGGCGAGCGCGACCACACCGCGCAGCGGGGCGGGACGGGCCAGGAACCAGGGCGCGTCGGCGGGGAGGAGGTGCCGGGCGGAGGCCCACAGGGCCAGGTGCCCGCCCGCCGAGTGTCCGGTGACGACCATGCGGCGCGGGTCGGCCTGCGGGAGGTGGGCAGCCGCGAGCGCGGGCAGGGCGTCCAGCGCCGCCGCGACATCGTCGAAGGTGTCGGGCCAGCGGCCGGCGACGGTGGGGTCGTCCCCGCCCCGCCGGTACTCCACGTTGGCCACGGCGAACCCGCGCCGGGCCAGGAACCCGGCGAACGGCGTGATGTGCCGACGGTCGTACGGCGCCCGCCAGGCACCCCCGTGCAGCACGACGACCAGCGGCACGCTCGCGTCGACCGGCAGGGGCGCGGGACCACGCGGGACGTAGAAGTCGATCACCTGGTCGGGGTGGTCGCCGTACGCGGCGGTGGCGTCGGGGTCAACGGGCGGGTGCGAGAAGGCCGACTCCTCTTCCGCGGCGCGCGCCGCGGCCCCCGCAGCGCCGTGCTCCCGTGCTACGGCATCGTCCGGCATGCTCCAACCTCTCAGCGACGTAAAGGATTTGGCGGACCTGGCGAGAATTCGGCCGTTGCCGGGACGCTATCAGGCCCCGTGACGTGCGCCGACACTCGGAAGTGACGCTCGGTGAGCGTACTGCGCTTCCCCGGCCCATATGTCCGCCGGATCCGACTTCCCGCGCCGAACAGGCAGTACGGCGGGGCGAGTTGCCCCCGGATCCGACCGCCGCGCAGGCGGCCCACACGGCGGTGACGGCCGGCGCATATGTCACGCCGACCGCCACCGCACAGGTCCGGGCCGTCACCGCACAGGCTCAGCCGGCCACGACCTCGCCCAGCACCCGGGCCGCCCGCTCCACGTCCGCGAAACCGACGTACAGCGGGGTGAACCCGAACCGCAGCACATCGGGCCGCCGGAAGTCACCGACAACGCCCCGCTCGATGAGGCGGCGCATGACCTCCCCCGCGTCCTCGCACCGCAGGGCGACCTGGCTCCCGCGCTCGGCATGCGCGACCGGCGTCACGGACTCGACGCGCCCCTCCGGGACGTACTCGTCGACACACTCCAGGAAGAAGTCGGTCAGGGCGAGGGACTTGGCCCGTACGGCGTCGATGCCGACCCCCTCCCACACCTCCAGAGCCGCCTCCAGGGCGAGCATCGAGAGGATGTCCGGCGTACCGACCCGCCCGCGCGTCGCACCCGGGGCGGGGGCGTACTCGGGCCGCATGCCGAAGGGGTCGGCGTGCGAGGTCCAGCCGGGAAGCGGGGAGTCGAACCGCTCCTGGTGTGCGTGGTTCACGTACAGGTAGGCGGGCGAACCGGGCCCACCGTTCAGGTACTTGTAGGTGCAGCCGACGGCGAGATCCACCCCGTGCTCGTCCAGCCCGACCGGCAGGGCGCCCGCGCTGTGGCACAGGTCCCAGACGGCCAGGGCGCCGGACGCGTGGATCGCGGCCGTGAGCGCGGGCAGGTCGTGCAGCCGGCCGGTGCGGTAGTCGACGTGGTTGAGCAGCACTGCGGCGGTACGGTCGCTCAACTCCCCCGGTACGGCGCCCGGTTCGAGCGCACGCAGGGTGCAGCCGGTCACCCGGGCGGCGGACTCGGCGATGTAGCCGTCGGTGGGGAAGGTGGTGGCGTCGACAAGGATCTCGTCCCGACCGCTGCCCTTTCCGTTCCCCTCGCCGCCCCCCGCCAGCCGCACAGCTCCCACAAGTGCCTTGAAAACATTGACACTTGTCGAGTCGCCGACGACGATCTGCCCGGCCGCCGCACCCACCAGCGGAGCGATACGGTCACCGATCCGCTCGGGCGCGGTCCACCACCCGCTCTCGTCCCAGGACCGGATGCGCAGCTCGCCCCACTCCCGGCGCACGACGTCGTCGAGCCGCCCGGGGACGGACGCGGGCAGCGCGCCGAGCGAGTTCCCGTCCAGATAGGTGACCCCGAAGTCGAGCACGAACCGCGCGCGCACCTTGGCGAGTTCGTCGCGCGAGTCCAGCTGTTCGGCGATCTCCGTCTTGGACGGCAGCAGGCTGGGGGAAGAGGACTCAGACATGGGACCTCGCCGTCCACAGCTCGGGGAAGACGTTCTTCTGCGCCCGCTTCTCCAGCCAGGCGACCCCGGCGGAGCCGCCGGTACCCGCCTTGGCGCCCATGGCCCGCCGGGTGGCGACGAGATGGTCGTTGCGCCAACGCCACACCAGCTCGGCGACATTCGTCAACGCCTCGCCGAGGCGGGCGAGTTGATCCTCGGAGTCACCGGAGTACAGGAGGGTCCAGACGGCCTCGACCTCGGCCGAGGGCTCGTACCGCTGGGACACGTCCCGGGCGAGGACGGCGTCCGGGACGGCGTACCCGCGCCGCGCGAGCAGCCTCAACACCTCGTCGTACAGGCTCGGTTCGTGCAGCGCCTTCTCCAGCTCGGCGTACACGCGCGGTGCGGCCCGATGGGGCACGAGCATCGACGCGGACTTCTCACCGAGCAGGAACTCCATCCGCCGGTACATCGCGGACTGGAACCCGGAACCCTCACCGAGGGCGGCGCGGTACGAGTTGAACTGGGCCGGGGTGAGCTGGGCGAGGGGGCGCCACGAGGCGTTGAGCGCGTCCAGCTCACGCACGGAACGCTTGAGCGCGGCGACGGCGGTGGGCACGTCATCGCCGCGCAGAGCCTTCGCGGCGGTCTCCCACTCGTGCACGATGACCGTGAACCACAACTCCATGACCTGGGTGGTCACCAGGAAGACCATCTCTCCGGGGTCGTCGGAGAGGGTGTGCTGGAGGTGGGTGAGGACGTCGGCCTGGACGTAGTCCTCGTACGGGGTGGTGCCGGCGAAGTCGAGATGCGGGGTCTCGGGCTCCGAAGCCTCGGGGGGCTGAGCCTGGAGGGACATCGCTGTCTCCTGTTGTACTCCGGGTAGCGGTCCGCCCCTGCCGAATTCCGACACGGGGGCCCCGGTCCCCGGGGCATTCAACACAATCGTCCCCCGAATCCGCAAGGCCCGCCTGTTCACAGACGGGCCTTGTGTACAGACGGAGGACTACTGACCGAGCGTCTGAGCCGCGGTCGGGGAGGAGTCCTTCAGGAACTGGGTGCAGCGCTCGTACTCCTCCTGCTCACCGATCGAACCGGCGGCACGGGCGAGGGCGTGCAGGGCCCGCAGGAAGCCACGGTTCGGCTCGTGCTCCCACGGCACGGGTCCGTGCCCCTTCCAGCCTGCGCGACGCAGGGAGTCGAGGCCGCGGTGGTATCCGGTACGGGCGTACGCGTACGACTCCACGACGCTGCCCCGCTCGAACGCGTCGTCGGCGAGCTGCGCCCAGGCGAGGGAGGAGGTGGGGTACTTCGCGGCGACGTCGGCGGGGGCGGTGCCGTTCGCGAGGAGCTCGCGGGGCTCGGGATAGTCGGGGAGATGGGTGGGAGCCGGACCACCGAGCAGGTTTTCGTGAAGGGTCATGCCTCCAGTCTGCTGCATCGCCCCCGCCGCCCTTACCCGTCCCGTCTCTGGGGGCTGCTGCCCCAGACCCCCGCTTCGGCCCTGAAGGGGCCTCGTCCTCAATCGCCGGACAGGCTGGGTGCGTCAGCCCCTCCGGCGTTTGAGGAGCGGGGGTTCGGGGGCGGAGCCCCCGAGGACGGGACGGGTAGGGGCGGCGGGGGCGAGATCAAGGACGGTCGCCCTCCCCCGCGCCCGCCCCCTCCAGCGGCGGAGCGGTCACACACCCATGCGTCCGGCACTCCGGGGTCGCACACCCCGCCCCCGGCTTGCGCACGGTCAAGAACGCCAGCACCGACCCCGCCACCAACACCCCCGCACACACCACCATCGCCCGCCGAAACGCCTCGTCGAACACCGCCCCCGACCGATACGCCTCCGCCCCCATCCCCGTCACCAGCGGCAACGCCGCCACCGCGACCAACCCCGCCGCCCGCGCCGCCGCGTTGTTCACCCCGCTCGCCAGCCCCGCCCGGGCAACGTCCACCGACGCCAGCACGCTCGACGTGAGCGGCGCGACCAGCGTCACCATGCCCAGCCCGAGCACCAGTACGGCGGGCAGCACATCGGCGGCGTACGACGCCCCGGCCCCCACCCGCAGCATCAGCAGCATCCCCGCCGCACACAGCAACGGCCCGACCGTCAGCGGCACGCGCGGCCCGATCCGCTCCGCCAGCTCCCCCGAGCGCGCCGACAGCAGCAGCATCAGGGCGGTGGTCGGCAGCAGGGCCGTGCCGGCGCCCAGGGCCGAGTAGCCGACGACCACCTGGAGCTGGAGCGCGGAGAGGAAGAAGAAGCCGCCGAAGGCGGCGTACACGCACAGGGTGACCAGGTTGACGGCCGTGAACTGGCGCGAGCCGAAGATGTCCAGCGGCATCATCGCGTCCTCGGCCCGCCGCCGCTCGACGTACACGAAGGCCACCCCCGCCGCGACACCCGCCACCGCCGAAACCACGACGGTGACGGAACCGGACCTGGCCTCGATCAGCGCGTACGTCACCAGGGCGAGCGCCAGGGCGCCCAGGGCGGCGCCGAGGACGTCGAAGCGCCCGTGGCGCGTACGGCCGTCACCGGACTCGGGGACATGGCGTACGGCGATGGGGGCGCAGAACAGCGCCACCGGAACGTTCAGCAGGAACACCCACCGCCAGCCCGGACCGTCCACCAGCCAGCCGCCCAGGAAGGGGCCCACGGCAGCGCCGACGCCCCCGAAGCCGGACCACAGCCCGACCGCCCGCCCCCGGTCGTCGGGGTGGAAGGAGGCCTGGATGATCGCGAGGGAGCCGGGGGTGAGGAGCGCGCCGCCGATGCCCTGCAGGGCGCGGGCGGCGACGAGCACGTCGGCGTTCGGGGCGAGGCCGCAGAGCAGCGAGGCGACGGCGAACCACACCACCCCGACCACGAAGACCTTGCGGCGGCCGTACCGGTCCCCGAGCGAACCGCCCAGCAGGATCAGGCCGGCCAGCGTCAGCATGTACGCGTTGACCGTCCACTGGAGGGCGGCCAGATCGGCGTCGAGGTCACGGCCGATGCGCGGCAGCGCGACGTTCACGACGGTCGAGTCCAGCAGGGCCATGCTGGAGCCGAGGATCGTGGTGAGAAGGATCCACCGGCCCTGGGGCGAGGCGAGGCGCACGTCCGACATGCCCCAGGTATACAGCGAGCCCGGCGCCGTAGACAGACGCCGGGCTCGCTGAGAACCGTACGGAACTACTTGATCTTCGTACCCGCCGAGCGCAGGTCCTGCGTGGCCACGACGACACGCGCGGCCATGCTCGCCTCGGCCAGCTTGCCCCACGTACGCGGGTCGTAGGTCGACTTGGAGCCGACCTCGCCGTCGACCTTCAGGACGCCGTCGTAGTTGCGGAACATGTGGTCGGCGACGGGACGCGTGAAGGCGTACTGGGTGTCGGTGTCGAGGTTCATCTTCACTACGCCGTTCTCCAGCGCGGTGGCGATCTCCTCCGCCGAGGAGCCGGAGCCGCCGTGGAAGACGAAGTCGAACGGCTGTGAGCCGGCCGGCTGACCGTACTTCGCGGCGACGCCCTCGTTCAGCTCCTTGAGGAGGTCGGGGCGCAGGACGACGTTGCCGGGCTTGTACACGCCGTGGACGTTGCCGAAGGACGCGGCGAGCAGGTAACGCCCCTTCTCACCCAGCCCCAGCGCCTCGACCGTACGCAGCGCGTCGTCGACGGTCGTGTAGAGGGAGTCGTTGATCTCGTGCGAGACACCGTCCTCCTCACCACCGGTCGGCGTGATCTCGACCTCAAGGATGATCTTCGCGGCGACGGCGCGGGCCAGCAGCTCCTGCGCGATGGCGAGGTTGTCCGCGAGGGTCTCGGCGGAGCCGTCCCACATGTGGGACTGGAACAGCGGGTTGCGACCGGCCTTCACCCGCTCCTCGGAAACGGCGAGCAGCGGTCGCACATACCCGTCGAGCTTGTCCTTCGGGCAGTGGTCCGTGTGCAGGGCGACCGTGACCGGGTACTTCTCGGCGACGATGTGCGCGAACTCGGCCAGGGCGACGGAACCGGTGACCATGTCCTTGCTGTACTGGCCGCCGAGGAACTCCGCACCACCCGTCGAGATCTGGATGATGCCGTCGCTCTCCGCCTCCGCGAAGCCGCGCAGGGCAGCGTGCAGGGTCTGGGTCGAGGTCACGTTGATGGCCGGGTAGGCGAACTTGCCTGCCTTTGCCCGGTCAAGCATTTCGCTGTAGACCTCAGGGGTTGCGATGGGCATGTGTCCGCTCCTCGTGATGTGCGGGTTGGCGATCTGTAGATCTGCAGATCTGGCGTACTGCGTTACCTGCGGCCCTGACCTAGACCCGGTTGCGAGACCTGGGAAGCGACGTCATCGTCGGCCCCATCTTTCCAGACGTTTCGCCCAGTACGGAGTCCGGTACGGAGTCCGGTGTTCGTCAGGTCGGACGCCCGGTACTCAGTCACTCAGTCCAGGCCCAGGTCGCTCTTCGAGTACGCGAAGAGGTACGGCACCCCGGCGCCCTGCTCGATCTTCTCGGCGGCGCCCGTCGCCCGGTCGACGATGGTCGCCACGCCCACCACCTCGGCGCCTGCCTCGCGCACGGCCGCCACGGCGGTGAGCGGCGAGTCGCCCGTCGTCGACGTGTCCTCGACGACCAGCACGCGCCGCCCCTCGATGCCCGGCCCCTCGACGCGCTTCTGCATTCCGTGCGCCTTGGCCGCCTTGCGCACGACGAACGCGTCGAGGCGCTGTCCGCGGGCCGCGGCGGCGTGCATCATGGCCGTGCCGACGGGGTCGGCCCCCATGGTCAGCCCGCCCACGGCGTCGAACTCCAGCCCGGCCTCGGCCGCCAGATCGAGCAGCACCTGCCCGACCAGCGGCGCGGCCTCCCCGTCGAGGGTGACGAGGCGGAGGTCGATGTAGTAGTCGGCCTCAAGACCCGACGACAGGGTCACCTTGCCGTGCACGACGGCCTTGTCCTTGATCTGCCGCAGCAGCGCGCCGCGTACGTCTACGTCATCAATGCCTGCACTCATGCCCGCCAGCCTAGACGGGGTCGTCATAGGGCTCGCCAACTCCACGTCATGGTGGCTTCCAGGGGCTCGATGGGCGTGACGAGACGCGGCAGGGTGTTGAGCCCGTTGGGCGGGCCGGTCTGCGGCTCCACACACACGGCGGCGTCCTGCTCGTCGTACACGACGACCCATTCCTCGGGGCTGGTCACCTTCAGCTCCAGCCGCTGCGGCCAGGTGAGGGTGACATCGACGCCGCCGGGCATACCGAAGCAGTCGTCCCAGGGCCCGGGGCTCGGTTCGATCCGCTCCCCGGTGGGCAGGTGGTCGTCGCCGCGCTCCTCCTGCCAGGCGGGCGTGAAGGCGACCTGGACCTCCGCCGGTGCGTCGGCCCCGCCGAGGTTCCGGTTGAACCAGGGGTGCCAGCCGATCTGCGCCGGGAAGGAATCGGCGTACGTCTCCACGGACATGGTGAGCGTGAGGGAGTCCGGGGTCAGCGCGACGAGTTGGGTGACGCGCCCGGCGTAGGGCCACGGCTCCACGAGGTCGTACGTGATCACGGCCTCGTCGGCGGTGGTGCGGGCGACGCGCCAGGCGCCGTCGCGGACGGTGCCGTGGATGGCGTGCGGCGGGGAGTTGAGGGGGAGTTGGCGTACGGTGCCGCCGTCGAGGAAGCGGCCGTCCCGGGTACGCCCGCACCAGGGGACCATCGGAAAACAGCCGAACCGCTCCCCTTGCCGCAGCAGTTCGACTCCGTCGACGCGCAGCCCTCCGACCCGGCCGCCGTTCCCCGGCTGCACGGTCACCTCCGCGTCACCCGCGGCCAGCGTGATCTCATCGTCACTCACACGCCGACCCTACCGGGCCTTTCAGCCCGTCCGGCGCTTGAGGACGAGGCCGTTCAGTCCGAAGGGGGGTCTGGGGGCGCAGCCTTCAGGGACAGGATGGGACGGGTAGGGGCGGCGGGGGCGAAACAACCCCGCACCACCTCACCGCCGCTTCCTCAGCACCCGTCCCACCACGATCGCCGACGCCACCACCAACGCCGCGGCCGGCGCAGCCCACCGCAGCGTCACGTTCCCCGACACCTGCTCCGGAGGCGGCACAGGGGCGTACCGCCCCCGGGGCGGCGCGTGGTCCACTTCCTCCGCACTGCGCCCGATCATCGTCCGACGCGCGTGCGCGGCCTCGGCAGGCGGCTCACCGGCAGCCACGAACCGCTCGGAGACCCGGTCGGAGACCTGCTCACCCTCGTCGAGGTCACCGTCGTCGAGCGCACCGGGATCCTCGGGAACCTCGGCGCCGGGAACCGGGATCTCCGCGACCGGGCCCACCGGAGACTCCCCGAACGCCCCGGCCGGCTCACCCTCCTTCGACCCCTCCGAACCTTCCAGGCCCTCCAGCCCGTCCAGCTCCCCGGCGACCTCCCCCAAGCCCTCCCCGAACCGCCGCAACAACCGCGCCCCCGCCGCGGCGACGGCGTCCGCGGGAAGGTCGGCCACTCGCCCGTCGGCGGTCACCGCGCCCCCGAACACCAACGCGGACCCGCTCCCGTCCTCGATCCCCCGCACCCGCACCCGCAACGTCAACGCCACCTTCACCGACCCACCGCCGCGCACCTCGACGGCGTCGCCCTCCAAGAGGTAGACCCACTCCCCGCCGTCCTGGCTGCCGTCCGGGCCGTCCGCGACCCGCAAGGACCCGCGATACGTGATCGTGTGCCCTCCGATACGCACCTTCAGCCGCCCGGCGACCCCGGCGGCGGCAGGCTCGGTGCCCGCGTCCTGCTGGAGTCCGGGGACCGCCCGGGCGATGCGCGCGGGGTCGGCGAGCACGTCCCTCAGCCGCTCCGCCGGAACCGGAACGAACACCTCATGGTCCATGGAACCCGAGGGTACCCAGCACGACCCGCACCGCACCCGCGCATCCCGGGATTCCCACGGGATCCCCCAGGATCCACACCCACGCGGCCCACCCGGCACCCACCCGGCGCACCCCCCGCATCCCCGCAGGACCCCCGGCCCCGCCACCGCCACCGGCACCGGCACCGGCACCGGCACCGGCTCAGTAACGCGGATGCACCAGCGTCGAAGCCCGCAACCCCGCCACCCGCATACGCGCCGCGGCCCGCGCGTCCGCCTCAAGGCCCGCCTGGGTGAGCGTCCCCAGCCGAGGGGCGGTGGGCCCGTCCACCCGCAGCCGGGGAACGGACCCCCCGGCCGTGGCCAGCACGAACCCCCAGTCCTGCGGGGCCCGCGCCGCCCCCGGCCCCAGCCCCGTCCGATCCGGGCCGGCCACGCGATACGGCACCGTCCGCAGCCCGGCGGCCCGGATGGTCGTCTCGACGGTCCAGAACACGTGCGGCCGGGCGGAGACCGGCCCGCCGTGCACGACCAGCCGGCCGCCGTCGGTCAGCACCTGCCGCGTCAGCCCGTAGAACTCCTGCGAGTACAGCTTCGTACTCGCAGTGATGCCCGGATCCGGCAGATCCGAGACGACCACGTCATAGGCGGCCCGCGCACCGCGCAGCAGCTGGAAGGCGTCCGCCGTCGTGAGATGGACGCGCGGGTCGTCGAACGCGTGCGCGTTCAGCGCGGCGAGGGCCGGGTCCTGGCGCGCCAGCCGCACCACGCCCGCGTCGAGCGCGACGACGTCCACCCGCCGTACGCCCGGATGGCGCAGCACCTCCCGCGCGGCGAGCCCGTCCGCGCCGCCGAGGACGAGCACGCGCGCGTGCGGGCCGTCCATCGCGGGGTGAACGAGCGCCTCGTGGTAGCGCCCCTCGTCCACCCCGCCGACCCGCAGCCGGCCGTCCAGGAACAGGTTCAGCGGCCGGCCGGGCGTGCCGCCCGTGAGAACGACCTCCTGTACGCCGGTCCGCAGCGCTACGCGTACGTCGTCGCCGTACATCGCGTGCCGGGCCGCGCGTTCGAAGTCGTCGACGAGTACGGCCGCGGCGGCCAGGACTCCGATCACGGTCACGTTGGCCACCACGAGCAGCCAGCGGGCGCGCCGGGTGAGGTCCCGCCGGAACAGGCCGAGGACGAGGGCGCCGCCGACCAGCGCGTTGACCGTGCCGGTGAGCAGGGCGCCGGTGAGCTGGCCGAGCCAGGGCAGCAGGAGGAAGGGGAAGGCCAGGCCGCCCACCAGGGCGCCCACATAGTCCGCGGCGAACAGGTCGGCGACCGCGCCGCCGGCGTCCTGGCGGCGGATGCGCTGGATCAGCTCCATGAGCAGCGGCACCTCGGTGCCGATCAGCAGACCGATGATCAGGGAGAAGGTGACGAGGAGGACGCGCGGGCCGTTCGCCCAGAGGCCGCCCCAGTCTCCGGTCCACGCGAACACCGCGTACAGGGCCATCGCGCTGCATCCGCCGACCAGCGCGAGTGCCGCCTCGACCGCGGCGAAGCCGGCCGCGGCGCGGCAGCTCAGGCGTTTCGCGGCGAGCGAGCCGATACCCATCGCGAACACCATCACGGAGAGCACGACGGACGCCTGGGTGACCGAGTCGCCGATCAGGTACGAGGCGAGCGCGACGAGTTCCAGCTCGTACACCAGTCCGCAGGCCGCACAGACGAAGGCGCCGGCGAGGACCAGGAACCGGCCGGCGCCGGGCCGGACGGGCAGCCGCGCGGGGCTGCCCCAGGACGGGGGACTGCCCGGCGGGGCCGGCACGTGCGGTTCGATCACTCTGGGAACGCTACGTCACACTCCGGGTACGCTTCGTCACCCACACGTGTGGTCTCTGTTTACGCGGAGGCAGTCGGCGTGAAGGTCGGGATGCGCCGCCGACGCTCCCTCGGAGGGCCGCCGCCACCGATGGCCGCCACTCGCCCGGAGGGCCGCCGGTCATGCCGCCGTCACTCAGAGGGCCGCCGCCACCCGTACCCCCACCCGCGTTCTGGTCGCCACCAGCTGCCCGTCCTGCGGATAGGCGTGCCAGGTCCGCCAGTGGACCTGACCCTCATGCCGCTGGGCCAGCATCGCGGTGAAGGCGTGCGGGCTGCCGGGGAAGACGCCGGCCAGGCCGTGGGGATGGTCGGCGACCAGGGCCAGCAACTCCTGGGCGCGCCCCGCGAACGATTCCGGCGACAGGATCTCGACTCTCGCCGCGAACTCGTACTCCCAGTCGTCGACCCGTTTGGCCACGCCGAGGGGGAGGGGGGTGCTGGAACCCGGGATGCACGCGACCGTCTCCGAACAGATGCCCTGTCGCTCCTCCAGGAGCACCTGATGGGAGGCGCCGAGGAGTCTCAACTGGAGTTTGGCGTCCGCCAGTTCGAGGTCGAGGGTGGCGAGGGCGGGCAACGGCTCCCGGCCCAGGGCCCAGGCGAGGTCGGCCGCGCGCGTGTCGGTGTAGGCGGTGTTCAGGTTCGTGAGCATGGATCGGCTCCGCTAGCACGCAAAGGGGAGGGGGGGAGGTCTGGGCAAGCAAGGTGTGGACAAGCGAGGTGGGGGTCCGGCGCGCTCCGGTCGACACGGGTCGACGCCGGGAGATCAGCCCAGTCATGAGGAACGTCCAGGGGCAGGGGACGTCCGAGGGGCTGTGTTGGTGATGTAGAGGGAATCATGAACGGTGGCGCCGCCACAGCGTTTTTACCCAACTTCGTGGGGTTTCCATCCCTCAGGGGGCTTCACAGCTCAATTGTTCAACCGTGGCGTACGCCCGAGCGTGCGAAGGAAGCCCGTGAGCGGGCGTACGAACGCCCGCCGGGGCGACGTGTACGCACGTCGTCCCGGCGGGCGCTCACCCCGCGGTCCGGATACGGTTCCCCCTTCCGGAGCTCAGCTGCCCCGTGTCAGCTGCCTCCACCGCATCCGCCCCCGCCTCCCCCACCGCAGGACGATCCGCCGCCACAGGACGAGCTGCCTCCGCAGGAGGAACTCGAACCGCACGACGAGCTGCTCCCGGAGTCACCGGCACTGCCGGCCCCCGCCGTTCCCCCGGCCCACCAGCTGTCGCGTCCCCGGCTCCCCCGCCGCCGGCTTCCCCGGGAAGCCCGGACCGCCGAGACCACAACAATCACCGGGATGAACAGGACCGCCAGAATGACAAGGGCGATGATGGCTACGACCATGACGTCACCCTCCTTTCGTTCCCCCGAGGCGGCCCCCCGTGGGCACCTCGCCGTCTTGCGTGACGAGGGGATGCCCGCCTGTCTCACCTGCCAAAGCAGAGTTGAGGAAGTCCAGAGCTTCGGCGCAGGATGACGACCATGACCAGCAGCGCACGCCCCTTCCTCAACCGCCGGCTCGCCGAGTTCGGGACGACGATCTTCGCCGAGATGTCGGCGCTCGCCGTCGCCACCGGCTCGATCAACCTCGGCCAGGGTTTCCCGGACACCGACGGCCCCGAGGCGATCCGCGAGGCCGCCGTACGGGCGCTGCGCGACGGCCGCGGCAACCAGTACCCGCCGGGTCCGGGCGTCCCCGAGCTGCGTACGGCGATCGCCGCGCACCAGGAGCGCCGGTACGGGCTGTCGTACGACCCCGACCGCGAGGTCCTGGTGACGGCGGGCGCGACCGAGGCCATCGCGGCGACCCTGCTGGCCCTGGTGGAGCCCGGCGACGAGGTGATCGCCCTGGAGCCCTACTACGACTCCTACGCGGCGTGCATCGCGATGGCGGGCGGCACGCGCGTACCGGTCACACTGCGCCCGCACGAAGGCTCGTTCCGCCTGGACCTGGAGGAGCTGCGGGCGGCGGTGACACCCCGCACCCGTCTCCTCCTGGTCAACACCCCGCACAACCCGACCGGCACGGTCCTGACCCGGGAGGAGCTGACCGCCGTCGCACGGCTCGCCGTGGAGCGCGACCTGCTGGTGGTCACCGACGAGGTGTACGAGCACCTGGTCTTCGACGACGCCGAACATCTGCCGCTGGCCTCCTTCCCGGGGATGCGCGAACGGACGGTCTCTATCGGGAGCGCCGGGAAGACGTTTTCGTTCACCGGTTGGAAAGTGGGCTGGGTCACATCTACGCCGGACCTGGTCACGGCCGTCCGTTCGGCGAAGCAGTTCCTGACCTACGTGGCGTCCGGCCCGTTCCAGTACGCGGTGGCGGAGGCACTGAGCCTCCCGGACACGTACTTCGAGGCGTTCCGCGAGGACATGAGGGTCAAGCGGGACCTCTTGTCGGCCGGCCTCACGGAGGCGGGCTTCAAGGTGTTCCGGCCCTCGGGCACGTACTTCGTCACCACCGACATCCGCCCCCTCGGCGCTGTGCTGTCCGAAGGCGGCGACGGCTTCGCCTTCTGCCGCGCCCTGCCGGAACGGGCCGGTGTGGTCGCCATCCCGAACGCGGTCTTCTACGACCACCGCGAGGAGGGCGCCCCCTTCGTACGGTTCGCCTTCTGCAAGCGGACGTCGGTACTGGAGGAAGCCGCGGCCCGGCTCAAGTCACTGGGGAGCCAGCGGACGGTGGCGCACGGGGCAGGCCGGTGATGTCGCGGGGTACGGGCACGTATCCGTAACCCTCCTACCTGGCCCGGAAACGGCGAGAGCCCGGCCTCCCCGGCCGGGCTCCTCCATACACAGGCGTACAGACAGACGTGCGGGCAGGACTACGCCTCGTCGTCCCCAGGCTTCTCCGCCTCTTCGGCGTCCGGCTCCAGGCCGAGCTGCTCGACGAGCCACTTGTCGAACTCGATCGCGGCGCGCACCCAGCTCACCGTCGAGGACACGAAGTGCTCCAGGCTGACGCCCGTCCCGATCAGCATCTGCGCCTCGCCGATGAGGCGAACGGTGCCGTCGTCGTGCGTGTGGCTGTACACCTTGGGCCACAGGGTCCGCCGGTTCCAGTCGTCGATCGACTCGAGAAGCGCGGGCTTCTCCTCGATCGGGTGGGACCGGTCGTAGAACGTCCGCACCGAGAAGACCTGCTGGTCACCCTCGCCACGGAACATGAAGTACGTACGGAACTGCTCCCACGGCGCCGCGAGGTCACCCTCGTCGTCGACGACGTACTTCAGCTCCATCTGTTCCAGGAGCTGCTTCACAAGGTCCTGGTCCGGGACGACGGGGCCTGCCGGTCCTTGCTGCTGCGGCTCGGGCTGGCCCCCGAAGTTCGGAATCGAGGACGGGTCGATGGTCACCGTGAATTTCCCTTCGTACGGATCCCGCCATCCTCTCCCATGCGGGGCGGGGCGTGGCAACCCCCGCCCCCGACGGTTCACCGATGGTTGGCGTAATTCAGCTCAGAGCGTTTTTTCGCCCGCCCCGGTGCTCGTATCGCCGGCCGCCGGCCCGACGATCAGGCCCTCCCCGAACGCGTCCACCCGTACCGTGTCGCCGTCCTTGACCTCGCCCGCCAGGATCTCCTTGGCGAGGCGGTCGCCGATCGCCGTCTGGATGAGGCGGCGCAGGGGCCGGGCGCCGTACGCCGGGTCGTTGCCCTCGGCGGCCAGCCAGGCCAGGGCGGCCGGGGTGACGTCCAGGGTCAGACGGCGCTCGGCCAGGCGCTTGGCGAGGCGGCCGATCTGGAGGCCCGCGATGCGCTCCAGCTCCTGCCCGTTCAGCGCGGAGAAGACGACCATGTCGTCCAGGCGGTTCAGGAACTCCGGTTTGAAGGAGGCGCGGACCACCTCCAGCACCTGCTGCTTCTTCACCTCCGCGGATGTCAGCGGCTCGACCAGGTACTGGCTGCCGAGGTTCGACGTCAGGATGAGGATCGCGTTGCGGAAGTCGACGGTCCGGCCCTGGCCGTCCGTGAGCCGGCCGTCGTCCAGGACCTGGAGGAGGACGTCGAAGACCTCCGGGTGGGCCTTCTCGACCTCGTCCAGGAGCACCACGCTGTACGGGCGCCGCCGCACCGCTTCCGTCAGCTGACCGCCCTCCTCGTAGCCGACGTAGCCGGGCGGGGCGCCGACGAGGCGGGCGACGCTGTGCTTCTCTCCGTACTCCGACATGTCGATGCGGACCATCGCCCGCTCGTCGTCGAAGAGGAAGTCGGCCAGCGCCTTCGCGAGCTCGGTCTTGCCGACGCCCGTCGGGCCGAGGAAGAGGAAGGAGCCGGTCGGGCGGTCGGGGTCCGCGATACCGGCCCTGGTCCGCCGTACCGCGTCCGACACCGCCTGGACCGCCTCGGACTGGCCGATCAGACGGCGGCCCAACTCCTCCTCCATGCGCAGGAGTTTCTGGGTCTCGCCCTGCAGGAGACGGCCGGCGGGGATGCCGGTCCAGGCGCCGACCACGTCCGCGATGTCGTCGGGGCCGACCTCCTCCTTGACCATGGTGTCCCTGGAGGCCTCCACCTCGGCTTCGGAGGCTGCCTCCAAGTCCCTTTCCAGGGCGGGAATCTCGCCGTAGAGGAGCTTGGAGGCGGTGTCGAAGTCGCCGTCGCGCTGGGCCCGTTCGGCCTGGCCGCGAAGTTCGTCGAGCTTCTCCTTCAGCTCGCCGACCCGGTTGAGGGACTGCTTCTCCTTCTCCCAACGGGCCGTCAGACCGCGCAACTCCTCCTCCTTGTCGGCGAGATCACGGCGCAGCCGCTCCAGACGCTCGCGCGAGGCCGGGTCGGTCTCCTTCTCCAGCGCGAGTTCCTCCATCTTCAACCGGTCCACGGCGCGCTGGAGTTCGTCGATTTCGAGAGGGGAACTGTCGATCTCCATCCGCAGCCTCGACGCCGCCTCGTCGACCAGGTCGATCGCCTTGTCGGGGAGGAAACGGGAGGTGATGTAACGGTCGGAGAGGGTCGCCGCCGCGACCAGCGCGCTGTCGGCGATGACGACCTTGTGGTGGGCCTCGTACCGGCCCTTGAGTCCGCGCAGGATCGCGATCGTGTCCTCGACGGAGGGTTCCGCGACCAGGACCTGCTGGAAGCGGCGCTCCAGGGCGGGGTCCTTCTCGATCCGCTCGCGGTACTCGTCGAGGGTCGTCGCGCCGACCATGCGCAGTTCGCCGCGCGCCAGCATCGGCTTCAGCATGTTGCCGGCGTCCATCGAGGAGTCGCCGCCGGCGCCCGCGCCGACGACCGTGTGGAGTTCGTCGATGAAGGTGATGATCTGGCCGTCGGAACCCTTGATCTCCGCGAGGACCGTCTTCAGCCGCTCCTCGAACTCGCCCCGGTATTTCGCCCCGGCGACCATCGCGCCCAGGTCCAGGGACACCAGCCGCTTGTTCTTCAGGGACTCCGGTACGTCGCCCTTGACGATGCGCTGGGCGAGGCCCTCGACGACGGCCGTCTTGCCGACGCCGGGTTCACCGATGAGGACGGGATTGTTCTTCGTACGACGGCTGAGCACCTGGACGACCCGGCGGATCTCCTGGTCACGGCCGATGACCGGGTCGAGCTTGCCCTCCCGGGCGGCGGCCGTGAAATCCGTACCGAACTTCTCCAGGGCCTTGTACTGACCCTCGGGGTCGGCTGTGGTCACGCGACGCCCTCCCCTGCTCTTCTGGAACGCGTCCAGCAGCTTCTTCGCGCCGGCGCCCTGCTGGGAGAGTACGTCCCCGGCGGGGCCGCCCTTCGCGGCGATGCCGATGAGGAGGTGCTCGGTGGAGAGGTACTCGTCGCCGAGCTCCTTCGCCCGTTCGGCCGCGTCGGCGATGACCGAAAGAAGCTCCCGGTTGGGCTGCGGGGGTGCGACGGTCGAGCCGGTCACGCTGGGCAGGCTCGCGAGGACGCGCTCGGCGCCCGCGCGTACGGCCGCCTGGTCGGCGTCGGCGGCGGCCAGCAGGTCGGTGATGTTCTCGTTGTCCTCCCCCGCGAGCAACGCCAGCAGCAGGTGCGCGGGGGTCAGGTCCGCGTGCCCCCCGGACACGGCCCTGCCGGTGGCCGCGTTGATCGCGTCCCTGCTCCTGTTGGTCAGCTCGGCGTCCACGGTCGCTGTCTCCCTTCCCTGTCCCGGTCGTGACAACTGACACGGCCAACGTACACAAAGTTGAGTCTATTCCACTCAAGGCAGGAACGGGGCGGCAGGGCAGACCAAAAACCGCCCCTCCTCCATGACGGACGGGCGGTGAAGAAGGAGACGGCGAGCGGCTGCTTTCAGCCAAGCGAGCGAGCGCCGCACCCATCTCAGAATGCACTCGAACCACAATATTTCGCCAGAAACAGCAGCGGCGTCACCGTGTTCAGGTCACGGTGACGCCGCTACTGGGGGGAAGCACCTGAGCGATCTACTGCGACGGGGGAATCGCGTCAGGCACTGCGGGGGGTGGCTGAGATGGTCTGCACGTCCTGGATGTCGGGGACATCCGGGATGTCGGGGTGGTCCAGCCGGTGGTCGCGCTGGTCCAGGTTCACAAAGATCATTCCGTACCGAATCGCACACCGTACGGGCTGCGGCGCCCCCCGAGGCCGCCGCAGACACCGGTATGCCCTTACATCCTCTTCGTCGTCCCGCGTCACGACGACCGGCTCTCCGAACACGGTCACCATCAGCGAGTCACCGCTGTGGGGGATGGCGGTGACCAGATCGATGAAGTGCCAGCCGGAGCGGTAGGCTGACGCCATTTCTCGACGGAAAGAACGATCATCCGGGGGGGTGGTCATACGTCCACATCCACCGGAGCGGAGTCCCAGCCACTGTCAGCCGGAAACACCGGATCTGCGGCCTGTACGGAGTCCCAGCCACTGTCAGGCGGAGGGACCGCCGGATCAGCCAGCCCCGAACCCCCAAGAACGCCAACAGCGACTGCGACGGAGAAGACGGTGGCAAGTACTGAACCAAGCAATCTCACGCGCATAGTCGGCTTCGTCCTTACTCGATCGAATCTTCTCCCCCGTCGCAACAAGACGATGGCTCATTCAGGCACGTCAATGCCACAGGAGCGATGCATCATGTTCCTGCACGTTCAGGACCCTGGGGGGTGGAGAAATGGCAACAAGAGATACTAAACCGGCACATCCCCACGCCGTCACTGAGTTGTGCGACGAAGGGACGCGGATCTACGCCAGTGCTCTGCGCTCAGGAAAAATCAGCCGCGGAGAGGTGGAGCCCGCTCCGTGCCTGCTTGAGTTCGCGCTCCTCCATCCTGATCCGGATGACGCGAACTGGCTGCGTCCGGTCCCGCCGGCCGTCGCCCTCGCGCAGCGACTGCATCCACTGGAGCGCGAGATCCAGGAGACCCGGCGGCATACGGTCGAGCTGACCGATGCCTTCGACCCGTTCATCGCGATCAGTACCCAGAGCCAGGCGAGTATCCACGCCATCACCGTGCTGGAAGGCTTCGACCGGATCAATACGGCGCTGGACTATGCCACCGCTGAGTGCCATACCGAGATGCTCACCATCCAGCCCGGCGGTGGCCGCCACGCCGACACCCTGATGCAGGCCCTGGAGCGCGACAGACCACTCACCGACCGCGGGGTCAGAATGCGCACCCTTTATCAGCACACCGCCCGGCACAGCCAGAGCACGCTGGCCTACATCGAGCACATATCCGACGGCAAGATCCAGGTCCGCACGCTGGAAGAGCTCATCGAACGCCTGATCATCTTCGACCGCACAGTCGCCTTCATCCCCGCGAGCGACGACCGGCGTGTCGCTCTCGAACTCCGGCACCCCGGACTCGTCATATACCTCAGCAAGGTCTTCGAGCAGCTCTGGCAGCGCGCGGTCCCCCTGACTGAAAACATCCCGAACGATGTCGGCCCCAACGGCATCACCCCGGTCCAGCACTCCATCGCCAAGCTCCTCATCGAAGGCCACGTCGACGAGGCCATCGCCCGGCGCCTCGGCATGAACGTCCGCACCTGCCGCGCCCACATCGCCAAACTGGCCACCTCGCTGGGCAGCGGCAGCCGCGCCCAGCTCGGGTTCCTGATCGCGCAGTCGGGGATTCTCGACCAGGAACAGTGAGCGCAAGGGAGTCACCCGTGGCCGAACGGCACCCGCATGGGGCAGAGAAACTGTGCGAGGCAGGCATGAGCCTGTACGTTCGCGCGCTGCGCGAGGGCCACGTGCCGGACGACGAGGCGAGCGACGCTCCCTGCCTGATCGACTTCGGCTTGCTTCGGCCCTACCTCGAGAACCCGCGCCACCTGCGTCCCCTGGCCCCCGCAGTGGCCCTCTCCCGGCTTCTGCAGGAGAGTGCGGAGGACACGGCCAGGAAGCGGCAACAAGAGTCGCTGCTGGCCGAAGCGTTCGAGCCGCTCATGCGCATCGATGTCCCGGACACAGCGGCCGACACACCCATGATCAGTGTCCTCAGCGGCTTTGACCGGATCAACCTGGCCATTTCCCGAGCCTTGGCTGACGCTTCCAGCGAAATACTCACGATCCAGCCCTACGTGGGCCGCCCCCGACCCTGGCCATCCTGGCACGCGACCAGGCCGTCCTCGACCGGGGCGCCCGCATCCGCGCCCTTTACCAACACGCTGTCCGCCACTCTCCCGCCGTCCGCGCCCGCTACGAACAGCTGAGGGGCGATGTCGAGGCCCGCTCCCTGGACGAGGTCACCGACCGCCTCATCGTCATCGACCGGACCGTGGCCTTCATCCCCGCCAGCAAGGACCGTTCCCTCGCGCTGGAGATCCGCCACCCGGTCCTCGTGCACCACTTCGTTACGACCTTGGACCGCCTGTGGCGCCTGGCCACCCCGATGCACCCCCAGGCCATTCAGCCCCCGTCCGACAACGGCGTCACGCCCCGGCAGCAAGCCATCGCCGCCCTCCTCGTCGAGGGCCACACCGACGCCGTCATAGCGACCCGCCTCGGCTTGAACATCCGTACCGCCCGCGTCCACATCGCCAAGCTCGCCAGCACCCTCGGCAGCGAGAGCCGCGCCCAACTCGGTTACCTCATCGGGCAGTCGGGGATTCTGGAGGCCGAGCCCGAGTCGGGGCCGCCGGCGCCGGAAGGCTGAGCGGCGCGCGGCCGGCCGGGGCGGCGACTGCCGGCGGGCCGTCCAGTCCCGCCTGGGCGATCCGCACGCCCAGCTGCGTCCGGCTCGCCGCCCCCAGCGTCTCCGAGAGCCGCGCGATGTGTGCCCGGCAGGTACGGACGCTGATGCCCAGGCGTTCCGCGATGACGGCGTCCTGGTGGCCCTCCGCGAGCAGCGCGGCGATCGACCGCTCCCGGTGCGAGATGCCCTCGATGCCCGTGTCGGGGAGCGGGGCCGTCAGCGGGACGGCCAGGCGCCACAGGCGGTCGAAGACCGTGACGAGGTACTCCACGAGGGCCGGCTGGCGGATCTCCAGCGCGACCGTCCGCTCCGCGTTCGCCGGAATGAATGCCACCGTGCGGTCGAAGAGGATCAGCCGCTCGACCACCTCGTCGAGGGTGCGCGCCTCGGCGGCTCCACCCACCAGTTCGAGGTAGTTGAGCAGCCCCTGCCCGTGCCGGGCCACATGGTTGTACAGGCCGCGCATCCGCACGCCGCGTCCGCGCAGTTCGAGCGCCCGGTGCAGACCCTCGGAGAGTTCGTACTCGCGACGGATGCCACCGGGCTGGACGGTGAGCACCTCGGTCGTGCACGCCTGTGTCGCCTCGTCCATCGCGGTCTGGATCCGTGCGAGACCGTCCAGGACACGCAGGGCGGTGCCCTCACCGAGGCCGGTGCCACCGCCGGTACCAGCACCGGCGCCAGCACCGGACCCGGCGTACGGGCTCTCCTCGCCGAGGGTGGTGTACCGCTCGAAAGCCGCGACCGCCGAGCCCACCCGGCCCTGGCTCGCGCTGACCTCGTCGTAGACGCCGCGCAGCAGCCGGGTCATGACCTCCTGCGGGGAGGTCGGCACCAGCCAGGCCATGTCGTCGGGGTCGGGGTGCAGCAGGGCGAGTTCGAGGAGGCACGGCACCGGCTCGGCGTCGCGGCGCGGCACACGGCCCCGCCGTACGGCCCGGGAATACACGCGATCCCCGGCCCCGCACAGTCGGTCAGCACCGTGTGGATGCTCGTCCGTCCCGTGCCCGGCCATCGCCCCATCCCACTACTGGTTCCAGCACTTTGCAGCGCCACTATGCGCGGCCCGGACGTGGTCCGCAACATGGCCGGGGCCGTCGCGCACCCCCAATCCCCTTACTATGTCCGACTTTCGCCCCTCCTCCGCCGGTGGCCCTGCAACAAGCTGACGGTGGTGGCGCGGTGCTCCTGAGGGCAGAGTGGAAGGCGCTTCCCAAGGGCGTAACGGGGGCGCCGCGAGGCGCGAACGGGGGAACGCCCGAAGCGGCCCCGGCAGGATGTCCACCGTCCGGCCGGGGCCATCGGCCTGCCCCGCGCAGCGCGAGTCAACCGGAGTGAAAGCGCGTGCCACGACTTTCGCGCAAGCTCCCGGAAACCACTCGGAGATCGTCCCGTTACGTCCCGCCCCTACCGTCAGGCCATGGCGGACATATTTGACGCATACGCGTTGGCCGACGCGTGGGACGAGATGTTTGTGCGGCCGGGTGAGGTCAGGACCGCCTATGAGCCGGTACTGGCGGCACTCCAGCCCATCGAGCCGACCGAGCTGCGCTTCAGGGCCGACCAGATGGCCAGGGCGTTCACCGACCGCGGGGTGACCTACGCCTTCGCTGGCGAGGAGCGGCCCTGGCCGCTGGACCTCGTGCCGAGGATCCTGGACGCGCTGGAGTGGGATCTCATCCAGCGCGGGGTCGCCCAGCGGGTGCGGGCCCTGGAGGCCTACCTCGCGGACGCCTACGGGCCCTGCCGGGCCTTCGAGGACGGCGTCGTGCCGTGGCGGCTGCTGCTCAGCTCGCCGCACTTCCACCGGGCCGCCCAGGGCATCGAGCCACCCGGCGGAGTACGCATCCATGTCGCCGGCATCGACCTCGTCCGCGACGAGGCCGGGGACTTCCGGGTGCTGGAGGACAACGTCCGGGTGCCGTCCGGGGTGTCCTACGTCATCGAGAACCGGCGGGCGATGACCCGCGTCTTCCCGTCCCTCTTCGCCGAGCAGCACGTCGTCCCCGTCGACGGCTACGCGCAACGCCTGCTGGCCGCGCTGCGCGCCGCCGCGCCCGCCGGGGTCGTCGATCCGCGGGTCGTGGTCCTGACCCCCGGTCCGAGCAACGCCGCCTACTTCGAACACGCCCTGCTGGCCCGGCTGATGGGCGTGCAACTGGTCGAGGGGCACGATCTGGTGTGCCGTAAGAACCGGGTGTGGATGCGGACCACGCGCGGTGAGGTGCCCGTCCATGTCGTATACCGACGGCTGGACGACGACTTCCTCGACCCGCTCCATTTCCGGTCCGACTCGGTGATCGGCTGCCCGGGCATCCTGAGCGCCGCCCAGTCGGGCACCGTCACCCTCGCCAACGCGGTCGGCAACGGCATCGCCGATGACAAGCTGCTCTACACGTACGTACCCGATCTGATCCAGTACTACCTCTCCGAGGAACCGATTCTTCCGAACGTGGAGTCGTTCCGACCGGATGAGCCCGGGCAGTTGGACGCCGTGCTCGACCAGATCGACCAGCTGGTCATCAAGCCCGTCGACGGCGCGGGCGGGCAAGGAATCGTCATCGGTCCGAAGGCCGACCGGGAGACCCTGGAGCGGTGCCGGGAGGCGGTGGCCGCCGATCCCCGGGGCTGGATCGCCCAGCGCCCCGTCGCGCTCTCCACCTCCCCCACCCTGGCCGGCGAGCGGATGGCGCCGCGCCACATCGACCTGCGGCCGTTCGCCGTCAACGACGGCAACGAGGTCTGGGTCCTGCCGGGCGGGCTGACCCGTGTCGCGCTCCAGGAGGGCAACCTCATCGTCAACTCCAGCCAGGGCGGCGGCTCCAAGGACACCTGGGTGCTCGCCGAGGGACCCGCCGAGACCCCGAGCCCCGTACCACCGGCCGGCGCACCGCCCGAGGTCGCCCCGCGCCAGCACGGACCCGACGGCAACCTCACCCTCGTACAGGAAGGGGCGCAGCAGTGAACGACGTGATCCTCTCCCGGATAGCCGAGGCCCTGACGTGGACGGGCCGTTACGTGGAGCGGGCCGACGCCACGAGCCGCATCCTGGACGCCTATCTGCACCGTCTGCTGGAGGACCCCTGGCGCGACGAGGACGCGGCCTGCCGCTCCCTGTACGCCATCCTGGGCTGCGACGCGGGCGGCCAACCCGTGGACATGCAACAGGTGTTGGACCAGCTCGCCTTCGACGCCCGTTCGACGTGCGCCATCGAGGGCGCGCTCGGGGCGGCCCGGTTGAACGCCAGAAGCGCCCGGGAAGCCGTCTCCTCGGAGATGTGGGAGTGCCTCAACTCGACCTGGCACGCCCTGGCCGACCAGCGGCTCGCGGCCCGACGCACGGGCCCGTACGCCTACTTGGAGCTGGTACGGCGCAGGTCCGCGCTCTTCTTCGGCCTCGCGGACTCCACGATGAGCCGGGACGACAGCTGGCGCTTCGTGGTCCTGGGGCGCAGCCTGGAGCGGGTGGACATGACCGTACGGCTGCTGTCGGTACGGGTGTTGGACGCCGCCCACGCCCCGGACTGGCCGACGCTGCTGAGCGCGAGCGGCGCGGACGAGGCGTACGCGCGCATCTACAGCGGTTTCGGGGACACCCCGAGAGTGGCCGAATTCCTGCTCCTGGACCGGGACTTCCCCCGCTCGGCGTTGCACGCGCTGACCACGGCGGAGGAGTGCCTCGCGGCCCTGGGCCGCCCGCGCCAGGACCCGGCCCGGCGCCCGATCGGCCGGCTGCGCACCCGCCTGGAGTATCTGGACTCACAGGCCATGGAGGACCAGCTCCCGGTGCTTCTGCAGGACTTGCAGGCCGCCTGCATGGCCTCGGCGGAGGCGGTCGCGGAGAAGTTCTTCCCGTACCAGGGGCCCGTGGAATGGGCCCAGGAAGGATCGCGAGCAGTATGAGCAGCAATGGGACGGGCGGCCATGGGACAGGCCGTAATGAAGCGGGCAGCATGACGAGCATCATGTCGACGAACGCGCCGATGACGCGTCGGCTGCGTATCCGGCACATCACCCATGTCGCGTACGCGCAGGCCGTGATCTCCTCGCACAACGAGGTCCGGATGACCCCGCTGACGCTCCCCGGCCAGACGACGCTGGACGCCCGGGTGACCGTGAACCCGACGACGCCGACCTGGTCGTACTGGGACTACTGGGGCACGCAGGTCACCGGGTTCGACCTGATGGACCCGCACGCCGACCTCACGATCACCGCCCAGAGCCTGGTGGAGACGGCCCCACCGGGCCCCCTGGAACCCGCGCCGAGCTGGGCCGAGGTGGCCGACCGGACGGCCAACTCCCGTCTGCTGGAGTACGCGACGGCGACGGGACGGACGACGGTGCCGCCCGAGCTGGTGGCGCGGGCGCGGGAGGCGGCCGTGGGTCTCGACCCGCACGAGACGGCGACCGCGGTGTCGTCGCTGGTCGCGGACCGGGTGTCGTACCTGCCCGGCACGACGGGCGTGAACACCTCGGCGGCGGAGGCGTGGGAGCAGGGCGCGGGCGTCTGCCAGGACATCGCCCATGTGACGATCGCGCTGCTGCGGGGCCTGGGCCTGCCCACCCGCTATGTCTCCGGCTACCTCCACCCCGAGCGGGAGGCGGAACTGCACCGCCCGGTGGAGGGACAGTCCCACGCCTGGGTCGAGTACTGGGCGGGCGACTGGTGCGGCTACGACCCGACGAACCGGACGCGCGCCGACGAGTCCCACGTGGTGGTCGGCCGGGGGCGCGACTACGACGACGTGACGCCGCACAAGGGCGTGTACCGGGGGGTGGCCGGGGGGCCGCCGGAGGTGACGGTGGAGTTCACGCGGGTGGCCTGAAATCTCCCGTACGACACGCGCGTACCCCGGGGCGGGTCGGTGCCCCGGGGTACGCGCCCTCGTCTGCGGGCTGCCTGCGGCTACTTCAGGCCGAGGGCCTCGCACTCGTCCTCGAACTTCGGCGTGCAGATGTCGGCCAGCTTGTAGATGCCGTCCTCGATGACCGTGCTCTTGATGTTGGCCGTCGTCAGGGCGACGACGCTCACCAGCTGGGAGGGGACGTCCTTGGTCGTGGGGCTGTCGACCTTGTCCCGGGTGAGGGCGTCGAACTGGATGTCGCGGCCCTGGACGCGGGCGACTGCCATCTCGGCCGCCGTCTGGGCCTCCTGCGGGTACGACTTGTAGACGCTCATGTACTGCTCGCCGGCGATGATGCGCTGCACGGCGGCCAGTTCGGCGTCCTGCCCGGTGATCGGCGGCAGCTTGGTGACGCCCGCGGCCTCCAGGGCGTCGATGATGCCGCCCGCCATGCCGTCGTTGGCGGAGTAGACGCCGGCGATGTTGTCCTTGCCGATGGCGGCGATCGCCTTCGTCATGTTCGCCTCGGCGTTCTCCGGCTTCCAGTCCTTGGTGTCGAAGGACTGCGCGATCGTCACCTTGCCGTTCAGCTCGGAGAGGGCACCCTCCTTGAACTGCGCGGCGTTCGGGTCGGTCACCGACCCGTTCATCATGACGATCTTCTCCGACTCGTTGATGTCACCGCCGAGGGCCTCCAGGAGGGAACGTCCCTGCACCTCGCCGACGAGTTCGTTGTCGAAGGAGATGTACGCGTCGATGGGGCCCTCGGCCAGCCTGTCGTACGCGATGACCGGAATCCCTGCGTCCTTGGCCTTCTGGACCCCGCTCGCGATGGCGTGCGCGTCCACGGCGTCGAGGAGCAGGACGTCGACCTTGTCGTCGATCATCTGCTGCAACTGCCTGGCCTGCTTGGCGGCGTCCGCACCGGCGTTGGCGTAGTCGACCTTGCCCTGTCCGTTGGTGAGCGACTCGACCTTGCTCTTGATGATCGGGTAGTCGAACTTGTCGTAGCGGGTGTTCGCCGTCTCCGGAAGCAGCAGCCCCACCGTGATGTCGTTGCCCTTGGCCGGGGTCGCCTCGCTGGCTGCCTCACTGGCGTCGAGTACGCCGCAGCCCGCGGCGAGGGAGACCGCGACCGCGGAGGCGGCGACGGCTGTGGCGGTACGACGCAAACGAGCCATGCGACTCATGTGAACCGGACGAGTCAGACGAAACATTCGGGTGCTCACTTCGGGTGCTTTTAGGACGTGGACGCAGCAGTGCGGCCCATGTGTCTGAAAAGACAACGCGGACGAACCCACAGGCGTCAAGCGGAACTACTCATCCGGAGTGCAACATCACACTCCGCTGTGGGCGTGAAGAAGTGGCGGAAGCCCGCACAGACGGTCTTCGCGCACCCTCCATACGCATGCCGATCATCGATGGCTCAATTTCTCCGCCCCCATCGCCTCGCCCATCCCACCCGCGCCACGTGCCCCTCGCCCACCTCTCGAACAAAATCGCATCATCCGTACAACCAATCCCCATCGTCGCGGGTCCTGATCGTCAACGGCCCACTTCACGCCGTTGACGATCAGGACCCGAAGGACCGCTGTGAACCCAGCCAGACGCACGACGCAGGCAGCCACCACCGCCCTCGTGCTCGCCACCGCCGGCACCCTGCTCAGCAGCGCAGCCCCGGCCGCCTCCGCCGCGACGACGTGTGTCTCTCCCGTCTACAAGCGGCAGTTCTTCGCGAACACCACCTTCTCCGGCACCCCGAAACGGACGGACTGCGACGCCACCATCGCCGAGAACTGGGGCACGAAGGCCCCGGCCACCGGCCTTGCGAAGGACAACTTCGGCGTCCGCTGGACCGTGACACGGGACTTCGGCTCGGGCGGCCCCTTCGCTCTGCCTGTCGCCGCGCAGGACGGGGTACGCGTGTACCTCGACGGCAAACGCAAGGTCGACGTATGGAAGAACGTGTCGTCGACAGTACGGAAGACCGTCAACGTCACCATCCCCTCCGGCAAGCACACCCTGCGCGTCGACTACGTCAACTGGACGGGCTCCGCCAACGTCAGCTTCGCCTACGCGCCTCGGACCGCCGCGAGCATCGACAAGGTCAAGCCCCTCGCCCCGACCGGCGCCTCTGTCGCATACGACACGACCACCGGCAAGGCCAAGCTCACCTGGTCCAAGAACACGGAGATGGACCTCGCGGAGTATCGGGTCTACCGCCGTTACGCGAGCGGCAACAGCTGGATGAAGGTGGGCAGTACAAAGTCCACCGTGCACACTGATGTTCCGCCGGCCACCGGAGCGGGCTACGCCTACGAGGTACGCGCCGTCGACAAGGCCGGCAACATCTCGGCGGGCGGCGCGGACCAGGCCGTCACCAGTGTCCGGCTGACCACGCCCACCGGTCTCGCAGCCACGGGCACCGACAAGGGAATCCAGCTGACCTGGAAACCCGTCCCCGGCGCGGTGACCTACATCGTGCGGCGCTCGGACGAGTCCGCCTATACGGTCACCGGACCGTCCTTCACCGACAACACCGTGAAGCGATCGGTCTACTGGAGTTACCAGGTGATGGCGATGGGCTCCAACGGCACCTCTTCAGGGATGGCCGAGACAGCCGAGATACGCCGCCTCGTGGCCGCGCCGACCGAGCTGAAGACACCACCGGGCAAGACGATCCTCACCTGGATCGTGCCCAAGGACCCCGGCGACTACTGGGGCTACCACGTCTACCGCTCGACGACGCTCCCCGTGGACACCAGCGTCGAGCCGATCAGCTGTGACACCAGTTGGAAAATCCTCGCTGACGGCCGCGGGCAGTACACCTGCACCGACTGGTCCACAGCCCCAGGCGCGACGTATCACTACGTCGTGAAGGCGTTCGACGGCACATACGACGAGTCCGTCGCCAGCGCGACCGTCACCGTCACCAAGGAGACCGAGGATCTGACTCCGCCCGCACCCATCACGGGTCTGACCGCCAAGGCGACGGAATACGGCACCATCCTGGACTGGAACGACAGCGACGCGCCGGACCTGATGCGGTACATCCTCTACCGGGGCAAGATCACCAGTGACGGGCAAGGCAGCCAGGTCTGCTCGGCCGTCCAATACGCGCGTCTCGACACCAACACCTCTCAGTACAGAGACGTGCCCATGCCGAACGGCGATCGGTTCTGCTATTTCGTGGACGCCGTCGACACCTCGGACAACTCCGGTTACCTGCAGACCGGCAAGGCGAACACGGTCGTCGTGGCCACGCTGGATCTGATGCCGTCCGTCGCCACTCCTGAGGACTCGCCCGTAACTCTGAACGCAATACCCTCGGTATTCGATGAGGAGGTCGACCTGCGGTGGGACGAAGTGCCCGGCGCAACCGGGTACCGGGTGTACCGCTGGAACCCGGGTGCGAGCGCGTACGAACAGCTGGGCGCCGTCCCGGCCTCCTACTCCTCGTACGATGACTTTCCAGTCAAGGGGGGCACAACCTACTTTTACTGGGTAACCGCCATATACGCCGACGGAACCGAATCCGCGCCCGGCGGCGACTTTGTAGCCATGGCACCGGAAGAGGAACGGGACTGACAGGCACGAACCCGGAATGCACGGGCGGGCCGGGAGGCTTTCCGCTTCCGGGCCCGCCCGTCGCTGGGGAGTCATTCCGACGAACCCATAGGTCGTCGAACCATCAGCACTCCCATGCTGAGTCTCCTGCCGCAGCACACCAGCTCCCACGGAACGGAGTGTGAGCCGGCCGGGACGCTCCTCAGCTTCGCTTCGGCCCCGTGAGCGCCTCACCGATGACGAATCCCTCGGCGGACCCCTCCGGGACGAGCGGGAGCCGGTACCAGATGCCTCCGCGGGCGTCCCGGTGGTCCCCGGGGTGCCCTGACTCCCGTACGCAGGCGCCCACTTCGCTGAGGATCGGGGCACCGTGGAACAGGGAGGCGCGCACGGTCCCGCACCTGTCGTCCGGGGTCCGGGAGACGATGCGCAAACAGTTGGAGCACCTGGAGACCATGGCAGGCCATCCGTCCGTGGAGGTCCAGGTCATCCCCCACCGCGCGGGCCCACATGCCGGACTGGCCGGATCGTTCGTCCTCTTCGGGTTCCCCGACGGGACGTTCTCGGATGTCGTGTGTGTCGAGCATCGCACGGGGACCCTCTACATGGAGACCCCGAAGGAGACCGAGGAATATACGCTGATCTTCGATTCGCTACGGTCGATCGCCTTGAGCCCTGGGGACAGCCTCGACCTGATCGCCCAGGTACGGCGGGAGTTGTAGCCGCACGGAAGGGGAGGGGCAACGAGGGATGAACACACCCAGGCCTGGACCTCGTTCATGACGGCGTTGAAGGCTGACGAACTCCCCTCGGCCTGAGCAGCAGCGTCCCTCGCCTTGCTGGAACAACGGGACACGAAGAGGGCCCGGAGGTTCGAACCGAACCTCCGGGCCCCTTCACATGCTCGGCGCGCCCGCCTAGTCCTTGGCCTTCTTAGGCCGCCAGACCACCAACGCACTCGTCTGCTGCACTTCCTGGTACGGCACCAGATCCCGCCGGTACGAGGCGTGAACCGCCGCCTCCCGCTGCTGCATGGCAGCCGCGGCCCCGTCCAGCGCCGACTCCATCTCCGCCACCCGTGACTGCAACGCGGCGACCTGGTTCTCCAGTTCGATGATCCGCTTGATGCCGGCCAGGTTGATGCCCTCGTCCTGCGACAGTGCCTGCACCGTGCGGAGCAGTTCGATGTCGCGGGCCGAGTAGCGGCGGCCCCGGCCGGCGGTGCGGTCGGGGGAGACCAGGCCCAGGCGGTCGTACTGGCGCAGGGTCTGCGGGTGCAGGCCCGAGAGCTGGGCCGCCACCGAGATGACGTAGACCGGGGTCTCCTGCGTCAGTTCATACGGATTGCGTCGACGACCGTCCATCTCGGTCAAGCTCCCTTCGCTGCCTCGAACAGCTCCGCCCGCGGATCCTCGTCCGCGGTCGCCTCGCGATACGCCTCCAGTGCGTCACGAGCCTTCCCCGTCAGCTCCGTCGGGACACTCACCTCGACGGTGACCAGCAGATCGCCCCGGGTGCCGTCCTTGCGGACCGCGCCCTTGCCCCGCGCGCGCATCGTGCGCCCGTTGGGCGTGCCCGGGGGCAGCTTCAGGGTGACCGGCGGGCCGGCCAGGGTCGGGACCCTGACCTCGCCGCCGAGTGCCGCCTCGGCGAACGTCACCGGCACCGTCACCGTCAGGTTGTCTTCCTTGCGGCCGAAGACCGGGTGGCTGTCGACATGGACGGTGACGTAGAGGTCTCCGGCCGGGCCGCCGCGCTCGCCAGGCGCACCCTTGCCGCGCAGCCGGATGCGCTGGTTGTCCGCCACGCCCGCCGGGATGCGCACCTGCATCGTCCGGGACGACTTGGCGCGCCCGGAGCCGCTGCACACCAGGCAGGCGTGCTCCGCGATCAGGCCCCGGCCCTTGCAGTCAGGGCAGGGGTCCGTGAGCGAGAAGCCGCCGCCCGAGCCGCGAGCGACCTGGCCGGTCCCCACGCAGGTCGGGCACACGCGCGGCGTGCCGTTCTTGTCACCGGTGCCCGAGCACGCCTTGCACGGCGACTGGGACGTCATGCGCAACGGGACCGTCGCGCCGTCGACCGCCTCCGTGAAGCTCAGCGTGACCTCGGTGTCGATGTCCTGACCGCGCCGGGGCTGGGTACGCGTGGTCCCGCCGCCGCCCCGGTTGAACAGACCTCCGAAGACGTCTCCGATGCCACCGCCGAAGCCGCCCGCACCGGAACCGCCGGGGGCCCCGCCCGGGGCGCCGCCGAAGAGGTCACCCAGGTCGAAGTTGAAGGAGCCGCTGCCCGCACCCGGCCCGGGGCGGAAGCCGCCGTTGCCGAAGAGAGCGCGGGCCTCGTCGTACTCCTTGCGCTTTTTGGGGTCGCCGAGGATGTCGTTGGCCTCGGAGATCTCCTTGAAGCGCTCCTCGGCCTTGGCGTTGCCCTTGTTGGCGTCCGGGTGGAACTCGCGGGCGAGTTTCCGGTACGCCTTCTTGATCTCGGCCTCGGTGGCGTCCTTGGGGACGCCGAGGACCTTGTAGAAGTCCTTCTCGATGAAGTCCTTGGTGCTCATCCCCGACGTCCCTCCCTTCCCGCGTCAATGCTCACGTCAGCCCTCTTCCGGGCCACCGCTCTCCTTGCCGTCCGCCGCGTCCCCCGACTCCGGGGTGGCCTGCGCCCCGGGCTGGGGCTCGGCCACCGCGACCCGCGCGGGACGCAGGTTGCGCTCGCCGAACTTGTAGCCCGGCTGCAGGATCGCCACACAGGTCGTCTCCGTGACGTCCGGCGCGTACGAGTGCATCAGGGCCTCGTGGATCGTCGGGTCGAAGGGCTCGCCCTCCTTGCCGAACTGTTGCAGGCCCATCTTGGCGGCGACGGTCTCCAGCGACTCGGCGACGGACTTGAACCCGCCGACCAGTTCGCCGTGTTCCCTCGCGCGGCCGATGTCGTCGAGCACGGGCAGGAGTTCGGTCAGGAGGCTCGCGATGGCGATCTCCTTGACCACGACCCGGTCCCGCTCGACCCTGCGGCGGTAGTTCTGATACTCGGCCTGGAGCCGCTGGAGGTCCGCGGTGCGCTCACCGAGCGCCGTGCGTACCTGGTCCAGCTGTGCCGTCAGACCGGCGACCTGTGCTGCTGCTGCGTCCCCGGCCGGGGACGCCCCCTCCGAAGAGGGGGCGTCCTTCGGCTCGGCGTCGTCGGGGGTGGCGCCGGAAGGGACGTCGGGCTTCTCGTCGAAGCCCGGAGTCTCCTCCGTCACGCGGCACCGTCCTTGCGGTCGTTGCGCTCGTCGTCGACGATCTCGGCGTCCACCACGTCGTCGTCGGCCTTCGGGGCCTCGGCGCCGGGCACGTCGTCACCGGCGGCCTGACCGGCCTGGGCGTCGGCGTACATCGCCTGGCCCAGCTTCTGCGAGACGGCGGCGACCTTCTCCGTGGAGGTGCGGATCTCGGCGACGTCCTCGCCCTTGAGCGCGGCCTTCAGCTCCTCGATCGAGGCCTCGACCTCGGTCTTGATGTCGCCGGGGACCTTGTCCTCGTTGTCCTTGAGGAACTTCTCCGTCTGGTAGACGAGCTGCTCGCCCTGGTTGCGGGTCTCGGCGGCCTCGCGGCGACGGTGGTCCTCGTCCGCGTACTGCTCGGCCTCCTGGCGCATCCGGTCGACCTCGTCCTTCGGCAGCGAGGAGCCGCCGGTGACGGTCATCTTCTGCTCCTTGCCCGTGCCGAGGTCCTTCGCGGTCACGTGCATGATGCCGTTGGCGTCGATGTCGAAGGCGACCTCGATCTGCGGCACGCCGCGCGGGGCCGGCGGCAGGCCCGTCAGCTCGAACATCCCGAGCTTCTTGTTGTACGCCGCGATCTCGCGCTCGCCCTGGTAGACCTGGATCTGGACGGACGGCTGGTTGTCCTCGGCCGTCGTGAAGATCTCGGAACGCTTGGTCGGGATCGTGGTGTTGCGCTCGATGAGCTTCGTCATGATCCCTCCCTTGGTCTCGATACCGAGGGACAGCGGCGTCACGTCGAGGAGCAGGACGTCCTTGACCTCGCCCTTGAGGACACCGGCCTGGAGCGCGGCGCCGATGGCGACGACCTCGTCCGGGTTCACGCCCTTGTTGGCGTCCTGACCGCCGGTCAGCTCCCTGACGAGCTCGGCGACCGCGGGCATACGGGTGGAGCCACCGACGAGAACGACGTGGTCGATCTCGGAGAGGTTGATCCCCGCGTCCTTGATGACGTTGTGGAACGGCGTCTTGCAGCGCTCCAGCAGGTCGGCCGTCAGCTGCTGGAACTGGGCGCGCGTGAGCTTCTCGTCCAGGTGCAGCGGGCCCTCGGCGGAGGCCGTGATGTAGGGCAGGTTGATCGAGGTCTCGGTGGACGAGGACAGCTCGATCTTGGCCTTCTCGGCGGCCTCGCGGAGGCGCTGGAGGGCCATCTTGTCCTTGCCCAGGTCCACACCGTGGCCGGCCCGGAACTGCTGGACCAGGTAGTCCATGACGCGCTGGTCCCAGTCGTCACCACCGAGGTGGTTGTCACCGTTGGTGGCCTTCACCTCGACGACGCCGTCACCGATCTCCAGGAGGGACACGTCGAAGGTGCCGCCACCGAGGTCGAAGACGAGGATCGTCTGGTCGTCCTTGTCGAGGCCGTACGCGAGAGCGGCGGCCGTCGGCTCGTTCACGATGCGCAGGACGTTCAGGCCCGCGATCTCGCCGGCCTCCTTCGTCGCCTGACGCTCGGAGTCGTTGAAGTAGGCCGGGACGGTGATGACCGCGTCCGTGACCTTCTCGCCCAGGTAGGCCTCGGCGTCGCGCTTCAGCTTCTGCAGGATGAACGCGCTCATCTGCTGCGGGTTGAAGTTCTTCCCGTCGAGCTCGATCTTCCAGTCGGTGCCCATGTGGCGCTTGACCGACCGGATGGTCCTGTCGACGTTGGTGACCGCCTGGCGCTTGGCGACCTCGCCGACCAGCACTTCACCGTTCTTCGCGAAGGCGACGACGGACGGCGTGGTCCTGGCACCCTCGGCGTTGGTGATGACGGTGGGCTCGCCGCCCTCCAGAACGCTGACGACGGAGTTAGTCGTGCCCAGGTCGATGCCGACCGCACGTGCCATGTCAATTCCTCCAGCAGCAATGACTTGAGTGGAACAGGCTCAAGTGTGCATCACTCCCGGCGTGTGGTCAACAGAGCTGAGTCGACCGCACTCAACTCTTATCCGTTCCTTACGCGCAATTCCGCTCTGACCTGCGCCGATTGCTCGGCGGGTGGCCGCCGAACCCCGTACACGGGAACTCTCAACAGCCCCAGCACGACCACCCCTGCCACCCCCGCCACCCACCACAGCCCCGACTCCCCGGCCCATCCGCCGTGCGCGAGGACCCCTACCAGCACCGCCCCGAAGGCGCCCGCGCCGAGCAGCACGGCCGCCCCGCGCGGGGTGAGCCCCAGCCGCCGCAGCCGGTGCGCGAGATGATCGGGGCCGCCACGCAGCAGGGGCCGTCCGGCCAGCCGCCGCGACACCACGACGAGCACCACGTCCGCGCCGGCCACGGCCGTGAGCGCGAACAGCACCCCCGCACTGGACGCCGGTTCGTGCCCGGCCCGCACGACCACCGCCGCCGAGGCCAGCACGAACCCGGTGAACAGGGACCCGCACGCGCCGAGGGCGATCCGCGCGGGATGCCAGTTGTGCATGAGGAACCCGGTGAGCGCGGCGGCCAGCACGCTCAGCAGCACGGCGAGCCCGTCGAGCACCTCGACGGCGGCACACGCGGCCACCCCGAAGGCGGTCAGCACCCCGACCGTCCCCACCAGCCCGTCGGCATGGTCGAGGGCCCGGAACGCGAGGGCGACGAACACGATCCAGAGGACCGCGAGCGGCCCGCCCCCGAACCCCAGCTCCCCGTACGGCACCACGAACGCGGCGGCCACGGCCGTACCGACGACGAGGAAGCGCGCCTTCACCCGCCGTACGTCGGCCACGAGCCCGAGCGCGCCGACGCCCGCCCCGGCGACGAGCAGCCGACCGATCCCGTCCCCGAGCGGGGCGTGCCCGGTCCACTCCCCCACCCCCGCGACCAGCCCCGTCGCGAGCACGACGGCAAGCCCGCCGAGCAGTGGCAGGGGGCGCGCCCGGCGCCGGTCGAGTACGCCGAGGCGCAGGGCGGGTGTCCGCAGGAGGGCGGCTAGGACGGCGGCGAGGAGAAGGGCGGCGGTGGCGGCGAGGATCCCGTAGAGCACGGGCTCACGGTAGGCGGAAACGTAACAATTCTGTACGAATAACACGACTTAACATCGTCTGATCCGATCGGCTTCGATCTACGACTCAGGTAAGCCTCAGCGATCCAGATCACTCCGCCCCTGACTACAGTGCGGGCCAGGATGTTGGGTAGTCTCTGACAGACTGCCTAAGTTACCGCTTAGTAATAGTCTTGACAGGTATCTCCGTCAGTCATCTCCATCAGTCATTACGTGCGCAGGCCTGAGGAGCCCCGACATGCAACTCGCCGCGATCATCGTGTCGCTCGTCCTGACCGTGATCGGCGTCGCGCTGCTCGCACGCGCCATCGGTCAGTTCGTCCGGTACTTCAAACTCGGCCAGCCGGTCCCGGCCGGCCTTCGGACGGACAACCCCTACCAGCGCAGTGTGACGCTGGTGAAGGAGTTCCTCGGCCACACGCGCATGAACCGGTGGGGCATCGTCGGCTTCGCCCACTGGTTCGTGGCGGTCGGCTTCCTGACGCTGCCGCCGACCCTCGCCCAGGCCTTCGGCCAGCTCTTCTCGGCCGACTGGACGCTGCCGGTCATCGGCGGCTTCCTGCCGTTCGAGCTGTACATCGAGTTCATCGGTGTGATGACGATCCTCGGCATCGCCGTGCTGATCGTGATCCGCCTGCTGAACCTGCCCTCGCGCCCCGGCCGCAAGTCCCGCTTCGCGGGCTCCAAGGCGGGCCAGGCGTACTTCGTCGAGTACGTCATCCTCACCATCGGCCTCGCGATCTACGTGCTGCGGGGCCTTGAGGGCGCGATCCACCACGTCGAGCACTACGAGGCCGCGTACTTCGCCTCGTACCCGCTCGTCCTCGCCTTCAAGGGCCTGAGCGTCGGCACGCTCCAGAACCTCATCTACCTCACCGCGATGGTGAAGATCAGCACCTCGTTCGTCTGGATGATCGTCGTCTCGCTGAACACCAACATGGGTGTCGCCTGGCACCGCTTCCTCGCCTTCCCGAACATCTGGTTCAAGCGCGAGGCGACCGGCGGCACCGCCCTGGGCGCCCTCCAGCCGATGACGTCCGGCGGCAAGCCGATCGACTTCACCGACCCGGGCGAGGACGACGTCTTCGGCGTCAGCCAGGTCGAACAGTTCTCCTGGAAGGGCCTGCTCGACTTCTCCACCTGCACGGAGTGCGGTCGCTGCCAGTCCCAGTGCCCGGCCTGGAACACCGGCAAGCCGCTCTCCCCCAAGCTGCTGATCATGTCGCTGCGGGACCACGCCCACGCCAAGGCCCCGTACCTGCTGGCGGGCGGCGGCAAGACGGTGGAGGGCGAGGAGAAGGCGAGCGCCGAGCAGCTGGCAGGCGTACCGGCCGCCGCCCTCGCGGAGGCCGAGCGCCCGCTGATCGGCACCCTCGAAGAGAACGGCGTCATCGACCCGGACGTCCTGTGGTCCTGCACCACCTGCGGCGCCTGCGTCGAGCAGTGCCCGGTGGACATCGAGCACGTCGACCACATCGTCGACATGCGCCGCTACCAGGTGATGATCGAGAGCGCCTTCCCCTCCGAGGCGGGCACGATGCTCAAGAACCTGGAGAAGAAGGGCAACCCCTGGGGCCTGGCGAAGAAGCAGCGCCTGGAGTGGCTCAAGGAGCTCGACTTCGAGGTGCCGGTCGTCGGCCAGGACATCGAGGACCTGACCGAGGTCGAGTACCTGTACTGGGTCGGCTGCGCGGGCGCGCTGGAAGACCGCGCCAAGAAGACCACGAAGGCGTTCGCCGAACTCCTCCACATCGCGGGCGTCAAGTTCGCGATCATGGGCGGCGACGAGAAGTGCACCGGTGACTCGGCGCGGCGGCTCGGCAACGAGCCGCTGTTCCAGGAGCTGGGCATGGAGAACGTCATGGCGCTGAACATGGCGTTCGGCGAGGAGATGGACGACGACGGCAAGGTGACCGAGGAGTCCCGCAAGCCGAAGTCCGCCAAGAAGATCGTCGCGACCTGCCCGCACTGCCTGAACACCATCGGCAACGAGTACCCACAGCTCGGCGGCGACTACGAGGTCATCCACCACACCCAGCTGCTCCAGCACCTCATCGACGAGGGCAAGCTGCTCCCGGTCACCCCGGTCGAGGGCCTCATCACCTACCACGACCCCTGCTACCTGGGCCGGCACAACAAGATCTACACGCCCCCGCGCGAGATCATGTCGGCCGTCCCGGGCCTGCGCCAGCAGGAGATGCACCGCCACAAGGAACGCGGCTTCTGCTGCGGCGCGGGTGGCGCGCGGATGTGGATGGAGGAGCGGATCGGCAAGCGCATCAACAACGAGCGCGTCGACGAGGCCCTGTCCCTGAACCCGGACATCGTGTCGACGGCCTGCCCGTTCTGCCTGGTCATGCTCACCGACTCGGTCAACGGCAAGAAGGCTGCAGCCGATAGTGGCTCCGCCACGGGCGCCAAGGCGAAGGAGTCCATCACGGTGGTGGACGTCGCCCAACTGCTCCTGGAGTCCGTGAAGACCCCGGTGGACGACGAGGAGCCCCCGGCGGGCGAGCCGGAGTCGGAGAGCGCGCCGGAGCCGCAGCCGGTGAAGTAAGCCTGGAACGGGTACGAAGGGGGTCGACGCCGGGGGCGTCGACCCCCTTCTCGATTCACCGAACTCCCGTACAACCATTGCCACTTGCCGCAGGTCTCCTGATCGCCCAGTACCTCGCCCGTGATCGCCGCGTCCCTGGAGACCCCTTGCGCCCCAGACCCACCGCCCGCGCCGCCCTGCTGACCACCGCCGTCCTCGCCGCCACCGTCAGTCCCGTGGCCCTCGGCGCCCCGGCGTCGGCCGCGCCGGCGAAGCACGTGGACGACTTCAACGGTGACGGCCACCGCGACCTGCTCCTCGGCGACCGGACCGCCACCGTGGCCGGAAAGCGGGACGCGGGCGCCGTCGTCGTCATCTGGGGGTCGGCGACCGGGCTGAACACCGCCAAGCGCTCGGTGATCACGCAGAACAGCCCCGGCATCGCGGGCGTGGCCGAGGCGAAGGACGGCTTCGGCGCGAAGGTCACCTCGGCCGACCTGGACAAGGACGGCTACGCGGACGTCGTCGCCACCTCCCCCGGCGAACTGCACGCCGACCGCCACGGCACGGTCACCGTCCTGTGGGGCTCCAGGTCGGGGCTGACCAAGGGCAGTACGTACGCGTCCCCGGGCAGCAAGAAGGAGATCTTCGGCCTGGACGTCGCCATCGGCGACTTCAACGCGGACGGCAGGCTGGACCTCGTGTCCGTGGACGGCGAGTTCGTCTGGTTCCTGCGCGGCCCGTTCACCAAGTCAGGCGGGCGCGGCACGGCCACCAACCTCGACCCGCAGGACGGCGAGAACATCAAGGCGGAGATGGTGGTGGCCGGCAAGGTCACCAAGGACGCCACCGCCGACTTCGCGCTCATCGGGTACGACGTGGACACCAACAGCAAGAGGGTCTGGTTCTACCGGGGCGGCAGGAACGGCCCCGCCAAGCCCTGGAAGAGAAGCCTGCCCGCCGCCTCCGACGAGCTCACCGGATCGAGCGCCGTGATCGCCGACTTCGACCGCAACGGCTACGGCGACCTCGCGATCGGCGTCTCCCGCTCGGGCAGGGGCGGCGCGGTCCACGTCATGCCCGGCACGGCCACCGGCCCCGCCGGCAGGCTCACCACGCTGACCCAGAACACCGCGGGCGTCCCCGGCAGCGTGGAGGACAACGACTTCTTCGGGTACGACGTCTCGGCCGCCGACACCAACGGCGACGGCTACCCCGACCTGGCCGTCGGCGCCCCCTACGAGGCGATCGGCACCAGCTACTGGGCCGACGGCTCCATCACCGTCCTGCGCGGCGGTTCCACCGGCCTCACCGGCAGGAACGCCCGCCAGTACGACCGCACCACCCCCGGCCTGACCAACGTCTCCCCGGACAACGCCTGGCTCGGCGCGTCGCTCCTCCTGCGCGACCACAACGGCGACGGCCGCGCCGAGCTGATCGCCACGGCCCACGAGGGGGGCCGCCTCCACATGTTCCCCGGCACCTCGTCCGGCCCGACGGGCACTGGCTCCCGGACGCTCACCGTCCCGCAGCTCGGTCTGGGCGCACGGGCGTTCATGGGGGCGAGGCTGGCGGACTGAGGACACCCTCCGCCATCTACCGCCGGACACCCCCGTGGTGTGGTGTTCCGCACCGCCACGGGGGTGTCCCCGCAACTCGAACACGTGCATCATTACTGAGTCGTTGTCAATGGGGCCAATGATCCGGACGAGGTGCAGGGTGCCGATGCTGGTGCGAAGAGGCGGTCGGGGTACGGCGGCCACCAGCGGGTTGGTGGCCCTCGGCGCCCTGGTGGCACTCACCGCCTGCGGCCCACCGCCCGGCGACGACCGGGCAGCCGCCGACCGGACCCCCGTCCAGGTCGCCAAGGCCCCCGCCCAGCGCCCGATACCGCAGGGCGACGGCAGCGAGGTGGCCGACGACTTCAACGGTGACGGACACCGCGACCTGGTCCTCAACGACCTGGTCAAGGACCAGCTCCACACGGACGACGCCGGTATCGGCATCGTCTACGGCTCCCCGGGCGGACTCGTCCCGGGCACCCGGCAGTTGCTGAGCCCGGCGCGCCAAGCCGCCCGTACGAAGGGCCAGTTGCCGGCGGTCTTCGACGCGGAGGACACCTGCGACCTCGACGGGGACGGCTTCACCGACCTGATCGTTTCGACGGATCCCCCGTACAACGGCCAGGGGCAGCCCCCGGTGCCCCTCCAGTTCCTCTTCGGCTCCCCGGACGGCCTCACCGGCCGCGCGGTCGCCCTCACGATCCCGGCACGGGCCCGGGCCGGCAACGACTGGCCCGACCAGCCGGTGTGCGGCGACTTCGACGGCGACGGCGCCCAGGACCTCGTCGTCCACGCCTCGAACGTCCAACTCAGCTATCTGCGCGGCCCGTTCACCCGCAAGGGCGTCCCGAGCAAGGCCGGTGCGCCGATCACCGCCCCCGGCAACGTCCCCACGGGCCCGGCGGCCGACGTGAACCACGACGGATACGACGACCTGATCGTCCGTACGGCGGACGGCACCGCGAAGTCGGCGGTCGTCCTCGGCGGCCCGGACGGCCCGACACGCACGGGGACCGTGCTCCCCGAGGGCATCGACGTCGCCCTCGGCCGCTTCGGCAAGGGGCGCGACCTGGACGCGGCGGTGGGCGCGATGGGCGAAACGTCTCTGCGCTACGACCTCCCCGACGCCGCCACCGGCACCCTCGCCTCCCCCGGCTCGATGCTCGACACCGGCGACTTCGACGGCGACGGCCGCGACGAACTCGTCTCCAGCGGCTCCCGGTTGAGGGTGTTCCGCGCGCCGACAGCGGCGGCCGGGCTCTCGACGGCGGGCCTGGTGACCGTCGCACCGCCAGCCCGGGGCACGACCCGGGTCCTCACCGTCGGGGACTTCGACGGCGACGGACGGGCCGACCTGGCGGTGCGGACGTACCGGGGCGAGACCTGGGACGAGGTTGCCGTCTATTCCGGGACAAAGGGTGGAACAGTGGCGGCCGAGCCGTCGGTGACGTTCTCCAGCTCGGAGTTCCGGTAGGAGCGTGCGGGGAATCACGGAAATCCGCCGGCTCCCGTACAACCCTTGACCGTTGCCGACGGTCTCCCACGTACTCGCGGACCGACCACCGCGCCGACCCACGCACACGTACATGTACACGCACGCGCACAAACGGGGAGACCACTCATGCGACGCGACCGCACCACCACGACGGCCCTGGCCGCTGTCCTGCTCGCCACCGGCCTGGCACCACTGGCCCTCACCACGCCCGCCGCAGCCGCCGCCGCCAAGTTCGCCGACGACTTCAACGGCGACGGCTACCGCGACTACGCCGCGTACTCCTACGGCGCCGACGACGCCCTCCCTGGCGGCGCCGTCAAGGTCACCTTCGGTACGGCGAACGGGCCGGGCACGAGGGTCCAGTACGTCAGCCAGAACAGCCCCGGCGTCCCCGGTTCCGACGAGGCGGACGACCAGTTCGGCGAGGTCAGGGTCGCCGCCGACTTCAACGCCGACGGGTACGGCGACCTGGCCGTCGCCGCCACCGGCGAGGACCTGGCCGGGCGGGTGAACCAGGGCTCGGTCACCGTCCTGTGGGGCAGCAGGACCGGCCTGTCCGGCGGTACCAGCATCCCGGCGCGGTCGAACACCTCGTACGGCCGCATGGGCGCGGACCTCGCGGTCGGCGACTTCAACGGGGACGGCAAGAGGGACCTGGCCGTCGTCGCGGGCGGCAAGGCATGGGTCTACCGGGGCACCATCTCCCGCTCGGGCGTCGCCGGTTCGGTCACCTCCTTCGACAAGGACGGGATCCACTTCGAGGTCACCGCGCTGGTCGCGGGCAACGTGACCGGTGACAACAAGACCGACCTCGTCGCCATCGGTGACGTCGTGGGTGAGAACTTCATCGCCTCGGACGCCTGGTTCATCAAGGGCGGCAGCAGCAAGCTGGTCCCCGGCCGCACGCTCCGGCTGGAGAGCAAGAACAGCGCCGGCGGCGAGAGCGAACGCGGCGGGGACGGAGTCATCGCCGACTTCAACAAGGACGGCAAGGGCGACATCGCCATCGGCACCCCCCTCTTCTCCTCCTACCGCGGCGAGGTGAGCGTCTGGTACGGCGCCGCCGCCGGCCCGGCCAAGTCCGCCCGCTTCACCCAGAACACGGCGGGCATCGCGGACACCGCGGAGACGTACGACTCCTTCGGCGGGAGCATCGCCGCCGGCGACATCAACGGCGACGGCTACCGCGACCTCGCGATCGGCGCGGAGGGCGAGCGGATCGGCAACAAGCCCTACGCCGGTGCGGTCCACGTCCTGTACGGCCGGGCCGGCGGTCTCACGACAGCGGGCTCGCAGTTCTTCGCCCGCAACTCGGCCGGCATCCCCGGCGACGTCACCGACGGCGACGGGTTCGGCATGAGGCTGAGCCTGCGCGACGGCAACCGCGACGGCAGGGCCGACCTGTACATCCGCAGCCTCTCGGGCTCGCTGCGGCTGCTCGGCTCGCCGACGGGGATCAGGACGGCCGGGGCGACGTCTGTGCCGGAGGGCCTGGTCGACGGGATGCTTCCGTAACGGAGAGAAGCGGGATACTCCCCTGATGCTTACCTAGGGGAAATCTGAGGGCCCCCTTAAGGGATGTAACAGCTGGGCAGCAAAGCGGGGTCCGAGAGCCCCGGCCCCACCCGTCACTCTCCGGGACCCGGTACGTTCGATGACGTGGCTGGATTCAGGATCGGACGGGGCAGCCGGGACAACCGGGCCCCGCAAGCGCGACCGCAACAACAACCGCGGCAGCAGCCGTACGGCCAGCAGCCCCCGCAGGGCGGCCCGTCGTACGGCTACCCGTCCGCGCCGCAGCAGCAGCCGTACGGCGGCTCGGGCGGCGCCGGACGGCCGTGGCCCCCGCAGGCGACCGCCGGCGGCGGTTACGGCGCACACGGCTCGCACGGCGGGCACGGCGAGCCGGAGTACTTCGGCGACGACAGACAGGGCCACGGGCCCGGCCACCCGAACGCCCCCGTGGACCCGTACGCGGCCAACAACCCTGGTCACACACAGGCGTTCACGGTCGACGACGACCCGTACAACCAGGGCGACACCTACCGCGCCGGCTCCGCCTCTGCTCCGCCGGCCGGTCCGCGGCTGCGCTGGAAGGAACTGCTGCGGGGCGTCGTGACCTCCCCCAACCGCACGTTCCTCCAGATGCGCGACTACTCGGTGTGGGCGACCGCCCTCGTCGTCACGTTCCTGTACGGCCTGATCGCCGTCTTCGGGTTCGACGACACCCGCGAGACAACGATCAACGCGACGCTCAACAACGCGATCCCGATCGTGCTGACGACGGGCGTGGCGATGGTCCTGAGCGCCTTCGTCCTGGGTGTGGTCACCCACACCCTCGCCCGCCAGCTCGGCGGCGACGGCGCCTGGCAGCCGACGGTCGGCCTCTCCATGCTGATCATGTCCATCACGGACGCCCCCCGTCTGCTCGTCGCGATGTTCGTGGGCGGCGACGCCCCCTTCGTACAGATCCTGGGCTGGGCGACCTGGGTCGCGGCAGGCGTCCTGCTGACCATCATGGTCCGCCGCTCCCACGACCTCCCGTGGCCGAAGGCCCTGGGTGCGTCGGCGATCCAGCTGATCGCCCTGCTGTCGATCGTGAAACTGGGGACGTTCTAGGGACGACCTGGACACACACGACGGGAGGGCCCCCGGCCGCGCGCCGGGGGCCCTCCCGTTTCGTCAGCCTCTGTGATCTCCGACCTCCTTGGTCAAATTAGCCCCAAGAGGTCTAGGCCATCCCATACCTGCCGGTGTTCACTGCGCCGCATGACGATTCCCCACCGCGCCCGGAGAGCGGGACGGACGATCACCCTCGTCTCCGCCGCCCTCGGCCTCTCCCTCGCAGCCGTCACGACGGCCGCCGGAGCCACCACCACCGTCCCGTCGGAGTTCGGCACCGACTACCACGACCCGGTGACGGCCGCCCCGCCCATCTCCACGCCCCACACCAGGTCCTGCGAAGTGACCGTCGCCCAGGCGAAGTTCAAGGACTTCACGCCCTACACCGGCACCTACACCCCGCCCACCGCCTGCGGCACCCCGGGCCGCTGGTCGAAGGTGGTGCTCCGCCTCGACGGCAGCGTCGCCGGCCGTCAGTTCGACCGCCTCGGCTACCTCGACATCGGCGGCGTCCAGATGCTCCGCACCTCGACCCCCGAGCCGTCGCAGGACGGCATCAAGTGGTCGGTGGAGAAGGACGTCACACGGTACGAGAAGACGCTGAGCAGGGCCCGGTCCGTGGACATGCTCATCGGCAACGTTGTCGACGACACCTACACCGGAGTCCTGGACGTCAAGGTCACCCTGACGTTCTACGCCCCCGAGCCCCACCCGGGACCCGGTCCCGCCAAGACCTCCGCCCCCGACCAGGTCATCCCGCTGAGCGACGGCAACAGCGTCACCACGGGCGCGAAGCTCACCACCCCGCGCAACTCCGAGCGCATCCTGGCCGAGGTGTACGCGACCGGCTCGGGCGGCGGCTGCGAGGAGTTCTGGTACTCGGCGGTCACCCCGTCGGCGTCCTACTCCTGCAAGGGCGGCGACGACGGCCCGTACCGCGAGGTCCAGGTCACGATCGACGGAAAGCTCGCCGGAATCGCCTCCCCCTACCCCAACATCTGGACGGGCGGCTGGTCCCCGTACCTGTGGAGCGTGATCCCCTCCCCCACCGCCTTCGACGTACGTCCCCTGGAGTTCGACCTCACCCCCTTCGCCGCCCTCCTGAACGACGGCAGGGCACACACGGTCGACGTGACGGTGGCCGGCGTCCCCGCGGGCCAGACCGGCTGGAGCGCGCCGACCGACATCCTGGTCTGGCAGGACGCCCACAAGTCGGTGGTGACGGGCGCCCTGACCTCGCACAAGGCGACCGCCCCGGCCGTCACGAACACGTACGCGGACGGCTCGACACGCACCCTGGACACCACCGGCAGCCGCCACTTCACGGCCACCGGCTACCTGAACACCTCGCACGGCCGCGTGACGACGACGGTCGACCGCCGCCTGACGACGGCCATCACGCACACCTGGACCCCGGACGAGACCACGGACAACCAGAAGGGCCGCTGGACGGACGACCAGACGGTCCGCACGACCGGCGGCGCGGGCGGCGGCCGGCACCCGGTGACGTCCCACACCGACCGGACGTACACCCTCGACGGCCGCTCCACCATCGACGCGGCCAACCGCCTCCGCGTGATCATGTCCTTCGGCGACCACGCCCGCATCGACGGCGTCCGCCTGGACGACACGTACAACGGCGACGCGACCTTCACCCTCGGCGTGCCCCGCGACCAGCGCCACGCGATCGCGACGACCACCGAGCACTACCGCCTCCGCGGCCCGGGCCTGTGCTACGACCGCACACTGGGCACGGAACAGGGGGTGCTGACGAAGGACGGGCGGGGCTGCTAGCGAGCCTGGAGCGACGCCGGGCGGCTCTCGTACAACGGGTACGAGGGCCGCCCTGCGTGCGTCTCAGCGCTCAGAGCGCGTCCTTGGACGGAGTGACCGGCTCCCCCGACTTACGTACTACAGGCAAGACACTCCACGGGAAGTTGATCCACTCATCGGTCCGCTTCCACACGTATTCGCACTTCACGAGGGACTGCGTCTTCTCGTAGATCACCGCGGAACGCACCTCGGCCACGGCGTCCAGGCAGAAGTCGCGCACCAGTTTGAGCGTCTTGCCGGTGTCGGCGACGTCGTCGGTGATGAGGACCTTCTTGTCGGAGAAGTCGATGACGTTGGGGACGGGCGCGAGCATGACGGGCATGGGAAGCGTGGTACCGACGCCGGTGTAGAACTCCACATTCACCAGGTGGATGTTCTTGCAGTCGAGGGCGTACGCCAGCCCGCCGGCCACGAACACACCCCCGCGCGCGATGCTGAGCACGACGTCGGGCTCGTAACCGTCGTCGGCGATGGTCTGCGCGAGTTCGCGGACGGAGACGCCGAACTGTTCGTACGAGAGTTCCTCGCGTACGACCGTCATACCTGCGTCCGGTGGAAGTTGAGGAAGGACCGGGAGGCGGTGGGCCCGCGCTGCCCCTGGTACCGGGAGCCGTACCGCTCGCTGCCGTACGGGAACTCGGCCGACGAGCTCAGCTGGAACAGGCACAGCTGGCCGATCTTCATACCGGGCCAGAGCTTGATGGGCAGCGTCGCGAGGTTGGAGAGTTCGAGCGTCACGTGTCCGGAGAAGCCGGGGTCGATGAACCCGGCGGTGGAGTGGGTGACGAGCCCGAGCCGCCCGAGCGAGCTCTTGCCTTCGAGGCGGGAGGCGAGGTCGTCGGGGAGGCTGATGACCTCGTAGGTCGAGGCGAGCACGAACTCCCCGGGGTGGAGGATGAACGGCTCGTCGCCCTCGGGCTCGACCAGACGCGTGAGGTCGGCCTGTTCGATCGAGGGGTCGATGTGGGGGTAGCGGTGGTTCTCGAACACCCGGAAGAAGCGGTCGAGGCGCACGTCGACGCTCGACGGCTGCACCATGGATTCGTCGTAGGGATCGATCCGTACTCGCCCGGCGTCGATCTCGGCCCGGATGTCCTTGTCTGAGAGAAGCACGCCCCGAGGATACGCAAGGCGCGCGAACCCGACACCATCGGCCGGTTCCGCGCGCCCGCCACTGCTGCTGCTACCTGCACTTCACAGGTTTGCTTCTACTCACTGCTTCTACTTACTGCTGGTGCTCCGATGCTGCTCCAACGTCACTGGCACCACACTGCGGAGCCGCGCACAGCGCGGGCACCGGACCAGCCGACCGGGGCCGAGCCGCTCGGCCTGCTGCATCGGGAACGAAGCGGTGCTGAACACGTGCCCTTCGGCACAACGGACGACGGTGCGCTCGATCAAGACCTCAGAGTCCCTTCCCAGGAGCCGTCGCCGGTCACTGTCGAGACCGACGAGGAAAGCCACATTACGGGACGAAAAGGGCGACCCTCCAGGCGGCACTCCGATCCCGCCCAGCCCCTCTTCCGCGCCCCCACCGTACGCCCCAACTCCGGCCCCTCACAGCCGGGTCGCGCCGCGAAAACGCGTCCGGTCCGCGTCCGGTTCATGTCCGTTCCACGTCCGGAACGCCCCCGGAATCCCCCGGAAACGGGAGCAGGCCCCACGGCTTCGATGCCGGGGGCCTGGCGTACGGTAGAGTGACTGAGCGTTCGGACACCGGTCGAAACGGCGTCTTACGCGGGTGTAGTTTAGTGGTAGAACATCAGCTTCCCAAGCTGAGAGTGCGAGTTCGATTCTCGTCACCCGCTCCATGGCAAAACCCCAGGTCAGCGACCTGGGGTTTTTTGGTTGTCTAGACCATTTCGAGCACTCCGTGCCCTCCGCGTGCCCTAAGTCGCGCGAACGCGCCCAGCAGAAGGGTGCCGGAGGGTGTTTTCTGACGATGCGTCAGTCAATCGTCTCGAATAGCGAGACGCACTTTCTGTGACCTACACCACTTACCAGCGGGGCGGTGGTGAAGTCGCGTACGCAAAGCACCAGTTCGCTCTGGCGTCGGCTGCGGATGGAGTGACCACCCGGCTTCGTCCTTGAGGCGTCCAAGTCCGGGATGTGCCTGTTGCTGGCTGTCGGCCGTCACTCAAGGTGCGGCGGGTACGTCCTCCGCGCGCTTCTCGACGGGTAGCAAGCTCGGAACGACTCGGACGTAGGTGACCATCCCGACGACCTCGACCAGGGTCTGGGTGACCACGACGACTGCGGCCACCGCGAAGGCGTCGGGCAGTGCCAGGGCCAGGGGCAGAACGACCAGGGAGTTGCGGGTCGCGCCGGTGAAGACGATGGCACGCCCGGAGCCGGTGTCGAGGCGGAACAGTCGGGCCACGGCCTTCCCGGCAAAGGACATCACCAGCAGGAACAGGACGTAGAAGGGCACGACGGCGGCGACGTCGACAAGGCGGTCGTCGAGCTTGGGGATCTGGGAGGCGACCACGGTGAGCAGGGTCGCGGCCATCAGCGGCACCATCGTGGTGGTCGCCGCGTCGGAGACCTTCTGCCCGGCCGGGCGGCGTGCGGCCCACCCTTGGAGGGCCCAGGCGAGGGCGAGCGGGATGACGATCAGGAAGACGAAGGCTTCGAGAAACGGGCCTACCTCGACGATGTCGGCCAGGTCGGAGCCCATGAACAGGTACAGGAACCCCGGGAGCAGCACCATCTGCGCGACGAGGAGCAGCGGGGTGGCGGCCAGCAGACGGCGGCTGGAGCCGCCGGCCAGCCCGGAGAAGACGATCACGTAGTCCACGCATGGGCACAACAGCACCAGTAGCACCCCGACCCGCACAGCCTGGTCGGCGGGCAGGAACGTGAACATCGCCGCGACGACCAGCGGCACCACCACGAAGTTCACCACCAGGGCCGCGGCGAGGAACCGGCCGGCGCGCAGCGAGCGGACCAGCTCGGCGGCCGGGACCTGGAGGAAGGTGACGAACAGGAGGGCACCGATAACGGGGTTGATGGCGTGCTCCAGCCCTGGGCCGGCGGCCGGGGTCAGCCAGCCCAGCAGCCCGCCGACGGCCATCGTCGCGAGGTAGATCGCGACCTGGTGGTGTTCCAACCGCTCGACCAGGCCCTGTGGTCCCTGCTGCGACACCCTGACTGCTCCCTTGCAGCACCCACGGGCCGCCCGGTGGCAGCCGCTCCCCATCCTCACAGGGCACGCCACCTGCTCGGACACCGGCAGTGCTCGGCCTCTCAGCGCGACGACGCGCTGCCCTTCGGCGCGGGCCGGACCGTGGGCATGCCGAGATCGGCGCGGGCCGGGGTGGTACGGCAGGCCGCTGCCCGGCGGCGCCGACGCATGACGAAGATCCCTGCTGCGGCGGCCACGGCCAGCACCGCGAAGGCGGGCATCCACAGGGCACCGATCGCGGAGGTGAGGCCGATACCGCCGAGTACGGCCAGCAGCGGGCCCGCGCAGCACACGGCACAGGCGGCGACGACCGCCGCCCCGGCACCGAGGGCGCCCCGGGGCTTGAGCGGACGGGAGGAAGAGGCGTTCATGCGGTCGCTCCGAACAGGTCGGCCAGCGTTCCGGCGGCGCTCTCGGGCGCGCGCACGCTCAGCCGGAGGGCATCGGGAGTCAAGTGCAGGGTGAAGTCGAAGAATGTGCAGCAGCTCTGCTCAGCCGCGGCGAGCGCCGCGAGCTGCCCGGCGAGCTCGGCGTCCGGCGGGAAGGACAGCCGCAGCCCGTCGTCGATCTCCTCGCGCTGCTCGGCCTTCCCGATCAGCGTGCGCCACTGATCGATGCGCTCGCCCAGTTCGGCGCCGCCGAGCGTGCAGGCGACCGGGGCATCCCGCCACGCCTCCCGCTCCGATCCGAGGGTGGGGCGGGTCGGCAAGAGCGTCACCGGCACCGGTCCGGCCTGCGGGACGCTGGTGGTGCAGCCGCAGTCCGGCCCGCACGCACCCGCCGGTGCCGGGCCCGACAGCACGGTATGGGCACCGGCCAGGTGGGCCGAAAACGCACGCAGTTCGGCGATCCGTCCGTCGGCGTCCCTGATCCGGTCGGCGACCAGCGGCAGCATCCGGGCCCGCACCGAGGCGCACACACCTTCCTCGCGGACGTCCAGCAGCTCGCGGATCTCATCCAGGGCCAGGCCCAGCAACTTGGCCGAGGAGATGAACGCCAGCCGCTCCACCGCGTCGTCGCCGTAGACGCGGTACCCGGACGCGGTCCGCTCGGCCGGCAGCAGCCCGGCGGTCTCGTAGAAGCGCAGCGTCGTGGCCGGGACGCCGGAGCGCCCTGCCAGCTGCGAAATACGGTAGGTCGTCACACCGCCGACGGTAAACCTTCCACCCGACTCGAAGGTCAAGCTGCCGCCTCAGATCGGGTGCCGCTCTACGCCGCCCCGTGGCCGCGTTTCGGAAGGGCCGACTCGATGAGATACGGCCCGGCCTGCAAGCCTCCCGTGGTCAAACGATCGACGTGGATGTCCGCGTGCCGGTTCACTCGTTCAACCTAGGCGGGCACCAGGTCGCCCAGCGCCTCGCGAAGCGCCGTAACCACCACAGGTCCCGCTTCGGCCACCTGCCGCAGGTCAGCGCTCTTCATGTAGCGGTAGCTCTGCGGAGGGTGGAAAGTCCCAGCGGCGCGCAGCGCGTTGAGTGACACCGGTTCGTCGAAGGACACCGGGGCTTCCAGCGTGAGGCCACTCGCTTGGGTGGCGCCGCTCATGTAGGCGTCGTACTCGCGTCGGGTGATCCCCGTCTGAGTGCGGTGGGCCGACCAGACCTCCTTCGGGGAGGCGACGTGGACTGCGGCAATGCGCGCCATGCCCACCAGGGCCATGGTGGGCGCGGTCGCGTAGAGCAGAACCGGGGTTCCGGGAGGCGCGGCGACGCGTTGGCGGCGGACCTCCACCGTCTTGCTGCCGGCCAGGATCGCGGTGGCGAAGCGCGGGTGGACGGACAACAGCATCGCGCGTTCCGGATCGTTCACGTCGTTCGGTGCCCCTCTTTGTAGACCGCCTGGAACAGCTCGTTGCTGATCTTCGACAACGAGATCAGCGACAACGGTAGTCCCAGTTCCTTGGCCAGGTAGGTCAATCGCCGCAGCGTCACCGGCTTGGGAAAGATCTCGGTGTCCGAGAACCTCAGCGCCATGGCGCGGCCGGAGGCGTCAGCGGCTCCTTGTACCTCAGCCCGACCATATACGCCCAGGTGTTCGAATTTCGAGAAGAGGGTGTCCGGTGTGTCGATGAGCACCTCGTCGAGGCGCGAACTCCCCACCACCATCTGGCCGTCCACGCCGGCATTGCCCTCGCTGACGTACCAGAGGAGGCGGGCGGGAACGCTCTCACCTCGGCGCCCCGAGGAACGGTAGTAGACGTGCTCCCTGCTGATGCCCAGGACGTGGCTGCGCGGCAGGAGCATGGCCGGGACGTCGAACAGCTCGGTGGACCAGCGCGGTTTGATCGGCACCAGGAAGGACGGCAGCGCGGAGTCGATGACCTTCGCCGGCCACCAGGCACGCTCCACCACAGCGGCCACCTCAGCCGGCATCCCGGCGTGCAGAGCAGCTGCCTCAACGGTCAGCTCGCGCGCGAGCCCGCCGGCCACCGCCTCCACCTCGGCTGCCGTCCCGCACACGTTCACCAGGAGGGCCACGAACTTGCCGTCGTGCTCGAAGAAGCCGTCGTCCCCAGCGGCGGCCTTGGCCACCGTGGAGAGATGCGGATCGGTGATCCGTATGATCTCCGCGCCGTAGTCGCGCCCAAGGCGCTTGAGCAGGAAGAGGAGTTGCCTGGCCAGGGTCTCTTCCAACGGGTGGTCCGCGGTGCGGAGTACGGGGACGATCAGCGTCCGGCCGTCCAACGCCCATGCGTAGATGGCGACCGGGTGGCCCTCGCCGTCCCTCAGCAGTTCTCGACGCCATACGACTGTGTCGTCGGTCAGCGACCGAAGGCGCTCGGCGAAGGCCGAGCCGTCGTCGCCGCCCGACTGATTGAAGAAGGCGACGAGTTCGTCCTCGGCGCCTGGTGCCACCTCACTGGACCGGAACTCCGTGCCCATCAGATCGGCCGGGCGGTACACCTGGGCCTGCCGCAGCTCGTCCACGTGCAGCGTCACGGTGGAGGGCGATACGACGCGGACCCGAGCGACTTCCCAGGCCACGTCGGCCAGGCGGGCCATGAGCGGGTTCCGGGTGGCCAGGACCTGAAGGCCGGCGCAGGATGTCTCGGCCACGTAGTACAAGCAGCGCCGGAGTGCCGCATCGACCGGGAGGTCTGGGAACGACTCCGTGACTGCCTTCTTCAGCTCGGCCGCTCGTTCGCCTACGGACTCGGACGCGGGAGTGAGCTGCCGCAGCCCGGGGAGTGCTGCCCTCTGGTGCTGCCGGTCGGCTGTATCGGTGATGTCGCGGATCTGATGGACCAGTTGAGGTGTGTAGGCGAGTTCGACGAGATCCGTCATCCAGCCCGCCTCCAGCGCGCGGGATTCCTCCGCGTCGGTCGTTTCGGCGAGTCCGCGCAGATCGGCGAAGACGCCGTGATCGACGGTCACCACCAGCAGCGCATCGCTCTCCACCTCCGTGAACAGATCCGGATGCCCGAGATCCAGCCACCATCCGTCGAGGATCTCTCCGTCCCGGCCGCGTCCCCGTACCTCGCCGTGTGGGACGAACCCCAGGCTCGCCCACATGCCGCTGAGTTCGTAGTCCCGTCGGCATTTGGCCTTGATGCCGAGCCGTTGTGGATACTGCTGCCTGATCGCCTGGACCAGCCGCCGGGCGATGCTCCTGCCGCGCTGTTCCTCCGCCACGCACAGATGGGCGAGGCGTATGTGGGCGCTCCTCTTCGGGAGCCCGAACAGCGCGTAGCCGATCACCTCATCCGCTTCGACAGCGACCAGAAGTCCCCCATCCTTGGCCGCCTGACGGTACGCAGGAGGCGTCAGCAGCCCCAGCGTCTTCGTGTAACGATCACCCAGCGCCACAGCCTTGTCGATCAACTCGACCTGCGCAGGCGACGCGAGCAAAACCTTGACCGCCATCGCTCCCCCTCCAGAAGGGCCGGCCAAGGCCAGCCTCAACTCCCCTGTCACTACTACAGGGAAAGCTGATCGCAACCGAGACCAACCCTCAAGGGGGCACGAGGGGCGCACGGTGCTGAAGAGGCTGTCCCAACGCAGCGGCGGCCGTACGGATCCCTGTCGGCGACGTCTCCGACCGGGAACCGTACGGCCAATGCGTTGTCACGCTTCTTCGGCTTGCCGACGCTCGCCGCCTGGCTCCCGCAGCTGCTGCCGCACCTCGGCGTCGATGCCCTTGGCGAGCCTGCGCTGGTGCTTCGCCGTCGAGTGCTGGTAGATCAGCTGGGCCCGCTCCGAGGACTGGCCCGCCCGGACCATGAGGTCCTTCAGCTTGGCGCCGGTGTCGGCGGCGAGAGTGTTGCCGGTGTGGCGGAGGTCGTAGAAGCGGAAGTTCGTCGGCATCTCGACCTTGGTGCGCACCTTGCGCCACTTGCGGCCGAAGGTCGAGCGGCGGAAGGGGGCGCCCTTCTCGCCGACGAAGAGGAGGCCGTCAGGCTCCTTCTCCGCGAACCACTGCAGGTGGCGACGCAGCTCCGGGAGCATGAAGTCGGGCAGAAAGACGGTGCGCTTGCCCGCCCGGGACTTGGGGTCGCCGGTGACACGCCTGCCGTTGGTCAGCTCCGGCGAAGCCTGCGTGACACGCAGGGAGCATTCGTCGATATCGACACTGTGACGGCGCAGTTCGGCCAGCTCCTCCGGGCGGAGGGAGGCGAAGGCGCCGAGCAGGACCATCAGGCGCCAGCGCGGGCCCATGGCGTCGGCGAGGTCGAAGACCTGCTCGATGGTGGCGGTGGGGCGTTCGTCGGCCTCCTCCTTGCCGGCACCCTTGATGCGGCACGGGTTGCTGCGCAGAAGGTCGTCGTCGACCGCCGTCTGCAGGATCGCCTTCAGTAGGCGGTACGACTTGGCGACCGTGGTGGCGCCGGTCGCCTTCAGTCGCTCGGCTCGCCACGTGCGGACGGAGGGCGGGGTGATCTCGTCCAGGTCCTCGCCGCCGAACGTCGGCAGGATGTGCAGGCGCAGCAGGCCGTCGTAGCGGTCGAGTGTGGTCGGGGCCAGGCCACGCTCCTTTGTCCAACGGAGTGCGTACTTCTCGAAGTTGACCGCACCGGCGTCCGGGTCGTGCCAGTGGTTCCGCTCGATGTCGGCACGGATGAGGTTGAGCCAGTCCTGGGCGTCGGACCTGGTCTCGAACGTCTCCGGCGCGGTGTGCCGCTCTCCGTCCGGGCCGAGGTAGCGGGCCTGCCACCGGCCGGAGGCGAGCTTGCGCACCGTGCCGAACTCGCGCCGCCTCTGCGGCTTGCGTCCCGCCATCAGGCAGCCTTCCCGTAGCGGGCACGGATGCGGCGGACCGGCTCGACGGTGTGCGCATCGACGTACTCGGCGACCGCGCTCTCGGGGATGCGGACGGGGTGGCCGAGTTTGACGTAGCGAATGCGGCGTTCGGCGATCAGGCGGCGGACGAAGCGCTCGCCCGTGCCGAGCATTTCGCCGGCCTCGGCGACGGTCAGGAGGCGGTCAGCCATGTGTGGTCACCTCCTTCGTGTTGCGCTGAGAGCCGATGAAGGCAGGGGACATGGCGAGTTCGTGCAAGAGCGGTAGGTCCTTTACTCGGCGAGGCGATCGGGGCGGCGGTCCAGTCCGAGGCATACGGACCTAGGCGGCGCGGCTCCCTTGGAGGAGGGCCAGGGGTGAGATGCGGAGGGCCTGGGCGAGGGCGACGAGGTCGTCGATGTCGCAGCGGCGTTGGGCGCGTTCGATGCGAGACAGCATCGTGTTGGACATCGGGCGACCGAGGGCGGTGACACGGGCGGCCAGCTCGCGTTGGGCGAGACCACGTTCGGTACGGAGGATTTCGATGGTGCGGGCGGTCCTTTTTCCGGCCGGACCGATTTCCAGGGATCGTGTTGCCATAGCTCCAATTGGTAACTCGTATTCGCCGGTTTGGTAAACCGGCGATCGTCGGCTATGTTGCGCCCGGCCACGCAAAGGGTGTTGCCACGGGGTTGGGTTCCGGGCATCCGGCGGGTGGGGACTAGGCGGGTCGGACAGGTGCTCTGACATGCGGTGTTGTGTTGTAGCTTGCGCTCTGACGGAGGTCAACGACTTCCCGATGTGATCCTTCTGGCTCGGCCCCGTGGGCAACCAATTTCGGCAGCGGCCAGTCTGGGATTATGATTTTGGGAATGCCCCGAAGCCTGCGTTCGCCGTCAGCTGTCTGACTTCTCGGCGGAATGCTGGACTTCTGCGGCGTTGATGTGGCTGTCTTGGCTAGGCGAAGCCACCAGCCCCCCACGCCCTTCGGCCGGGGCTGTGCCGCCACCCTCCCTGCGCACCGCCCGACAAGGGCGCGCACCTCCACCTGCCCGTCCGAACCCAGGAGCCGCCGACCCATGAGCCTCGACGCCCGCGAGTGGGTGTGGGACCACAGCCGAAGTAAGGGCACCGCCCGCATGGTGCTCGCGTTGATCGCCGACCGCTGCCGCGACCGGAGCTGCGTCGCGTACGCCTCCGTGCCCACCCTGATGAAGCGAGCAAACGCCTCCCGTACCGCCGTACGCGACGCCCTGGCCAAGCTGATCGCCGACGGGGAGCTGGTGGCGCTCGGCGACCGAAAGGGGCCACGAGGCGAGACCTACTACCACCTCCCGGACACCGCCCGGTTCCTTGCCGAACAGGCTGTCGGAGAGGACCGGAACCAAGCCCTTCCGGGGGGTCGGATTCCGACCCTGGGGGTACCGGAATCCGACCCCTCCGATCCTTTCGAAGAGGGACCGGAATCCGGCCCCGGGGAACGGAATCCGACCCCGGGAGGGGTCGGATTCCGACCCATCAGGGGCACGGAATCCGACCCCCAGAACGGTAGAGAACCAAAGGTGAACGGTAAGAGCAGCAGCTCTGCCCCACTCATCTCCGCCGACCAGTGGCAGATCGACGAGGACGCCCGGGCCTGGTTGCAGCACCACGGCCATCTCGACCGGCTCGGTGAGCAAGCCCTGCAAACCGCCGACGAGAAGTGGCGCGTCTACCGGGCCGCATGGCCTCCCCGTACCGAAGCCGCCTGGGCTGCCGACTGGCGTAGCTGGATCACCCGGGAGCACACCTCCACCCCAGACCGCCCGAACCTCTACGCCCTGCCCAGCGGCACGGCCACCCGGGCCCCTGCCATGACGCGCTCCGAGCAGCACATGGCCGCCCTCCTCGCCGCCCTCGACGAACCGACCAGAACGGAGTAACCAGCCCTTGGACCCACGCGAAGTCGCCGCTGTCCTCGCCTACACCGGCCGCCTCGACCCCCGCACCATCCGCACCGGCACGGGCGAAGCCCGTGACCAGATCGCCCAGTGGCAGGAGCTGCTCGACGACGTGCCCTTCGCCACCGACCACGGCTGGGACGTCCGCGAGGCGATACGGGCCCACGTCCTCGACTCCCCGTACCCGATCCTGCCCGTGGACGTCGCCCGCAGATGGCGGGCCTATCGGCGCGACCGCCTCGACCGGCACACCGACCCCACACCGGCTGCCGACCCGGACGACCCTGCCGCCTGGCGAGCCGAGTTGCTCCGCGCCCGCCACGCCGTCGCGGCCGGCGTGGCCCCGCCTTCCACACACCGGCAGATCACCGGCGGTGACCCGCAACGCGACATCGAGGAACGCCTGCGCACGATCGGGACGTCCATCCCGCCGGCCGTCCGCGCCGAGCTGACCCGCTACCGTCCGACCCGCGCCGCGCGCGAGGCCGCCGTCGCCAGAGGTGTCCCCGACGCGCTCGGTGTCCGGTGCGAGTGGTGCCAGGCACCTACGGGTGCCCCGTGCCGCCAACGACGAGCAGGACCGGACGGCACCGCCAGCGGCAATGCCGTACGCGCGACTCCGCACCCGTCGCGCATCGACCTCGCCGCTGCCCGGATGGACCGACAGCGGGCCGCGTGACGCGGACCGGCCTCGCGCCTCGCCACAGCTTCGTAGTGGTACGACCGTCAGTCCCGGATCAGTCGTACCCGATGGACGCGGACGTCCCGATGAGCACCTTGGGGACCGCGTCCCGGGAACCGAGCCTGCGGAGGTTGGGGACCGGATTCCGGTCCCCAACGGTCCCCGCAAGTCACGGTCACCTCCTGGCGGGGACCGTGACTTGCGGGAACGCAGCGCGTCGGGATCGGGGACCGTGACGACACTGAACTGGGGACCGACACGGGACCGGTCCCTCAGAAACTGCAGCTCAGGCGGGCTATCAAATCGGTCCCCAGAGCGTCCCCGAGGACGGGGACCGCGCCCTCATGGGCCCATGCGGTTGGGGACCGGTCCCCGGAGCGCAGCAGGACGGGACGGTCCCCCTGACGACGTGTCATGGGGACCGTCCCCGACAAGCGCCGCATCCCGGTCCCGAACTTTCTGGGGACCGTGCACCGCCGCACTTCGGGGACCGGTCCCCGCCGCTCATCCCTCGACCACAGCTCTCGGCCCAACAGTCCTACCAACAGCTCGTCCCAGATCACGTCCCGCAACAGCCCAGTAGCTCCAGCGGCTGCCCCATCCCGAGTCAATCGGCGCCTGGCAGCTCCCCGCCCCAACACAACCCGGAGACCCACCTCGTGCACGACCAGCACCACGAACCCCGCATTCACGACGAGTCGTTGACCACCACTCCTGTCACACCGGGAGCAAGTTGTTGCGTCTGTATTACTCCCGTTGGGAGTAATACAGACGCGTCTCCCGCCCCGGGGGTGGCGGGAGCGGTCCAGCGCCAGGGGGCACCGGACCGTTCGGATGCGGCCGAGGGTGGCTCGCATCCGAAGGGGGACCTACCCCACCCCTGTCACAACCCCCACTGCCTCGCGCACACCACCCCGAACCAGCCGCCCGCGCGCAACCGTCCCCGCAAGACCGACGACCGCAAGCGCACGCACCTGATCGCCAGCCGCTTCAACGACGAAGAGAAGCAAGCCCTTCTCGACGCCGCCGCCGTGTGTGCAATGACCCCGTCCGGCTTCCTCGCCCACGCCGCCCTCGCCGCCGCCCGTGACCTCACCCGCACCGCCGCCGAGGTGGCTGGCGAACGCGAAGTGATCGCCGAGCTGTTCAGCCTGCGCCGTCACCTCGCCCAGCTCGGCAACAACCTCAACCAGGTGGCCAGGGCCCTGAATTCCGGCGCGGACGCACCGCACGCCGAGACGGTCCTCCAGGCCGTCCACCGTGCCGCGAAGCGCGTGGACGCCTTCACCCAGCACCGGCTGGACCACCAGACACGAGCCGCATGATCCCCCGAGTCCACAAGCGCGGCCCGCGCACCATCGGCCTGCTCTTCTACCTGTACGGCCCCGGCACCCACGAGGAGCACATCGACCCCCACCTGGTCGCTGCCTGGGACAGCCTCGCCCCCGACCCCGGCCGCGACCCCGACGCCACCTACGGTGACCTGCAACGGCTCCTCGACCAGCCCGTCGACATGTTGGCCAAGGAGGACCGGCCCGCCGAGCATGTGTGGCACCTGTCCGTGCGGACCGCGCCGGAGGATCCCATCCTCAGCGACGAGCAATGGGGCGAGATCGCCCGGCGTATGGTCTCGGCCACCGGCATCGCCCCCGACGGCGACAGCGCGGGCTGCCGCTGGGCGGCCGTACGCCACGCCGGCGACCACATCCACATCATCGCCACCATCGTCCGTGAGGACGGGCGCCAGGCGAGGCTGCGCTACGACGGCAAACGCTCACAGGCCGAGGCCCGCAAGATCGAGGCCGACTACGGACTGCGGCGCCTCAACACCGGCGACGGAACCGCCGCCAAGCCGCCCACCAGCGCCGAACTCCACAAGGCCGAACGGGAAGGCCGGGAGCGGGCAGCCCGCGAGGAACTGCGGGAGACAGTACGGCGCGCGGTGGCAGGGGCCACCAGCGAGGAGGAGTTCTTCGACCGGCTGGCCGCCGCCGGTCTGCTGATCCGCAAGCGCCTCGCACCCTCCGGTGACCCGCTCGGCTACAAGGTCGCGCTTCCCGACGACCGCAACGAGGACAAGGAACCCGTCTTCTATGCGGGCTACACGCTCTCCCCCGACCTGTCGCTGCCGCGTATCCGCAAACGCTTCGCCGGCGACAGCGAAGTCGCCGGCCACGACAGTGGGGCTCCGTCCGACCAGGCAACCAACCCGGCACCGAGCGGTCCGGCCACCGCACGCCGCAGTACAGCCGCCGTGGTGTGGCAGGCGGTGCTGGTCATCGACGACGGCGACGACGCCCAGGTGGCAGGACACATTGCCGCAGCCGGGGAGGTCCTGGACGCGCTCGCCAAGACCTCAGCCGCCCACACCCGCAGCCAACTGCGTGAGGCTGCCTTCGTGTTCGAGCGGGCCACCCGCTCACACATCCGTGCCAAGCGCGGGCACGACCGGGCCCTGCGCCAGGCCGCCCGCGACCTCGTCTACAGCGGACCCGCGCTCGGCCGCGGGGAAGACGGCGCCACCACCGCGATGGCGATCGACATGCTGTTCTTCCTGGTCACCGCCGCCTCCCACTGGCACGCCAAGAAGGAGCACGCCCAGCAGGCCGCCGCAGCTCGCCAAGCCGCCGAACACCTACGCGCCGCCTACCAGGGCGCCGCCGGTGTCCCCATGGGCGTGCTCTACCAGCGAGGGCAGCGCCTGTCCCAGCCCCTGCGCCAGAAGCAGGCCGCCCATCTTCGGGCGGCCGTGCCGGAGCTGGCCGAGCAGATCCTGGCCGAGCCGGGCTGGCACGCCCTGGCGGCCACCCTCGCCGATACAGCAAGCGCCGGCCACGACCCGGCCGCACTGCTGGGGGAAGCTGCGGGACGGCGGGAGTTGGGCACCGCCAGCTCGATCAGTGACGTGCTGGTGTGGCGGCTACGCCGCCTGGCCAACCTGCCCGCCGACGCCACCGCGATGCCCGACCACACCCCCGCCGCGACCAAGAGCAGCGGGCGCGCTGTCTCGCCCACCCCGAGCCGCGGCGACCGCCCCCGCAAGGCGCGGTGATGCAGCACATACGCCGGTGCCCTCTGCCGAGGCAGAGGGCACCAGTGGAGCAGGGTGGTCAGGAGGCGGCCAGGGCTTTGGTGAGCAGTTGGCTGCTCCACTGGTTCAGTGGCCGAGGTGGCGCAGACCCTCTTCGAGGGTGCGGTGGAACCGGTTGACCGGACCGGAGTTGCGGTTGTACGAGGCCGCGTCCAGGCCGGGCTCCTTCGTCTCGTGGCCGGCCCGGCAACGCAGCCATATCGAGTCGTCGCGCATGCAGAAGACGATCCAGTCCCGGTACGCGCCGCACCCGGGACACGTACGGATCTCGCCGTCGACGACGAGCGGCTGCTCCCAGCGCATCATCAGCCCGGCCACCTCCTGGCGTGACGGCACCCGCAACTGCGGCGGCAGGAGGTCTCTCACCGCTGATCCCTCCACAGCCGGCGCTGGAGCCGGTGAGGTCGGCTCGGGGAAGTCGCGCCACGCCTGTGTGGCCTGCAGCTGCAGCAGGAGCGCGTAGCCGGCACGCTGGGCTTCGCGCAATGCGCGGTCCTCGCGAGCCCGTCGAAAGAACAAGATCTCTTCCTCTCTGTCATCGGGCGGGCGCAGGGAATGTGCCTCATACGTCTGGCTGCTGCCGCTCCAGGAACCTCAGCGACGCGCAGCACACCTGCGGCTCCATCAGGGCGCAGATCGTCAGCTGCGGCGAACGATGGTGAGCCGGCCCTCGGAGTTCTTGGGCACGGTGTGGCGGGGCACCGGGACCGGTGAGGCAAGCGATGACCCGAACACGGCCACCAAGTCGTGGGGGACGCTGGCGCTGAAGCTCGCGCACCACAGGTACGAGGCCCCGAGCACGGGTTCCGCCCACGCCTGCCAGCCGACCAGGTCAGGGCGGGGGTCGGCGTCCTCGATGAGCGGCGGCACCATCTCCAGGGAGACGCTGGAGGACAATCCGGGGTCCGTGGCGGTGGTGCGGGGGCGGTCCACGTCGCGGATCCAGCCCCGGGCGCTGAGCGCGTTGATGACCGTCTCGGGCCCGTCGAAGCTGACGTGGGGCGCCTCGCGGGCGTCGAGCGCTATGAGGAGATCGGCGAGTGCCTCGGGAGGGACACCAGCGGTGAAGTACGCATTCCACTCCGCCAGCGCGAAGGCAGCATGCGGGCGGACGCTCAACTGCCAGGCAACGGGCAGTCCGCCCAGCTCGAACGGGTAGGCCGCGAGGATCCACTCGGCGCCGCACAACCCGTCCGGACTCACGTACAGCAGGGTGTGGCGGGCCGTGGGCCACATGCGCCAGCCGAGACTGGCCAGGGTGTCGCCGATCCGCTCGGCGAGAACACTGTCATCACCGGCGAGGTGGCGCGGGGTAACCCAGTACACGGGGTCCGGCGAGTCGGGACGGGAAGGGTCGCTGGAATGGTGCGGGTGCAGGGGCGCCTCCGTGCGCTTGAGATCGGTTACCGACCGTCGTTGGCCTGCGGTTTCACAAGGTCGTCCACGTTGACATGCCCGTCCGCAGAGCACCAGTAGTTTCGGGATCTTCCCCGTCTGCCTCCGGCGAACTGGTGAATCGTTGCGGTGATCCGCGCCCGCTTGCATCGACCAAGGATTCCCAGCGAGGAGGCGCGGACAGCAATTGAATCCGGCCATCCCAGGGGTCCCCCGGCGGGCCTGCGGCTCGTGGCCCCAACCCCCGGCCACGCAAGGTCAACTTCCATATGCCTGGCAAGTTTCGGCAAGTTCCTCGTTTCACGGCACCGTTACGGGCAAGCCCTGGCACAGAGATCGTTACCGGCATCGGAGGAGGGCATCATGGCCCTGCGTAGGCTCGGTAAGGACCCGGAGAGTCCCAGTGGCGGATCCCCCACCATCTACCTCGACGAGGAGAAGGACAGCTACCTCGTGCAGGGGCTGAAGGTGGAGGACGCCGAGCGCCTCGGGCAGATGGACATCCCCGGTCATGAGTCGGTGGTGGAGATCCCTCGGCGCATGGTGCAGTTCTTCCTGGAGGTGAAGAAGGCTGATGAGGACCCCGACGTTTGAGGAACTGTTCCGCGACTGCCGGCGGACGGCCGTCCATCTGGAGATGCGCGACGCCTACATGAAGTCGGATCCTGCCTTCATCGACTGGACGGCCGGTACGACGCTCGACCCCGCCGAGCGCTGGGGCGACTGGCACAGCATCGTCACTGAGGCGACCTCGCGAGGCGTCGAGGTCCGTCGGGCCCGCGTCGTGTCGACGCCCGTCAGCGAGTACATCCGCTTCGAGTACGACGTGACGCACGGCCTGAACATCGCCGCAGGCGAAGACGTCCGCTGGCTCTCCCGGCGCAACGCCACTGGCATCGCTCTTCCGGGCAACGACTTCTGGCTTTTCGACTCCAGCCTCGTCCTCGTCAACCACTTCGACGGCGACGGCGAGAACATGGAGATGGAACTCACCGAAGACCCTGAGGTCGCGAAGCTCTGCGAGTCGGCCTTCGAGTCCGTGTGGGCACGGGCAACACCCCACGCAGAGTTCCAGCCGGCCTGACAGTTCGAACGGCACCTCGCAGCGACATGACATCGCCATCTTCGAGCGTTCAGGAAGCCCGCAGGGCCCTCGGGAAGCGCCTGAGCGAAATCCGGCTCGAAGCCGGGCTCACCAAGCGAGCGTTGGCCAACAGTCTCGGCTGGCACGAGTCGAAGTGTTCGCGCTTCGAGAGCGGCACCCGCCCGCCCTCGGAGCGCGACCTTCGTGCGTGGGTACTGCTTGCGGTGCACAGAGCGCGGTCGAGGATCTCGTCTCGACGGCCCGGGGCATCGAGGGCATGTACGTCGAGTGGCGCCGGATGGAGCGCACCGGCCTGAAGCAGGCCCAGGAGTCCGTCCTCCCCCTGTGGGAACGCACCCAGCGCTTCCGCATCTACTCGCCTTGGCTGATTCCCGGTCCTGTGCAGACGGGCTCGTACATCACCGCACTGCTCACCTGTATCAGTACCGGCTGGAAGCGGTGGCCAACAGACTGGCGGAGGCCGAGATTCCGGCAAGCGCCACGAAGAGCGCCGAGTAACCCCCGAGTTCATCCGCCAAGGCGGCCCCGGCGAACGGTGCCAGCGCGCTGGCGATGGTGACGGGAGCGGCCAGGATGCCCGAGAGGCGGCCGTAGTCACTCGTACCCCAGCGGTCGGTGACGGCAGTGGCCTGGAGGAGGGTGAGGTTGCCGCGAACCATGCCGGCCACGATGCCCAGGAAGAGCAGGAGGAGGTACGGGCCCGGCGTGATGGCGAGGGCGAAGGTGGTGGCTCCGCCTGCGGCGATCAGTGTGACCGTGCGGGTGGTGACACCGGTGTGGCGGGCGAGGGTGGTGTAAAGGGTTCGGCCGAGAGTCTGGCCGGCGCCGCCGAGGCCGAGGGCCCAGGCTGCTGCGGTGGGGCTCGCGCCGCGTTCGGTGAGGAGGGGGACGAGGGCGATGACGACGGCGTACATCGCGAAGCCGTTGAGAGTGAGTGCGACGGCGAGCAGGACGAAGGGACGGCTTCGGGCAACTGACCTGCTCCCGCCCGTCTGCTGAGTCGGGGGTACTGATGCGGGCGGCCAGGGAGCGCGCAGGGCGAGGGCATGGGCGGGGATGGTGACGACCCCGAGGATCACCGCCAGGACCGTGTACGTGGTGCGCCAGCCGAGGTGTTCGGCGAGGGTGGCCGTGAGGGGTGCGAAGGCGGTGGAGGCCAGGCCGCCGGCGAGGGTGACGATCGTGAGGGCGCGGATGCGATCCTCTCCCCACCAGCGAGTGAGGGCGGCGAAGGCGGGCTGGTAGAAGGTCGCGGCCATCGCCATGCCGGCCAGTAGCCAAGCCGCAGTGAACGCGGCCGGGTTGGGCGCGTGCGCGATGGCCAGTACGGCGGCCACGCCGAGCAGTGACCCGGTGGTCATCACGGCACGCGGTCCGCGGCGGTCGAGGATGCGGCCTACGGGTATTCCCGCGAGCGCGGAGACGACCAAGGCGGCCGAGAAGGCTCCGGTCGTGGTGGTCGTCGACCAGCCAGTGTCGGCGGTGATGTGGGCGTTGAGGACCGGGAACGCGTAGTAGACGATGCCCCAGCTGGTGATCTGGGTTGCGCACAGGGCGGGAAGGACCGCGCGAGGCCGCGACCGGTCCCCGGTTCCGGTCGCGGCCTCGCGGGAAAGGGCCTGGGGCACGGCGGTCAGCAGCCGCCGGAGGAGGCTGGGGCGCCGATGCCGATCTCCAGGGTGGCCGGAGCCGCGCAGCAGCCGCCGCCTTCGCTGCTCTGGGCGGCCTCGGGGTCGTCGAACAGGCCCGCGCCGCCGCACACTCCGGTCTCCGGGAGGGTCAACTCGACGCGCTCGGCCGCCTCCTGGTCGCCGGCGAGCGCCGCCGCGATCGAGCGGACCTGCTCGTAGCCGGTCATCGCGAGGAACGTGGGGGCACGGCCGTAGGACTTCATGCCGACCAGGTAGACGCCCTGGTCCGGGTGGGAAAGCTCCTTCACGCCGTGTGGGTAGACCGTGCCGCAGGAGTGGACGTTGGGGTCGATGAGCGGGGCCAGGGCGGTCGGGGCCTGGAGGCGGTCGTCCAGGCCCAGGCGGATCTCGGAGAGGAAGGAGAGGTCCGGGCGGAAGCCGGTCAGGACGATGACCTCGTCGACCGGGTCCAAACGGCGACCGTCATCGGCGATCAGAACGACTCGGCCGTCGGCATCGCGTTCGACGGCCTCGGTGCGGAAACCGGTGGCTGCACTCGCGTGGCCGCTTTCGACAGCGGCCTTGGCGCGCAGGCCGAGGGCGCCGCGGGCCGGAAGCTCGTCGGCCTCGCCGCCGCCGTACGTGTTCGTGCTGATGCCCCGCCGCAGGATCCATACCGCGTGCGTCCCGCCCTCGCCCTTCGCCAGGTCGGCCAGGTAGGCGAGGGCGGTGAAGGCGGAGGCGCCGGATCCGACGACCGCGGTGCGCTTGCCCGCGTAACGGGCGCGGACGGCCAGGTCGTTGAGGTCGGGGACACGGTAGGAGATGCGGTCGGCTGCCGTCTTCTCGCCGAGGGCGGGCAGGCCGTTCGCGCCCAGAGGGGCGGGGCCGGACCAGGTGCCGGAAGCGTCGACGACCGCGTGGGCGGTGATGCGCTCCTCGCGGCCGTCCGCTGTGCGGATGTGCACGGTGAAGGGCTGCTCGTCGCGACCCGCGTCGACGATGCGGTCGCGGCCGACGCGGGCGACACCCGTCACCTGCGCGCCGTAACGGACCCTCTCGCCGAGCTCGTCGGCCAGCGGCTGGAGGTACTGCTCGGCCCAGTCGCCGCCGGTGGGGTACGTGGCGGCATCCGGGCGCACCCAGCCGGTCGGGGCCAGCAGCTTCTCTGCGGCGGGGTCGACGACCTCGCCCCAGGTGGAGAACAGCCGCACGTGCGACCACTCCCGCACTGCGCTGCCGGCGGTCGGGCCGGCCTCCAGGACCAGCGGTTCGAGGCCGCGCTCGACGAGGCGGGCGGCGGCGGCCAGGCCGACAGGGCCGGCTCCGACGACCACGACGGGCAGCTGGTCGGTGGTGGGCGTGCTCACTGGACTTCCCCTTTGCTTCGACATCCGTCGATCTCTTGCGCTGCCAGCATGCCACCTGATTCGATAAACGTCAACATAGACACTCATCGAACTCGGGGATCGCACATGGAGCGCATCGATGTCGCAGTGATCGGGGGTGGCCAGTCCGGACTGGCCACCGCGCACGCCCTTCTCCGGCAGGGGCTTCAGCCTGTGGTGCTGGAGGCGTCCACGGAGACGTCCGGGTCGTGGCCGCGCTACTACGACAGCCTCACCCTCTTCTCTCCCGCCGGGTACAGCGCCCTGCCTGGCATGCCCTTCGGGGGCGACCCGGACCGCTACCCGCACCGGGACGAGGTCGTCGCCTATCTGCTGCGATACGCCGAGCACCTGGACGCCGACATCCGTACAGGGACCCGCGTACGGGAAGTGCGAGCAGACAACAGCGGCTTCGCCCTCACTCTCGAAGACGGCGACCGCCTGTCCACGCGGGCCGTGGTCGCGGCATCCGGCACCTTCGGCCGCCCCCATCACCCGGCGCTTCCCGGGCTGGAGGGCTTCACCGGCTCGGTGCTGCACGCGGCCGAGTACCGAACGCCCGAGCCGTACGCCGGGCAGCGGATAGTGGTCGTCGGGGCAGGGAACTCCGCCGTGCAGATCGCCGCCGAACTGGCCGCGCAGGCCCGTGTCACCCTGGCGGCACGGCATCCTGTCCGCTTCGCCCGCCGGCGCACCCTGGGCCGTGACCTGCACTGGTGGCTGACCCGCACGGGGCTGGACACGCTCCCCGTTGGCCGGTTCCTGCGCACGCCGCCCACGCAACCGGTCATCGACGACGGCCGTTACCGGGCCGCGGTCGCGGCCGGTGCCCCGGACCGGCGCCCGGTGTTCACCGGCATCGACGGCATCAAGGTGACCTGGGCCGACGGCAGCACCGAGGCGGTCGACACGATCCTGTTGGCCACCGGCTACCGTCCCGACCTGCCATACCTCGCCTCGCTGGGCGCACTCGACGAGCACGGGCACCCCCTTCACCGCGAAGGGTTGCCCCTGACGCATCCGGGGCTGGCGTACGTCGGCCTGGAATGGCAGCGGAGCCTGTCCTCGAACTCCCTGCGCGGGGTCGGCCGGGACGCGGCCCGCGTGGCCCACCGCCTTGCCGCCCGTCTGCACCGGCACTGATCGATCCACCATCCCGGCCGCACTGGTTTGACGTGTGTCAACATAGACATATGTCGAACCTCAAGGTGCTGCCGCTGCTGGAACCCGAGGCCCCCGAGGCTGTGGTGCCGTGCTGCCCGCCGCTGACGGAGCGGCCGTTCACCGCTGAGGAGGCCGAGCGGACCGCCCGGATGTTCAAGGCACTCGGCGACCCTGTCCGGCTGCGGCTGTTCTCGGCGGTCGCCTCGCATGCGGGCGGCGAGGCGTGCGTGTGCGACATCTCCGACGTCGGGGTCTCCCAGCCGACCGTCTCCCACCACCTGAAGAAGCTCAGGGAGGCCGGTCTGCTCACTTCCGAGCGGCGCGGTACGTGGGTGTACTACCGGGTGGAGCCGTCGGTGGTGGCAGCCCTGGGGAAGATGCTCGGCAATCTGGGCTGAGCAGCGAGTACGGCCGCCGGGAATGCGCCCGGCGGCCGTAGACGGTCACATGCGGGCGGCGTCCACCACGGCGCCGAGGTCGACGAACTTGAACCCGGTCGCCGTGCGCGTGCCGCCCTCCCCGTCCGGCACCCCCGGGGCCTCCTGACCGTCCTGGACGACGAGCAGGCCGCGCGGGTAACGAGCCCCCAGCGGGGCGTTGAGGACAGCGGCGCCGTCGCACTCCTCCACGCTGTCGAGCGTCTGCGTCGCGGCTCCGATCCGGAATCCGCCCTCGTACTCGTTGCCCTCGCTCACCTCACGGTCGTACAGGGCGAAGGTGTTGTCGCCCTGGCCGGAGGCGAGCAGGTAGCCGTCGCCGTCCCGTTCCTGGAACAGGGTCAGGCCCTCGACGTCGGCCGCGAGGTGCTTGCCGCCGTAGCCGGGGTCGGAGCCCGGCGTGCACTCCTCGGTCTCCTCGTCGTAGGCGCCGGGAACGCCGTACTCCTTGACCTTGTCCACCAGGACCGGCTTGCCGGTGAGGTCGGCGCGCAGTCGCCAGATGCCGATGTCCTCCTGGCCGGCGTAGAGGGTGCCGGTGGCCGGGTCGACAACCATGCCCTCGACCTGCGGGAGTTCGCCGGGCTCCAGGCAGGGGCTCCACGACGTGCCGTTCGGCAGACGGAAGGAGGACGGCAGGTCGAGGGTGCGGACCTTGCGGTAGCCGACCTTGCCGCCCGCGGCCGGGGTGAGTTCGAGGAGGGCGAGGCGGGTGCGTTCGCGCCGGCTGACCAGTGCGTACGTGCGTCCGGTGGCCTTGTTCGTCCAGGTGGCCAGGCCGTACGCGGTCCGCTGGTCGTTGATCTCGGCCTGGTCGGCGGAGAACACCGGGGCGGCGGCCGGGTCGGTGATGTCCGTCAGCGGGCCGCCCGGCTGCGACGGGTCGACGCGGTAGATCCGCAGGCGGTCGTTGCCCCGGTCGCTCACCACCACCACGTCGGTCCGGCCGGACGTCGTGCGCAGACCGGAGACGAGGTCGACGTTGTTGAAACGGCCCGGGGCGTCATCCTCGGCGGGTGGGTGCGGGGCGGGCAGTGACTGCACCAGGTGTGCGTCCAGGTCGTAGACCCGCAGACCGCCCTCCTTGGCGGTGGCGACGACGAGACTGCGACCGGGATCGGCGGCGTTGCGCCAGATCGCCGGGTCGTCCGCGTCGGAGTTGCCCCCCGCCTCGTCGTCGTAGAGGGCGGCGGTCTCGCTGGTCGCGGTCACCGTCGGCAGACCGGTCGCCTCTGAAGGGGCTGCGGCGAGGAGGGCGATCAGCGCGATGCCCGAGGCGAGTGCTGCGGCTCTTCGCGGGGTGCGGTGCGTCGTTCTCACAGGCGCTTCCTTACTGTCGGGGACCTGGCAGACCCTCTTTCGGGGCTGTCGCGGACATGCCGATAGTGCTTGGGGAAGCTTGCGCGGAGAAGGCTGCGGTCTGTCCGAGCCGCCATGGGGAGTACGGCAGTGCGTCAACTGAAGTTCGCGTAGGTGTGGTCCGGCCACACAAAACATCGGTAAGCATCTATGTTCTGTTCGCAGTGACGTGAGGGGGCAGCGGTGCAGCGTCGAACTGGGACACGCAGGAGCCGCCTGGGCACTCCGGCCGCCGTTGCCGGGCTCGCGGTGGGTCTGTTGCTGGTGGCGGGCTGCGGATTCGGCGATCCGGTCAGTGGCGATGACCGTACGACCGTCACCGTCAAGTCCGTGGCCGACATCGACTGCGCCCGGACGGGGCGGCTGCCCGGCTCGGGATCGACCGCCCAGGCGAACGCCATGTCGTACTGGATCAGGCAGTACCAGCAGACGTGCCCGCCAGTGCGGATCGCCTACAACCCGGTGGGCACCGGTGGCGGAGTCGGCCAGTTCCTCCAGGGGTACACCGCGTTCGGCGGCGCCGACAGCCCGGTCGGCACGCAGGACCCCAAGCCCGTGGACGGTGTGTGCCCGGGCGGGCGGGCCGTCAGCCTGCCCATGGTGGGCGTTCCGATCGCGGTCGGCTATCACATACCCGGCGTCAAGAACCTGACGCTGGACGCCACGACGCTCGCCAAAGTCTTCGACGCCCGGATCACCACCTGGGACGATCCGGCCATCCGGAAGCTGAACCCCGGCGTCGAGCTGCCCTCCCTGCGCATCCGTCCCGTGCACCAGTCCGGCTACACGGGTACGACCCAGAACTTCCAGGCGTATCTCGCGGGTGCGGCTCCGAAGGCGTGGCCGTACCAGGCGGAGTTGATATGGCAGGGGACGGAGAGCGCCTCCGCGTCAGGCTCCGCCGCGGTGGCGTCCGCCGTCGGCTCGACGGCGGGGTCCATCGGCTACTTCGAGCTCTCGTTCGCCGCCACCCGTGAGCTGCGGACGGTCCGCATCGACACAGGGGCGGCCGAACCCGTGGCGGCGACCGAACAGACCGCGGCGGCGGGTATCGCTGGCGCCACAGTGGTCGGCACGGGCAAGGACATGCCGCTGAGGTTCGACTACAGGACCTCCGTCGCGGGCGCCTATCCGATCGTCCTGGTCAGCTACGAGATCGTGTGCGACCGGGGCAACCGGGCCGAGACCCTGCCCGCCCTCAAGTCGTTCCTGACCTATGTCGCAAGCAACGAGGGCCAGCAGTCACTGGCCGAACTTGGCTGCGCGCCGCTGCCGGAGTCCGTGGCGGCCGAAGTACGCAGAGTCGTCGGCGACTTGAGCTGACGGCGTACGAATCACCCTCCTGACATGAGGAGTTCGGCGATCTCGCGGGCCGCGTCGCGGGCGGGGCGGCCCACGCCGATGAGGGTGGCGGAGGCGGGGCCGGTCCAGTCGCCGTAGCCGAGCAGGTGCAGGCGCGGTTCGCCAAGAGCGCGTGTCCCCGCGGTGGGGATGTGACCGCGCGGGCCGCGCAGGCCCAGGGGTGCGAGGTGCGAGAGGGCCGGGCGGAAGCCGGTGCACCAGATGACCGCGTCCGCCGGAGCTCGGGTGCCGTCGGCCCAGACGATCCCGTCGCGGTCCAGGCGGACGAACATGGGCGACACCTTCAGCAGCCCGGCGTCCCGGGCCTCCCGCACCGGCGGTACGGCGACGATGTCGCCCAGTGACATCACGCCTTCGGTGTCGGTGCGGCCCTCGTCCAGGGCACGGCGGCGGGCGGTGGCCACGTCGAACAGGGCGCGGCCGTCGATGTCGTCGGCGAGGAAGCGGGGCGGGCGTTGGGTGACCCAGGTCAGTTCGGTGTCGTAGGCAAGGTCGGCGGCGATCTGCGCGCCGGAGTTGCCGCCGCCGACCACGATGACGCGTTGCCCGGCGAAGTCGCGCGGGCTGCGGTACTCGACGGTGTGCAGCTGGCGCCCGACGAACTCGGCACGCCCCGGGACGGCAGGCAGGAAGGGGCGCCACCAGGTACCGGTGGCGCTGATGACGGCCTGGGCGCGCCAGCCACCGGAATCAGTCTCGACGTGCAGGAGTGCGCCGTCCCGGTGGACCCCGAGGACGCGCACGGGCCGGTGCACCGGCAGCTCGTACCGGCGCTCGTACTCCGTGAGATAGCCGACCACATGGCCCGCCTCGGGGTACGTCTCGCCCGTCTGGACCGGCATAGGTCGCCCCGGCAGCGACGAGTACGCGGCCGGGGAGAACAGGTGCAGGGAGTCCCAGGCGTGTTGCCAGGCGCCACCCGGCTCGGCCTGGGCGTCGAGGATGACGAAGTCCAGGCCGAGGCGGCGCAGGTGGTAGCCGGCGGCGAGGCCGGCTTGACCGCCGCCGATCACCACCACCTGCGCGGACCGGGTGTGCGTCACGAGGTGTGGATGGTGGTCGCGGACTGCGGGCAGCATGCCGCGTGGGCGCGGTGTGCACCGGCACACGGCCCGCACAGCAGCCGCCGCACCGGCGGGTCGGTGACATGCGTTCGTGAGATTGGCTTCGTACAGGTCAGGAACTGTTGTGAGATTTCGCAGTGGACGGCGCACACGGCGGCTCCGCACTGGCTGCAGACGCCGACCGCGGCGACCTGCGCACCGATGTCGGCGCAGTCCAGACAGTTCACCGCGTTGCCTCCAGCGGCTCGGCGTCGCGGGCGGTGAACTTCTTGCGCCAGGCAAGGGACACGTAGACGAGCGCCACCAGCACCGGCACCTCGATCAGCGGACCGACCACACCGGAGAGAGCCTGGCCGGAGGTGACGCCGAAGGTGCCGATGGCTACCGCGATGGCCAGCTCGAAGTTGTTGCCGGCCGCGGTGAAGGCGAGGGTCGCCGTGCGGTCGTAGGCGAGGCCGATGGCCTTGCCCAGCGCGAACGTGCCGAACCACATGATCGCGAAGTACACCAGCAGCGGGAGCGCGATGCGGGCCACGTCGAGCGGCTGGGAGGTGATCGTCTTTCCCTGCAGGGCGAAGAGGATGACGATCGTGAAGAGCAGGCCGTACAGGGCCCACGGGCCGATCTTCGGGAGGAAGTCGGACTCGTACTTCTCCTGGCCGAGCTTCTTCTCCCCGATGCGGCGGGTGAGGAACCCGGCCAGCAGCGGGACGCCGAGGAAGATGACGACGTTCAGGGCGATCTTCCACATGGAGATGTCCAGGCGCTCGCCATCACCCAGGCCGAGCCAGCCCGGCAGCAGGTCGAGGTACAGCCAGCCCAGCAGGCCGAACGCGATGACCTGGAAGACCGAGTTGAGGGCGACGAGAACGGCCGCCGCCTCGCGGTCGCCGCAGGCCAGGTCGTTCCAGATGATGACCATGGCGATGCAGCGGGCGAGCCCGACGATGATCAGGCCGGTGCGGTACTCGGGCAGGTCCGGAAGGAAGATCCAGGCCAGCGCGAACATGATGGCCGGGCCGACGATCCAATTGATGACCAGCGAGGAGACCATCAGCTTGCGGTCGCCGGTGACGGCGTCGAGCTTGTCGTAACGGACCTTGGCCAGGACCGGGTACATCATGATCAGCAGGCCGACGGCGATCGGCAGGGAGATGCCGCCGATCTCGACCTTGGCCAGAGCGTCGTTCAGGCCGGGGATGGCGCGACCGAGGCCGAGGCCCAGGGCCATGGCGACAAGGATCCAGACGGCGAGGAAGCGGTCGAGCGTCGACAGCTTCGCGACGACCGAGGGCTCCTCGGTGGTCGCGGCTGTTTCAGTGGGGGTCACGGGCAGGCCCTCTTGTTTTCGGCGGCATTGCGAGCGGACGCGGCCAGGTCGGCGAACTGGCCGGCGAGTGAGGCGATGACGTCGTGGCGCAGCTTGTAGTACGTGTATCGGCCGCACGGTTCCGTCTCGACCACCCCGGCCTCGCGCAGCACTCTCAGGTGGTTGGAGACGTTGGTCTGCTTCGCACCGGTCTCTTCGATCAGGTGCGTGGAGCAGAGCGTCTCCTTGGCGAGGAGGGTGACGATCTGGAGGCGGAGCGGGTCGGCGAGGACTCGCATCAGATCAGTGTCGACTGACGTCATCATGGACTGATACTCTCACATCAGTGGTGGCTGACACCACCGGGTGCTGAGTTCATTTGCACCTGATGCCGTCGTGAGACAAGAGAGACCTCCTGATGTCCGACAAGCCCTCCGTGCTCTTCGTCTGCGTCCACAACGCCGGCCGCTCCCAGATGGCCGCCGCGTGGCTGACCCACCTGGCCGGGGACCGCGTCGAGGTCCGCTCCGCCGGCTCGAACCCGGGCGCCGGCGTCAACCCGGCCGCCGTCGAGGCCATGGCCGAGGTCGGCATCGACATCTCCGCCGAGGTCCCGAAGATGCTCACGGTCGATGCCGTGAAGGAGTCCGACGTCTGCATCACCATGGGCTGCGGCGACACCTGCCCCGTCTTCCCCGGCAAGCGGTACCTGGACTGGCAGCTGGAGGACCCGGCGGGCCAGGGCGTGGAGGCCGTACGTCCGATCCGGGACGAGATCAAGGTGCTCATCGAGGGCCTGATCAAGGAGATCGCGCCGGAGCCGACCGCATGAGTACGAGCACGGACGTCCGCGAGGTCATCGTCGTCGGCTCCGGCCCCGCCGGATACACCGCCGCCCTCTACACGGCCCGCGCCTCGCTGAAGCCGCTGGTCTTCGAGGGCGCGGTCACGGCCGGCGGGGCGCTGGTGCAGACGACCGAGGTGGAGAACTTCCCCGGCTTCCGCGACGGCATCATGGGCCCGGACCTGATGGACAACATGCGGGCCCAGGCCGAGCGTTTCGGCGCCGAGCTCGTCCCCGACGACATCGTCGAGGTCGACCTCACGGGCCCGGTCAAGACCGTCACCGACAGCGCGGGGACCATCCATCGCGCCAAGGCCGTGATCGTGGCGACCGGCTCGCAGCACCGCAAGCTGGGCCTGCCCGGCGAGGACGCGCTGTCCGGCCGGGGTGTCTCGTACTGCGCGACCTGCGACGGTTTCTTCTTCCGCGAGCACGACATCGTGGTGGTCGGCGGCGGCGACACCGCGATGGAGGAAGCCACCTTCCTCTCCCGCTTCGCCAAGTCGGTGACGATCGTCCACCGCCGCGACACCCTACGCGCATCGAAGTCCATGCAGGACCGCGCCTTCGCCGACCCGAAGATCTCCTTCGCCTTCCAGCGCGAGGTCGCCGAGATCCACGAGGCCGACGGCAAACTCGCCGCTCTCACCCTGCGCGACACCGTCACCGGCGAGACCTCCCGCCTCGCGGCCACCGGTCTCTTCGTCGCCATCGGCCACGACCCGCGCACCGACCTGGTCACCGGCCAGCTCGACCTGGACGACGAGGGCTACCTCAAGGTCGCCTCCCCCTCCACCCGCACGAACATCCCCGGTGTCTTCGGCGCCGGCGACGTCGTCGATCACACCTACCGCCAGGCCATCACGGCGGCCGGCTCCGGCTGCGCCGCCGCCCTCGACGCCGAGAAGTACCTCGCCGCCCTCGGGGACGCCGAGCAGACGCCCAAGCCGGACAAGACCGCAGTCGCGGTCTGACCACCCGTACGACCCGTACGTATAACCCCGCTTACACCCGCAAGAGAAGGTCACCATGGCCCTCAAGAACGTCACCGACGACTCCTTCGAACAGGACGTCCTCAAGAGCGACAAGCCCGTGCTCGTCGACTTCTGGGCGCCCTGGTGCGGCCCGTGCCGTCAGCTCGCCCCCTCCCTGGAGGCGATCGCCGCCGAGCACGGTGAGCAGATCGAGATCGTCAAGCTCAACATCGACGAGAACCCGGACACCGCCGTCAAGTACGGCGTGATGTCCATCCCGACGATGAACGTGTACGTCGGCGGCGAGGTCGTACAGACCATCGTCGGGGCCAAGCCGAAGGCGGCCCTGGAGCGCGAGCTCGCCGAGCACATCGGCTGAGGACCAGGAGCGATCCTCACGCTGCCCGGTACCAACCGCGCCTTGCGGTGGGATACCGGGCAGTTCCGCGTCCGCGCTTGCACCGCCCGCACGCGCGGGGCCGGTCAGCCGAACCTGCCGGAGGTGTAGTCCTCGGTGGCCCGCTGCTGCGGGGCGTTGAAGATCTGCTCCGTGGGGCCAGCCTCGATCAGCCGTCCCGGCACGCCCGCGTACTCCACGTTCAGGAACACCGTGGTGTCCGAAACACGGGCGGCCTGCTGCATGTTGTGGGTGACGATGACGACCGTGCAGGTCTCCCTGATCTCCTTGATCAGGTCCTCGATGACCAGGGTGGAGATCGGGTCGAGGGCCGAGCACGGCTCGTCCATGAGCAGGATCTCGGGCTCGACGGCGAGTGCGCGGGCGATGCACAGCCGCTGCTGCTGACCGCCAGACAGCCCGCCGCCGGGTGCCTTGAGCCGGTTCCTGACCTCCTTCCACAGGCCAGCCCGCATCAGGGCCTGTTCCACCAGGTCGTCATGGGTACCGCGGCCTCGGCGTCGCCCGAGGTGCACGCCCGCGAGGACGTTGTCGCGGATGGACATGGTCGGGAAGGGGGTGGGGCGTTGGAAGACCATGCCGACCCGGCGGCGGATCTCGATCGGGTTGACGCGCGGGTCGTAGATGTCGGTGCCGCCGAGGAGAACCTGGCCGGTGACGGTGGCGTGCGGCGCCATCAAATGCATGCCGTTCAGACAGCGCAGCAGCGTCGACTTGCCGCAGCCCGAGGGGCCGATGAGGGCGGTCACCCGGTGCGGTTCGATGGTCAGGCTGACGTCGGCGACCGCGGGCAGACCCCGGTAGGAGGCGGTCAGGTCTACGACGTCCAGGCGGGCCGGGGCGAAGCGGGCAGCCGCTTGCTGGTCCACAGGTGGTGCCGTCGGGGGCATCTTCGGCTCTTTCATGGCGGTCGGGTCCAGGCTGTCGAGCGGGTTGCGGTTGCCGTACGTCACCGTGCGCCTGTCACAGAGCTGCGGCGGGCGACGAACCGTGCGACGGCGGTGCAGAGCAGCACGAGGATGACGAGCGTCAGCGCCCCGGCCCAGGCGCGGGCCTGCGCGGCCTCGAAGCCGGTGATCGCGTTGGAGAAGATCTGCAGCGACAGGGTCGACATCCGGTGGTCCGGATGCGTCTCGACGAACAGGTCGTTGCCCAGTGCCGTCAGCAGCAGCGGCGCGGTCTCGCCCATGGCGCGGGCGACGGCGAGCATGATGCCGGTGGTGATGCCGCCCATCGCGGTCGGCAGGACGACGGAGACAATCGTGCGGGCCGGCGTGACGCCGAGAGCGAGGCCGGCCTCACGCAGGTCGCGCGGCACCAGGCACAGGATCTCGGCGGTCGCGCGCACGATCAGCGGCAGCATCACCAAGGCCAGCGAGATGGCGCCCGCGTAGCCGGAGAAGCCGAAGCGGGTGACCCACAGGGCATAGACGAACGCGCCGGTGACGATGGCGGGGATGCCGATCAGCAGGTCCGTGAGGAAGTCGACGGCCCTGGCGAGGCGTCCGCCGTACTCAACTACGTACACCGCGGCCCCGACTCCCAGCGGCACCGCGACGACGGTGGCGAGGCCGACGACGATCAGCGAGCCGATGATGCCGTTGAGGAAGCCCCCGCCCGCCCGCGAGGGGTCGCCGGGCGGGGTGCTGGTGAGGAACTCCGGGCCGAGGTACCTGAAGCCCTGCACGGCGGCATAGCCGAGGACCCATAACAGGACGCCGACCGTGAGAGCGGTCGCCAGCCAGAGGACGCCGGTGCCGACCATGTCGGTGGCCATACGGCGGCGCAGACCGGGACCGCCGGGGCGGGGTTCGGCCTCGGGACGGGAGGCGAAGTGCGTGGCCATCAGGCGATGTTCTCCCCGGTGCGGCGGACGATGAGCCTGCCGAGCGCGTTCACCACGAGCGCCAGCGCCAGGAGGCATCCGGCGACAACGAACAGGGACGACAGGTGAAAGGGCTGGTTGGCCTCGGTGAACTCGTTCGCGATCACCGAGGGCATGGTGGCGCCCTGTCCCAGGACCGACCTGGTGATCGAGAGCACGTTGTCGCCGATCAGCATGGTCACGGCGATCGTCTCGCCCAGCGCGCGGCCCAGGCCCAGCACCGAGGCGCCGACGATGCCCGAGCGGGAGCGCGGCAGGACGGCCATGCGCAGCATCTCCGTCCTCGTGGCGCCCAGAGCGTACGCGGACTCCTTCTCGGCGCAAGGAGCGGTCGCGAAGACCTCACGGCAGACGGCTGTGACGATCGGCAGCACCATGATCGCCAGGACGACACCGGCGGAGAAGTACGAGACGCCGGAGAACGGCCCTGAGAAGACCGTGCCGAGGACGGGTATGCCGTCGAAGGCGGTGGCCGCCCAGTCGCCGAACGGGCGGAGCGCGGGGATCAGCGCGAAGATGCCCCAGATGCCGTAGACCACCGACGGGATCGCCGCGAGCAAGTCGACCAGCGCCGACAGCGGCCTGCGCAGCCGTTGCGGTGCCACGTCGGTGATGGTCAGGGCGACGGCGATGGACACCGGCACCGCGATGACCATGGCGATGGCCGAGGTGACCAGGGTGCCGTAGAGGAACTGCAGGATGCCGTACGGGTTCGGGTCGGCCTGGTTCGCGACCGCGTCCGACGGCGCCCACCGGTCGGAGGAGAGGAAGCTGCCCGGCCCGTAGTGGGAGACGGCGGGCCACGCCTTGATCACGATGAAGACGACGGTGGCCAGCAGGACCAGGACGACGACCGTCCCTGCTGCGGTGACCCCGCTGTGGAAGAGCCGGTCGCCGCGGCCCCTGCCGCGCCGCAGGGGCGCGGCGGCCCGGTCAGCGGGTATTCCGGTCATGGGGCTCCAGGTATGAGGAGGTTGGGCGCAGGCGGAGCGGCTGGCCCGGCGTGGAGCGGGTCGGCCGCCGTACGTTCTCGTTCGTGCCGTCGGCGAGCGAGGTGCGCAGGTCGGCCGGGTACCGCACACCGTCGATGTCCGCGGAGATGGTCTCCAGCGCATGCCCCTCCGGCGACCGCGACGCCCGACGCGTCGCTCTGTCGAAGAAGGTAGGAACAGTTGATGCACTGATGGCCGATGGCGGGTGAACGACCCAACAACATAGGCGTTCTCTTATATAAAAGACTGCCTATCGAAGCAATTCCTCGGCGGTGCGCACGGGATCACCCACGGACTGCCCGGAACCGCGTGCGGACCCAGGAAGCGACCGCCGTGCCCCGGCGTACGGGATGTGCCTGATGGCGTGCGTGTCGGTCCTCGCCGGTGCGCCGTTCAGCGACGAGCCCGCTGCACCGATCCCCTACTGGGAGCAATACCGGGCGCGCGAGGCTCCTCGGACTCGCGCCGGCTCCGACGGAGGCGCTCACGCCAGAGGCGGCGTACCGGATCGAATGGCTGTGCTGGGATGCCGTATGCGCGGCCTCACCGCCCGGCAGTACGGCGGAACGAAGGGCTCACCGCCTCCGGGATGCCGTCCTGCAGCGCCGACGGACGGGGCCATACCCGAGGGCGCCGACTCGGCGGGTCACCCTTCGCGGCGGCGGTCGCAGGGCCGCTGAAGCCGCGGTGCGCTTACTGGGGAACATGCCGACGGACCGGGCCGACCGGGCCCTCCACCGACTGCCGGCCGACGCGCTCGACGCGGCCCAGCTTCCCTCGCGCGATGGATCGGATCCCCTGCCCCATTTCCCTCACGCTCCGTGCGGGAGGTGGCGTCAGCTCGCTGCCGTCGCCGGGTCGAGGATCTCGCGGACGCGGCGCAGGCCGTCCAGGTTCAGGGAGTACCAGACCCAGGTCCCGCGGCGCTCGCGGTTCAGCAGCCCTGCCTCGCTCATGACCTTCAGGTGGTGGCTGATGGTCGGCTGCCGGAAGCCCAGGCACTCGGTCAGATCACAGACGCACACCTCACCGGCGGGCGCGCCCTCGATGATCCGGAGGATCTGCAGGCGTGTGGGGTCGGCGATGGCCTTGAGCATGGCGGCAAGCCGCTCGGCCTCGTCGCGGTCGATCAGCAGGCACGCCAGGGCGGGCGTGCACGCGTCCGTTTTCGCCTCGTCGGCCAGGGCCCCCGATGCGCCATATGTAGTGACAGCCATCTATTCACCATAAGCGCGCAGCAGGTGCGCGCTGGCGTTCGAAGGACACTCGAACGGCATGTTCATCTGGCGTTCACCTTTGCGCCCGGCTATGCAAGACATAGACAAATACCTATGATGCCTGGAAGGGAGTAGGGAGCCGCCCCTCCCGAGAAGGAGTCGGCTTATGGACGAGCAAAGCTCTCTCGGCCGAGGACGCCCAGCAGCTCCGCCCTTGCGGGACATCAACCCCGTGCTGGAGCGCATCACTCGACGGCTGGCCGCACGGCACAGCAGGGCCTTCTCGCCGGAGACGGTCGAGAACTATGTCGAGGAGTGCTCGTGGCTGCTGTCGGCGAAGGCACGCGTGGGGCATCATCTCCCGGTCCTGGTGGAGCGGTTCGCAGACCAGCGGCTCGGCGCCCTGGCCCGCGGTATGGGCCTGTCGCCCAAGCCCGTGCCGGAGGTGCTGTTCGTGTGCACCGAGAACGCCGGCCGCTCACAGCTCGCGGCGGCACTCATGCGCCATCGGGCGGGTGACGCGATCCGCGTCCTGACCGCCGGTTCCGCACCCGGCACGGAGATCGCTCCGGTGGTTCTGCGGCTGCTCGCCGAGCAGGGGCTGGACGCTGCCGACGAGTTCCCCAAGCCGCTGACCACGGAGGTCGTCACCGCCGCCGACGTCGTCGTCACCCTGGGCTGCGGAGACGCGTGCCCTGTGCGGCCCGGGCGCCGCTATCTCGACTGGGAGCTGCCGGAACTGTGCGGCCTCGATATCGAGACCGCGCGCTCGGTGCGGGACGCGCTGGCCGCCCGTATCGACGTACTGGCACGTGAACTGTTGTCGACAGAGGTTCACCGGACGTGAGTTGCCCTGGTGAGGGGCGGTCCTTAGCGTCGTAGGCGCGTAGATCGCCACTCCCATCCTAGGAGGCTCTCCCGTGACCCATGTGATCGCCGTCGGCGGCAGTGACGCCGGAATCAGCGCCGCCCTGCGCGCCCGGGAGCTCGACCCCGCCGGCGAGGTCACCGTTGTGGTGGCCGACGCCTACCCCAACTTCTCCATCTGCGGCATCCCCTACTACGTCTCCGGCGAGGTCACCCACTGGTCCAACCTCGCCCACCGGACCGCCCAGGACCTCGCGGCCACCGGCATGGACGTACGGATCAACACCCGCGCCACCCACATCGATCCGGCCGGGAAGCTGCTGACGGTGCGCGATGCGGACGGGCACACCGAGCAACTGCCCTACGACGCCCTCGTGATCGGGACCGGCGCGGTCAGCGCCGTACCGCCCATCGCCGGACTGGCCGACCTCGGCCCCGAGCAGGGCGTGCACCTGCTGCACAGCATGGGCGACACCTTCGGACTGCAGCAGTCGATCGAGGAGCGGCGGCCCGCCGACGCCGTGATCATCGGGGCCGGTTACATCGGCCTGGAGATGGCCGAGGCGCTGACCGGGCGCGGGATCGCGGTCACGCAGATCGAGGCGCTGCCCGAGGTGCTGCCGACCGTCGACGCCGAACTCGGCGCCCTGGTACGGGCCGAGCTGGTCTCGCACGGTGTCGACGTGCTCACCAACACCACCGTCAAGGGGATCTTCCGCGAGTCCGGCGACCGGCTGCGGGTCGAGACGACCGGCGCGGACGGCGCACCCCTGACCCGCGAGACGGACCTTGTCCTCGTCGTGGTCGGTGTCCGACCCGACACCGCCCTGGCCGCCGAGGCCGGCGCCGAACTCGGCTTCCGCGGGGCGATCGCGGTCGACGACCGGATGCGCACCTCGCTGCCGGGCGTGTACGCGGCCGGGGACTGCGTCGTCACCCATCACCGGATGCTCGGCACGACCTGGCTGCCGCTGGGCACCACCGCGCACAAGCAGGGCCGGGTCGCGGGCGAGAACGCGCTCGGCGGCGACCGGCGCTTCGCCGGGAGCCTGGGCACGCAGGTCGTGAAGGTCTTCGACCTGGTGGCCGCGCGCACCGGGCTGCGCGAGCACGAGGCGGTCGCGGCGGGCCGGGGCTGGACGCCGGTGACGACCGCCAGCGACCCCGACGACCACAAGGCGTACTACCCGGGCGCCACCCCGATCGCCGTACGCGTCACCGGCGACCGCGACAGCGGGCTGCTGCTGGGCGCCCAGCTCGTCGGACGGCGCACCGCCGAGATCTCCAAGCGCGTCGACACGTACGCGACCGCACTGTTCCACGGCATGACCGTGGACGCCGTCAGCGACCTCGACCTGTCCTACACGCCTCCGCTCGGCTCCCCCTGGGACGCTGTCCAGGCAGCCGCCCAAGCCTGGTCGAGGGAGCACGCGGGGAAGTGAACCGGCCGGCGGGGGCACCGCCATGCAGCCCGCCGGCCGGCGTTTATGGATGCGCCTCGGTGAGGCACAGGGAGATCTGCGTCCGCACCTCGGCCAGGTCGGCTGCGGTGATGATCTCGCTCAGCGTGTGCGCGTCGGTGGTGAAGGTCAGCCACTGTGCCTGGCCTGCGGGCAGGTACCGGACCCGGACCTTCCCCGAGTACCACGGCTTGCGGTGGTAGAGCGTGCCGAGCAGGGGGACGTGGTGCCGTCCGTGCACCGTGCCCCACCGGGGGTACCGCGTGGCCCACACCGGCAGGTCGAGGTACGAGTCCTCGTCGTCTTCCTCGGCCACCGGGCACTCCCCTCCCGATATCCGCCGGCCGACCCCTACTCCGAGGAACCCGGCGGTGACGACGTCGTCGCGCTCCCCTTGGGCTCGCACTCCAACCGGTACCCCATGCCGCGGATGGCGTCGATGGTGCAGCAGCTGCCCCCCTCCTCCCGCAACCTGGTGCGCACCCGCCGCACGTGCACGGTGAGGGTGTTGCTGTCCAGGCTGGCCGTGCCCCACAGGGCCTGCGTCAGCTCGGCGCGGCTTATGAGCTTGTTGGGGCGCTCCATGAAGTAGCGCAGCAGCAGGAATTCACGGACCGGCAACTGGATCAACCGGCCGCGTACATAGACGTGAAAACCCGCGGGATCAAGCTCGATGTCACCGACGACCAGCGGTTCGGCCGAGCCGTCGCCCCGCCGGCCCGACATGAGCAGCGGGACGATCTCCTCGGTCCGGTACGGGCGGGCCACGAAGGCGAGAGCGCCGGCCGCCACCGCCGCCGTCGCCTCCTCCGCCCCGTCCGGCCCGGCGCCCACGATGACGGGCACCGGGTGGAGGCGGGCGATCAGCTCGGTGACCCGCGCCGCGCTGACCACCGGCAGCGGGGCACCGAGCAGGACCGCACCCGGGTGCCGGGTGCCGACCTGCAGGAGAGCCTCGGCGCCGTCGTGGCAGACCACGGTACGGATGCCCGCACCCTCGAAACGGGCCAAGGCCCTGGCCGCCAGATCCGCGTCCGGCTCGACGAGCAGCAGGTCCGGGCGCGGTTCGTCGTCGGCTGCGCCCCGCACGGCAGTGGGCTGGGGCCGGTGTGCTTCGGGTGTCACCCGGGATACTCCTCCACGTGTTGCGCGCAAAGGGACGGACACGGGACCTGCTCTCTCAGCCGAAGCGGCCGGAGATGTAGTCCTCCGTGCGCTGGTCGGAGGGGTTGGAGAAGATCCGCTCGGTCTCGTCGTACTCGACGAGCCGGCCGTGGCGTACTCCCTTGTCGTCCACGTCCGCCGTGAAGAACGCGGTGCGGTGCGAGACGCGGGCCGCCTGCTGCATGTTGTGCGTGACGACGATGATCGTGAACTCCTCGGCCAGGTGCTCCATGAGGTCCTCGATCTTCGCCGTGGCGATCGGGTCCAGGGCCGAGCAGGGCTCGTCCATGAGGATCACCTCCGGCTTGACCGCGATCGTGCGGGCGATGCACAGCCGCTGCTGCTGACCGCCGGAGAGCGCCAGCGCGGAGGTCTTCAGCTTGTCCTTGACCTCGTCCCACAGCGCCGCGTGGGTCAGGGTCTCCTCGACCAGGTCGTCCAGGTTGCCCTTGAAACCGCCCACCCGGGGCCCGTAGGCGATGTTGTCGTAGATCGACTTCGGGAACGGGTTGGGCTTCTGGAAGACCATGCCGACACGGCGGCGGACCTCGATGGGATCGACCTCGCGGCCGTACAGATCCTCGTTGTGATACCGGACCTTCCCCGCCACGCGGGCGGTGGGCACCAGGTCGTTCATGCGGTTGAAGCAGCGCAGCACGGTCGACTTGCCGCAGCCGGACGGGCCGATCATCGCGGTGATCTGCCGCTCGCCGATGTTCAGGTTCACATCGCGTACGGCCTCGTGATCACCGTAGAACACCGACAGGCTGCCGACCTCGAAGACCGGGCTGTCCAGGGACGGCGCCGTGCGATAGGCGACCCGCGGGGTCCTGGTGCCGCCGACGGAATCGGAGGGAGAAGTCATGGAAGCCTCCTGGTCGGAGAGGACGGTGATGTCGGTGCGGTCGCTTGCTGGGGTCATGGCGGTCACCATTTGCGGCTGTAGCGGTTGCGGAGCCAGATCGCCACGGAGTTCATCGCCAGCAGGATCACCAGCAGGACGACGATCGCGGCCGAGGCGAGCGCGGTGAACTCGGCCCGGGACTGACTGATCCAGCCGAAGATCTGGATCGGCAGCGCGGTGAAGGGGCTTTCGACGCCGGTCGGGTTGAAGGTGATGAAGGTCAGCCCGCCGAGCAGCAGCAGCGGCGCGGCCTCACCGATGGCCCGGGACAGGGCGAGGATCGAGCCGGTCGCCATGCCGGGCACGGCCGCCGGGAGTACCTGGCGCCAGATGGTCTGCCACTGGGTCGCGCCCAGCGCCAGGGAAGCCTGGCGGATCGACTGCGGCACCGCGCGGATCGCCTCCCGCGAGGCGATGATCACGGTCGGCAGCACCAGCAGGGACAGGGTGAGCGAGGCGCTCATCACGGTCTGGCCGAAGCCGAGCCCGCGGGAGATGATGCCGAGCCCGAGGATGCCGTAGACGATCGACGGAACGGCCGCCAGGTTCTGGATGTTGATCTCGATCACGCGGTTCCACCAGCGGTTGGGATCCGCGTACTCCTCCAGGTAGATGGCGGCGAGGATGCCGGTGGGCAGGCAGTACACGGCGGTGAAGGCGATGATCCAAAGCGTGCCCATGATCGCCGACTGGGCGCCGGCGTTCGACGGGTCGATGATGTCGGGGAAGTTCGTCCAGATCCGCGAGTCGAGCCGAGGCCACGCCTCCACGACGACGTAGACGAGCAGTGAGGCGAGGAAAACCACGCCGACGGCGAGCGACGTCCACAGGCTGAGCTGGAAGAACCGCTCCCGCAACGGGGTGCCCTTGCCCTTGAGACGGGGCGCTCCAGGCTCGTCCGCCACGCTGACGTCTCGGTCCATGACGTTACTCATCACTCGTACACCTCCCGGTACTTGCGGACCAGGCGAATACTGACGAGGTTCATCACCAGGGTCATCACGAACAGCAGCGCGCCCACCGCGAAGATCGTCTGGTAGCCGGTGGAACCGGTCGGCAGGTCGCCGATACCGGCAGCGGCGATGAACGCGGTCATGGTCTGCATGCCTTCGAGCGGGTTGAAGGACAGGTTGGGCCGTCCGCCGGCGGCGACAGCGACGATCATCGTCTCGCCGAGCGCCCGGGAGATGCCGAGCACGACGGCGGCGACGATGCCGGACAGCGCGGCCGGGAAGACCACCCGGGTGGACACCTGCATCCGGGACGATCCGAGGGCGAACGCACCGTCCCGCAGAGCGCGCGGGACAGCGTTCATGGAGTCCTCGGCGAGCGAGGCGATCGTCGGGATGATCATGACGCCCATGACGAATCCGGCCGCCAGGGCGTTGAAGACCTGCGGGCCCTCGCCGGCCGGCCAGATGTCCTGGAGCAGCGGGGTGATGGCCTTCAGCGCGAAGAAGCCGTAGACGACGGTGGGGATGCCGGCGAGCACCTCAAGGATCGGCTTGAAGATCGTGCGGACCCGGGGGTGGGCGTACTCGCTCAGGTAGATCGCCGCGCCGAGGCCCAGCGGCACGGACACCAACAGGGCGACGAGGGTGACCATGAGCGTGCCGCCGACCAGGGGCAGGACACCGAAGTGCGGCGGCTTGAACAGCGGCGCCCAGTTGGTGCCGGTGATGAACTCGCCGAAGCTCACCTTGCCGAAGAACTCGCCGGCGGGCGGGATGAGGGCGATGACGATGCCGACGGTGGTCAGCACCGAGACCAGGGAGGCGGCCAACAGGAGAACCTTGATGGCCTTCTCGCCGTAGCGCGGCTGGGACCGCTTCAGGAAGCCGGGGCCTCCCGAAGCGGCCTTGCGCTCGACACTCGGAGAACTCATGACTTGTGCGCGGCCTTGAGGGCTTCGAGGTCCTTCTTCAGCTCCGTCTCCTGCTCGGCGTTGAGCGGCACGAACTGCGCCTTGCTGGCGATGTCGGCGTTGTTCTCGACGTAGTACTCGACGAACGCCTCGACCTCCGCCTTGTCCAGCGAGGTGGCCTTCGGGTAGATGAACAGCGGCCTCGACAGCGGCTTGTACGTGCCGTCCTGGACGGTCTTGGTGTCGGGCGCGACGCAGCCGTCACCGCCGTCGATCTTCAGGGCCTTCAGCTTGTCCTGGTTCTCCTCGTAGTAGGAGAGGCCGAAGTAGCCCAGGCCGCCCTTGGAGCCGGAGACGCCCTGGACGGTGACGTTGTCGTCCTCGCTCGGGCTGTAGTCGGTGCGGGAGGCGCCCTCTTCGCCGTTGATGGCGTCGGTGAAGTAGTCGAAGGTGCCCGAGTCGGTGCCGGCGCCGAAGAGTTCGAGCTTCTGGTCCGGGAACTTGGAGTCGACCTGGTTCCAGTTGTTCACCTTGGAGCCGGGCTCCCAGATCTTCTTCAGCTGCTCGACGGTCAGGCACTCCACGAAGTCGTTGTCCTTGCTCACCACGACGGACAGACCGTCGTTGGCGACCGTGAACTCCTCGTACTTGATGCCCTTCTTCTCGCAGGCAGCCTTCTCCTCGTCCTTGATCGGACGCGACGCGTCGGAGATGTCCGTCTCGCCGGCGCAGAACTTCTCGAAGCCGCCACCGGTACCGGACGTGCCGACCGTGACCTTGACCCCGGAGTTCTGAGCCTGGAAGAGCTGGGCCGCCGCCGTGGAGAGCGGAGCCACCGTGCTGGAGCCGTCGACCTTGATGTTCCCGGCCAGCTTGTCGCCGCCACCGTCGCCCGAACCCGCGTCGGCACCGCCACACGCGCTCGCAGCAAGCATCACAGCAGCCGTCAGAGCCAGGGGAGCCTTGGCCCGGCGCAACGAAGTGGAAATGTTCACGACTCTCGATCCTCGTGTCTGCCGGGTCCCCGGCGGTCTGGATCAGGGCGCTGGTGCGCTCCGTTTCGGACACTTGAATCGAAGCCAGGCTATATGAACAGCGGGTGTACGGAGAGCCCCAGAAGCATGAACGATAGCGGGTCATCTATATAGATCGATCATGTTTCAGTGTGACGGGCGGTCGCGTGTCGGTGACGGAGAGATTCCACTTCGCAAGTTTTCCGCCAAGTGCACATCATTCTGAGTCACTGATGCCCCATGTGCGGGAAAAGTCGCTCCACCTCCTGGGACAGGAGTTCGATCGGAGTTCACCGTTCTGCCACCTGACCGCGGGTCCTCTGCACCTAGCGTCACGGATCGACGGTCGCCTATCTTCCCAGGCGTCCGGAACCAACCGTCCTTCTCCGTACGGAGGAACCGTGCCCGATCAGCCCGGCGCCCGAACAGGCCGACCCACCGCCCTGCCCCTGCTGCCCGTCGGCCACAACACCGCCCGGTCCGCGCTGACCTGTCGGTACCGCTGCGGCGATGCCTGCTCCCACGACGCGCCCAACCGCTCGCTCAACACGTACTTCGGTGACATCGTGCAACAGGCCCTCTCCCGCAGAGGCGTCCTGAAAGGCAGCGCCGTCGTGGCCCTGGCCGCCGGCGGCGCCACGCTCGCGACATCGCCCGCCGCCGCCGCGCCGGCCACGTCGGCCTCGGGCGGACGCCCCCCGCGCGGCCTGGACTTCGAGCCGGTGGCGCCGAACACGGCGGACGCCGTGACGATCCCCGCCGGCTACGCCCAGCAGGTCGTCATCCGCTGGGGCGACCCGATCCTCGCCGGTGCCCCGCGCTTCGACGCCCGCGCCCAGAGCGCGAAGGCGCAGGCACGGCAGTTCGGCTACAACGCCGACTACATGGCCCTGCTGGACGCACCCCGCCGCGGCCACCAGCTGCTCGTGGTCAACCACGAGTACACCAACGAAGAGATCATGTTCTACGGCTACGTGCCGGCCGCTCCGACCCGCGAACAGGTCGAGATCGCCTGGGCGGCACACGGCCTGACGGTCCTGCTGGTCCGCGCCGACGACTGCACCGGCCGTCTGTGGCCGGTGGTCGGCGACCCGCTGAACCGCCGCGTCACCGCCACCACCCCCATCCGCTTCACCGGCCCGGCGGCAGGCAGCGACCTCCTCAAAACGACCGCCGACCCGGCCGGCCGCACGGTCCTGGGCACCCTGAACAACTGCGGCGGCGGCACCACCCCGTGGGGAACCGTCCTGTCGGGCGAGGAGAACTTCAACCAGTACTTCGCCAACGCCGCCGCCGTCACCGACCCGGTCACGAAGGCACGCCTGGCCCGCTACGGCCTGCCGACCGGGGCCAGCCAGCGCAAGTGGGAGCTCTTCGACGACCGCTTCGACATCGGCAAGGAGCCCAACGAGCCCAACCGGCACGGCTGGATCGTCGAGATCGACCCGTACGACCCCACCTCAACCCCGCGCAAGCGCACCGCGCTGGGCCGCTTCAAGCACGAGGCCGCCGAGCCCCGCCTGACCCCCGACGGCCGCGTCGCGCTGTACATGGGCGACGACGAACGCTTTGACTACCTCTACAAGTACGTCTCCAAGCACGCCTACAAGAAGGGCAGCAGCCGCGCCGCCCGCGAACACAACATGGGGCTGCTCGACGAAGGCACCCTGTATGTCGCCAAGTTCACCGGCGACAGCCCGGCCGCGGAGATCGACGGCACCGGAAAGCTCCCGAGCGACGGGGAGTTCGACGGCAGCGGCGAATGGATCCCGCTCGCGTCGGGCTCGGTGTCCCACGTGCCCGGGATGACCGCCGCGGAGGTGTACGTCTTCACGCGCCTGGCCGCCGACAAGGTGGGCGCGACGAAGATGGACCGCCCCGAGGACGTCGAGCCCCATCCGACCACCGGCCGCGTGTACGTCGCCCTGACCAACAACAAGGACCGCGGCGCCACCGGCAAGGCTGGCCCCGACGAGGCCAACCCCCGCAACGGCAACAAGCACGGTCACATCCTGGAGCTGGAGGAGCGGCGCGGAGACGCGTCCTCGAAGTCCTTCAGCTGGCGCTTGATGCTGGTCTGCGGCGACCCCGAGGACCCCTCGACGTATTTCGCCGGCTTCGACAAGTCGAAGGTCAGCCCGATCTCCTGCCCCGACAACGTGGCCTTCGACCCGCACGGCAACCTGTGGATCGCCACCGACGGGGCCGCTCTGGGCTTCAACGACGGCCTGTTCGCGGTGCCGGTCAAGGGCTCCGAGCGCGGGCACGTGCAGCAGTTCATGACCATGCCCAAGGGCGCCGAGTGCTGCGGCCCGATCATCACCGAGGACCGCATCCTGATCGCCCCCCAGCACCCGGGCGAGACCGACGGCGCCACGGCCGAGAACCCGGGCTCGCGGTGGCCCGACGGGCCGGGCAGCATTCCGCGGCCGTCGGTAGTGACGGTGTGGAAGGAGAAGCGCCGCTAGGCCGCTCCCGTCCCTCCTCCTGCCCGGGCGGTCCCTCGACCTCCCGGGCAGAGCCGTCCTCAAGTCACTGCGCGGCGCAGAGTCGCAGGCCCTCCGGGCTGAGACACGGGAAGTGCCCCTGGTCGCGTACGACGTCCTGCCCGGCGCCGCGGGTCACGTAGTTGACGAAGCTCACGGCGAGCGAGTCGGCGGGTGGTCGGCCGTAGGTGTAGGCGTACTCGATCTCCCGGTAGGGGTAGCCGCTGGTGTCGACGGTTTCGATGGAAGCCGCCTGCCCGTCGATGCGCAGCGCGTGCAAACCCTTCGTGGCCGAGGCGGAACGCGGTTCGCTGTAGCCGATCGCGCCGGACAGCCGGGCCACCGTGCTCAGCACCTGTGCCGTGCTGTCTAGTTCGCAGCGGATGACCGTGGCATCGGAGTCGTCCTTGGTACGGCAGTCCCGGGAGGAGTTGGCGGGCTCGTTCCTCTTCAGAACCTGGCGCTGGAAGACCTCACGGGTGCCGGAGTTGGCGTCGCGGCTGACCAGGAGGATGGGCAGGTCCGGGCCGCCCACGACCTCCCAGTTGCGGATCTCGCCCTGGTAGATCCTCCGCACCTCGGCCAGGCTCAGATCCCGCACCGCGACCCGGTCGTTCACCACCAGGGTGAAGACGGAGACCGCGACGGGGTTCTCGCGGAGCTCCGCGTAGCCGTTCGGCTTGGGTCCGTCGGAGAAGGCGATGACGGACGGGGATCCTCCGGACGAGGCCGCCTTGGCGCCCGCCGCGTCCAGCGCCCGGATCCCGGCGGTGCTGCCGTGCGTCTCCACGGTGACGTCCGAGCCGGGGCAGGCCGTTTCGTAGCTCTCCGCCAGTTTCTCCGCCGCCGGGGCGAAGGCCGTGGATCCGGTGACGGTCAGGGTTCCCGTGGCGCAGCCGATGGGCGTCGGTGCGTCGTTGTTGCGGATGACGATGATCGAGGCGAGCGTGATGACGCACACGGTGAACAGCACCGTGATCACTCGTGCCGGCCGGCTGAAGAGGGGCGGCTTGTCGTCGACGGTCGTGCTCTGGTTGCGCTTCACGTCGCCGTCCCGGATGCCGCCGGTCACCTCGACATCGTCGCCGACCCCGCCACCGGTCAGCAGGGCCAGCACTTTGAAGTGCTTGCCCTGGTTGAGCGGAACCTTCGGGAGGTACAGGGTGTCGCCGTCGTAGCGCAGGCCCGCGGCCGGGGTGAAGTGGTCCATCAGGTGCCCGGCGTCGGCGGGCTGGGTGACCGCGATGCCGAGGATCGTGCGGCCGGTGAAGACCGCCGTGAGGCCGTGAACGCCACGGCTGGTGTAGTCGTCCCCGGCGATGCTCTGAGCACCGTCGTTCTCGATCCGCAGCAGGACGAGGGTGGCATCGGCCAGGTCGGAGAAGTCGTTGAACAGGCCGAGCCGCACGTTGGCCCGTCTGCCGTTACGGGCGTGGCTGCCTATCGAGGTGTCCAGCTGAACGCGGAAGCCGATGCTCTTGCGGCGCGGCACCCGGCGCTCGTACCAGACAACGGCGACGGAGGCCGCGAGACCGAGCACCGCCGTGCCCACCGCCACCAGGTTCTCGGCGTTAAACCACTCCACGAGTTGGCCCCCGCACCTCGCACGTCGTACACGCGTCCGCACACGGTACGAGGCGGAGGCGTGTACGCCGGGCGCATTCGCCGTACCGCCGACGGCTGGTGGACAAACGTTCGCCTGGCGTTCGCCGGGACCACGGAGCAGGACAGCCACCGACGCGGCGAACCCCGCCACGGCAACACTGATCGATGTCGGCGACGGGTAATCGTGACCCTCTGACGGCGGATCAAAACTGAGGCATGTCTGGCAGATCACCTCCGGCCAGTCCGCCCTCTCCGCGCACGTCCTGGTCAAGCCTGGCGGCGACTGCCACGCCGTCCGCCGCGACCCGGAGGAACTCCTCCAGCACGACTACGGCATCACCCACACCACGCTCCAGGTCGACCACACCCAGGAAGAGGTGCTGCAACTCGCCCTGCCCGGCGAAGGAGCGGGCGACACCGTGCAATGCGAGGACCCGCACGGCCCCATCCACCGGGACGAGCCGCACAAGCCATGGCTCTCGCCTCCGAGAGCCGCACAGCGCTACCGCTGCCTGGCGTACCCGACGAATGCCGTCCAACTGTCTCGCTGGACGGCTACGGGTCCCCGATCGCGCGCCTTGGTGTCCCGAACCATCACCTTCGTCGGGTCGTTGTCGGCCACTTCAATGCAGTTCTCTGTCCCTGTGTAGGAGCTGGTACGCCAGTTCGGGGTCGTGGGCTGCATGTTGCTCTCCTAGTCGTTCGGCATCTGATCGAAATGATGAATGGCTGTGAGGATGAGGTCTCGGACCGCTGTCCCATAGACCGCTGACTGTTTCAAGAGGGCGAACGCCTTGGTGTACAGCTCGATTTCGCGGGGCTGGGTGATGGAGAACTCCGCCGAGTAGGTCTCGACGAGGACGAGCTTGTCGTCGAACATCGAGAAGGAGTTTCCGGGCCAGATGCCGATGGGTGCGGATCGGGGGATGATGCCCAGGCTCAGCCGGGGGAGCCTCATCACTGCTAGCAGGCGGTCGAGCTGGCCTTTCATCACGTCCGGGCCGCCGAAGTTGGTGTAGAGGGCCTGCTCGCCGAGGACCACGTTGAAGATCCGGTTGCCCTGGTACAGGTATTGCTGGCGTTCGAGGCGCTTGGCGGTGGCGGCTTCCGCGTCGTCGGGGATCTCGTAGTAGTCGACGACCTGTCTGAAGGTCTCGGCCGCGTACTCCGCGGTCTGGAGCGTTCCCCACATGAGTGTCGGGTGCCAGATGCGGAAGACCTTGGTCTTGGCGTAGACCGGCAGGGCCTTGCGCTGGCGTCGTTCCGCCCCCGTCTGGAGTTGTCGGCGCCACTCAAGCCACAGCTCGTCGATGTGGCGCACCGTGGCTATCAAGTCCTCGGCGTGCTCTTGCCGTTCGGTCTTGATGCACCAGACGCGGATGTCGTCTTCGCTGGGGTTCTGCTTGCCGTTCTCCAGCCGGGAGACCTTCGACTCGGCCCAGCCGGTGGCCACGGCGAATGCCCGGCCGCTCGCGAATCCGGCATCCTTCCGGAATCCGCGCAGCCGGGCACCCAGTGCCTCGCGTGCTTCTTGAGCTTGGTTATTCACTGATGGGTCAGGGCTTGTACTCGGCGTGGGGGATGGCGGCGGCCCAGAGCAGGTCACGCACGCGGACGCACGCGGCCACGGTGTCCGGGTCCTCGACGATTTCCGACCCCAGTACCCGTCCCTCCGGGTCGAAGTGGCCGACGGCGAGGAGACGGTCGTCGTACAGCCACCAGTCGTTACCGTCGACCGGGAACGTGACGCCCTGCGGCATCCGGTGCCGCGGAAGCCACCGGATGTCCTCGCCGGCCTCCAGATTGAGGTGGGTCAACGAGTGCTCCCAGCCGACGTACGGGGAGTGCGGCTCGGTGACGACACGGACGCGCCGGACGGTCTTGCCCTCGTCCGAGACGCGCTTCATGAGCGTCATCCAGGGGTTGAGCCACGCGTAGTCATCCGGCTCGCCCCGCTGCCACCGCGCGTAGGGGGTGTCCTCGACGGGAGACCCGTAGTCGTCCCTCAGCTCCAGGTGGAAGGCGTCGCGTTCGAAGCTGTTGAACAGCTCGTCACGCTGGGCTGGGGTGATCAGGTCCACTGTTCTCCTCCAGTAGGGCCGTGATCGAGGACTTGGGGACCTCGATGCAGGTCTCATAGTCGGGCATCCGCATCTGACTCAGAGCCTCGGGATCGGTCATCTCCGGGCCTTGCAGGATGCAGGTGTCCTGTTCCGTGACGAGCATGATCGGGGCGGTGAAGCTCTTGATCTCGCCGGTCGTGTGTCCGTCCTTCGCCAGGTGCTCGAACAGCTCCGGCGGCACCTCGATCACCGTCTGGCCTTCGGGCACGTCGAGTTGCATGAGCAAGTCGTTCGCGAACACCTTCCAGCCTTGGATGACGTAGCTGTCCTGGTCACTGGCGTACAGGGTGGGGCTGTCTCCGGGGGTGGAGTTCTTACCAAGGAACCGTAGCTTCACGGCTGCTCTCCCGTCCGCTGCCTTGCGCCGATTTGCGCGACACCTCGATAGTCTGCGAGACATTCAGCGCCGTCAATCGACTTGCTGCAAACTTGCGCAATCTTCTTGGGAGTTGAGAGACGACCGTCCTACGGTCGTCTCGAAACCCGAGCAACCAGGGGAAGCCGGCGAACGCGCCCGAGGGTGCCGTGCCGGGAGCAACCTTCCTGCCCGTGACGTGCGGAGGACAGCGATGGCCCTTGCCCTGCAGAGTGCAACCGCTCCCGAAGCGACGCGCGGGAGATTACGGAGCACTTCCGGCGGCATAGCCGGCGCTGTTCCGCCACACGGAAGGGTTCCGCACGTACACGGTCCGGGGAGAGACATGGACCAGCCCGCTCGCTTCGTCATCTCATGCACCCGCGTGCCACAGCGGGTGCGGCAACTACGCCGGATCAGTGCCGCCCATTTCCGGCTGTGGGGCATCGGTTCCTGCATCGACACGGCCAGCCTGCTCATCAGCGAGCTGGTCACCAACGCCATCCGGTACGGCGACACGGACGACATCAGCTTCTCCCTCTCGTACTGGCGAGGCGAGGTCCGTATCGAAGTGGCCGACGGAACTCCGGGCTGCCCTCAGGTGAAGAGCCCGACCGACGACGAGGAGAGCGGCCGGGGCATGTTGATCGTCGAAGCCCTCGCCGAGGACTGGGGTACCAGCGAGGACGGCACCCGCACGTGGTGCACGATCGCCGTCCCGGAACCGGTGGTACCCAAATCGGGGTTCTGGTGCGAGTGGCGCCAGGAGGACGGCAGGCAACTCGCGGTCGCGACCATGCCCACTCCGGACCGCGCGATCCGCTGGGCTCGCATCCAGATGCGCGTCATCGCCTCGGCCGTCAACGCCTCGCTGGTCGGCTACGTCTGGGACTGGCTGTCCGACGGATGGCGGGCGCCCGCCGAGGCGCTGAAGAACGGCGAGGAGTTCACGCTCCCTCTCTCGGCCGGGCCGTACACGTTCGTCTGGCACGCCCGGCCGGTGCGCTTCGTGCCCGTCGTCGGCGGAACCCCTCTGCCCCACCTCCCGGAGGAGGAACCGGAATGGGACTGAAGCCGGCTGAGCTGTGGGGCCGCTTCGGCTGGCAGGGCGGGAGCTGTTTCAGGTGCGAGCAGACCGGCGTTCCTGTGGCAGAGATCGGCGAAATCACGGTGGCAGGAAGGACCTTCCCGCTCTCCGCCTGCCAGCGGTGCGTGTTCAGGCTCGAACAGCTCCACCACACGATGAGCGAGCGAGCCGTCCGCCGGCAGAACGCTCCCAGCCCCGTACCTACGCAGCCTCGCCCCATTGGCCAGTGGCCCACCAGCGCGCCACTCGACAGACCGCCCGCCCATGTCGCGTAGGAGAACAGCCGCGCCCTGGGCGGGCCCTCAGCCCCCGTCCCTGCCGTTCCAACCAGAGGCTCCCCCGACCTCAGCAGGACAGGTCACGGCAGGGACGGGGTCACCACCCGTCACGAGAAGAGAGGCACCTTGGCGAACCACGAACAAGACGACGACGAACTGTTCGACCTCATCGGCGCGATAGGCACCGGGATCGGCGTCGCCAGGGACGAAGGGCTTCCCCCAGCCGCTCGTCAGGTCGGCACGGACGTTGCGGAGGACGCCGCAGCCAAGCTCGCGGACATCAAGCGCCGGGGACAGACGTAGGCCCGAGCGCCTGGCCCCACACAGCCCCCGTCGGCAGGCACCAGTCCGCAGATCTCCCTGTGCCTGCCGGCGGGCCCATTGCGCCACCCGACGAATGTGAGGGACTGATGAGCGTCACCGCGCCACCTGCCCGAACCCATGGAGCCACGAGCCCGCTCCGCAGTCGTCCGGCGGTTCGCCGCTTCCTCGAAGGCCCTCCGCTCGACCCGGCCGACCTGTCCCTGGTGTTACTGATCACTGAGGAGGAGGCAGACCGTCCCATGCCCACCCTCACGGTCGGCCAGATTCCCGCCGCGATGCGCGAAGCCCGGCAACTCGGTATCCGGTCCGTCAAGGTCTTCGCCGAGTCCACGCAGCGCGACGGCGCCGGGGAGTTCTCCGTCGTACCGGACGCCCTCATGGCCCGCGCGGTGCGGGCGGCGAAGGACGCGGAACCCGAGATCGCCGTCATGACGGAGACCTGCCTCTGCTCGTACACCGACACCGGCTTCTGCTACGTCACCGACCGGCACGGGCGCCCGGACATCGCCGCCACCACCGACGTGACTTCCCGGCAGGCTGTCGCGCACGCGGCGGCGGGAGCCGACATCGTGGGCCCTGCCTCCATGGTCGTCGGGACCAGCAAAGGTGCCCGCGAGGCGCTGAACGCGTCCGGGCACGAGAGCGTGTCGATCATGCCGCACGTCATCTTCTGGAGCAGCCTCTACGACGGCTTCCGGCTCACGATGGGCGCCACCCCGCAGGCCGGCTCCGACCGCGAGTTCCAGATCAACCCCGGCAAGCCCGAGCAGTTCATCGACACCGCCCTTCAACTCGTCGGCGACGGCGCGGACATGCTCCTGCTCGAACCCGCGATGTTCAGCGCCGACGTCCTCACCGAGCTGAGAAAGCGCACCCTGGCGCCGCTCTTCCCGTTCTCGGTCTCGGGCGAGTACACGACGCTCTCACATGTGGACTCCGCGACCGGCAAGCGGGACGTGCGCCGGCTGGTGGAACTCTTCACCATGCTCAAGCGGGCCGGCGCGGAGGCCAGCATCACGTACGCGGCGCTAGACATCGCCCGCCACCTCAACGACTGACCGCGGACTCGCCCCGAATCGCGTCAAGGATGGAGCGCGCGCCCTGGTCGATCAGCTCAGCAGCCAGGGCCGCACCGAGCTTCTCCGGCTCGCCCATCGGGCCGGAAAGGGTGCCCTCGATCCGCCAGGCACCGTCCAGCGAGGTGACCTGGGCGAACAGCGACAGGGAGCCGTCCGGCCGTGTCTGCGCGTACGCCCCCACCGGGACGCTGCAGCCACCGTGCAGCTCGGCGAGCAGGGCCCGCTCCGCCCGCACGTGGGCATCGACGGCCGTATCTCCCACGCTGGAAAGGGTCGCTTGGAGTTCAGGACTGTCTTCTCGGACCTGAACTCCGAGGGCTCCTTGTCCGGGCGAGGGCGGAAATTGGCCCAAGGGCAGCAATTCGCCAATTGCGTCATCGAGGCCCAAGCGGCGAAGTCCTGCCGCCGCCAAGACGACCGCATCAAGGCCCATCGTCTCAATCTTCTTCAGGCGGGGCGGCACATTACCCCTGATCGGCACGATTTCGAGATCTGGGCGGACGGCCAGGAGTTGAGCAATGCGCCGAGGGGCGCCAGTTCCTACCCGGGCACCCTTTCGGAGACCGGACAGAGTGGAGCCGCACAAAGCATCCCGCACATCCTCACGGCCAGGGGGCGGCAGAAGAGTCAGCCCAGGCGGGTTCGCAGTCGGCAGATCCTTCAGAGAATGGATGACTACGTCCACGTCTCCCCTGCTCAGCGCCGCTTCCTGCTCAGAACTGAAGGCGCTGCCACCGCTGATCGCTGAGACAGCGGAAAGCCGAGACTTTCGATCCTTGTCGCCGCCTTCAAGGATCACTCGGTGTGTGAATGTAACGCCCGAAAATCGATCGCGAAGTGGAGCAAGGTATTCACGAACCTGCACCTTAGCCAGATTACTTGCGCGCGAACCGACCAGGTACGTTTTCACGGTGATCAACTCCTGACAAGCGATAGGCTGTCAAGTCATCGTAACCCTCACCGAGTTGTGCTTTTCCCGACCATTCGTCGGAAAGAAACAGCCAACCGACCTGGCCTGGCACTTCCGTTCCCGGAAAAGCCTCGGCCGAGCTTGGGGCTTATCCGGCATCAGCCAATTGTGACTCCGGTCAACGTACCGCCTCGACCGCGGGCACCTGCCCCACCGACCGCCATGCCCCCGACTTCCCAGCGTCCTTCGCCGACACGAGGTCTTAACCAGGGTGTATGCCCATGCGCTGGGCGGCACGGATGAGGCGCTGTTCCAATTCCTCACGAGGTATGAGGTTCAGCCCATGCTGAGCCATGGTGTAGGCCCAGGGGCCAGACGTACCTGTCAGTTCCCGGATGTCGGGCAGAAGGCTGTTGAAGAGCCTGAGCTGATCGACAGTGCGCAGGTTGTTGTTGGCGTACACCAGGTAGCGGACTCGGTGCTTCAGAACCGCAGCGATCTCCAAAGGACGCGAGCCGGAGAGGATCTTCTTGTCGGCTCCGACGCAGATCCGCTCTTCCCGTGCGGCTTCGGCCAGCCACACGGTGTCCTGCACGTCTTCGGCAGCTTTAACGCCGTACTTCTCACCGATGGACACAGTGTCGGGACACAGGTCCTTCATACCCTTGACGAAGTCGTCGCCGTTGGTGCTGCGGTCCAGGAAGAGCCTGAGCGGCGGCAGACCGCTCATACGGCGATGCGGAGGTAGTAATCGACCTCGGCGACCTGGTCATCGGGCAGTCCGTGCCCGGCGGCCACCTCGTCGCAAGGAACGCCTTCTCTGAGCGCGTCCTCGATCAACGACAGCGGAGTGCCGTTGTGGACGAAGTAGGGCTGCCCGAAGTTGACCGCCGGTTTCACCGCGATCTCCGCGACCTCCCAACCAGGCAGTAGTACCCGGTTGGCATAGCCGGCTACGCCGTCGGAGTCGTAGCTGATCTGCTTCATGTAGCGCTCGACGACCTCGCGGAAAACGTACTGCCCATTGCGCAGCACAATGACCTTGCGAGGCTCGATGCGTTCGTCGCCGTCCAGATGGTCACTGACTTCGTAGAGCAGCTCCGCGCCATCGGTATACAGGCGCTTGGACGCCAACGCGTGCTCCACACCGAGCTGGTCGCTGACCAGCTCCAGGGCAGGGCGGATCTTCTGCATGGGCACGTTTGCTGCCCGCAATGCCGACAGGAACATGCCCTCGGCAAGCCCGATGAAGGGGATGGATGCGCCCCGTCGCGGATCCCCCGAAGAGGTGATCAGCGGGTCTCCGACGACGTCCGGGCGATTCGGGAAGTGGTTGTGGTAGCCGCGCGCCCACGATCGAAATGTGGATGCAGGAGTGTGCAAGTACCTCGCCGCAGCTTCCTGGGTGTACAGCGGCACCGAGAAGCGGGTGTCCTCGTCAAGGAAGGCATTGATCAAGGCGTCAACGTCCGCCATGATCCACCTCCTCTCCCCAGGCCCCATTCCAGTGTGCCCGTTTCAGGGCAACCGGACCGCTGTGGAACAGTAACGGACGAGGATCTACGGGGCGAGACCACCCGTGGTTGTTTACGTGTTCGGGGCCGCCACCGTGACGGCCTGCGCTCTGAGGCGCCTGCGCACGGCATCGGACGTCGTGAGAGCCGCACGGCCACGCTGACAACCTGGTGCACGAGGACGCTTCTGACCAGCAGGATCCGGAAGAGCTGGGTCTCAGTTCTGGTCTCTTTCGCCCCCGTCCAGCGCCTTCCGAAACCCTCACCACCACCCCTTCCACCCCAGGTCAGAACGCCCCCGTTCCCCACCGAACCCCCAGGCGAAGACTTGGCAAGCGTGTTGGGGGCAACCCCTCACGGGTTGAATCTCGTAGCCCGGCAGCCGACCGCGTCAGACGAAAGGCTCCCGCCGGGTCCTCACCTGCTGTGCTTGCAGCTTTGGCTACAGGTGGCCTCCGTCGCCAGTACGGCCAAGTCGGCACCCCGCCACCGCGTCGGGTCTGTGGCCGGCCTGGAACCGCGAGCCCGCGTGAGGGAGCCGGCTGGCTACCGTCGCCCGGTCAGCGTACGGACGTTCTCCAGCAGGGCGTGCAGCAAGAACGAGGGCTCCGTAACGACCGTTCGGGTCGTCTCCAGATACGTCGCCGCGTTCTTCCCGTCGACGCCCTCGCCGGCACGAACGAGTTCCCGCCTGCGCTCCTCCCAGGTCGGCCAGTGCTGGTCGAGGTGGGTCTCCAGGGTGTCCTCGAACACGGTGTAGCGGCCGGTCGAGTCGTCGGCAGGCTGGGGATTGGGCGTCGTACCCAGGTACTGCAGAAGGTTAGCGTTCTTGGTCCGGTTGTTCCGTGCCTGGCGCTCGAACTCCTGCTCCTTGTCCTGCCGCTGCTGCGGGATGAGGTGTTGCACCGACGCCCGCTTGCGCTCCTCCATGCCGGCGTCGCCGTCGAACACGACGTAGCAGGGCACGCCCAGGGCGCTGAAGAGTGCGTCAGAGATCATGAGGTTGTCCTTGCCGTGGACCTCGATGACGCTGATGCCCTCCGCCCCCAGGTTGATCCCCGACCGGTCCGCGCAACCGGTGATCACTCCCTCGTCCCCGCGCCCCTCGACCAGCACCACGGCATGGGCGAAGAAGCCCTCCGCCAGCGCGCCGCTCAGCGTGCCCTCGGTCCTGCTCCTGATCACCTTCTTGTCGACGAGGCCGTCCAAGGCCCCGCACAGGTCCTCCTCCGTGGCCTGCCACACTTCGGTGACGGGGTGTCCCTCGCCGGCAGCGCGGCCCAGGCGCCGAATCTGGTGATACCCCTTCGGGTCGATGAAGACCGGGTTGTGGGTGGCGTACATGACCTGAGTACGCGCCTGCGGCGAGGTGGCGACCAGTTCGCGGAGCACCTTCGCGAAGGTCCGCGCCTGAGGCGGGTGCTGGAAAAGCTCGGGCTCCTCGATGGCCAGGCACAGCGTCCGCATGCCGTCGGCCGAGCGCCTGCGGTCGGCGAGGTACTTCAGCGCCGCGATGATCAGGGCGCGCTGGAAGCCGTGCCCTTGCCGGTGCACCGAGGTATGGGCAGCGCCGTCCCGGATGCTCACCTGGAAGGTGGTTCGGGCGGGCCTCGGCGCCTGCACCGTGGGGGTCACGACCACCTCGCGTCCGGTGGTGAACTTGGCGACCTCCGCCGAGAGCGCGGCCGACACTTCGTCCAGCACGGGGCCGTACACCTTGCTGTGCACTTCCTGTCGGGCCAGATGAGCGTTCTCCTCGATCTCGCCGAGCTGCTCGTTGGCCTGTGAGCGGTCCACGGCATGGTCGAGGATGCGGCCGAGCGCGGTCGCCTTCTGATCGTCGGCCTCCTCGTACGCCCGCAGATCAGCGGAGACGAACACGAAGTCGATCAGCTGGGCGAGCCTGCTCTGCCCGGCGAAGCCGAAGAAGTGCGTGTCCTCGACCTCGGCCTCGGTGAGACGGTCGCGATTGGCCAACTCCCACGTGCGCATCGCCTCCAGGACCTTGTCCTTGGTCCCGGCGGCCGACAGCCCCAGGCTCGTATCGCTCTCCCTCAACTGGTCATAGGCACGCCGCAGTTCCATGGCCTTCTCGTTCTTGCGCACCTCCTCGAACGGCCCGTACGCGAGCGCCTTGCCCGTGATCTTGTCCTCGCCGTTCTGCCAGGTACGCCAGATGCTCACGCTCGCGACGCCGTCGGGCGCGTACCGCCCGAGAGTCTGGCGATCGTGATCGGTGAGTCCGTCGAACTCCACCTCCACGGAGATTCGGCCGCCCTCGGCCGCCGAGTGGATGTCGTCGTCGCTGAGGGCGACACCCTTCTCTCCGTTGAAGAACCAGTCGAGCGCACGCAGCACGGTGGACTTGCCGACCCCGGTCGGCCCGATGAAGGAGGTGATGTCTTCGAAGGACACGTCCACCTTGTGCAGGCAGCAGAAGTTCTCGATGCGAACGCGTTTGATCTTCACGGTCGTCCTGTGCGCTTGAGGCGGGAGGGGCATTTGAGTGCCCACGTGACGATCGTGACGCTAGCAGCGTGCCTGACAGCCCATCAGCTGATTTCCCCTGATAGGTGATTCCTCAGAATCGAGCGCCGTTCCTGCCATGAAGTCCCGCGACGATCCCCGATATCTATAAGGAGCACACCGGCTTGGCCTCCTCCCCTGCCGCGTCCTCGGCCCACGTGCTCCAGCGACGCTCGATCGGGACTCCGACACACTCAGCTCAAAACCTCACTACGATCACCGGCCATGGACTGGCTCGGGCGGATCGCGAAGCTCAGGCAGTGGACCAGCGGCGGAACGCGCGCCCCGCACAAGCCGCTGTTGCTCCTGCACGCCCTCGGCCGTTTCCAGCAGGACGCCGACAGCGAACTCCGCTACAGCGCGGTGGAGAAGGACCTGCAAAGTCTGCTGACCGAGTACGGCCCGCCCAACAGGACAACGCCCGCCTACCCCTTCCACCACCTCGTCAGCGACGGCGTGTGGGAAGTGCGTACCGACCACGGGCACGGCAGCCCCGGGACCGGCGTGCGGGTCCTCCGGGAGACGGGCGCCACCGGCCGGCTCGCACCGGAACTCCGAACCGCCCTGCGCGGCGAACCCGAACTGCTGGGACGGATGGCGCGGTTACTGCTCGACCTGCACTTCCCGCCCTCGCTCCACAGCGAGTTGTGCGAAGCCGTCGGCCTGGAACTGGAGCCCGCGGAGACCGGGCACCTCGTGCCCGCCCGCAGACAGCGGGACCGGCGCATGCGCGAACTGGTCCTCACCGCCTACGAGTACCGGTGCGCCTTCTGCGGTTACGACGGCAGGATCGGCACGGTCCCGGTCGGGCTGGAAGCCGCACACGTACGCTGGTGGGCCTTCGACGGACCGGACGACGTCGACAACGGGCTGTGCCTCTGCTCGCTCCACCACAAGCTCTTCGACAAGGGCGTCCTCGGAGTCGACGACGGCCACCGCATACTCGTCTCCCAGCACTTCGTCGGCCACAGCCCCGCCGCCCGCGAGCACGTCGTCGCCCTCGCCGGCCGTCCGCTCATCGGCCCACAGCCAGGCGCACACCCTGTCGCAGCCGACCACCGCGCCTGGCACACCAGCCAGGTCTTCCACGGCACTCCACGCCCCGCCACTGCGGCCTGACCGGATGACCGACACCTCCTCTCGACCCCCCTCCCTGAAGTCGGCCCGCTCTTCCGCCTCGGCTGTGTTCACCCCGAGCAGGCCCGCATCGCTGGAGCCTCTCCGACCCCTCTCCAGCCCGAGTTGTTCGGCCGCCGCTGAACCCTCCTCCGTGCGCTCCTGCAATGGCGCCCTTCCGCCCAGCGCTCGCTTCCAGGGCTCGGCAACTCCTCAGCCACTGGGAGGGGCTCCCGGCGACTCCGATCGGACGGCGTGCCCATAGCGTGCCCGTAAGGCCGGTCAACCACGGTCAACAGCGGTGCGATCCTGCACCTTCGGGCGCCGCGCTCGGCTATATATGCCCAGGTCAGAAGCTATTCGGCCGCCCAAGCGCCGTAGCTTCCCAAGCTGAGAGTGCGAGTTCGATTCTCGTCACCCGCTCCACGATGAAACCCCAGGTCAGCGACCTGGGGTTTGTTTCTTGTCTAGTCCAATTTGAGGGCTGCATGCCCTTCGCGTGCCCTAAGAGGGCATCTGATCAATGTTCAGGTCGTTCTGTCTGATTCGCCGGTTTCGATTCGCCAGGTTGGTG